>CAWABC010000052.1:0-58685 GCA_963780105.1 uncultured Acidobacteriaceae bacterium
TCATATTTGAGTGGCTTCCCTTGAATCACCATTAAAACAGTTCGGGTGATCACGATTGCGAGGGAATATGGCAGTGGGGGCGCCGCCATTGGGCAGGAGCTTGCCGCTCGCCTTGGCTGGAAGCTGCTGGATCGCGAGCTGATCCTCGAACTTTCCCGCCGCGCTCATGTGCAGCCTTCCGAAGTGTCACAGATGGATGAGCACCCAAGCTCGTTTATTGCAAGACTGCTCAAGGCGTTCTGGATAGGCAACACTTATACCTGGTCCGGTCCTGCTCCCGAAGTCGTCGATTCGGACTACCTAGTCGAACTCAGCGCAATCGTAATTCGTGAGGCTGCCAAATTGGGGCATTGCGTGATTGTGGGTCGCGGAGCACAGTGCGTACTGCGAGAACGTGAGGACGCTTTCCACGTGTTCGTTTACGGCTCAAGACAGGAGAAACTCAAGCGGATCCGAAATCGCTATCCAACGAAGACTGAGTGCGAAGCGTCTCTCGACGAATTCGACCGCATCCGCACGGCATACATTCGCAGGTACTACCAATGCGATCGGGCGAACCGGCACCGTTACCATTTGATGATCGATTCGGATGCGGGCATCGATCGGACCGTAAAGGTAATCCTCAGTGCGGCAGGATTGGCCATCCCAGAGAAGCGTTGATGCGCCGCGGTGATTTCGATCACACGCAGGAGTTCCAGGAAAGGCGAGAGGCGTGTCGGCCCTCGGTGGAAACAGCTTTGCGCGAGGCCAACCAGACCTTTTCTGCGAGCCGCCGTATCATTGGCTCAGTATCGGCCAAAGGAACTTCAAGCTCGAAAGTATCCTCAGCGGATATCGATTGCGTAGGCCGGTCCGGGACGACTTCACTGTCGTCAATACCACGGGCGAGTTCGTGCAGGCGCACACCATACCGCCCGAACGTCTGTTCAAGCACCGGCAAGTCGAGCTTTCGTAAATCCGCCACGGTATTCCAAGCTTCGCCAGCTTCTCTCCTGTGACCCTCCCGACTCCGGGCAGGTGCCCGACCGGCAACGGCAGAAGAAACGCATCTACTTCCTCCGGTTGAACGACAAACAGTCCATCAGGTTTGCGCCAGTCCGAGGCGAGTTTCGCCAGGAACTTGTTTGGGGCCACGCCAGCTGAGGCGGTCAGGTTCAATTCCTCGCGGATTTGCTCGCGGATCGTGCGTGCCACAAGTGTCGCGGTCGGTAAGCCTGTCTTGTTCTCGCTGACGTCGAGATAGGCTTCATCAAGCGACAGTGGCTCGATCAGGTCTGTATGGCGCTGGAAGATCTCCTGCACACTTTTCGAAACTGCCCGGTAGCGCGTGAAATCCGGAGCGACGAAAATTGCTTCTGGACACAGCCGTTCGGCGTGCGCTACCGGCATGGCTGATCGAACCCCGAATTTCCTGGCCTCATAGGAAGCCGCGCAGACGACCGAGCGGTTGCCCTTCCAAGCGACAACCACGGGATTGCCACGCAATTGCGGATCGTCACGCTGCTCGACAGAAGCATAAAAGGCGTCCATGTCGGCATGGATGATTTTTCGCACGATCTTTCGGCGACACGAACTAGCTGGTTGCCTCGACAGGGCGCCTATGGGGATTTGGAAACCTCAGCACAATTTCGTGCTGCCGTTCTGGTGTTTCTGAAGGAATCAAGGCCGCGCGATTCTTGGGAAGATTCCCGCCGAACATGCGAGCGATGTTGAATAGTGAGCGGCTCCCGCACACGAGACACCGGTCGTGCGGGCTGTCACTTACGACGTCACATTCAGCACACAGGACCGCGTTTTGCAGGGCGACTGCGTTGACACTCCCGCCGATTTGAAAAGAGCCGTCCACCTGGGAACCCTTCATAACAGAACCTCGGGAGATTACTTTGATTGTATTTAACCCTTGTCGGACCGATTTGTTTACACCACGATTGGGCCACTCTGACTCAAAAGCACCCTCTCCTTAATACTAGTGGCCAGGTCCGTTCATTTGCCTCGACCGCCGCGTCTATAAAACTGCACCTTTCCGTCAACCACGTTGGCGATGTATCGCCGGTCACTCAGAAACTGCATGACCTTCTTTCCTTCCCGGGCGAGTTGCGCCCAACGGGATTTCGTTTTCGGGTTCTGCTCCAGCCCTCGCAAGCTCTGTCCTTCGAACTTGAAATCGACCTCCCGCAGCTTGGATCGGCTGGTCCTCCGGACCGGATAGCTCCCGCCTTCGAGCATGACCGTTCCCGAGTCTTCGACCAGAGCCTGCCGCCACACCGAAATCAGCTTCTCTTCTAGGCTCATGGTCGTCGCTACCCGTTCCCAGGCGAATTACCGAACACGCCATCAATCCTTCTCATGATTCGATCGGCCCACTGTACGGCTGACTAGATCAGGTACTCGGTTCGCGGGCTGGGCCGGCTGTCTCCCAAGTCTTCCGGTGTCTTAAGATGCCGCGCCACCAGGATCCCGGCCACAATGGCCAGCACACGTTTGCGTCCTTCATCCATTCTGTGGTGTTCACCAGTCTGATTCTGAATCAATTCCGTCAACTAACAACGATGGAGCCATGGTTAAGCGTCGAAAGCGACCAGTTGGGTCTGTCCCACCTTGCGCTCGAGACGCGCCAACCGGTGCTCGAACTCCGCCTTTGTCCGGCGATATATAGCCGTCGAGATCATGCTTGCATGGTTCGCGCGATGGAGTTCCGAAAGGGCTTCACGCACGATCCCAAGTGCGTGTTGCGGCTGTCGAACTTTGTGCTCGAAGTGGATGGCAAGCTGTTCATAAGCCTTGTATCCCTCACGAGAATTTCCCAGCATGCTCTCCCAGAGCTCGCGTGCCAGATCCGTATCCCCGTCGCGCTTGGCCAACCGTGCCAGTGCTGTGCGGGCACGACGGTCAGTTTCGGTTGGCAACGTGGCAGCAATCGATCGCTCATACAGTTTGCGTGCACGCTTGGTCTCCCCGCGCCGCTCGCACATGCGTGATACTCCATAGAGTTCCAGTCCATCTTGGCTGGACGATTCCTGTCCGAGAAGTGCCAGAATACGCACCGAGAGACCAGCGAGGCCCCGTAGATCCATCTGGTTATGCTGGAAAACGGGAACCAACGGATCGGCATGGCCATGGCGAATAAAGTTGAGATAGATGCTCGGAATCATCTCCGACACGAGATCTGCGCCTCGGTCCCACCCCAGCACATGCCGTTCCAGTTGGGACAATCGCACCGAGCCAAGCCTCAGCCGCCACAGATTTCGTGCTGGATACAAGAAGTCGAGATGGGCGCGCGGTGCCGGCGGGGTCATACACCGCGTCATCCGGTACCGCGTTTCGAGCAGCGGCCAGTCGAACGATTTCCCATTGAATGTGACCAACACCGGACGTTCCGCCAACCGCTCGGACAGCGCCGCGAGCACGGAGCGTTCTTCGCTGTACTCACGCATGAACAACTGCTCGACTTCGAGGCCTCCCCCTTCCCACCACGCCAAGCCCACCAGAAACGGATACGTTCCAGTACCGCCCATGAGCCCGGTTGTCTCGGTGTCGAGAAACAGCCACTGCTGCACATCGATAATTCCTTCAGGAGCATCAGGGGCGAGCAATCTCAGTGCCGCTGCATCTGGAATGCACGGAGCATGGCCACCGTGCCAACAGTGCAGTGATAGGTGTTCCCCATGACGGTTCCATTTGACTGCGGCGCCTAGAATGAGCGCCAACCTATCGGACCCAATGGCAGTTCCCGACTCGCGGCCGAGAGATTCCTCCTCGACCTGATTCTCGTCTGGTTTCGACTCATGTTCTGATCGGCGCAAATTCGGCTGAGGCTGCAAGGCCTTCAGCCTGGCAAAGCGGTCTATCGCGGTGCGATTCACACTAGATGCCATGTTCGCTTCCCCTCTCGGGATGCGCCGCGGCATGGGCCTCTTTGGTTAATAGTCGCTCAAGGATCCCCAAGGCTACTTCCCTCGAGCGCTCGCTTTTGTCCCCCGCGGGTCCGACACAGGACGGGCATCCGTTCTCGCATGGACACGCCGCGATGAGTTCATGCGTGCGTTCAAACAGCACGTTCGAGATCCGACACAGTGGCTCGCTGAATCCAATGCCGCCCGGATAGGCGTCATATAAATAAAGATTGGGTTCGAAGAATGCCGCAGTCTCCGAGGCATGCGGTGCCACGAACTCCTCCCACTTAATCTCCGAAGTCGCGCTCGGCGGGCGCTCGCCAACCGCAGTGCCAAGGTCCCGGCGATCACACATCAAGAGCAGCGTCGCCATAGATCCCAGGGCATAAAGCAATCCGAAGATCCCGCTCTGTCGCTCGGAAAGCGTAAACGGCAGCTCTGCTAGTAGACCGTGGGCGAGCGTCACCCAAAATGCTGTCGTGTGCATCTCGTTCTCGGGCAACTCAAGCTTTCCGGAACCGACGTTCTCGTTCGTGAAGAACTTGATTTTCTTGAAACCGACGACTTGCGAGCGAACCAGCACGTCACCATGGGCCCGTGCTGCCGGTCCCGGAATGCGTTCCTCTTGGGCGATTTCGAGAACTCTGACCTGGGTATAGCGGATGGCGTCCGTGAAGTAGTCCACATTCACCGGTTTTACATAGGCTTTGCGTTTGTCGAAATCCAGCCGCTCGACGTGGTACTGCTGCCCCTGGTGGATGTAGATCGCCTTCGGATGGACAGTGGTAAGGGCGGAGGAGAAGTCGACTTCCCCGATCACTTCCGGCTCGCCATCGCCTTCCCCGGCCGCATCAATAATCACGAAATTATCGGACGTCACTGATCGCAGACTGATCGTGTCCGCCGGATAGGCTTCCTGCACCCAGTGCCAGTTCCCGCCGCTCTTATGCAAGAATCCGGCTTCGCCGAGTCGTTCGCAGATCTCCGTCAGATCCACGTCGCCGAATCGCTCATCCGGCAAAAGTGGAAGTTCAAAAGCCGCACACTTCAAGTGGTTGACGAGAATTTCCAGGTTGTCCGGCTGAATGTGGGCGTGCTCTGGTGAACTCCCGAAAAAGTACTCCGGATGCTGCACGATGAATTGGTCGAGCGGTGCCGACGACGCGACGAAGACTGCGCAGGAGCTTCCGCTCCGCCGGCCTGCGCGTCCCGCTCTCTGCCAAGTGGATGCAATCGACCCCGGATAGCCTGCCATCACGCAGGCATCGAGAGAGCCGACATCAATCCCAAGTTCGAGAGCATTCGTTGCCACGACTCCCAGGATTCGCCCGTCGCGCAGCCCACGTTCAATGTCGCGCCGCTCTCCGGGCAGATACCCTCCTCGGTAGCCTCGGATCGGTTCTGGTTGCCCGGGCTTCGGCGGGTTGGCCTGCTGCAGGTAAGTGAGAAGGATCTCGGTATGCAATCGGCTATTCGCGAAGACAATCGTCTGTAGCTTGCGCGCCAGCACTTCTTTCGCGACGCGTGTCGCTTCATTGACATAGCTGCGCCGGATGCCGAGGTTCCGGTTGACCATCGGAGGGTTGAAAAAAACGAAAAGCTTCTCCCCGGCAGGTGCGCCATTCTCCTCGACGACCTCGACTTCCTTTTCGATGAGTTGTGAGGCCAGTTCGGCGGGATTCGCGATCGTGGCGGAGCAACAGATGAACTGGGGATCCGATCCGTAGAAGTGCGCGACGCGCTTCAATCGCCGTAGCACATTCGCCAGATGGCTGCCGAAGACTCCGCGATAGGTGTGCAACTCATCGAGCACGATGTAACGCAGGTTTTCAAACAATCGCATCCACTTGGTGTGGTGCGGCAGGATTCCGGTGTGCAGCATGTCTGGATTTGTCAGGACAATATGCCCGCGCTCTCGAATTGCCTTGCGCGCGTCGCTCGGCGTATCCCCGTCGTAGGTGAACACCCCGAAGCGGTCATCGAGCCGCTTCGACAGGTCATGCAATTCGGCGAGTTGGTCCTGGGCCAGTGCTTTGGTTGGAAACAGGTAAAGGGCGCGGATATCGGGGTTCTCCAGCACCGCATTCAACACGGGCAGGTTGTAGCAGAGCGTCTTGCCCGATGCGGTCGGCGTCACCACGACAACGTTTTTTCCATCGTGTACCAGTTCGGCCGTGGCGGCTTGGTGCGAGTATAGTTCTCGGATTCCCTTTGCCCGGTACGCCTCACATAAGGCACTTGTCACCCAGGCGGGCACAGGACGAAACTTGGCATCTCGGGCTGGAATCTGCCGCACCGAGGTCAACACTTCGTCCTGGCGATAGCGTGCGACCAGAGTCCCAAGAATGTCGTGAACGGTATCGAGGGTCGTCGCGGATCGTGGGGCGAGGGATTGGGACGGGGGCATGCGGCACTCCTGAGGCTGAATTCGCTTTTTGTTCGCTACCAAGCCTAGCATCTCATTCGACCTCGACGCAATGTCCGAACCTCGAAATACACCTGGCTCACCGGTTCCGAGGGAAGACCCACCTGTTTTACCTGCAGCCACCATGTCGGATCACTCCCCAAGTAGCGCTTTGACTTTGCGTGGTCTCACCTCTCCTTCTGGCTAACTCCAAAAAAACTTGTAACGCACTCGTTTCGAGCACGTAATAGAAAGTAGAGAAGCCCATGGATCTGCTGCGGCGATTTGCGCTTGGCGAGATCGATGCTTTCGAGACGTTAGCCCGCCAGTTCCAGGGCGATATCTACGCCTGGATCGTGCGCATCGTGCGCGACCCTGGCACGGCAGAGGATCTGACCGTCGAGACCCTCTGGCGGATCTACCGGGCGCGCCAACAGTTTCGGCCGGACGGAAACTTCGCTGCGTGGGCGCGGCGGATCGCCACGAACCTGGCGCTCGACCATCTCCGGCGCAAACGCCCGGAGCAAAGTCTGCTCGCAGAACCCGCCGGGGCTCCTCAGTCCGATCAACTCGTCCAGAGGGAAACGCGAGAGAAGATCCAGCAGGCCTTTCGCCGCTTTCCGGCAAAGCTGCAGGTGGCAGCGACGCTCGCACTGGTCGAAGAACAGCCTTACGACGAAATTGCCGACGCCTTGGGGACATCGGTCGGAGCCGTGAAGCTGCGTGTTTTCAGGGCGGTTCGCATCCTGCGCAAACAACTGAACCATCTTGGAGTCAGACCGGGATTTGAAAGGAAATGAGTTGAAAGGACATGGGGATAAGGAAATGACCGAACACGACGACCACCAGATTCGCCAAGCTCTGAAGCAATCGTTCCCTCCGGTGAACACGGAACTCCGCCGGGATCTCTGGCCAACGGTGTTGCGTAAACTCGACGCTCACCCTGCCCGCGTGCCTTGGTACGACTGGGCGCTGATTGGCCTGAGCGCTAGCGTGTTTCTGTTCTTCCCGCAACTGATCCTGGTGTTCGCATACCACCTGTAGAAGGAGGCTTCATGAACAATCATCCGTACTTGCGCGCTTACATGGCGGGAATCGCCGTGCCAACGCCGCTCTTGCTGGTTGCCCTGACCCTGTTCAGCATCGCGCGATTTGTCTACAACGTTCCCATCCCCGTGGAGCGGGTCATCATTTTCCCCATGGCGATCGTCCCCAACCTGTTTGGGGTGTGGAACGTGGTGCATCTGGCTTCGCGGTCGCGCTTGCCGCTAGGGATTCACGGCGCGATCCTTCCTTTCATCCTCGGGCCGGTGGGATTCTTCCTCGGGCGTGGCCTGGGTTTCCTGAAGACGACGGGCTACGGGTTCAGCTATTTCGATGTGGTGCAGGTGCACTACGTACACGTGGCCCTTGTGTTTCCGGCGGTGCTGATCATCTACTACCTGGTCTGGAAATACCTGATCGGGTTCTTCAATCGAGTCGCAGGAATAGCCGAGTAGCGAAGTAGCGGACGAATAAGGAGAGCTTATGACGAATGGACAGATTGGGAGCGTTCCGGTCGCGCACGGGGATCGATGGCCATCAGCGTTGGCGTCGCTCATGGTGGGCGCGGCGTTCTTTAGCCTGTGGTTCTGGCTGCTCCCGCAGTGGCTCGGGTTCCGGGTGGCAGCGGCGGGGGCAGCAAATTGGCGATGGCTAGCAGCGGTTCCGTCGGTGCTGGGATTCGCTGTTGCCCTGCGCTGCGTTTGGGACTTCGGGTGGACGGGACACGGTACACCGGCCCCGATTGCTCCGCCGCAGCGATTGGTGGCGGTGGGCTTCTATCGCCACGTCCGCAACCCCATGTACCTGGGCTTCGCCGCGGGTTGGATTGGGCTCTGGGTCGTGTTTGGACATGCCAATCCAGCATTGATTGCCGTGGTGGCGGCGGTTGCCTTGGGCATACACCTGTTCGTCGTCTTCTATGAAGAGCCAACTCTGCGCGGGAAATTCAGGGCAGACTACGAAGAGTATTGCCGGAACGTGGATCGATGGTGGCCGCGTGTGCGAGGTTGGGACAAGCCGCAATAGCGGTGGACGCGCGTATGGCTTCCTCCGTCAATGTCGACAATTAAGCCACACCCAGGGTGAAAATCAATCATGCCGGCCACATTCATGCGGTAAATATGGTCCGCCCCAAAAATCGCCACGAGGTGTGGATCGGACTGCTCGATCAGATTAATATTTTGATAAATCGCATCGGCAGTGCCCCGGTACCACGACTCATTTTCCGAACGCATTTGCGCAGGTACGTTGATGATGAAGTGGCTCTTCAGCAGCCCGCCGAACTGCCAGCCCTCGCTGAGATGTTGATGCCGAGTAGAACTCGCGGTACGCAGGCCAAACGTGACCGGAACAAACATCGCGCCATCGGCACGCCCGATAAGGTGCGGTATTCTGGAAAGCGCATATACCCCGATTTCCCAGTTCAAACGAGCTCAGGAGGCGTCCGTGCCGTCAACATCTTTCTTGCGCGCTGTTTTGTCTTTCTTGCTGATTCTTTTCACTGCGGCTCCCGCTGAAACTCCCGCGTCTCCCCAGAACAAGCCCCTTCCCACGCAAATCCCAGGACAGAACGCAATCTTGATGGGCGTGGCGTGGTATCCCGAGCAGTGGCCGGAGTCGCGCTGGGAAGAGGATCTGCGACTGATGGAAGCCGCGAATCTGAAGGTGGTGCGGATCGCGGAATTTGCCTGGAGTCGGATGGAACCCTCCGAGGGCCGTTACGATTTCGACTGGCTGGAACGCGCCATCGACCTCGCGGCCAAACATCACATCGTCTCCGTTCTCGGCACGCCCACCGCGACTCCGCCCGCCTGGCTCACACAAAAATATCCCGAAACTCTGCGGATAGAGCCAGATGGTCAACGCGTAACCCATGGCAACCGCGCGCAGGCGTCCTCCACTTCCCCGCGCTATCGCGAATTCTGCCGCCGCGCTGCCGAGCAAATGGCGATCCGCTTCGGCCACAATCCCAACGTGGTTGGCTGGCAGATCGACAACGAGTACGGCTACGCCCTGATGTCCTACGACGAAAGGACGCGCCAGCAATTTCAGGATTGGCTGAAAGCAAAATATGAGACGCTCGACAACCTGAACACGCGCTGGGCGACCTCCTATTGGAGCCAGACCTACGACAACTGGGGAGAAATCCCGATCCCAATCGGCGAACACAATCCCGGGCTCATGCTCGATTGGAAACGCTTCGTCACCTATACCTGGACTTCCTACCAGCAGAATCAGATTGATGCCATCCGCAAACACGCCGAACCGCGCCAGTTCATCACCGGCAACCTTATGGGCTTCTTCGACGGATTCGATCACTACCCGATCACTGAGTCGCTCACCTTCGCATCCTGGGACGACTATGTTGGCACCGGCCACGTTGACCCGGCATACAACGGCCTTGCCCATGACCTGACCCGCGGCTTCAAGCGCCAGAATTTCTGGGTGATGGAGACGCAACCCGGCGCGGTGAATTGGTCCCCGCTCAACAATTTTCTGAATCGCGGCGAGGCGCGCGCCATGGCGTGGCAGGCGATCGGCCACGGCGCCGACGATGTCAACTACTGGCAGTGGCGCAGCGCGCTCAACGGACAGGAAGAAATTCACGGCGTCCTCGTCGGCCCCGACGGCACTCCCGTTCCCTTCTACGAAGAGGCAAGCAAAACCGCGCGGGAGTTCGCCAAGGTCGAAGCCGCTTTCCGCGACACCCAGCCCGTGTCCCAGATGGCGTTGCTCTACTCCTACGACAGCCACTGGGCCATCCAGTTTCAGAAACACACCGAGAAGTATGACGACATCAAGCTGCTGAAGAGTTACTACCGGGCGCTCCGTCAACTTTCGCAGTCGGTGGATGTCGTGAGCGCGTACGCTCCGCTGAATGCCTACAAGCTGGTTGTTGCCCCAAATCTCAACGTCCTTCCTAAGGATCTGGCCAACCATCTGGTGGAGTATGTCCGTAACGGCGGACATCTTGTTCTAGGTCCGAGATCGGGCATGAAGGATGAGTTCAACGCGCTCTTGCCGCAGCGTCAGCCGGGATTCCTCGTCGACCCCCTGGGCGCGCGCGTCGAGCAGTACTACGCTCTGGAGAAAGACGTCCCGGTCTCGGGCCCGTGGGGTACTGGGCAAGCCAGCATCTGGGCTGAGCAACTAAAGAGTCGGGCTCCCGGCGGCGAAGTTCTTCTGAAGTATGGCAAGAGCAACGGATGGCTCGACGAACAACCGGCCGTTATCACTCGCGCCTACGGCAAGGGCCGGATCACCTATATCGGCGCCGTGCTGGACGACAACCTGATGGCGGCTGCCGCAAAATGGATGGCGCAAGAATCTGGAGTTATGCCTGTGTTCGGCCCAGTGCCCGAGGGCGTGGAAGTCAGCCGTCGCGTAGGCCCAGGGAAACAGATATTCATCCTCATCAACTTCACGCAAGAGAACCGGCACGTAGCTTTAACTCGCTCCATGAAACTCTTGCTTGACGGCAAGCGGGCAGACTCGGTCGAACTGCCACCTTATGGCGTGGCAATTGCGCTCGATCTATAGGAAAAGCAAAATTCGATTTCAGGAAGAGGGCGGGTCAAGGGGCATCCGATGTAAACGCGCTCTACAGGCTCTACACGGTTCGGAGTTGGAACTCGTCCTGCTGCGGATTGAAATGGCGCAAGGGGCGTCGATCAATTGGAACACCTGCGACTTGCGGCGAAAAGTCTTCGTGAACTCGCGACAGCAGTCGGGCTGCATCTGGCCAACGCTGACTGGCATCGCCGTAGAGACATAATCCGCACGCTCGTCCAGCTTATCGAGATCAGGCTGGAAGTCATCAAGATCGTTTTCCGCGCGTACATCCCGACGAGTCCTGACGCAAGCCCTACGATCCGGAGCATCCGTCCATGCCCCGCGTGTAGATTGTAACCGAGCAGCGTTGATCCGTCAGGCGTAGGCCCAAAGCGGAGTGCGTTCATGCCGAAGCGCGAATACGCAATCAGAGCCAGTGCTCCTAGCAAATTCTCCCTGAGGGATCTAAGCCATTGCACCAGAATCGTGAGGACAGGAGACGCCGTCGATCTGGACTCTGCTGCAGTTGAACTACCTCGCCCGGAGATCTTGGCACTCGTATCAGATGGAAATCTCATCATAGGAGACGGATGCGATCGTACGCCTGCTGCATGTTATGAACAATCTGGCCGGGCCGACACGACCAGCACGAGGTGCTGGGTAACCACGAAGATCGCCCGATGCGGACCGAGGGTGCTTCCGGGCACCCACACGGCGCCGTTCTCCGCGGCGCGTAGTGGTTGCGCACCATCGATACACAGCTTCCCGAGGGCGCGACCACATGGTCATATTTGCCGAAGATTTTGAGAAATCTCTCGGCCAGCGGCCGCGTGTACTCCGCACAACCCGAGTTAGCCATGGGCTGGCCGCAGCAGGTCTGCTCCTCGGGAAAGTCGACATCGACGCCGAGCCGTCGCAGCACTCGCAACGTCGCAAGCCCGACTTGCGGGTACAACTGATCGACGTAGCATGGTATGAAGAGACCTGTTTTGGACATCGAGTCCTCGCCATCGCCGTCCGGCGAGCGGCGTAAGGACGGCGGTCGTCCGGGATTAGGCCTGCATTCCTAGTACTGCATCACGCCCGGGAAGACATAGTAGAAGAGCAAGCCGACCAGGATCAGGTAGGCCAGGATCACTAACGTCCAACCCATGTTGTGCCGGATCACAGCACCTTCGCTGCGCACGAACTTGGTGGTCGAGACGCCTACGCTTGCCGTCTGTGGCGCCACCGGTTTGCCCACCTCAGCGCCGACCGAGCCCAGGGAGGGCAGCAGCAGTACTGGGAAGTTGAGCAGTTTACCCGCGGCCACCTGCACTGGCCCGAACATCGCGTTGGTCGATGTATTACTGCCGGAGAGCGCTACGCCGATCCACCCCAGAATCGGGGCGAGTACGATAAATGCCGGGCCGATCTTCGACAGCCCGAACGCCAGCGAGTTGGCCATCCCGGTGAACACGAAGGTATAGGCCAAGCCGAAAATAAGGAATCCGACCAGCAAGGCGCCCCACATCTGGTGGAAAGTCTTGGTAAAGACCTGCTTGATCTGCGAGCCGCTTGGCCGCAAGAAAATCAGAATCGCCAACCAAGACGCGAGGATGGATGTGCCACCGCTGAACGGGTTGAAGACGAAGGCGGAAAGAGCCGCCTTATGAGTGACCGAGGAGATGGCGCCGACAGTGAATTTGGCCACGGTGTAGCCGGGCGGGTTCACATGGAAATACTTCGGCAACCACGGGCCCGTCCAGATGCCGACCACGATGAGCAGAATGAGGTAGGGCAGCCACGCGTGGAACACGCTGATTTCCATCGTGGGGGTCGGGCTGTCAGCAACTGCCGCCTTAATGGGCTCGCCGCCATAGCCGCGAATCGTTTTCGGCTTCCACACCTTGACGAGGATGTAGAGCGCCCAGAACGAGACCAGTGCGCCAGCGATGTCCGGCAGGTAAGGTCCCCAATAGTGGGCAATTGGCCATTGTCCGGCAACGTAGGCAAGCGAGCCCACAACCGCCAGCGGCCAAGCTTCGATCATCCCCGTCCACCCACTTACCAGGTAGAGCAGCACCCAGGTGGGGAAGAGCGCGAGCACGGCGACGATGTTGCCGACCGAACCCGAAAGTGTGAGCAAGGGAAGGCCGGTCACCAGCGCCAGAGCAAGAATCGGCGAGCCCAGCGCGCCATAGGAAACCGGGGCGTTATTGGCCAGTGCGGCCAGACGAATAGCATCAAGGTCGGCGATCCCCAACCCGATCAGGATGGGCGCCACAACCGCCCAGGGATAACCGAAGCCGACCAACCCTTCCAGCAGCGCGCCGAACGCCCACGCCAGCATGATGGTCTGGATGCGCACGTCTGCGGTCGCGTGGTGCACCATCCATTTTCGAAATTTTTCGAAATCCCCAGTGATGACTAGCGTGTTAAATATGATCAGGCCCCAGAACGTGATCCAGTCGATGACCCAGGCTCCCTGCAGACTGCCGTAGAGATAGGCCCGCAGAGTCTGGCCCGCGGGCGCGTGCCAGACGTAAATGCCGAGTGGGACCGTGAGCATGCCGGCAAGCAAACAGGCCAGCCAGGCCGTCATGCGAATCCCGGCCAGCAAGAACAGCAAGAAGGCTAAAGGGATCAAGGAAACCAGGACCGTAATACCCAGGCTTCCGAGTGGCTCCAAGATTTGGTTGAACACCGTTCCTCCCGCGTGAGTACGTCAGAATTTCTTTGCTATCCTGAAAAGAGGAAGCATTGTACACCCGATTCGCTTGGCTGCAAATTTTTTTGTCTGGAAAAAACGGGAGTCTACATCCTCCCGAAGGGCATCCTTAGACCGAGAGGCCCCCAACTAGCCTTCGCGGCAGCCTGCCTTTTGGTGTAACATTCCAGCCGGCCCGCTGTGGCTTGGGCGTGGCGACCAGGCCGGCAGCTCCCGGGAGAGGACCCCATGGAAGCGCGTATCCTCGATCAGTTCCGCGCTGTGGTTGGCCGCGGTCTGATTACCGAACCTAGCGACCTGCACACGTATGAATGCGACGGGCTGACCAATCTTCGCATCATGCCTCTAGCGGTTCTGCTGCCCAAGTCCACCGCGGAAGTACAGGCCATCCTGCGCATCTGTAGTCGCGAAAAGATCCCTTTTGTGGCCCGGGGTGCGGGCACGGGATTGAGCGGTGGCGCACTGCCGATCGAAGGCGGCATTGTCATCAGTCTGGCGCGCATGAACCGCATCCTGGAAGTTGATATCCCGAATGCGCGCGTCGTGGTCGAGCCCGGCGTGATTAACGGGGACGTCACGCAGCGGGTTGCCCCTCACGGGTTCTTCTACGCTCCCGATCCGTCCTCCCAATCGGTGTGCAGCATCGGCGGCAACGTGGCGGAGAACTCGGGCGGCGCGCACTGTTTGAAATACGGATTCACCACCACTCACGTGCTGGCCCTCGAGGTGGTACTCCCCGACGGATCGCTCGTACATCTTGGAAGCCGTGCCGTCGACCGTCCGGGATACGATCTGCCCGGAGTTTTTGTCGGATCGGAAGGCACGCTGGGCATCGCGACCAAAGTCGTGCTGCGCATCGTGAAGAAGCCCGAAGTGATCCAGACGCTGCTGGCCGCCTTTAATTCCACCAACGAAGCGGGGGCCGCGGTGAGCGGGATCATTGCGGCGGGCATGCTGCCCGCCGCCATCGAGATGATGGACAATCTCGCGATCCAGGCGGCTGAGGCCTCGGTGCACGCGGGATATCCGGATTGCGGCGGATTGCTCCTGGTGGAACTCGACGGCCCGGCCGCCGAAGTCGAACACTTGATGGATCAGGTGGACGAGATATGCAAGCAATGCGGCGCCTGGGAGATTCGCGTCGCCCAGTCGGAAGCGGAGCGTGCGATTGTTTGGAAGGGCCGAAAGGCCGCTTTCGCCGCCATGGGACGCATCTCTCCGAACTACCTCGTGCAGGATGGCGTCATCCCACGTACTGCCCTTCCCAAAGTGCTTAGCGAAATTGAAAGGATGGGCGCCGCCGCGGGCCTGCGAGTGGCCAACGTCTTCCACGCCGGCGACGGCAATCTGCATCCCCTGGTGTTGTACGACGTCCGCATCGCAGGCCAGGAGGAACGCGCGTACGAACTCTCTGTAAATATCCTGCGGCTCTGCGTGCAATGCGGCGGCTCCATCACCGGAGAACACGGCGTGGGCGAGGAGAAGAAGATGATGATGTCGGAAATGTTCTCCGAACCCGATTTGGAGACCATGCAACTGGTGCGCTGCGCGTTCGATCCGCAACACCTTTCGAATCCCGGCAAGGTGTTTCCTCGCACGCCCCTGTGCGCCGAAAGGGCGGGACCGTACCAACCGCATCCGCTGGAGATCGCAGGAGTAGCGCAGTTCTTCTAGGTTATGGAAACCCGCTCATCCTCGGGAGCTTCGGTGGCCGGCAGTGAGGCCGCGTGGAGCGACCTGCGTGCCATCAGCGGCGTCGAGCACATGCGTGCTGCCACCCCGGAGGACGCCGTCGATGGGGTGCAGCCGCAGATGGTGATCGAACCCGGCGGCCCGGATGAAATCGCGCGCGTGCTGAAGACCGCAAGCAGCGCGGGTTTGCAGGTCATCCCGCGCGGCGGCGCGACCAAGATGGACTGGGGCAATCCTCCCCGTGGCGGCGATCTGATTATTTCCACGCGGCGGCTGAACCGTATCGTGGAACATGCCTGGGGCGACATGACGGCCACCGTCGAAGCCGGTTGCACGCTGCAACAATTGCAGCAGACTCTGGCGGAGCACGGCCAGCGACTGGCGCTCGATCCGCCATGGCCAGAGAAAGCAACCATAGGAGGGATTCTGGCCACGAATGACAGCGGCCCTCTTCGGATCCGTTTTGGCTCATTGCGCGACTTGATCATCGGAATCACCTTGGTTTTGGCGGATGGCACGCTCGCCAAGAGCGGCGGCAAGGTGGTGAAGAACGTCGCCGGCTATGACTTGCCCAAGCTGGCGACGGGATCGTTAGGCACCCTGGGAATCGTCACCCAAGCGATTTTCCGCCTGCACCCCGTCCCGCGTGAAAGCCGAAGCCTGAGTTTCTCCGCCCCGGATCACGCAGGCATGAATGCGCTCGTTCTCGCAATTTTGGATTCCCGACTGGTTCCCACCGGCGTGCAAGTTCGTGCCGCGGGTGGCTCGTTACCCGAGATCGATCTTCGTTTTGAGGGAACCGCCGCCGGCTGCGACGCGCAAGTCGATCAGGCAGTACGGCTCGCCGCCGGCAGTCGTCAGACCGGAACCCAGACAAATGTTTGGAATGCGCCCGCAGCGCTGTGGAGCGGCGCCGAACCTTCCGTCGTCGGCAAGTTCACCTTGCTGCCTGCGAGTATGGGAGCCTTCTTCGACAAGGTGAGGGAAGTGGCCGGGAAAACGCATTTGCGCTGGCAGCTTGTGGCACAAGCGGTGGGAGTGGGATTCCTTCGCTTGGAGGGAGATGGAGCCGCTCCCGATGTTTTTGCGAGCGCGATCGCGGAACTACGGCAAGGACTGGAAGCCCGTGGCGGCTCGCTCGTCGTCCTGCGCTGTCCTTCGGACGTGAAATCGAAGCTCGACGTATGGGGCAGCTCCGGCGATGCCCTGCCAGTGATGAAATGTGTCAAAGCACAATTCGACCCTGCGGGAGTGTTGAACCCCGGCCGGTTTATAGGGGGGATCTGATGGCCGAGCCCGCGATCCCGAATCCCGAGTCTGGCCGCGGAGCGTTCGATCCGCACCATCCTCCTTCCGCCGACCTGATCGACAAGTGCGTGCACTGCGGCTTTTGCTTGACCACTTGTCCGACCTACGCCCTTTGGGGCGAGGAGATGGACTCGCCGCGCGGCCGCATCTACCTGATGAAACTCGGCCGGAACGAAAACGGGCAGGTCCAGCTCGATCCGACGTTCGTCAACCACATGGACAACTGTCTCGGCTGCATGGCCTGCCTGACGGCGTGTCCCTCGGGAGTGCAGTACGACAAACTAATCGAAGCCACCCGCGCCCAGATCGAGCGCAATTATCCCCGCCCGATGCCCGACCGGATCCTGCGCAGAATGATGTTTGAGCTTTTCCCGCGGCCGGAACGTCTGCGTTGGCTGCTGGGGCCCATGCGAATGTATCAGCGTTCGGGATTGCAGTCGCTGGTGCGGAGAAGCGGACTGCTCAAATTGTTTCCCGCAAGCCTGAGTGCAATGGAAAACCTGATGCCATCGCACTCGAAGAATACGAGCGGCGGCGTTCTTCCGGAACGCGTCGAGGCGCAGGGCGAACGGCGCTTGCGCGTGGGGCTGCTGCTGGGATGCGTGCAGAGCGTCTTCTTCCCCGAAGTGAATGCCGCCACGGCCCGGGTACTGGCCGCGGAAGGCTGCGAGGTGGTCATTCCCAGGGACCAATGTTGCTGCGGCGCTCTCATGATCCATGCGGGTGAAGAGAAGCAAGCCCTCGATTACGCGCGGCGCACCATCGACACCTTCGAACGGGCGCAGGTGGATGAAGTGGTGATCAACGCCGCCGGCTGCGGATCCAACATGAAAGATTACGGCTACCTATTGCGCGAGGATACACGGTACGCCGACCGTGCCAAGGCATTCTCCGCCAAGTGCCGCGACATCTCTGAAGTTCTGGCGAAACTGGAGCCGCGAGCGGCCCGCCATCCCATTCCCCTCAAGGTCGCCTACCACGACTCGTGTCACTTGCAACATGCGCAGGCCGTGCGAACCCAGCCGCGTACTGTGCTGGGCAAGATTCCCGGACTGCAAATTTTGGAACCTGCCGAAGCGGCGCTATGTTGTGGTTCGGCTGGAATCTACAATCTGGTGCGCCCCGGTCCCGCCAAGGAACTGGGAGAACGCAAGGTTCGGAACGTGCTGGCGACGAATCCCGAC
The DNA here is from genome assembly GCA_963780105.1 of uncultured Acidobacteriaceae bacterium. GTDB lineage: Bacteria > Acidobacteriota > Terriglobia > Terriglobales > Acidobacteriaceae > Acidiflorens. Next base: position 17,788 of record CAWABC010000052.1, read on the forward strand.
ATTGTCGTTTCGGGGAATCCCGGCTGCTTGCTTCAGTTACGCAGCGGGCTCAAGGCCAGCGGCAGCGGACTACAGGTGATTCACATGGTAGAACTGGTAGATGCATCCATTCGAGGCTTGCCGGCACAGTCTCTACTGGAGCGCTGAATTTCTTGTGGCAACCGCCGCAGCAAATAGCCAAGGAGGGCCAAGGCCATGAAGGCCGTGATCCGGGAAGACATTCTTCAGAATTTCCCAGACATCTTCGGGACCAAGAAGGTGAACGGCCGAGATGTCAACGTCGAACAGACGATTGCCACGCTCACGCAGGAGTTGCGTCCTTATATCGGTGCCGCCCTGACCGCACGCCGGGCGCTGCTGCAATCCCCCGCACCGGTTGGCGAGAAGTATGCCTGGCCAAAGTGGGACGACAAGTTTGAGGATCCTGTGAGCGGGAAGTTTTGGACATTTCGCCACATCGTCCAAGGCCAAATTGATAATTTCCTCGGTCGAGAGAGCGAGTGGCGCTGGCGCCTCAACGATGAGGCGCCCATCCCGCGGGACGCACATCCATTGACCAATCCCGGCTTGGAACTCACCGGGCCGTGGCATCCGCTGGATATGGCCTTCAACGCGTTGAATAGCGCGGCGCCCATGAATATGCCGGACTTTGAAGACGCCTCGCCGCCCCACTTCCAGCCCGACGGAACGCCCACCAGTCAGCCCGTGGGAGTGTTTGCGGCCATGCAGAACGCCAAAGAGATTTTCGAAGGCCGCTGGGACGGCCGCCCCTATGAGGTGGTGAAGAAAGGCAAAAAGCGCGCGTACAAGATCAACACCTCCTCGGCGCAGTGGCCGACCCGGTTTGGCCGGCCTCCCGGCCCCCACGTTCGCTACGACCACATCAAGGTCGAGGGCCAACCCGTGCCAGCCCTTATCCCTATCACCGTCCTGTGGACGCTGAACAACTATGAGTCTCTCAAACGCGCCGGCACCGGCGTCTATTACTACATCCCGAAGCTTCAGACTCCTCAGGAAGCCCTCGTTGTGGAAAAGCTTCTGGCGCGGCTGGAGGGCATGATTGGCGTCCAGCTTGGCACCATCAAGATCAAGATGCTCTACGAGGAGGGAAACGCAGGCCGGTTCTTGCCCGCCATCGCCTGGGTCTTGCGGCGTCGGCTCCTTGGGACCAACGTCGGCCGCTGGGACTACCTGGGCAGCCTCATCGAGATCTGGAAGGACGAGCCGCAGGGCGTCTTTCCCGACCCGCAGTCGATTGGCATGGCCTCCCCGAACATGATTGCCTATCAGCGCTACAACGCGCTGATGATGCTCATGGCCGGCATGAAGAATGGCGAACTTAGCCAGGGGGCCCCCATTGGCGGGATGGCGGCGGTAATGATCTATCAAGCGGGCGACCCCTATGGCCGCTCGAAATATAATCCACTGGCTCTGCGTGCGATCGTCATCGACAAGCTGCGCGAGCGCCTGCTGGGTCTCATGTTTGTGCCCGGAGAGCTACTGCCTGCGGGTCAACAGCCTACCCTGGAAGACATCCTAGCAAAGCGAGTGAAGGGACGACTCTATGATGCGTACCGGCAAAGCTGGGTCGCCAGCCCGGAAACGGCCTACGTCGCTGCGGGCAATGAACCCTTACGAGCTCCTGTGACGCGGCTCCAGACAATCCTCGATGCGCCACGAGAGACGGCGGACGTAAAAGGCCAACCGGTACCGACGGTCGCCAGTGGTCTCATCGACGCGGAGCGGCTATTGCTGCAATCCCGTGGCTTATTGAACCCGCAAGGCAAGATCACGCCTTCGGTCATCACCAAGAACATGTTGGACTCGCCGGAGAAACTCTTCACCCACGAACTTTGGGACTCTATCTACGGCGTCCCGAAGGGTGAAATCACCATTGAACACATCCAGCACGCGTTCTACATGGCAGCGAACTACGGTTTCCAGATCCTCAACGGTAACTTCGCGGCAGCGATCGACGACTACGAACTTAAGCTGCGGTTCATGAATGACCTCGCCACCTACCGGATCGACGTGTCGTGGCTGTGGACCCTTGTCCAACACCAAGCCGCCATCACCAAAGACGGCCACTTGCAGCGGCCGGCGCTCACTGAGGATGGGGTGGAGTTGGCGGCGAGCTCCTCTGAGGTCAAGGCCGGGACCCGCTTCACCAAGGAACTGTTCGAGAAGGTCTGGGACTACCACAACGAATGGACCGCGGAGTTCTTCGCCGAACTGGACCGCCGCGGCGATCCAGGCCGCTTTGACCGCGCCAAAGCTCCCATCATCATGGAGCTCTTGAAGCGACAACTGCTTTCGCCCCGCTACATCCAGCACAGCGCCCGCGTACTGTTCGTCGTGGGGCAGGCGAACGAACGGGAGCGCGCGCAGGCTCTGGAAGCGATTTTCGATCTCTCTCGCGAAGAAATCGTCAAGCGGGTTGCGGCCGGCACCCTGACTCAGACCGCCTTGGCCGCCCACGACTATGTGTATGACATCTTCTCCGCCATCACGGGAGAACAGCGCCCCTCGATGTGATCACAGGACAAGCAATCGGACCTGACTCGCATACATGAGACATGATGAGGCTAAAACACTGCCCGGTTTTTACTGTCGCGATCTCGAAGGCTGCACGAACCGGTAGAAAGATCGGATCGGAAGAGACGGCCCGCAAACCAGGTATTTGGGAGCTCCAAGTCTACCCTCGATAAATGTCTTCTGGATGACCACCTTGGCAATCACGTCCCCCAATGGGCTTTCTGCCATGCCTTCAGGCTTTCCATTGGCTCGAAATCCCGCTGCATCCGGTCGACGCCGACCGAGGTGCAGTCGATCGGAGAGAACGACTTCGAGTGTTTCGCTAGCACGGGCGTGAACACGCCTGGGACGATGTGACACGGTCGTCCGGAGCTTCGATTTTGGGGCTGAAGTTCGATAGTTTTCGGGTAGGCCGGTGATCGAGGCAATCGCGAGAATCGCCGCTCATCGGCTGCGAAGGAGTCCCTCCTACGCGTAAAGACCATCTAACCACGACCATGCTTTCGCCGTGCAGCGATGTGGTGAGGGGCGAGCCTTGAGGCATCCTGCGGAAGCGGAGGGAGTATCATGCGGATGACTATTTGAAGTTGATGAAACCGGAGTGGTGCAATGCCCGAGTCCATTGACTGGCCGCCGCCGCATCAGGCGCGGCCTCGCCGTCGCCGTCGTTTCCTCCTCATTCTCGCCGTCCTTGCCGGCATCGTCTTCGGCGGCCGGACCGCGTTGTCGTATTGCGTGGACGCGCTCTGGTTCGGGTCGCTCGGCTACGGAGGCGTGTTCTGGAAAACACTGAGCCTTCAGTGGGGAATCTTCGCGGCTTTTACAGCAGCCACGTTTCTCATCCTGTTCGGATCGTTCCTGGCTCTTAAGCGGGCCCATCTCCCCGATTTACCGAGTGGCCACACGATTCTCATCGGCGGACAGCCGTTGAAGCTGCCGGTTGAGCCTGTTCTCCGCCTCATCGCGCTCGGCATTTCGCTCGCAATTGCCGCTGCGACTGGCGCCGCCATGATGGGAGAGTGGCCGGCGCTTGCGCTGTTTTGGTACGCCCCCCGCACTAGTGGCGTCCTGGATCCGATTTTTGGCAAGCCACTGAACTTTTTTCTGTTCGCCCTGCCCGCGTGGCAGCTCATCGCCGGCTGGCTGTTGACGCTAGCCGTGATTACCTGTGCACTCGCCGTTTTCTTCATCCTCATCACGGGCGGAACCCGTGTGCTCGCCGGGCGTCTGAGCCGCTACGTCGCGTTACCTTGGCGCGGGTTCTCCATCACGCTTGCGCTTCTGTTGCTGATCCTGGCGATGCGTGTGTATATCGGCCGGTTCGAGCGATTGCTCGAGGATCATACGATCTTCGGAGGTGTGACCTACACGGACGCGCACATCACACTGACCGGGATGCTCGTCGTCTGCGCGGCGCTCGTTTTGGGCGCAGTGATCGCGTCCGTCAACGCCGCGCGGGTGCCACGCGGACGGTGGTTGTTGGCAGCGATTCTTCCAGCCGCGGTCTGTTATATCGCCGTTCAAGGGATCGCATGGTACGTTGGCAACTTCATCGTCAAACCAAACGAATTGGTCCGCGAGAAGCCTTACATCGTCTTCAACACCGCCTTGACCCGGCAGGCTTATGGATTGGGCCAGGTCACGCAGCGCGAGTTTCCCGCGGAGACGACCATCGAGGCGGCCGACCCGGCGAGCAACCAGCCTACCCTGCAAAACATCCGACTGTGGGATTGGCATGCACTTCAGGACACACTGCGTCAGATTCAGGAGATCCGCACCTACTACGACTTCCCCGACATCGACATTGATCGTTATGAGATCAACGGTACGACTCGCGAGGTAATGCTCGCCACGCGCGAACTGAGCGTCGATAAGCTGCCCGAGAGCAGCCGCAACTGGATTAACGAGAAGCTGATCTACACTCACGGCTACGGCATCACGATGAACCCGGTCAATGGGTTCACGCCAGAAGGGCTGCCCACCCTGATTTTGAATAACATGCCGGTCCAGAGCACGGTTCGTAGTCTCACCGTGACCCGCCCAGAGATCTACTTCGGCGAGATGACCAATACCGATGTCTACGTAAAGACGAGGCAAAAGGAATTCAACTACCCGCAAGGCCAGAGCAACAACTTAACCTCTTATGAAGGCAGCGGCGGCATCCTTCTCGGCGGTTTTCTGCGCCGCATGATCATCGCGCTCGACCAAAGCGACCTTGCGAAGCTACCCTTCAGTGATGACGTGAACATAGATAGCCGGCTGCTGATGCGGCGCAACATACGCGATCGCGTGTCGGCGTTGGCTCCGTTCCTCACCTACGATCCGGATGCGTATATCGTGCTCGGCGATGACGGCCGGCTGTCGTGGATCATGGATGCGTTCACGGTTTCAGACAGCTATCCCTACTCGACTCATTACCGTCTGGGCAACGACCTCATCAACTACATGCGGAACAGCGTCAAGGTGGTCATCGACGCATACGATGGCACAACCACGTTTTACGTCTTTGATACAGATGACCCGATCATCGCGGCCTACCGCCGCATCTTTCCGAGTCTGTTCAAGGATGCGGCCCTAATGCCGTCGGGGCTGCGCAAGCACGTGCGCTACCCCGAGTTGTTGCTGAAACTGCAGGCGGAAGTGTACGGCCTGTATCACATGACGGATCCGGAAGCGTTCTACAACCGTGAGGATCTGTGGACGGTCGCCACCGAAGTTGGGATGGGCGATGGAGGTCAGCAAACGACTCAGGCGATGCAGCCGAACTTTGTGCTGATGAAACTGCCGGGCGAAACCGGCGAGGAGTTCGTGGAAATCTTGCCCTTCACGCCGGCGAACCGGAACAATCTGATTGGCTGGATTGCCGGGCGCAGCGACGGCGCGAAGTACGGGACGTCGGTGGTCTACAACTTTCCTAAAACGAAGCTGGTCGACGGACCGCTGCAAATCGAGGCGCGAATCGATCAAAATGCACAGCTTTCCGGACAACTGACGCTGTGGAACCAGCAAGGCTCGCACGTGCGGCGCGGGGCGCTGCTGGTGATTCCGATAGGAAAAGCACTGTTGTATGCGGAACCCATTTACCTGCAGGCCGAGCGAAGCCCGATGCCGGAGTTGCGCCTGGTCGTGCTCGCTTTGCAAGACAAGCTGGCGTACGGACCAACGTTTGAGTCGGCGATGGCGTCGCTGTTTGGCGGAGCGGTCTCGTCGCTGACTGCCCCGTCAACGAGCGCCGCGGCTGTCCCCCCGGAGCCGACGCGAAGCGCAACTTCATCGGCCACGTCGCCCCCGCCCGCAGCGGATCGTGACGCGCTCATAGCGCAAGCCGCCAAAGACCTTGCCGACTACCAGCGCTTGACGGCGGAAGGCAAGCTCGGCGAGGCCGGCCAGAAGCTTGAAGAATTGAAGAGCGCACTCGACAGGCTGAACACGCGCCAAGAATAGACTGAATGGCCCGAGAAACGGGAGAACTCAAAGTCTAATTTCGCCACCCGTGAAACTCCCACATAGAAGCTCCACAAAACCTTGTAACCGCAGGAGTGTGCATCTTTACGAACATATTCCGCACGTTGCACCCGCGCAGCCGTTCTCCGTAGCTCTTGGCCAGTCCGCGAGCCGTGTTCACCAGCGCCGTTCGTGCCCGCACCAATCCCGCCCGCGCCCGGATCACCGTCAGATCCGCTTGCGCTTTCGCGCTGCGATGCTTCACCGGAGACAGTAACTGCGGATCGATCCTGGCCAACCGAGCCAGCGTCCGGGCATCCAGCCGATCGTCTTTCTTTCGGCTCTCCCCGATCAGCCGCACGTTGCGCGCATGGGCCACGATCACTTCATGCCCCAACTCGCTCAGCAGTCGACTCACCCAGGGCGAATGCATCCCGGTTTCCAGCGCGATCCGGCTGCGCGGCATCCCCCCAAACACCTCCTTCATCGCTTTTGGAGTTGTGCCCAGCTTCTGCTCCAGCACTACTTCCCCTCGTTCATCCAGCACGCAATACCAACTCCAACGATCGCCCAGATCGAAACCGATCGTCAGCTTCTGCTCGGAAAAATTCCTGATCGCCTTCGCCGCTGCGGTGCTAACCTTCTTCATTGCCGGTCTCCTTTATCTCTTGCGCTATCGAGCGCGTCGATAACTTGGGAGCGTACAGCAACCCGTCGGAGACCGGCCTTCTCATCCCATCTGATTTAACTCAAGCTGAATAGCGACGGCTGCTCGGGAAGAGCGGACTTGGCGCGTCGCCTCTTGCCCGATAATGATTGAGGTCGCTGTCCGAAGACGACGATGGCCGCGGTGTCCATGACTCTTTCAACAAGACTCGCGGGGTCAGGCTGAGCATCAAGCAAGATGCCCGGCGTATCGATGGACGAACCATCGTCGTTGCCGTGAGAATTCGTTGGAAACAGCTTTTGATGTTCTGTACTGATGGCTCTCCAAACGGAGTCGGCTGTTTCGCCGATGCCGTTCCTCTCGACTAATTCCCGCGCCATCGCCGACAGCATGTCATCGTCTTCATCGATGCTCTGCAATCCCTCGCCGGCAAACTTACCTTCCATAGTCAAAGCCACAAGGAGTTTCTTCCCCATGAGGCGCAAACACGATGTCTGCATGGTTCCCTCAGAGCAAAGGAACTTCACGCGCACGGGCCGCCTCTGACCAATCCTCCAGGACCGGCGGCTGGCTTGCCGCAAAGTGTGCAGCGAGTAGCCGGACTCGTAGAAGAGGATGGTCGGAAAGTCCAGCAGATCGAGACCTGTCTCCACCAGCTTGGGATGGCAGATCACTACCTGAACTCCGTCTTTGACTTGTCTGGCGTTCCAGGCCTCGCGCTTAGAGGTATCGACACTCGCGCGCAACACTGCCGTGCGGAGCCCTTCGTTGCTCAGGATTCGTTGCAGCCGAGCTGGAACACCGTGCTTCTGGGTGTACACGGCAAAGACTTGACACCGCCGCCCTTCCGCCAGCTCCTTCTTGATCTCTTCGATCAGCCTGCGTTCCTTAGAATAGATACGGTCCTCGGGAAGGTCGTCGCCTGGGGCGATTCGAACGTAGTCGGGAACCGCATACGCGCCCATCAATCCGGCGGTACGGACCACGTTTGCATCCAGGTACTCACAGCAAACCCGCAGTCGCTTCCGTTAGCAGAATGGCGGGAGCTTGCAGCGGCTCGCCTGCGCGCCTAGAAGCGATGCCCAAGAATGGAAATTTCCGAATCCGGACATTGTGAATCCAAGCGAATTACGGTACGGTAATCACAACTTTGCCTACCTGCGCATTCGACTCGAGATATTTATAGGCATCCACCGTCTGCGCAAACGGAAACATCTTCGCGATCTTCGGATGAAACCGTCCATCCGCCAACCGGTCGTAGACATACTTCTTCGCCGCCGCGAGCTTCTCCGGATTGCGCGTGACCTCCATCAACGTATAGCCGCGAATGCTGAGACCCTTACCCAGCGCCGTAAACAGCGGAAAGGGTGTGGGTTGCATCGAAAGCGCCCCATACTCAAAGACAATTCCGCCGGTTGCAGCGGCCTTGGCGAGCTTTTCCAGAAATGGCCCAGCAACCGGATCAAAGATCACGCGCGCGCCCTTGCCCCCGGTAATCTCCTGCACGCGCGCCACGATGTCTTCTTCCTCAGTGGCGATCACGTGATCCGCACCCAGAGAAAGCAATTCAGCTTTCTTATTGCTCTTGCGCGTCGTTGCAATTGAACTAGCACCCTCAGCTTTCGCAATCTGCGTCGCGGCAATGCCCACGCTGCTCGACGCGGCCGGAATCACCACGAAATCGCCTTTTGCCAAATGCGCAATCGCGATCAACGCCCCATACGCCGTCAGGTACTGCATCCAGACCGCTGCGCCCTCCGCCGGTGACAGCTTCGCCGGATACTCACCCAGAGACGCAACCGGAGCAATTACCTCTTCGCCCAGCATGGCGTAGTCGTTCATGGAGAAGGCTGGAATCGTGGAGACCGATTTGCCCACCCAGTTCTTGTCCACATCCGGGCCAATCGCTTTCACCACGCCCGCCGCCTCATAGCCAATACCAGCAGGCAGCTTCGGCTGTTCGAGGTACTGGCCACGGACGAACATCACTTCCGCCCGGTTCAAGCCTACCGCCTGCACCTGTAACCGCACCTCACCTTTCCCGGGCTGCTTGGAGGTTTCCTCTTCAATCTTCAATACCTCCGGTCCGCCCAACTTATGAAAACGAACAATCTTTGGCATGAATATCTCTCCTTGGGCATTAGATCTCTGATCGGTCGTGGAAGATTCGGAACGCCACAAACTGGAGGTCCCCCCCATAGCGAAGAGTGGCGGTAGTCATGACGCCTATGACACTCCCAGCGATCATATCGATTTCGCTATCGGCACCACTCTGCAGGGGATAAGTAATGGCCTTCTCCGTACGGGAGGTCGGCTCCGCGGGAGATTGACCGTGCCGATTATCGCATTCTCGATTTCAGCTTAATCATTGCGCCATCGATAGCGAACCTGCCGTATCCGTGATGGTGGATGGTCTTCGGATTCTTTTGCGCCGGGTCGATCCAGGCCTTGAGCACTTCAAGGACGAAGAGATTGTAGGGGTTGACGAGACGTGTATCGGCCACATGGCATTCGAGATTGGCGAAACACTCAGCTACCAAAGGCGGCGCCACGCGCTTAGCTGGCACCGGCGTCAAACCGAATTTCTCGAACTTCTCCACGTCCCGGCCCGAGCAGTTGCCGACTTTCACGACTTTGGGTGCCAGTGCCAGAGCCGGAACGGCGATCACACACTCTTTCGTCGTCCGCAATGCGGCAAAGCTGTGATTGGCGTTGCTGACGACACATGCAACCAGCGGCGGCTCAAACTCGACCATCATATGCCAGGACATCGTCATGACGTTGGCGCGACCCTTGCGGGCGGTCGTTAGCAGGACCACGGGACCCGGTTCGAGCAACTGGTAGACCTTCGACAGCGGCAAATCTTTCATCACGGTCGCGGCTCCTGGACCCGGTCTCCAACGATGGTTAAGCGTGGTCCATTGTAGCTACACTCGCTGCCGGCGGGTGGATCATTCACGATGAGACGTCGGACGGTCGACCCGTCAGGAGAACCCACACACGACACGTCTGGTTGCGTCAATTCGAAGACGTTGTCACATTGTCTCAGGTGTGTTTACGCCCGTCCTTGCAAAACACTCGAAGTGATTCTCCTTCCAGGACCGCGGTGAAGTACGTTGGCCAGTGACATGATTCATGTTGATTTATTTTACCAAATATGCAAATATTGCAATATAAAGATGCCTGAATTAGCCCAATTCACGGCCGAGTTTTTCAAAGCCTTGGCGCATCCGATGCGGGTCAGAATACTGGACAGTCTGCGCTCCGGGGAGGTCGGCGTCAATGAGCTCAGCACCCGTCTGAAAGTTGAACAAAGTACGCTTTCTCAACAACTTGCAGTCTTACGCAAGAGCAGCATTGTGGTTGGCCGCAAGGAAGGCCAGAACGTCTACTACTCCGTGCCAGACCAAGCTATCTTTCGTCTACTCGACGGCGCACGGCAGGTCTTCAACAATCAGCTGGTCGACATCAGGGACCTCCTTTCTCAACTTAGCCCAGCGGGGGAGAAGTGAGCGGCGCATTCGACATTGGGGCCCGCCCGATGTCCTCGCGTTTGGAATTCACGGTTGTCAGGTGCCGATTTAGTGGTCGGGCGGACGGACGGATGTTCCAATTCCAATGACGCAAGTTGCTTTCAGTTTGTTCCTTGCGGCCACGCTATCGGTCCCCGTCGTCACTCTCATCTCCCGCCGGTGGACGAAGGCGCGCGCGCTGCCTGCTGTACTGCTCATGGCATCGTTAGCGATTGGAATCGCTGTGGCAGGGGCGGGGTTCTGGGGCGGGCAAAGGTTCACGGTTGCTGTTTCTCAAGTGGCATCGTTCTCGTTCGCACTCGGCGTGGACCGGCTCAGCGCGTTCTTTCTGTTGCTGATTTGCTCGGTCTCACTGCCCGTCATCCTGTATTCGAGTTCCTACATCCCGCGCCACTATTCCGAAGCGCGCCGGGATTGGCTGTGGGTGTTGTTGCCTCTGTTTCTGATGTCGATGATTCTGGTCGTAACCGCTTCCACGGCGTTTGCCTTTCTATTCGGATGGGAACTGATGACGCTGTTCTCGGCCGGCCTGATCGTGATCGACGGCGACTCGGAAGAGCGACGCCACAACGTTTTTATCTATCTCCTCATGATGCATGCCGGCGCGGCCGCCGTCATCGCCGCTTTCCTGTTATTCCTGCCGCACGCTGGCAACTTCGCCGAGATGCGGGCGAGCGCAGCCTTGATGACGCCAGCGCTGCGCACGGCTGTGTTCTTGCTGGCGTTTGTGGGTTTCGGAACGAAAGCCGGAATTGTTCCGCTGCATCTATGGCTGCCTCGAGCGCATCCGATCGCGTCCAGTCCGGTGTCGGCCTTGATGTCGGGCATCATGCTCAAAACCGCGATCTACGGATTGGTCCGCTTCGCTTTTGATTTTCTCGGCGGCGGCCCCAGTTGGTGGGGATATCTGGCACTATTGGCCGGCGCCGTGTCAGGACTACTGGGTGTGTTGTACGCGATCTCGGAACACGATCTGAAACGTTTGCTTGCTTATCATAGCGTCGAAAACATTGGCATCATCTATCTCGGTCTGGGGGCGGCGCTGGTGTTGATGGCGAACCATGCCCCGCTCTGGGCAGCTCTGGCGCTCACAGCGGCGTTGCTCCACTGCCTGAACCACGCGATTTTCAAGAGCCTCTTGTTTCTCGGGGCCGGCGCAATCGCCGACGCAGCTCACACCCTCGACCTGGAAGAACTCGGCGGATTGCAAAAGCGGATGCGCCTGACCGGCGCCGCGTTCCTGATTGCCTGCTGCTCCATTGTTGGCTTGCCATTGTTCAACGGTTTCGTGAGCGAATGGCTCACCTTCCGCAGCTTTCTGGCGGGTTCAGAATTGACGGATCTCTCCGCCGCCATCGTTTTGCCATTAGCCGCGGGCGTACTGGCATTGATCGGCGGATTGGCCGCCGCGTGTTTTGCCAAGGTATACGGTGTCGCTTTCCTGGGGCGCCCCCGGAGCCACGAGGCGGGAAACGCGCAGGAAGTTTCCTGGCCCATGCAGGCAGGCATGTTGGCGCTGGCGGCGGCTTGCGTTGCGGTCGGAATTTTCCCCGGCCTGGTGCTTGGCAGCTTGGGCGCTCTCACCGAGGAACTCATTCCCGGAGCCACGTTGCCCCAAGCGGCAGCCTCACTCTCAGCGGTGCTTCCCTGGATCGCGCTGTTCGTTCTAGTGCTGGTCGCCGGTATTGCCGCATTCAGGCGCGCGAAAAAACTGTCAGCGACCTGGGCCTGCGGACTTCCCGGCCTGGACGAGCGCATGCAATATACCTCGACGGCGTTCTCGAAGCCGCTGCGAAAAGTATTCTCGCAGGTGTACAAGCCAGATCGAACGCTCGACGTGCTCCCTGCGGACCAGCCATATTTTCCTGCGTCGATCTCGTATCGCTCGGTTCGCACTACCTCTTTTGAAAGGCTGTTGTATCGGCCCGGCGTGGACGCCATCGTCGCAGCGGCCTACCGTTTGCGACGGCTCCAGACCGGCAATATTCAGATCTACCTGCTCTATATCTTCGCCGCCCTGGTCGCCCTGCTGATGTTCATGAGGTGGGTATGATCTGGGCGATGAATGTGGTCCAGGTATTGCTGATGGTTTTGGTGGCGCCGCTGGTGCGCGGAGTGATTGCCCAGCTCAAAGCCAGAATCCAGAACCGAAGCGGCGCCAGCGTGTGGAGGCCGTACTCCGATCTGTTCAAGCTCTTTCGCAAAGAGGATCTGGTCCCAGCTACGGCTTCGTTTGTTTTTCGCCTCGCCCCCATCGTGCTGTTCGCTACCACTTTGGTGGTCGCGGCGTTTGTCCCGCTACTGTTCGGTTCGGCGCTCCTGGGCGTGACCGGCGATTTCGTGCTTCTGGTTTACCTGCTGGCGCTGGGGCGCTTCTTCCTGATGTTGGGAGCGATGGATGGCGGCAGTTCCTTCGGAGGCATGGGAGCGAGCCGGGAGGCCCTGGTGTCGACATTGGCCGAAGCTCCATTTCTGCTGGCGCTGATGTCTGTGGCCATCGCGGCGCACACCGGCAAAATCGCTGGAATCGTACAGTGGACCGTGGGGCAAAACTTCTTTCAGTTCTCGGCGGTTCACGCCCTGGCATTTGTGGCCTTGGCGCTGGTGGCGATTGCCGAAACGGGGCGTATTCCGGTGGACAATCCCACCACGCATTTGGAACTGACCATGATTCACGAGGCGATGGTGCTGGAGTACTCGGGACCGAGCCTGGCGCTGATCGAATGGGCAAGTGCGATCAAGCTCACCGTGGTTATGGCGTTGCTGATCGCGCTGTTTGTCCCGTGGGGAATGGCGGCGAGCCTAACGGCTGCGGCTATCGCGATCGCTGCGCTAGTGCTGCTGCTGAAAATGGCCGCACTCGTGCTGATCCTGGCGTTGATGGAAAGCAGTGTCGCAAAATTGCGGATGTACCTGGTTCCCGATTTTCTTGGCGTGGCTTCGGCGCTGGCGATCCTGGCTGTGGTTTTTACAGCATTGATGAGGTGAACGATGGGTTTATTTGAGTCGGCTGCGGCTAGAGCTCTGGCGTCGTCCGGGGTGTTCTTGTTCATGACGGTGCTGCTGATCGCGGCGGCCAGGCGGATTTCCACTTGCATCGGCTTGTACAGCCTGCAATCGCTGGTCATCACCGCCCAGATCGTGGCCGTGTCGCGCATGCACCACTCCGCTCAAGGCTTCGCGATCGCAGCCATGGTGTTGACGGTCAAGGTGGTCGCGATTCCGTACGCGCTGTACCGCATCGTCGAAGAACTGAAGGCGCCGCGCGATGTTTCTTCGTCCACCTCGCCTTCGCAATCCGTGTTCATTGCCGCCGGACTCATTCTGCTTTCCTTCTTTGCGGTACGGCCTTATGTCGGGGTGCTGGGCGGCGACGAGGCCATGCTTGCGGCCGCGGTGGCGTTGGTGCTGACCGGCGGGTTCCTGATGGTGAGCCGCAAGAAGGCATTGATGCAGGTGGTCGGCCTGCTGGTCTTGGACAACGGCATCTTCCTGGCGGCTCTCGCCACCACTTTTGGCATGCCGTTGGTTATCGAGATCGGGATTGTGTTCGACCTGCTGATGGGAGTCTTTTTGATGGGATTGTTTGTCTTTCGTATCCGCGACACCTTCGACCACCTGGACGTTTCGAAGCTGCGGCGGCTGAGAGGCTGATGGATGATCCTGCTTCTTCCATTGTTTATACCGCTGGCGGGCGCGCTCTTCGTATTCCTATGCCGAAATCCGCGTGTGGTGGTGCGGGCGGCACTCACGACCGGCGCGCTGCAACTGGCCGCGATCGGTCTTACGGTGTACAAGATTCATTTCCACCGCATTCTGACGGCAGGACGCTATCTGCGCGCCGACGGCCTCACGTCGTTCTTCCTTATCAGTCTTGGACTCATCTCCGTGCTGGTGCTCGTTTATTCGTCGGGATACATGCGGCATGTTCCGGAAGGAAGGTTTTCTTCTCTGCGCTGGTTTTATGGGCTGGTGTTCCTGTTTTTGTTCACCATGGTCGCAGTGTACCTCTCGGCCAATCTGGGAATGATGTGGATATTCGTTGAGGCGACGACCCTCGCGTCCGCCTTGCTGGTGGGTTTCTACAACACCGAAGGCTCGGTCGAGGCCGGCTGGAAATATTTGATCGTGTGCACGGTGGGCATCGCCTTTGCGCTGTTCGGTACCATCGCCCTCTACTTGGCGGCGGTGAAGGGCGGAGTCAGCCCCGAGTCCGCGCTCGATTGGAGCACCCTGATGGCGGCCGCTCCCGGTCTGGTGGGTGGACGCGAACTGCTGAAAATGGCGTTCGTTTTTGTGGCGGTGGGATACGGAACCAAGGTGGGCTTTGTGCCCATGCATAGCTGGCTGCCGGATGCCCACGCCGAGGCTCCCTCGCCCATCAGTGCGCTCTTGTCCGCGGTCCTCCTGAATTGCGCGATGTACGCGCTGCTGCGTTTTGACGCGATCACATCGCAGGCCATTGGCAGCGGCTTCAGTCATACTCTGCTGCTGATCTTTGGTGGAGTTTCTCTCGCCGTGGCCAGCTTGCTGATGATTGTGCAGCGCGATCTGAAACGCCTGCTCGCCTACAGCAGCATTGAGCACATGGGCATTGTGGCGATCGGCATTGGTCTGGGCGGCGCACTGGGACTCTACGGAGCTTTGCTGCACACCTTCAATCACTCGATCGCCAAGACATTTCTGTTTTTTTCGGCGGGCAACGTTCGCGAAAAATTCGGCACCCTGCGCATGGAGCGGATTCGCGGCATGGCCCGTTCACTGCCCTGGACCGGCGGCGCCCTCGTCCTGGGCGCTCTCGCCATCACTGGGATGCCACCTTTTGGGTTGTTTGTCAGTGAACTGTTGATTCTGACAGCGGCTTTTTCGACGGCGCACTATTTCATTGCGGTGCTGATGCTGGCGGCGCTTTCCGTGGTGTTTGGCGCACTGCTCCACCATTTCCAGTCCATGGTCATGGGCAAGCCGGAGGATGTTCCCGTGCGGCCGGCTTTGCAGGCTTCCTGGTTCGTCGTCATGGGCGTTTGCGTTCTATGTCTGGTGGTTCTGGGCGTACATATCCCGGCGGCCTTTGCGGCGGTTTTGCGGGGCGCGATGGCGGTATTGCAACCGGCGGTGTTGCGACCATGACAGAGACTGGTCCCAACAGCGAAGTGGGCGTGTCACGAGCGCTGGATCTGCTGCGCTCGGCGAACACGCGGTTGGTCTCCATTTTTGGCAGCACCGATTCTGGCAGCACCGGCGACAACCGCGCGCTCCGCGTGCACTACATCATCGACGTGAATGGCCGCGAATACCGCATGGTCAGTTCGCCGGTCACTGGACCCATTCCGTCGGCCACGCCGATCACGCCCGCGGCCGCCTGGTACGAGCGCGAACTCCACGACCAGTACGGTATCGTGTGCGACGGGCACCCCGACCCGCGTCGTCTGTTGTTCCACGAGAATTGGCCGGACAACGTCCATCCCATGATTGACGATGTCTCGCATGTTCCCTCGATCGACAAAGACAACGGCGGCCAGTACCGCTTCCTCAAGGTGCAAGGCGACGGAGTTTGCGAAGTGCCGGTCGGTCCCATACACGCCGGCATCATTGAGCCTGGGCATTTTCGTTTCAGTGTCGTCGGCGATACCGTCCTCCATCTCGAATTGCGGCATTTCTATACCCACAAGGGCACGGAAAAGCTGTTCGAGAACACGCCGCCGATGGACGGGGCGATGATTGCCGAATCGGTTTCCGGCGACAACTGCTTCTCGCACGCTTTGGCCTACTGCCAGGCCATCGAAAATGCGTGCGCGATCTCGGTGCCACCTCGGGCGCAGGCCATCCGCCTGATCGGACTCGAACTGGAGCGCATAATGGCCCACATTGCGGACGTCGGGGCGCTGTGCGGAGATGTCGGATTCAGCGTGCCGGCGGCGTACACCGCGCGCATCAAGGAGAGTCTGCTGCAGGCTTCCACCCGCTTTTTTGGTACGCGCTTCTGGCGTGGTATGGCTGTGCCTGGAGGCGTAACCCGCGACTTGTCGCAGGCCGAAACTGGTAAGTTCGGCGCGATTGTCACTGCCGCGGCCCGCGATTTTGCGCGCATGGCACGCCTCATCCTGCACACTTCGTCGGTTCAGAACCGCTTTGAATCGACCGGAATCCTGACCGCCGAAATTGCCCGGCAACTGGCAGTGGTGGGGCCAGCGGCGCGCGCCAGCGGAATCAGGATCGACGTGCGGCGCGATCATCCGAGTGGCCGCTATCGCAACCTCAACGTCGACGTCCCGCAGTACAAGTATGGAGACGTGCTGGCGCGTGCGCGCATCCGCATCGACGAGACCGCCATATCCACGGGCTTGATCCTGGAAACGCTGAAGGATCTTCCGGCAGGATCGGTGCTTGTGCCGGTCGCACCATCGGGAAACGCCGAGGCTTTGTCGGCGGTCGAATCGCCGCGGGGAGAACTGCTTTACTGGGTGCGAATCCGCGACGGCAAAATCGCGCGCTGCCACATCAAGTCACCTTCGTTTCAGAACTGGCCCGCGCTGCCCCTGGCTATGCCCGGCAACATCATTGCGGACTTTCCCCTGATCAACAAGAGTTTCAATCTCTCGTACTCCGGATGTGATCGTTGAGGTGTGAAAGATGATCGGCGACGCGGTCGAGCGCAGTCTCAGAAGCCCGAAGGTGCTGATTCCGGCCGGCGAATTATTGTCGAACGCCGCTGGAAGCCGCATGCCGGAAGTCCAGCCGGACCTGCTTACCGGCGAGGTTGCGCGCCGCGTGGTGGCCGCCTGTCCGACATCGGCACTGAAAATCGACGAGGCAGCCGTGCGAGAGTATCTGGTTCTCAACTACGGCGATTGCATTGCATGTTCCCGCTGCATCGCCGCCGGCGGTGGAGCATTCCGCTACGCGGAAAAAGTCGCCCGTTGCGGTGTCGGCAAAGAAGCACTGGTGCGGCGCTGGGATATCCAGAGACGCACCGAAGTTGTCCCAAACGAGCCTGTCTTATCTCACGCGGCAGACCAGATTCGCGCTCTGGTCGGGCGGGCGCTGAACATCCGGCAAGTGGATGCCGGTTCTTGCAACGCCTGCGAGGCAGAAATCGTCGCCCTTACCAACCCCTACTACGATCTGGAGCGATTTGGAATTCATTTCGTCGCATCCCCGAAACATGCAGATATGCTGCTCGTTACTGGCCCAGTAACTCGAAACATGGCCGCAGCGGTGAAAAACGCTTATGACGCTGTGCCTTCTCCGAAGCTGGTGATTGCGGTTGGGGCCTGTGGATGCAGTGGTGGAATCTTCGGTGGCAGCCACGCCGTAGTCGGTCCGGTCGACGCAGTAATTCCCGTAGATGGATATATTCCCGGTTGTCCTCCAACTCCGAGCATGCTCCTTACAGGTATCGTGCAGGTACTGCGCCCCTTTTCGTCGGCTTCGCGAAGGCGGTGGTCATAGCGCCGCGGGGCGCAGCTGTTGGTCAAGCGGAAGTCGCCACTCCCCAAAACACGTCCCGGGACGGACTCTCAACGACGCTGTCCAGAAGTCGGCTTGGGGGAAAGTTGGCTTTCGCTGCAGCCCCAATTCGGAAACATCGTCCTGGGCGTGCTTACGCTTGGGCTTGCGAAGCACTCGAAGTCGTTCTCGTTCGTCGATTGCATCTCGGTTGGCGTTGACCGAATGCAGCGCAACTCCTCGGCAATAAACTCCGGCCCATTGTCCGAGCGAATGTGCTCCGGAATCCCGCGCACCAGCATCACATCCGCCAACTTGAAGAGTTTACGAGCGACGACAGCATTTTCATTATTGTCGGGCATACAAGTGCGGATAACCGCGGCAGTTGGTGAGTAGCTCTTCGACATGGTTCCCGGACGCCGCTCACGCCCGGCGTGAGCACAGGTCTGTCGTAGCCGGCTTTGGTGTACAGAATCCAGGGTCGCCAGTGGGCACACCAGAACTAACTCCTAGCCGCTGGTTTCCGGACGGAGATCACCGACGCGGTGTACCGGTCTCCACGGAGCAGAGAAACGCTGTATTCGATCGCGATATCCTGGTCGTCGTAGGTGGTCTCCTTAATGATGAGAAGGGGACTGCCAGGTTCGGCTTCGAGGATGCGAGCCTCTTCTTCACCGGCGTTCATGGCGCCGATTACCTCTTCCGCCCTCTGCAACTTGCGCCGGTAGGCGTGCTCAAAGATGTAATACAGGGATTGTTTCTCCAGATCCTGCTTGTCAATTCCCGCAAAGATCCGCGCCGGAAGGTAGCTGGTAACCACCGCCACCGGTTCACCGTTTACGAAGCGCAGGCGTCTGGCGCAATACACTCGTTCACCTGGCGTGAGCCTCAAGGCTTGAGCGACCTCCATCTCGGGCTCTTCAATTTCCATGCTCAATAAGCGAGCGGAGGGCGCCAGGCCTCGGCGCTTCATTTCTTCGCTGAAGCCACGCAGTTGCTGGAAATTCCACGGTACGCGTCCGGAGCCAATCAGCGGCCGCTTTCCTCTGGCGATTACCAACAATCCTTCGGACCGCAGCTTCTGAAAAGCTTGGCGCACCTGCGACGGCGACGGGATGTTCGCATAGAAGAATCATGGTCGATGTTCGGGCCGAATCGATAGTTGGTGGAACGATCTTCCACCGGGAAGTGATTCAGCGTGAGATTTCCAGAGTCTTGGTCCTCAACCTTCTCTGGCGAACAAAGCGGTGCTTCGGCACTGCCCAGGACAAGTCTGCCCTTGACAGAGCCTTCACTCTTATCGAGGGCCACCCTACAACTTATCGCTCCAGGACAGACCCTTTCTGCGCCCGAGAGAGGGCTATTGGAACACCATCGAAGACGACTTCCACTGGCACTTGCAAATCTTGCCGCAAATCGTCCGCGTGACGGGGTTCGAGTGGGCCTCCTGGTTCTTCTACAACCCGGTGCCGCCGGAGATTGCCGCTCAATGCCTCTCGCCGTGACCCGAGCACTCTGCGGGAGCGAAGTTATGGATCACCAGCCGACGTGCGCACGATCACATTGGTTCCTCTCATTACGGGAGCGATAATAGAATTAGTAAGCGAAAGACCTAAGGAGAAAATCATGCGGGAGAGCGTACTGACGGAACCGATGAACGTCGGGGAGGAAGTCTCGAAAATAGCTACCAGCACACCTCCGAAAAGATCCTCCAAAGCATTCAATTCATTTCAGATCGCGCAGGCCCAGTTCGACAAAGTGGCCGAATACCTGGGGCTTGATTCCGCCACCAAAGATCTCCTGCGGTACCCTCTGCGCGAGTTCCAGTTTGCTATCCCGGTGCGCATGGACGACGGAACGGTGAAAGTTTTCCGAGGTTTCCGCGTGCAGCACAACGACGCCCGAGGACCAGGCAAGGGCGGGATCCGGTTCCACCCGCAGGAGACGATCAGCCGGTCTTGGGCGGCGGTTTCGCGCACGAGGATCATCGGTTCGGCGCCGCGCCGGTCGTGCTGGTGAGCTACGCCTACTGGAAACAGTACCTGGGCGGCTCGACCGACCTGTCGCGGCTCAAGCTCAAAGTCGAAAACCAGTCGGCGTCGGTGATCGGCGTCCTGCCTGCCGGTTTCCGTTTTCCAGGCGACACGGAAATCTGGGCGCCGCGCGAGTTGCTGGAGCGGTGGCCGAGTCGCACCGCGCACAACTTTCACGTCCTCGCACGGCTGCGCGACGGAGTTTCGCTCGCGCAGGCGCGCGCGAAACTTTCCGCCATCGCGGCGCGACTGAAGAAGCAGTATGGCCAGGATGCCAACATGATGACGGACGTGGCGGCGATTCCATTGCAGCAGCATCTGACCAGCCGGGCGCGTCCCGCACTGCTGATCCTGTTGGGGGCAGTCGGTTTTCTGCTGCTGATCGCGTGCGCAAATGTCGTAAACCTGCTGCTGGCGCAGGCGGCCGCGCGCGACCGCGAGTTGGCAATCCGCTCTGCGCTTGGAGCCGAACGGCGCCGTCTCGTGCGCCAGTTCTTGACCGAGGCGCTGCTGCTGGCATTGAGCGGCGGCGCGCTCGGAGTGCTGGCGGCCACGTGGGGCGTGCGGGCGCTGGTGGCAATCGCGCCGCACGACCTGCCGCGCCGGGAAGACGTTGCGGTGAATTTGCCGGTGCTGCTCTTCGCGTTGGGGGTGTCGATCGCGGTTGCGGCGGGATTGGGGGTGTTCACCGCTTTGCGCGCCACCGCGGGCGACGTGCAGCGCCCGCTGGCGGAAGGCGGCCGCGGGCAGGCGGGCACGGCGCGCGCCCAACGCGTGGGCCGCGTCCTGATCGCGGCGCAACTGGCGATCACGCTGGTATTGCTGGTGGGCGCCGGCCTGCTCGGCCGCAGCCTGCTGCACGTTCTGTCCGTCGATCCCGGATTTCGCACGGAGCAGATCGTGACCATGGACCTCGCCTTGCCGCCGGCGAAGCAGCCTGCGGATATTGTTCGACGCGTCCAGTTCCTGAGCGAACTCTTGCTGCGCCTCCGTCGAATCCCCGGCATTCAGGATGTGGGCGGCGTCAACGCGTTGCCGCTGGCCGGTGAGCTGGCGGATGGAACTTACGTGTTGATGAATCCGCACGATCCCGTGCCGACGAACATGCAGGATCTCGAGCGCATGTTCCACGAATCCCCGCACACCGGCAACGCTGACTATTGTTCCAGCGGTGAAGGCTACTTTCGCTCGCTCAGCATTCCGCTGTTGCGCGGGCGACTGTTTGACGACCGTGACACGATGGACGCGCCGCACGTGGCGCTCATCAGCGAGTCGCTGGCGCGCGAGAAGTTCCCCGGGCAGGATCCGCTCGGGCACCTGATCGAATTCGGCAACATGGATGGGGACCTGCGCCTGCTGACGATCGTGGGCGTCGTAGGAGACGTCCGCGGCGGCAGCCTGGAAGCGCCTCCGCGTCCCACGATCTACGTCAACTATCGCCAGCGCTCGCAGTGGGGCACAGGCTTCACGATCGTCATGCACGCCAGCACCGTGCCCGCCGCCATCCTGCCCGCGGTGCGGGAGATCGTACGCGCGCTCGATCCCAATATCCCGCCGAGTTTCAGCACGCTCCCACAAATCTACTCGGACTCGCTGGAGGCGCGTCGCTTCAGCCTGACGCTGATTGCGGTTTTCGCCTGCACAGCGCTGCTGCTCGCCATGGCCGGCATCTACGGCGTGATGGCTTATACCGTGGCGCAGCGCACGCGCGAGATTGGCGTGCGCATGGCACTCGGAGCGTGCGCGGGCGATGTGCTGCGGCTGGTGCTTAGTCAAGGGGCGCTGACCGCCGCGACCGGGTTGGTCCTCGGGATAGGGGGCTCGCTGGCTTTGACCCGCACCCTGCGCTCACTACTCTTCGATGTGAGCGCAACGGATCCTGCGACGTTCGCCGGCGTCGCCCTGCTGCTGGCGTTCGTGGCGGTGTTGGCTGCTTACGTTCCGGCGCGCCGCGCCACGCGTGTGGATCCCATGGTGGCACTGCGCGACGAATGAGCGCGAGGCGGCGCATGCTCACCGGATCGAACCTTCGGCTGATGCATCGAAGATTCGAATATAATGAAGCGTTGGCAGTCGGGCCGGACGGTCGCTTCCGCCCGCTAACGCCGGGTTCCCCGGGCTGAGCGGATACGGGGGAGGAAAGTCCGAACTCCGCAGAGCAGTGTGCCGGATAACGTCCGGGAGGCTGGATTCAAGTCCAGTCGACGGAAAGTGCCACAGAAAACATACCGCCACGGCGGCAACGCCGCGGTAAGGGTGAAAAGGTGCGGTAAGAGCGCACCGCCCGGGCAGCAATGTTCCGGGGCAGGGCAAACCCCACACGGAGCAAGACCAAATAGGGGACGAGTCCGGGAGAAATCCCGGCACGTGCCGGCTCGGTGCGTTAACCCGCAGGGGCACCCTTCGGGGTGGAAGTTCCGGGTAGGTCGCTAGAGCCCCGCAGCAATGCGTGGCCCAGAGGAATGACCGTCGCGCCGGCGCAAGCCGGTGGACAGAATTCGGCTTACAGGCCCGGCTGCCAAATTTTACTGTGGAATCATCGACTTAGCCACTTCGCGTTCTCAATTGTGACGCCGGTGTGACGGTAAACTCCAGGCCGGTGCCGTTCTCCAAGAGCCAACGAACCCGTTCGCGCAGCTCCTTTACAGAGGGCGTGTCGTGCTGCTCGACGGTTTCGATGGTATCGCCCAGCATTTTCGCGACGTCATACGGACTCGCGCCTCGCACCAGCATGGCGACCGCAGCTACGATCGTTGCTTGATGAACATCAAGGCCGATATACTTCGCACCAGCCATGTTAGGCGCTCCTTGCGTAGGCTGAGTTGGAACGCTCAAAGCCTAGTGCGACGGGGCGCCCTTTCATAATGCGTGGGTAGCTTGACCAACGCCGGCGCGGCATGCCAAACGCGCCTCAGCCTTGCGTCGTGCAGTTACATCCTGAGCTTCAGCTTCCCAAGATTTAACTTCCGCAGTTCACTGGTGAAAGTCTCGAGCGCAGAGAGTGCGCGGCCGGCGTCGCTGTCTGGATTCGGTGGCGTGCCGCGGTTGCGCGCCTGGAAGCCTTCAACGGTGTCGTGCAGCCGTCCGAGTTCGTCGAGCGCTGCCTGAAGTTTCGTGTTCGTCATTTCACGCTCTGCGTATTCTCTTGGTACCGCAGCTTCCCAGCACAACCACTTTCAGTGGAGGCGAATCCTGCTAGTCAGACCCGCAGACGCCCTCGGTAACCATATAGAAATGATGGCCCATGATGGCCAAGGTCACAGCGGTACCGAACGCAACCCGGCGGCGCATCGCCGCGTTGAGTAAAAACTTCCAGTAGCTGAAGCGGGACTTGCCAAGGACACCTTGCTTCAACATGGAGCGGCACAACGCCAGGTAATCGGAGAGCGGCCGGCGCGTGCGGTGCAAGGAGTGATGATGATCCAGAAAGCGCCGAACACGCTCATAGTAGGCATCCGGTGCGTAGATGCGCTTCAATATGGAGCGATAGCCATCCAGCAGGCGCTGCGAGTCCATCTTGGGCACAAAACTCAAGTTGCAGTCAATATTGTTTCCGCTTGCCTGGCCGAGAATGCGTCCCTCGCCCAATAACCGGCGGTATAACTGCGTGCCTGGTAATGCCTGCAGCAGGCCCACCATCGCGATAGGAATGGCGCTCTCCTGGATGAACTCCACCTGCTTGTCAAACACATCCTCGGGGTCGCTATCGAAACCCACGATGAATCCGGCCATGACCTCAATGCCGTACTGCTGGATGCGGCGCACGCTGTCGAGCAAACTGCGCCGGGTGTTCTGCAGCTTGTTGGCCTCCTTCAGGCTGGCCTCTATCGGCGTCTCAATTCCCAGGAAGACCCGGTTGAAACCCGCGCTTCTCATGAGCGCCAGCAGCTCGGCGTCATCCGCCAAGTTCACGGACGCCTCCGTGAGGAATGTGAATGGCCGATGGTGGCGCGCGTTCCATTCCGCCAGTGCGGGCAGCAGTTCCCTGGCGCTCTTCTTGTTCCCAATGAAGTTATCGTCCACGAGAAAAACTGATCCTCTCCACTTGCGGCGGTACAGTTGCTCCAGTTCCGCAATGACCTGAGCCACTGACTTCGTCCTGGGCGTGTGCCCGTAGATCTCGATGATGTCGCAGAACTCACAGTTGAACGGGCACCCACGTGAGAATTGGATGGCCATCGAGCTGTAATGGCGGGTCTTGATCAAGCTCAGGTCAGGCAGTGGACTGCGGTCCAGGTCCGGCAGTTCCGTAGCCTTGTACTGCCGCTTGGCTGCGCCTTGCTCCAGGTCGCGGGCAATGGGCGCGATCAGGTCCTCCGCCTCGCCGATCACTACGTGATCGGCGTAGCGATCGAGTTCCGCAAAACCGCTGGCAATCGGCCCACCCACAACCGTGCGTATTCCAAGCGCACGACAGCGCGCCAGAATACCCAGGAGGCTTTCTTTCTGCACGAGCATGGCGCTGACCAGCGCCACATCAGCCCATGCCAGGTCGGAGTCGGTCAGCGCACGCACGTTGGTATCGACGAGACGCTTCGCCCAGTGGGCAGGCAGCAGGGCAGCAACCGTGAGCAACCCTAGGGGCGGGTAGGCGGAACGCTTGCCCTGAAAGGGCAACGCATGTCGGAAACTCCAGTAGGTGTCAGGCCATTCCGGATAAATCAGGAGCGCATTCATGATTGTCGAAGTCAACTCCGTGGAACCCGAGCCACACACTGCGGCGCGCTTCGGGTGACTGCTCGGTTCAAGTATACATTCTCGACCGTTCTCACACTGTTCAGAATTGACCACATCTCAAGCAACGACCTCCGGCGCCGGCCCGGGGCATTCGGCCCAGAACTGGTCAATTCTAGACAGACGCAGGGGTCGCCAGACGAGGACAATGGCACTCTACTGGCAAGTTGCGGTCCGATGGCGACATGGCAGCACGCCTGCAAACGTGACAAGTCGCTTATGCGAATTCTCGGAATTCGCCACAGCAGGCTACCTGTAATCGTTGTTGGCACGGTAAATCGGTATGGCCACGGCGAAGATGGACTTCGCCGTGCACGGGCGCGCGGCACGATCATCTGGGCAACAGCATCACGAACCGGCAGTGAGACCACAGCCCTGATCCCAAAACCTCGAAGACATGAGCGGAGCTAAAGCGAGCGTATGTACGCAGCAGCAACGGAGATGGCACATATGAGAGTAATTGAAATCACCAGCACAGCCATTCTGTCTTTGCTTCTCGGAATCGCTGCTCCTGCCTACGCACAGCAGGGGCAGCAGGGCGAAAAGCAAGACCATCCCAAACAGCAAACGAGCAAGCACGTGCAAGCCAAGCCCGAACAGCAACATGCTCGGCAGCAACGGCAGTCAGACCAGAAACAACGGCAGCCACAACGCGCTCAGCAACCGCAGCGGCAGGACCAGAACAAGCAGCCACAGCGCGCTCAGCAACGGCAGCCGCGGATCAGAACAAGCAGCCACAGCGCGCCCAGCAGCAACGGGCCAATGAACAACCCCAGCGCACTCAGGAACGGCGGACGGCGCCTGGCAACAGCATCGCGCACGAAGCTGGCAGTCAGACCACCGCACTTGGCAGCAACGTGGCGGCTACCGCGGCTATCGCATCCCTGACGACCGGTTCCGTGGATACTTTGGGCCGGAGCATGGGTTTCGAATCCACGGCCTGCCCTTCCTTGTTGTGGGCGGATATCCCCGCTTCCAATACCGCGGCTATTGGTTCAGTCTCGTGGACCCATGGCCGGAATACTGGGCGAATGACTGGTACGACACCGACGACGTTTATGTCACCTACGTCGATGACGGCTACTACCTGTTCAACCGCAGGCATCCGACCGTCGGAATTGCGATCCGCATATCGATGTAGCGCGTCTACCGGGTGCGGCCTCGGGAGAGGCTGCACCCGATGGTGAGAATTCCTGTCTGAATACAGGAAAGTTGGGAGTGAAACATGCTTGGAACTATATTGATCGTGATTGTGGTCTTGGCGCTCCTTGGTGCGCTGCCAAGATGGTCACATAGCAAAGACTGGGGCTATTATCCGACCGGCGGAGTGGGGCTCATCCTCTTGGTGGTCGTCATTCTCTTGGTTCTCGGCAGGATTTGACCCATGCGCCACTCGCCAACATTGCCAGGCGCCATAGCCAAGGGTTGGCGCCTGCTTTCTGTCCGTGCGGCGGCACTTCTTCTCGTCGTGCTCATGTGCAGCGGCGGTTCGTCCGCGTACTCCGTTCTGACGCACGAGGAAATCGTAGACCTGCTCTGGAGCGCTGAGATTCGGCCCCTCCTGCTCAAGCGCTATCCGGGACTGTCGGAAGACCAGATCAGGGAGGCGCATGCCTACGCGTACGGAGGCGCCGTCATCCAGGATCTCGGCTACTACCCGTTTGGCAGTCAGAGAATTCAGCAACCTGGTGCATTACGTCCGCAGCGGAGACTTTGTTCGCGAACTGCTGCTCGAAAGCCAGGATGTCAACGAGTACGCCTTCGCGCTGGGCGCCCTGTCGCACTACGCGTCGGATGTCGCCGGTCACCCGGCGGTGAACCAGGCCGTTGCGATCGAGTATCCGAAGCTGCGAGCGAAGTTTGGCAAGTCAGTTCGGTATGCCCAGGACAAGACGGCGCATTTGAAAACCGAGTTCGGGTTCGACACGGTGCAAGTCGCGAAGAATCGTTACGCCTCGCAGCAGTACCACGATTTCATTGGATTTCAAGTGTCCAAGTCCCTGTTGGAGCGAGTCTTTCCCGTTGTGTACGGAGTGGAGTTGAAAGACGTGCTTACCCACGAGGATCTGGCGGTGGGTTCGTATCGTTTCGCTATCAGCCGGCTGATTCCGCAAATGACCCAGGTGGCGCTGCAAACCCATAAAAAGGAGCTGATGCGCGAGACGCCTAATTTTGCGCGACAGAAGTTCCTGTACCGTCTTTCGCGCTCCGCTTATGAGAAGGAGTGGGGGAAGGACTATGTGAAGCCCGGCTTGGGCACGCGTATCTTGTCAACCCTCCTGCGATACATGCCGAAAATTGGCCCCTTCAAAGGGTTAGCGTTCAATAACCCAACTCCGCAAACAGAAGATCTGTATATCAAGAGCATCAATACTACCGTCGATCAATACCGGGCCTTTCTCGAAGAAGTGCGCACTGACACGCTGGTGCTACCCAATTGCGATTTTGACACTGGCCAAGCGACCAAGGCGGCGGAATACTCGCTCACGGACGACGCCTACGCAACGTTGCTGGCTCAGTTGGCAGAGCGGAAGTTCAATCTGACGACGCCGGAGCTGCGCGATAACATCCTGCAGTTCTATTCCGACCTCTCGGTGCCGTTCGAGACGAAGAAGGACCAGGTTCGCTGGCAAAAGGTGCTCACTGCGCTGGACCAGTTGAAGTCCGTGGCGCCGGTGCCGACTGTGGCGGGCAGCCCTGCACCGTGATCACTCGTGCGGTTCCGCTGCCAGCCGCTCCTTTCCTGAGTGGTCAAAACGACACAGTAAGTCATTCGTTCTGAGTTCAAGCTGAAACTGAGGCAACAAATATGAAACGCGCTGGAGTTGTCACGACAGCAGTTCTGTTCTGCATCCTCGGGACCGCAGCTTTTGCATACGCACAGCAGGAGCAGCAGGGTGACAAGCAGAGCAAAACTGACAAGCAGGATCAGACTGAGAAGCAGCAGGGCAAGCAAAAGCAGGCTAAGCCTAAACAGAAGCAGCAAGGTCAGAATAGACAGCAGCAACAGGACCAGGACAAGGCGCAACAGCGCGCCCAGCAGCAGGACCAGAACAAGCAACAGCAGCAGCGCGCCCAGGAACAACAGCAGCAGGACCAGAACAAGCAACAGCAACAGCGCGCCCAGCAGCAGCAGGACCAGAACAGGCAGCAGGACCAGAACAAGCAACAGCAACAGCGCGCCCAGCAGCAGCAAGACCAGAACAAGCAGCAGCAGGCCCAGCAGAAACAGCAGCAAGGAGAGCGTCTCTCACAGCAGCGTCAGCAGCAACTCATTGAGCAGCAGCAGCAGCGCCTGACGCAGTACCGTCAACATCTGGATCGGCAGCAGGCTGTCCTGCAGCAGCAGACAGCACAGTTACAGCAGCAAAAGCGTATGGCGCAGTACCGTATTCAGGAAGCGTATCGCGAGCGCCTGCGTCAACAGCAAATATTTCTGCAGAACGACCGTCACCCCGATTACGATCGCGATCCGTACTTCTACTCGGCTCCGATCTATCGTTACCATCGAGGCGGCAGCTACTACCAGATCAATCAATACGGCGCTGATATGCTCCGGCAGGCCGTGAACTACGGCTATGAGGAAGGCTTCCGCGCCGGACAGGCAGACCGCGAGGATCGGTGGCGTTCCAACTACCAGGATTCTTACGCCTATCAGGACGCGAACTACGGCTACAATGGCTATTATGTAGACCAGGACGACTACAACTACTACTTTCGCGAGGGATTCCGTCGCGGCTATGAAGACGGCTACAGCGGCCGGTATCAATATGGCCGCTATTCCGGCGGCAGGTATAGCCTGCTTGACGCCATCTTGTTGCAGGTCCTCGGTTTCGAGTCGCTTCGCTAAATCCTGAAGCGCTCGTCCTCAACCGTGCCCGGTTCCATTGACCGAGAAGAGTCAGTGAAGTCGGGCGGCCCCTGTAACTCTCGTCTCAGTACGCACACCTCGTGACGCTTCACGCGGATGATCGGGAGAGAGGCACCGGTGGCGCGCAAGCATCTCGCCCTAATCGTGGAGCACGACGCTGACCAGGGAGCTATGAACTTGCATGCCGCCACCGTTGTAGTCAAGGAAGCCGAGCTTGCGAAACCGATTCATGAAGAAGCTGACGCGCGAGCGGGTGGTACCGATCATCTCCGCCAGGGTTTCCTGGCTCAATTTGGCGACCACCGGTATCGGTTTTGATTCTGCGCCAAAGTTCGCCAGCAGCAGGAGAAGCCGAGCCAGCCGTTTTTCGCTGGAATTGAAGAGTTGGTCCACCAGGTCTTCTTCCATGCGAATGTTGCGAGCCAGCAGATAGGCGACAAAGCGTTCGGCAAACTCCGGTTCCTGGTGGAGCAATCCGACCATGACCTCCTTAGTCACTCGCAGGGTGGTGGCCGGGTGCATTGTGCTGGCGGTGGCCATGCGAAGCGGTTGGCCCGCCAAGCAGCCCTCGCCGAAAAAACTGCCTGCCTGCACGATGCCCACCACAGCCTCTTTGCCACGGGTGGAGACCACCGTGAGCTTTACCTTGCCGCTCTGGATGTAGAACACCGCGTCCGCCGCGTCCCCTTGCGAAAAGATGGTCTCTTTGGCCCGATACTCTCGACTGCTCTTGCCGGTCGTGAGCGTCGTGAGGAAGGCGCCGGGGTCGAACGCGGTACTTGGCTTTTGCCTCACCGCCGTGCCTGTCCGATCCGAAAAGACGATATCGTTGTGCAGCGAGGTAGCCCGTTCAAGTCCATTCCCCCTCCTTCTTGGAGGAGCAGTCCTTGTGGCGGAGGTCACATGAGGCGAACCGGAGCGCATTGCGGCCATAACCAACTCCCAAACCTCGGAGAACTTGCGCGCAAGGCCATCGCCGAGTAAAGCAAGTATATCGCAGTGCAACGAATGCCTGATGCGACGTGTTTCCACCGGTGCCGACCGGTGCCTTCCCGAAATGAAACTGCCCCCATGGGTCGCGGCCATGTACCGACAATCATCGCTCCGCATTGTGAGCACTATTGCTCAGCGGACGCCTTCATACGTTGCTATGTTTCTTAATGATACGTGGGAGTTCGAAAAGAGAGCGCCGCGATCCCCCACCATCCCCCTCTTCTCACCACACCAATTGCTGCCGTTAAGCGAGAACTGACCGGCAGATCGGCAACAGGAGTCACTGAAAGGCTGAAGCTGTGAAGAAACTGATGTTGTTAGCTGTTGTGTTGGGTCTGGCTAATCTGTCGTGGGCGGGGTCGGGCCGCCAGGATGCCGAAGACCGTCTGACCAGTGCAGGCACAGTGCTGCACGAAATCATGGCCACCCCAGACAAGGGCATCCCGGAAGAAGTGCTGGAACACGCGAAGTGCGTTGCCGTCGTGCCGAGCATGATGAAGGGTGGCTTCATCTTCGGCGCTAAGCACGGCAAGGGTGTGGCCACTTGCCGCACGGCGGACGGTTGGAGCGCGCCGGCGTTCATCACCGTCTCGGGCGGAAGCTGGGGATTGCAGATCGGTGTCGAAGCCGTAGACCTAGTACTGATCATCCAGAATGAGAAAGGTATGCAGAGGCTGCTCTCGAGCAACTTCCAAATTGGAGCGGACGCGTCGGCAGCCGCGGGACCGGTCGGACGGCATGCTTCGGCTGGCACCGATTGGAAGATGGACACCGAGATCCTGACTTACTCCCGCGCCAGAGGCGCCTTCGCCGGGCTGACCTTGGAAGGTGCATCAATCCGCCAGGACAGCGACTCCCTGCGGGCAATTTACGGGCGCCAGGCAACCACCCGGGCTGTGCTGCTGGGTCAAGTAGCCGCGACATCGGCTGCGCAGTCGTTCCTTGACGCGGTCAAGGGCGCAAAGGCCCAGGCCGTAGCGGCGGCAAAGGAGTAAACAATGCACGCCGCCGCGTCCCTACTCGGTCAACCTCAAATCCCGGGTGCTCAGGTCGAGCACCCAGGAGGCAACTATGCTCTGGACGATTTTCGTGATTCTCGTGCTGGCGTGGCTTTTGGGCTTCAGTCTTGCGGTGGGCGGAAACCTGATCCACTGGCTGCTTCTGGTGGCGCTGGCTGTCCTGATCGTCAACTTAGCCCGACGCCGGCGTCTAGCGTGAAGCACACTGTACAGCCCCGAGGAGGTACTCGGCACCGGCGCCGCCTTCTCGCACCCCAAGGGCGCACAAAGGGAGTGGTTAACTTGCTGAAAGAGTGCTGGTGGCGGATGGAATTTATGCAGGCCGCGTTCGAACGTGAACAACAACTCGGTGATGGTGCCGAATCTCGCCAACGAAGCGAAGATCGCCGCCGGGATGAAGAAGCGTGGTCGCGGATGGATGACGAAGGCTGTCCCAACGACCACGGCCTTATCTCCGCCAGGATGTTATCGGAGATGGGGGAAGGGGGGGCTGCTCCCAGGTTGTTGCCCTGTCCTTGATGGATCGTCACTGAAAACCCCGGGAGATGAGATCGTCGATGCCATGCTCGTCAATTGGGCAGGCCACAAGATCCCCGATCGTTCATTCAAATGAGCTGCCTTTTCAATGTCGTCGTCCGCGCCGTCAACGCCAACCATGGAGACGGAACGGATGAAAACTACACCTTTGAGGCTTACGCGCCCAATGGCGAACTGCTGAGCTTCAGGGGCACCGGGTATACGCTGGCCGACGCGGCGGCAGATTTCGCCAAGTCGGTACGACAGGCGGAATCGTAAGCGCTTTGCCCTGGTGAAGTGGTCAATTCTGACCATTCCTTTCTACCCGTTTGTGCGTAAATAACGGTGGCTAATTGCCACTGTGCGGGCGGTGGAGGGAACGCCACGAGAAGCGCCACCAGGTTCCGCAGGAAAGGTTATGACATTCGTGGCCGGAACAGTTCTTCTCGCTTCCAGTCCATTGGATTTCACGCGCGGATCGTTCGGCGTGAGAAATCGTGTTCACATGGAATCACGCTGTAACCAGTGCGGTTTCAAAATCGTGGGAAAGCTCGACAGTTTCGACGAACAGGAGCAGGAACACGCGAGAAACTGCGGAGGATCAAGGCCGGAGTAGGTTCCGTCCACATTTTCGCGGTTGAGAGGCGCAGAAAGAAAACGGCGACACACGTTCAGCTAACTGCCACCCGCAAAATCATTGCGGGATCAAGCCCACAATCAACCAACAGAGCGACGGGCCCGGCCCGCCTGAACGGCGCGCACGATTTCAGTGTCGGCAGCGTGAACTCCTGCGCACGGAAGGAATCGGGTTAAATGTTTACGACAACAATGAAACTCATCGCAATTGCCACCTCGGCCACGGGCTTGCTCGTGGGCTCCTCCGCCGGCCACAAATCACTCTTCCTGCTCGCGGTCTGCATCGGGGCCATTGTGGTTTTCGTACAGGCGGCTCGCGCCGGCAAGTATCTCTGGGCCGCTGTATTCGCTGTCGTGGCTGTGCTTTTCAATCCGGTGCTCCCAATTGCGCCAACTTCCAACTCATTGCTGTTCCTGGTGTTCGATGCGATGACTGTTATCTTGTTCATCATCTCGCTCCAGGTTCTGAAGAACAGTCCCAGGCTGTCTACCGCCTCCATAACTGATCGAACCCCTGGAAGCGAGTCGCTATGAAGTTGCTGGTTCAGGTCTCTCCGCCTAGCGAAGAAGAAAGGCTTGTCGCGAAGAGCTGCATGCGCGTAGCCTTAGATCACCTTGGTTCCTCCCCGGCAGAGCAACTGGTAGCGGCGTGGAGCCAGAGGCGGATGCGATGGTCCGCGCCTGCGCAACCAGTGTTCGCGCCTTGAGGGACAGGCAAGTTCCGCCGAATGACCTCCATTTGCAGCAAGAGACCTGAATGGCTCTGCAGGAGACAGTGTCGTTGAGAGGACCGCTGGCAAGCCTGAAAGTGCGTGCGCTGGCCTTCCAGGAGAAACTCGCAGCACCGTTGCGGGCTAGGCCCAGCCCGTCGCTGCCGAGCCGGATAGCAGTTATCGGAAACTATCTTCCAAGGCAGTGTGGAATCGCGACGTTTACGACGGACTTGTGCGACGCGATCGGCGCCGAGTACGGCGCCGCGCAACTCCTGGCAGTGCCGGTCAACGACCCGGAATCCCGCTACAACTATCCGCCGCGCGTCAGGTTCGAGCTGACCGAAGGTGACCTCTCGTCCTATCAGGATGCCGCCGACTTTCTCAATTTCAGCAACGTCGATCTGGTCTGCCTGCAGCATGAGTACGGAATTTTCGGAGGCGTGGCCGGCAGCCACATCTTGCGCCTGCTGCGATGCCTGAAGATGCCGGTGGTGACAACTTTGCATACGGTTCTGCGCGAGCCGAATCCTGATCAGCGTACCGTCATGGAGGAGATTGCCGCTCTATCTGACCGCCTTATTGTCATGAGTGAGCGCTCATCTGAATTCCTGCAGGACGTATTCAGCGTTCCCAGGGCAAAGATCGACCTTATTCCTCACGGCATTCCCGACCTGCCCTTTGGAGATCCGAACTTCTATAAAGATTCGTCCGGAACGGAAGGGAAGGCTGTGCTGCTTACGTTCGGGTTGCTGTCGCCGAACAAGGGAGTCGAAACCGTCATTGAGGCTCTGCCCCGCATCTTGTCCCAGCACAGCAATGTTGTCTACGTGATCGCAGGTGCCACTCATCCCCACATAAAACGGCGCGAGGGCGACCGATACCGGCTTCAATTGCAGGCCTTGGCGAGGAAGCTCGGGGTTGAGCGCAACGTGATCTTCCACAACCGGTTCGTGAGCCCTGAAGAGATGGCCCAATTTGTTGGATCCGCTGACATTTACATCACGCCATACCGCTACGAGGCGCAAGCGGTCTCCGGCACCCTGGCGTACGCCTTGGGCGCGGGCAAGGCCGTTATTTCGACCCCGTATTGGCATGCGAGCGAGCTGTTGGACGACGGACGCGGAGTCCTGGTCCCCTTCGAAGACTCCACTGCCATCGCAAATGCGGCGGTGGAACTCCTGGCGAACGAAGCAGCACGTCACGCCATGCGCAAACGCGCCTACCTGTACACGCGAGATATGGTCTGGAATAAGGTGGCGCAGTCTTACATGCAGACTTTTGTCCGAGCTCATACCGACCGGACGCAAGCCCCGCGCGTGGCGTTCCCGGCCCAAGCTGACGAAAGAACCCTGGACAGGTTACCCTCGATCAATCTGGACCACCTGCATCGAATGACCGATCACACCGGGTTGTTGCAGCATGCGGTGTTTTCCGTGCCGAACTACCGGGAGGGCTACACGAGCGACGACAATGCGCGCGCCTTGCTCGTGGCTGTTCTCCTGGAACAGCTTGGCATCTGTGCGGCGTCGGAGACGTCCCAGTTGGCTTCTCGATATTTGGCGTTCCTGTGGCATGCCTTCAATCCGGCGACTGGGCGCTTCAGGAACTTTCTCAGCTACGAACGCCAGTGGCAGGAAGCGGCGGGCTCCGAGGACAGTCACGGGCGCAGCTTGTGGGCGCTGGGAACTGTCTTGGGCCGTTCCAAAGATCCAGGATTGCGGGGGACCGCGGGCCGGCTCTTTGAATCTGCCGTTCCAGCAGTGGTGGGATTCAGCAGTCCTCGAGCATGGGCCTTCGCCTTGCTGGGAATACAGGAGTATCTCAAAAGATTTCCCGGCGATAGAGCTGCTCTCCAGACGAAAGATGTTCTTGCACAGCGCCTGCTCGAGATTTACCGCTCCAACCAGTCGCCCGGATGGAGCTGGTTTGAAGATGTGCTCGCCTACTCCAACGCCCGGTTGCCGCAGGCCCTCTTGATGTGTGGCTCGTGGAGCTCAGATTCGTCGATGGTTTCCGTTGGGCTCGAAGCTCTGGAGTGGTTTATGACGAAACAGCGCTGCGAAACCAAGGGACACTTCGTACCGATCGGATCACAAAGTTTTTACCGCAAGGACGGCGACAAGGCCCGTTTCGATCAGCAGCCCATCGAGGCAGGTGCTGCCGTTTCCGCATGCCTGCAAGCCTTTCGCGCAACCGACGATAGCCGTTGGCTCAAAGAGGCTTGGTCAGCCTTCAACTGGTTCCTCGGGGACAATGACCTCCAGATCGTCCTGTACGACTCCAGCACTGGCGGATGCCGGGACGGTTTGCACCCCGACCGAGCGAACGAGAATCAGGGAGCAGAGTCCAGCCTTTCATTCCTGATGGCGCTGCTGGAGATGCGCCTGCTGGAAGACGCAGAAGTCCCGGCAATCAAGCACGAGGTGGTAGCCGCCGTTTAGCCGAGGCGCCTAACAACTCTCGAGCACTTTAGTGTGTTTCTGCTATCCGTGAGGGTTTCATGAGCGTAGGTGTTAAACCGGGTATGTGTCATGACGAGCCGTTGCTTCAACGCCATCCTTCGAACCCGATCTTGACGAGTAACGACTGGCCCTACTGCGTGAACAGCGTTTTCAACGCGGGCGCGACGCTGCTGCAGGATGGGTCAACTCTGCTGCTATGTCGGGCAGAAGATCGACGTGGCCTCTCGCATCTGTGCGCCGCCCGTTCTCCAAACGGGGTGGACGGGTGGGAGATCGATCCCACGCCCACGCTCATGCCGTGTCCTGATGAACATCCCGAGGAGATTTGGGGCATCGAGGATCCGCGATTGACCTACGTGCCAGAACTCCAGCAGTACGTTGTGGCCTACACTTCATACTCCCGTGGGGGTCCTGGCGTGTCTCTGGCACTGACGAAGGACTTTCATACCTTCGAGAGATACGGTGTCGTCATGGCGCCGGAGGATAAAGATGCCGCTCTTCTGCCCTACAGGATTGACGAGTTGTGGGCTCTCATCCACCGGCCGATGACACCACTCGGAGCGCACATGTGGATCTCGTACTCCCCCGACTTACGCCATTGGGGCAGTCACAAGATCATGCTGACGGCCCGCCGTGGGGCCTGGTGGGATGCCAACAGAATAGGTTTGTCGTCACCTCCCATAGAAACACCTAGAGGTTGGCTGGTGCTCTACCATGGAGCACGGCAGACAGCGTCGGGGTGTCTCTACCGGTTAGGCTTGGCTCTGTTTGACCTGAAGAAGCCAGACAAGTGTCTGTTACGAGGCGATTCGTGGATCTTCGGGCCAGAAGCCGACTATGAGCGCCGTGGCGATGTCCACGATGTGGTGTTTCCCTGCGGATACACGGTGGGCACCGATGGGGACACCGTGAATGTTTACTACGGGGCAGCCGACTCCTGTATCGCGCTGGCTCACGCCAGTATCCGCTCTCTTCTCGGGTGGCTCGACAGCCATGCGACCTTCGAGCGACGGTCTGACTGGTCGGGCTAGCGACATACGGCAGCAAGCGCAGCGGAGCAGTATTCCAATGACAAAAACGCCTTTCGATAATTCACCGGCCGAGCACTTCACGGACGAGCAGAAGTTCCGGCTCATTCTGCCACGCATGGCCAGACTGATCGATTCCCAATTGGCGCGCCGATCGCTGACCTCCGACAATTGTGCGTTTGAATACGCCCACACCGGGCGCCTGAGTAATTCTTTGGGCAGACCTGTCTCTTCCAAGCCAGCTTCCGGCTCAAGGACAATCCTGACTCATGCGCTCTGTTCGAAGTGGTTGAACACTTGCACGCGAACGGGACGGGAAGGGATTTGAAGGAGTCGCTGCGTTACCAGCGGACGGTCGCGTAGGGATAGAACGGGTGCGGTAAGTCTGACAAAACGTGGCATTCGGCCTGACATATGAAGCGTGAGTGAGTACGTCCACTCCCTCGTTCAGATCCTCTGAACCAAGCAGCTATCTGAAGTTGTCCCTCTGAGCCCAACCAGAACCATAGGAGATCTCTATGTCTACGCTGGTAACGTTTCCCCGTCTGTTTCAACCAGCATCCACGCGGGGACCATGATGGTCCAAGAGGGATTGCTCGTACCCCAGGGCCTGGGCCTGGTGACGACGGGATGCTCAAAGCACTGGCGGTCCGTGAAAGATCTGATAGCTTCAGTCTTGAGCGCAAGCTTCGCGAAGCCGGTTGGCATCTGCTCTCGATGGTCGGTCGGGTGACAGCTATCGTACTGGGTCGGGGTAGAGCAAGCGACCTGCAGCGCGGAGTGGAGCGCATTGCAGCCAAAGTGCGCGCCTTGGATTTCAATTGCCTCGGGCTAACCGAAATCGTGCCTGGAAGATTTTCCCTCGGCATACCTTGCGTGCTTGTCCGGGCAGACCCGTACCACATCGCAGACAAAGCTGCGTGCTGGGCACGGTCGCAGAACGCCGGCATATCCAGAACGGTTCTGATTGGGCGCAGGGTTAGGGGCAACAAGCGGCCCAAAATGTCGGGGCAGAGCCGGCAGCGCAAACGCATCCGCTATCCTTTCGTCATTGCCGGCAGAGGTTTCTCCGAGAGGTGCAGCTCACCAGCGGAATTCAGCCTCGGCAGTTTTGTCAACTCCGGCTGAAAACTCCCCATATCTCCGGTTTAAAAATCCCCACCCCTGAAGGATCAAGGAAGGTTCTCCCTGGTCCCGGACGGAGCGGAGCCCAGCGCCGCCTTGCGGCGCGGTTTGGGCGGAGCGGAGGCCGGGGCCAGGGAGCATGCCGACAACAGCGCCCGGTCCTCCCCGGCCTCCTGCTCCCGGCCGCCGATCAGTCCGGCGCGCCGCCGCTCCTTTAACCGGTAGCTTTCGCCCCGGATGTTGATGGTCGTCGAGTGGTGCAGCAGCCGGTCCAGGATCGCCGTGGCGATAATCGAATCCCCGAAGATGCTGCCCCATTCGCCGTAGCTCTTGTTGCTGGTCAGGATGATGCTGCCTCGCTCGTAACGCGCGCTCACCAACTGGAAGAAGATGGTCGCTCCCATCTCATCCAGCGGCAGGTAGCCCATTTCGTCGATCACTAGCACCTTGGGCGCCAGATAGACCCTCATGCGGCGATCCAGCCGATTCTCCCGCGTGGCCCGGCCCAGATCCGTGACCAGGTCATGCGCCGTGATGAAATAGGCGCCGAAACCCGCCTGAATCGCCGCTTCCGCCAGGGCCACGCTCAGGTGCGTCTTGCCCACCCCGGGCGGGCCCAGGAAGATCGCGTTGCTGGCCTCGTGCACGAAACGCAGCGTTTGCAGTTCCCGGATCTGCCGTTCATCGATCGAGGGTTGAAAGCTGAAGTCGAACTGCTCGAAGGTCTTCAGGTAGGGCAGGTGCGCCAACTGCAGCCGCGCCCGCAGATAGCGGCTGCGGCGCGCGTCGGCTTCGGTCTTCAGCGCCTCCAGCAGAAACTCGGCGTAGCTGGGTTCCTGTTGCGCTGCCTGTTCCAGCAGGTTGGGCAGTCGGGCCTGCACCGCCTTCAACCCCAGACTCTCGAGGGTCGTCTCCAACTGCTCCAGGGCGATCATCGTGCACCTCCCGCCGCCGCGCAGTCATAAGCGGCCAGGGAGCGCACCTCGACCTCCGGTCCCATCGCGCGAATGCGCACCTGGGCTTTCCCCGCCGGGCGCAGCGGGCCCAGCGGAATGCCGGCGTGATGCGCCGCTTGCGCGGCGATCCGATGCTGGCCCCCCAGCCGCGGGTGCACGGCGATCCGGTCATCGCCGGCATACACCTCCACCACCCCGCGCTGGCCGCGCACCCGCACCTGCTGCCCGGCATAGCTCCACGGCACCGAATACCGGTTCCCTTGCCAGGCGACGTAGGCGTCGCGCGAGACGCGCCGCAACTCCTCTTCCACAAAGGGATACGGCGGCCGCCCGGCCACCGCTTGCAGCTCCGCCTGTTCGGCCTGCCAGCGTTCCTTGACCACGCAATGCGTGGTGCCATGCACGCGTTGATTGGCTACCTCCCAGACCCACTGGCGCAACGCGGCACTCAGATCGTCCAGACTGTGCAGCTCGCGCCCCTGCAAGCTGCACAGGAAGTTGCGCCGCACGTACTTCACTCCCGATTCCACTTTGCCTTTGGTCTGGGCGCGATAGGGCCGGCACAGCCGTGGCGTGAATCCCCAGTAACGCGCAAAATCCAAAAACTGCGGATGCCACTGGATCTCGCCGCGTTCGTCCGTGCCCAGACAGACGGTCTTCATGCGGTCGTACAGGATCTCCCGCGGAATCCCGCCCAGTTGCCGGAAGGCCTCCTCATGCAGGCGCAACAACGTTCCCAACTTCTGATCCAGCGCCCCCTCGGCCATCAGCGCCCGGCTGTATCCCAGGGTGAACACAAAGCCCGATACCGGCTGTTGCCCCGCGTCGTCTTCCAGGTATCCCAGATGCCCCCAGTCCACTTGCGCCTGCACGCCCGGCCCGGTTTCAAACCGGCGCACTGCAGTTTGCCGCGCCGCTTCCCGCTGCGGACGTAAGTAGTCGGTCAGAATCGTGTACCCGCCACGGTAGCCGCGTTCCCGCAACTCGCGCAGCAACACCACCGCATTCCACACCCCGGCCTGACGCCGTTCCTCCAAGTACGGCTTGAATGCATCCAGCTTGCTCGGCCGCGGTGCCCGCGGCCCATACGCGGTTGTTGTCCCTGGCTCCTTCACCAGGTACTTGCGGATGGTCTTGCGATCATGTCCCGTCAAGGTCCCGATCGCCTGAATACTCATCCCCAGTTGCTTCAGCTCTTTGATCTCGCTCACCTCTCCACCTCGTAGCAGGTTCCGCACCTCCTCGTTGTAGAGTCGGTGCTGTTGTATCAGCCGTTACTAAAAGGTGGGGATCTTTACTTCGGCAGAATGGGGATTTTACGAGCGGCGGTGACACGCGGGGGTGCGGGGTGCGATGAAGGCCTCGCCAGATGCGGGTTTGCCAGGGGGCCGAGGGAGTGCAGAACCTGTCAACGCAGATGAACAGAGGCGCGGGTAATCGAATTAGGGCAGCGCGAGCTGTCCACAACTAGGAGAGATACCAGGACAAGAAATGAGCACGCCAACCGAAGCACGAACCGAATTTCTCACTGACAATATGGCCCTCGCAGCCGCGTTCGTCGCGGGCAATCACTTACAACTTATACGAGCAGAGAAGAACGCATGGGGCCACGTTGACTTCGTTTTCGCGGACCCGCAGGGCATGGGACCAGAACTGGAGCGCCAGTTTTTGTACGAGAACGCGATGGTTCCCGCGATAAGGTTCCACCTGGAACTGCGCAACCTGAGGCGGCGCATTGACCGTGCGCTGCAAACCCCAACCACCAGAGACGAAGGAGGCGTTGATGGGAACAACAGACTAGAACGAGGATTTCAACATGTCAGCTTTTCAGAGCGTCGTTAATTCGACCGCAACCGCTCCAGCAACAACTAAGCCTTCGCTGGCAAAACCTTCGCACAATTTAAGCACGCATCCGCTTTCCGAGGACGAGCTGGGACGACTCGTTCAAGAACACGGGAGCAAGAAACCCATCGTTGAGGAGATGCTGTTTCCTGAAACTGTGAACATCGGTGTGGGCACTTCAGGGCTGGGGAAAAGTCCGTTGTTCTATCAGCTCGGTGAGTGCATTGCAGCAGAGATTCCGTTCCTCGGGATGCCGACCGCGGGGGGTGAAGTGGTCTACGTCGATTTTGAAGACGGGGCCAAGCAGAGTTCTGAGCTTGCGCAGACGGTGGCGCGTCACCTTGGTCTCAAGCAAGTTCCCGATGGCTTTCGCCTCTGGCTCCCCGATGCCGGCGGGAGCCTCGATCTGGAAGGGATGCTTGCGGAATGCCAGGCCGATGGCCGGTCGCCTGTGCTAGTCATCATCGACCCTCTGCGGCTGTTCAACGCCCGAGCCCTCAAAGGAAGCAGCGAAGAAACCGCCGCGATGTTCGGCCGGCTTGGCACTCTGGCCCACAAGTACCACACGAGTTTCCTCATCGTTCATCACGTCCGCAAATCCAGTCGCGGCTCGGGGTTCGACGACAGCGGGCCGGCGCCACTGGAGGACGCTCCCATCATGGAATGGCTGGATGAAAGTGCGGGCTCGCGCGCGCTGATTGAGCCACGCCTACACTCGCATCGCCCTCGCGTTGCCAAAGCAGGGGAGTAGAGTCCACAACATTGAGGACGACGGCCTTGCGAGATGGCGTAGGTGATGCGGTTCTATGTACGAATCGCGGGAGAAGTCGGGCCGACTTACATGGGCCGCATGTACGACGAAGACGGGGAGCCGTTGGGATATCGTCGAATCTCGGGAACCGCGTTGTTGCGCAACGACGAACAGGAAGAGTGCTTCGAGGCGCTGCCGAACGAGTTCAGCTTCAAGGAAGCCCGAACTGCCTACCAACGACAGAACTCCGCAACGCAAGCCTTCCTCAGAAAATGCATGGACTTGGGCCTCGTGACCAAGGCTGGTCAGGGCCGATGGAAGAAGGTGGTGCAGTAATGAAAGGCGCTGGTTGAGCCATACCCCCTGTACGAGTGGCATATTGGAAGAACTTGCCTGTTTTCATGGAGATAAGGTGCCAGTGGGTACTGGCATGACACTGGCACGAGTGGCACCTCGGGCAGCGACGTGCCAGTGCGTGCCACCGAATGCCAGTGAGGAGTGGCATTTTAAGTTATTGAGAATAAAGGATAATACACTGGTATACCATCAATCCCACCCGGTACAAGCAATTTTCGCGATTCCGCCTCGCGT
>CAWABC010000053.1:0-37692 GCA_963780105.1 uncultured Acidobacteriaceae bacterium
CCAGGCGGTCGAAGTCCTCGGCGGAGAGGTAGCCGAGTTTAAGGGCCGCTTCCTTGAGGGTCAACCCCTGCGCCTGGGCCAGTTGAGCGATCCGGGCCGCCCGGTCATAGCCGATGGCCGGAGTGAGGGCGGTGACCAGCATCAGGGAGCGCTGCAGGTGGGCCTCGATCTGCTCCCGGTTGGGTTTGAGGCCCGCCACCAGAAAGTCGGTGAAGTTATGGCAACCGTCGGCCAGCAACTTGATGGACTGAATGACGTTAAAAATCATTAAGGGCGCATAGAGGTTCAGCTCCAGGCAGCCGCCGGCCCCGGCGAAGGTCACCGCGGCGTCATAACCCATGACCTGCACGGCCACCATGGTCAGCGCCTCGCATTGGGTGGGGTTGACCTTGCCGGGCATGATGGTAGAGCCCGGCTCATTGGCCGGGAAGTCCAGTTCGTGCAGCCCGGCCCGGGGGCCGCTCCCCAGCAGCCGGATATCATTGGCGATCTTGTAGAGGGAGACTGCCAGGGTCTTCAGCACGGCGCTGACCATAACCAAGTCATCGTGGGCGCCCATGACCGCAAACTTGTTGGGCGCCGGCGCCAGCGGGAGCCCGGTGAAGTCCGCCAGATGTCTGATCGCCAGGTCCCCGAAGCCCTTAGGGGCGTTGAGGCCGGTGCCCACCGCGGTGCCGCCCAGGGCCAGCCGGTAAAGGCCGGGCAGGGCCAGCTCGATTCTCTCCAGGTCGTCGTCCAGCAGCCCCACGTAGCCGGAAAATTCCTGGCCCAGGGTCAGGGGCACCGCGTCCATCATATGGGTCCGGCCGATCTTGACGATCTCCGCCCAATCTCTGGCCTTCTCGTCCAGGGCCGCGCGCGCAACTTCCTGACCTGGGGCAGCAGACGTTCCCGGATGGCCGTGGCCGCGGCCAGGTGCATGGCGCTGGGAAAGGCGTCGTTGGTGGATTGGCTCATATTGACGTGGTCGTTGGGGTGGATCGGCTCCTTGCTCCCCAAAACCCCGCCGGCCAGTTCAATGGCCCGGTTGGCGATGACTTCGTTGACGTTCATGTTGCACTGCGTGCCGCTGCCGGTCATCCAGACGCGCAGGGGGAAATTGCCCTCCAGCCGGCCCTCGATGACTTCCTGCGCGGCCCGCATGATTAATCCGGCTTTATCTTCCTTCAGCTTCCCCAGCTCCCGGTTGGCCAGGGCCGCGGCCTTCTTGATCAGGGCCAGGGCCCGGATCACCTCGGGGGGCATCAAGTCGTCGCCGATGGCGAAGTGGATAAGCGAGCGCTGGGTGCCCGCCCCCCAGTAGCGCTTCGCCGGGACTTCGATTTCCCCCAGGCTGTCTCGTTCCTTTCTTAGTCAAACCCTGATCAGGAACCATGAAACTCTCTCCGTCGTGATCCATTCAATAAATATCCGACCAGTGAATGATTGGTTTTTTCCCCCCCCTTGGAAAAGGGGGGTAGGGGGGATTTGAGCCAACTCCCTTAAAATTCCCCTAAATCCCCCTTTTTCAAAGGGGGACTTATCCTGCCTTGATTACGAGTTTCGTCATTATTAAATGCCTATCTATCAGTACATCACTCCATTAATTTCCCGGGCACCTGAACTTGGCCGGTTGGTTCAGTCGCTCCAGCTTCTCGGTGAGTTTGGTGTTCTCCGAGTAGTCCACCGGGCAGGCGATCACCGAGACCGTGTCCTCGGCCAGGGCCTGCGTCAGCGTCGGCAGCAACTCGCCGGCCGCCCTGATGAAATAGCCCCGGGCCCCGAAGCTCTCGGCGTACTTGACAAAGTCGGGGTTACCGAAGTCCACGTGCGTTGAGCGGTGCAACTGCATTTCCATCTTCCACTTGATCAGGCCGTATGAGCCATCCACCCATACCAGGATGACGAAGGGAATCTTTTCCCGCAACGCGGTTTCGATTTCCTGGGAGTTCATTAAAAAGCCGCCGTCTCCCGTCACCGCCAGCACCCGGCGCCGGGGGGCGGCCAGCTTGACCCCCAGGGCCCCGGGCACGGCAAACCCCATGGTGGACAGCCCGTTGGAGACCAGGCAGGTGTTGGGCCGATAGGTGGGATAGAGACGGGCCATCCACATCTTGACCGCGCCGGAATCCACCAGGGCGATGTCCTCCCGGCCCATGGCGGCGCGGACGCCGCCACCAGCCGCTGGGGCTTCACCGGATAGGAGTCGTCCCACGGCCCCGCTCCAGTTCCTCCCGCAGCAGGCAGCGGATTTGCCGTTCGGTGGCGACCAAGCCGGGTTTGGGCGAGACCCTGGCGGCCAGGGCCGTCAGCGCCGCGGGAATATCCCCCTGGACGTCCACCGTGACGTTGTAATCGACATCCACCACGGCCGGGAAGCGGTGCAGGTGCACGATCTTTTTGTCTCCGGTGGGATTGATCCGGGAGGGTGGAAACTCCTGCAATTCATAGCCCACGGTGACAATGACATCCGCCTGGTCGAAGCCGAAGTTGACATAATCGTGCACCATGAAACCCATGGTCCCCAGGGCGTTCGGGTGGTCGTCCGGAAAGACCCCCTTGCCATGGAAGGTGGTGGCCACCGGAATCTGCAGCTTTTCCGAAAAGCGGATCGCCTGCACCTGGTGGCACGCCGCCGCCGTGGCCCGCCAGGATGATGGGGGTCCTGGCCGCCTCGCAGAATCGCCGCAGCCTGGGCGATCTGCTCCGGGGCCGGGGCCGAGGCCTGGGCCGGATGCACCGGCAGGGGCCGCCGCCTAGGTTCGACCTCCATCACGGCCACATCCTGGGGAATGGCCAGATAGACCGCCCCGGGCCGTTCTGTTTGGGCGGTGTGAAAGGCGTGGCGGATCATTTCGGGCGCCGCCGATGGCGTCAGGAGGGTGTCGGACCACTGGTCACCGGCTTGAACATTGATACCAGGTCCACCACCTGATGGGTCTCTTTATATATCCGGCCCAGGCCCACCTGGGCGCTGACCACTACCAGGGGGGCGCTGTCCGTTTCGGGCGTCGGCCACCCCGAGCAGCAGGTTGATGGCCCCGGGGCCGAGGGTGGCGAGGCAGACCCCGCCCTGGCCCGTTACCCAGGCCGTACATGTCGGCCATGATTCGTTTGTCAGCGTGCACTCGGCGCTGGTGATGTATCCAATTTATACCTTCGGCAGCGACGAGCAGAAGAACACCTGGCTACCGGCGTTGCAAAAAGGCGAAAAGCTCGGCTGTTTCGGATTGACAGAACCGGACTTCGGATCGAATCCGGGCGCTATGAGAATGCGCGCTCGCAAAGTTGGAAAAGAGTATGTGCTGAACGGCGAGAAGATGTGGATCACCTCAGGCTCGATCGCCGACGTGGCCGTGATCTGGGCCAAGGTTGAAGATGAAAGCAACAAGGTGCGCGGATTTCTGGTCGAGACCGACCGTCCTGGATTCAAGGCCGAGGATATTCACGGAAAGTGGTCGTTGCGGGCTTCGGTAACGTCGGGCTTGTCGCTGCAGGATGTGCGGATCCCGGAGTCGAACCTGCTGCCGGGAACGGACGGATTGAAGTCTCCGTTGATGTGCCTGAACCAGGCGCGCTATGGAATCGCGTGGGGTGCGGTGGGCGCGGCGATGGCGTGTTACGACTGCGCCCTGCAGTATTCCCTGCTGCGCAAACAATGGCGCGATCAGCCCATCGCCTCGCATCAGTTGCTGCAGGAGAAACTCGCCTGGATGATCAACGAGATCACCAAGGCGCAGTTACTCGTCCTGCAAGTCGGCCGTCTGAAAGACTCCGGAAAAGTCGAGCATCAGCACATCTCGATGGCGAAGAGAAACAACGTCTGGATGGCGCTGG
This sequence comes from uncultured Acidobacteriaceae bacterium, assembly GCA_963780105.1. Classification (GTDB taxonomy): domain Bacteria; phylum Acidobacteriota; class Terriglobia; order Terriglobales; family Acidobacteriaceae; genus Acidiflorens. Next base: position 3,817 of record CAWABC010000053.1, read on the forward strand.
AGTGCGCGCGGATGTCTCGCGACATTCTAGGCGCAAACGGCATCGCGGACGATTACCCCATCATGCGGCATCTGATGAACCTCGAAAGCGTGAAGACCTATGAGGGCACGCATGATATCCACACGCTAATTATTGGGGCTAACGTGACCGGGATCGACGCGTTCTAGATTCTCTTCCCTGATTCCAGGAATCTCTTGACTGTTTCGCAATTTGCGAAGTACAATATTCGCAGATTGCGAATTCGCGAGGAGCGGCATGCATGTCATCAGCCGCAGAAAGTTGAAAGAAGCGGCCACGAGACACGGCGATCTGGAAGGTCCGCTCGACGCGTGGTTTCGCATCGCCAAGAAAGCTGAGTGGAAAAGTCTGGCCGACGTCCGCACGACTTTTTCGAGTGCTGATGCCGTTGGTAAGTGCACGGTTTTCAACATCAAAGGGAACCAGTGCCGGTTGATCGTGGAGATCAACTATGCCTTCGGTCGAATTTATGTCCGCCATGTTTTGCCACAAGCCGAGTATGACCGTGGAGGGTGGAAATCATGAGTGCGACCGCAGTCCCTTCTGAATATTCCGCCTTGCTTTCCAGCGCCCAGCCTGCGGTCATTCGCAGCCAGGCGGAGAACGATCGGTGCATCCGTCGGCTTGAAGAACTGGACAGCAAAGGTAAACAGATGACGGCTGCCGAACGCCGTATGGCCGATCTCTTGACGCTGCTGATCGAAGACTTTGAAGAGAAGCACTACGCGCTCAAGGCAGCCAGTCCTGTCGAGGTGCTGTACGAGTTGATGCAGGCGAATAGTCTGAAGCAAAAGGACATGGTGGATGTATTTGGCACGCCCAGCATTGTTTCCGAGGTACTCCACGGAAAGCGCCAGTTCACCACCAAGCACATTCAACGGCTCAGTCGTCGATTCCATGTTTCTCCGGAAGTCTTTCTCTGACAGCACTGGCGGACCAGCGTGTCAGCCCCAAACTCACCCGTAGAGTTCCGTCAGCAACTCATACGCGCGCCGCATGTGCGGAATCACGATGGTTCCGCCTACCACCAGCGCCACGTTGATCGCTTCCTCTTGCTCGGCCCGAGTCACGCCCAGGCGATAGGACTGAATTATGTGGTAGGAAATACAGTCGTCGCAACGCAAACAGGCGGAGGCGGTCAGTCCCATCAATTGTTTGTATTTCGCGGGCAGCGCGCCTTCGAGGTAGGTGTTGTGATCCAGATTGTAGAAGCGTTTGACGAGGTAGCTGCCGGTCTGGTCGACGTTCTCGTTCAGACGCGCGCGGTTGTCGAGAAAGCGACGGGCGAGTCCGCTTTTTTCAGCAACCTGCTTTTCGGTGAAGAGATAGGTGGGTTCCTGGCGATCTGTGGTCATGACGGAAGATTAACAGACGGTTTGCCGTTCGCGGATGCGCGGCTAGGCGCCTGAGCCCGCCAGTGACTCTTGCACTTCCATCTCGGCCCTGAAGGGGATATAGTCCGAAGTCGCATTTATATTCAGGAGGCATTATGGCAACTCAAACCCGTCCCGAACCCCATGCCAAGAATTTTGGGGAAAACCTGGAAAGCGATCTGGCACTGGAATTCCTGCGCGTGGTGGAGAACGCGGCCATCGAGTCGGCGCGCACCATGGGCCAAGGGGACCGTCCGCTGAGCGACCAGGCAGCCACCGAGGCCATGCGCAAGACAATGGACACGGTCCCGATGCGCGGCACGATTGTGATCGGCGAGGGCGAGCGCGACGATGCTCCCATGCTGTATATCGGCGAGCAGGTGGGCGGCACGTATCAGGATGGCCGCGAGGTTCCACAGGTTGACATCGCTGTCGATCCGCTGGAAGGTACGAACCTCTGCGCCACCGGATCGCCGGGGGCAATCACGGTGCTGGCGGCTTCGGAAAAAGGCGGGCTGCTGCACGCTCCCGACTGCTACATGGAAAAAATTGTGGTTGGGCCATCGTGCAAGAACGCGGTGGAACTGGACGCTCCGGTGGCCGTCAATCTGAAAAATATCGCGCGGCGGATGCATCGCGGCGTGGAGGACCTGGTGGTGGTCGTGCTCGACCGTCCGCGGCACGAGAAGCTGATCCACGACATTCGGAAGGCGGGGGCTCGCATCCGGTTGATTGGCGACGGCGACCTTTCGGCGGGCATTGCGGCGGCCGTGATCGGGACTGGAGTGCACGCGGTCATGGGATCGGGCGGCGCGCCGGAGGGCGTGATTACGGCGGCTGCGATCCGCTGCCTGAACGGATACATGCAGGGAAGGCTGGTGATCGACAAGCCGGAGCTCGAAGAACGCATTGCGAAGATGGGGATTAAAGACAAGAACAAGATTTACGAAGCGGAGGACCTGGCCCCGGGGAAACAGGTAATCTTCGCCGCTACCGGCGTGACCGAAGGCGCGCTGCTGAAAGGCGTCCGCTTCTTTGGCGAAGGGACGCGGACTTCTTCGGTGATTCTGACCTTGAGAACTGGGCGGGTGCGGTTTATTGAGAGCATCCACTTGGATAAGGGGCCGGATGTTAAGGTGAGATTCTCGTAGGGCAGCTCTCAGCTCGCCGTTCCCAGTAAAATCTTGGGCTTAGAGCGTGTTTCATAAATCGGTTTTGGGTAGGGCACGGCTTTAGCCGTGCCGTCTAGGCCTGGAAGAATGTGGGCTTTAGCCCCTGAGGGACGAACCCTCCGAGCAAAAAGGCATATGAAACACACTCTAGGGAGGTGCCCTGCTCCCTTCTCGTCTGTGACGTGGCGCCCGCTCCAATCTGTCTCGTTTCCCCATTTCCTCTGGAGACAATAACCGATTGGTATTGGGGGGTCCCCCTCCCCGCTGGGTTTTTCTGCGGGCCACCACGCCCGGTGGCAACTCGGTAGTCACCTGGTTACTAAACTTCGGTTTGTTGTGAAGATCTACGGGCCAGAGTAACGTGTCAGGTAACTTGTAGCCTAGACCTCCTCTTGTAACTTGGACGACGGGAAGGTTGCTAAGAGATGGGGAGGCGTCGCGAGCCGCGCAAAGAGGTCCAAGTCCCGGTACGCATCTTCGGCACCGATAGCCTGGGCCAGGTGTTCTCCGAGAAAGTGGTTACGGTCAACGTTAGCCATCAGGGAGCTGAGCTGAGCGGCGTACAGGCCAAGATCAACCTCGATGAGATCGTCGGCTTGACCTATGGCACGAGCCGCGTTCACTTTCGCGTCAAGTGGGTAGGCGAAGCCGGCACTCCAAAAGCGGGTCATGTGGGCATGCTGAATATTTCCCCGGAAAAGCCGCTCTGGGATTTTCCACTACCCGCCCCTGCACTCGACAATTACCAGCCACGAATCGTGGAGCGGCGGAAGCATTCCCGCTTCAGATGCCATAATTCGGTGGAGCTTCACACCGAAGACGGCGCCTCCTTTTGGGCAACGATTGCCGATCTCAGCCTCGGCGGGTGTTACGTTGAAATGGCAATTCCATTGCCGCCGGGAAGCAAGATGAGAGTTGGTATCTGGATCGGAGAAACCAAGTGCTGGGCGGATTGCGAAGTCGCTTACAGCACTCCAGGATTCGGAATCGGGGTGAAGTTCATCAGGGTTTCAGAAGCTGATCTGGCAGGGATCCGGCAATTCCTCGCGACCCTCGCACCCTTGGCAAAGAAGCCGAGCTATGAGCAGTCACCTCAGGACAGGACCAACGCCGCCCTTGGCAGATGACGCAAGGAGCGGGCCGCCCGGCTCGCATCACAACACCCGCCTAAGAGTTCTGCTACACTTTGTGTCCGTCATGCGCTGCACGACTTTTGCAATTGCTTCGATCACACTCCTGTTGATTTGTTTACGGGTGCCAATCTGCGCACAAACGCAATCCCCGCAAGATCAAGATACTGACTCAAGCAAGAAGGGGATCGGGGTTTATCGAGTGGGCAGCGGTGTCAAGGCTCCCCGGGCTACGTACATGCCTGATCCTGAATACTCGGAACAGGCTCGCCAGGTGGGATATGAAGGTACTTGCGTCCTTGCGCTGGTGGTTAACGTCGAGGGACTACCTCAAGATATCAGGGTAACGCGAGCTGTCGGCATGGGGCTCGATGACAAAGCCATTGAAGCGGTTCGGCAGTGGAGATTCGCACCTGCGATCAAAGATGGTACACCTGTAGCGGTTCAGATCAACGTGGAAGTGAGCTTCCGTCTCTACGGTCAGGGCGACAAGAAGCCCAGGTTGTTCCAGAAGGCCAACGCGGGAGACGCCAAAGCGCAGTTCGAAATTGCTCAAATCTTTTTGTCAGACCCCTATCTTGCCAACGACGACTCTAAGGGATTCGCCTTTCTTGAGAAAGCCGCCAAACAGGACTTCCCCCCGGCCCAGTTCGCGATGGGGGATTATTTTTCCTCGCACAGAAACGATCTGGTGACGGCTTATGTTTGGTATGCGCTTGCCCGGAAAAATCGTTATAAGCAGAGCGGCCAAAAGCTGAAAGATATGGCGGAGAAAATGACTCCGGAACAATTGGCCGAGGCGCGTCGGCGAGCCGAAAGCAACAGCCCGTTCTGAGGAAGTGGAACTGACGGGATTCGTGGAATCGCTCCAAAACCCGCGTCGTCTGCCCCCCTTTGGCTCCTGCTACAATCGCTAGCTCCATGATTCAAGGGAACTTCCTGTTCGACAGAAACGTACTTCTCTTGTGCTGTTAAAGGCAGGTCAGCGGCGGACTGTCGGTACACGGCCCCTAAGGGGGCTTCTGATTTCAGCGAACTAACGGTATCGCTAAGGCGATACCCCTTCAAAGCTCGGAGTCTGGCTTGGAAGAAGCCCAGGTTGTCGGATTGCTCGTCCGTCGCTGCGTTGGGGGCGATGCCGCAGCTTGGGAAGAGATCGTGCAGCGCTATCACCGGCGGATTTACAACGTCTGCTACCGGTTTGCCGGGGATTCCGACAACGCGCAGGACCTCACCCAGGAGGTCTTCATCAAGATGTACCGGACTTTGAATACCTACGATTCGGGTAAGGGCGCGTTCATGACCTGGATCACTACCATTACTCGCAATCTGCTGGTGGATCACTTTCGGAAGTCGAAAGGCGACCGGATCACGGATTCTCTGGATTCGGCGCCTTCGGAGCGCGAAGATGCGCAGCCGCTTAGCGAGCAGATTGCCGACCGGGGACTGACGGCGGATGCCGCACGTGCAGAGCCGGGAAACCAGGGAAATGGTGCATTTGGCGCTGCAGAAACTGTCTCCGGAGCTGCGGGAGGCGGTGATTTTAAGGGATTTACAGGACATGGACTATCGGGAAATTGCCACGGCTCTGAGGGTTCCCGGAGGGGACCGTCAAGTCCAGAATTAACCGGGGACGGGCGGAACTTGCTCGGCTCCTACAACGTACCTATAGGCAGGTGATGTGATGCCAGAGGAAACCAAACACGGGAACCCCACTCCGCCGGGCCAAGACCGGGGCGGTCGGGGACCCCAGGTCGAGTGCGCGGAGTTCGAAGCGCTGGTCAGCGAAGTCCTGGACCACGATTTGATGGACAAGGACGGGCAACTGAGTCCGGCTCGCAGGGAGGACTTCGAGGCTCATCGGCGCGTCTGTGCGGTTTGCGGTCCTTTGTTCGCGGACGTGCAGGCCGGACGGCAGTGGCTGCGGGCGTTGGAGGTGGTTGAGCCTCCGGCGCATCTGGTGCACAACATTCTGGCGGCGACTAGCGGAGTCGTGAGCACGCGGCCGCAAACGGCCCTCGATGGCGGGACGACACCGTTCGGCGAGCGACTACGGGAGCGGTGGGACTCCTTCTTCGCACCCTTGGCGGCCTTTGTGCGCCAGCCGCGGTTTGTGATGTCGTTCGGGATGATCTTCTTCTCGTTGTCGCTGGGGCTGAACGTAGCGGGCGTGAAGGCGGCGGACGTGGCCAAGGTCAACCTGCGGCCTTCGGCGTTACGTCATGCGTACAACGACGCGCAAATCAAAATCGTGAAGTACTACGACAATATCCGGTTCGTGTACGAGATCGAATCGAAGGTGCGCGAGCTGAAGCGGGCCAATACTCCCGCCGAGCCCGCGCCGCAATTCCAAAAGGAAGACCAGAAAGAAAATCGCAAGAACGATACCAGTGGGCAACCAGACCAGAGACAGGATCGTAACTATTCCCAGGATGACAACCAGCCGGTTTTAGCCGCGCTAAGGGCCGGGGCCCCCATCACGCCGGTTTTGCGTGATGGGGTGGTGTGTGCTCCATCTGCGGTGACCACAAATCGGAGGTTTGTATGAACTGCGCCAATCATGCTGATGCGTCGGCAGTGGCCTATTGCCGCACTTGCGGAAAGGCACTGTGCGGGAACTGTACACGTCCCGTGCGGGGCGTGATCTATTGCGAGGATTGCCTGGGAGCAAAGATGGAGGGCGTTCCAGCGGGGGCGGCGGGATTTGTTTCCGGCACGATTCCCCTTGCGGCGGCACAGGGGCGGGTTCCTCCACCGCCTCCTGCGGGAAGCGGCGGTGGCCCCAACCCCACCGTGGCGGGAATTCTCGCCGGATTCTTTCCCTTCGGCGTGGGTCCCGTATACACGGGCCAATATGCCAAGGGGTTGGCGCATCTCGCCATCTTTGTTTTGCTCATCGCCGGGATTAACGCCGGCGACAACGGGCACAGCGAGGCTCTGGGCATAATCTGCGGCTTCGGCATCGCCTTCTTTTACATCTACCAGATTATTGATTCCGTGCGGTCGGCAAGGGCGATCCAGATGGCGCAACCGGTACCGGATCCCTTCGGCCTGGCGGCAACCTTTAGCGGCGGCACGAAGATTGAGACCAGTAAAATCCCAATGGGCGCAATTGTGCTCATTTTGCTGGGCGTGCTTTTCCTGCTGCATACCATGGGCTTGACCGAATTCGGCCTGGACCGCTTCTGGCCATTGATTTTGATCGCGATCGGTGCCTGGCTGTTCGCCCGCAATTGGGGCCTGCTGGGTTCGTGTTGCACGGGCTGCCAGTGCGCACGCTGCCGCACCCGGCGGCTCATGGGTCCGGCCATGCTTCTCACAATCGGCGTCTTGTTCTTGCTGGAGAACCTGCACGAGTCGAGCCTGGGCTTTCACCGCACTTGGCCGGTAATTCTGCTGGTGGTGGGCGCCGTTAAGTTGCTGCAGGGAAGCGCCTCGACGGAAGGACACATCTTGCCACCGGGGCCGGGCGCGAATCCGCCGGGAGGGCCGATTCCTCCGGTACCGCCGATTCCGTCCGGTACCGCCAGTTCCACCAACCAGTGAGGTGAACCATGGCTAGCCCAATGATGACACCGCCGCCGACTCCGCCCATACCTCCGCGTCCTCCGCATCGTTCGATTGCCGGGCCGGTCGTGCTCATCCTGATGGGCGGGCTTTTCCTCCTCGGGACAATGGGGATCATGGATATCCACCACCTGGGCTCGCTCTTTGCACGATTCTGGCCGGCGTTGCTGATCCTGTGGGGCGTGCTCAAGCTGATCGAATACGAACAGGCCAAACGCTATGGCCAGCCCGCGCGCGGCATTGGGGTGGGCGGCGTTTTCTTGATGTTGTTCCTGATCGTTACCGGACTGATTGCAACCCAGGTCGCGCGTTTGAATTGGAAGAGCATCGGGGAGCACATCCAGATTGGCGACGACGAAGGACTGGACGAGATCTTTGGCGGGTCCACGTTCAACTACAGCGACGAACTGAGCCAGGAAATTCCGGCGGGCAGCACGCTGCACGTGAATGACGACCGGGGCACGATCACGATCAACGTGGCGGATGGCAAGACGACGATGAAGGTTTCGGTGCGCAAGAAAGTCCGCACGGAAAAGGAGCAGGACGCGGAAGACTACAACAGCAAGACCAAGCCGCAAATCAGCGTCACCGACAAGGTTGTCACGCTGGACGCCAACGTACGCGGCGCGGGCGACAAGGCCATAACCACCGACATGGATATTTATGTTCCGCGCAACACCGACCTGGTCATCGTTTCCCGGCGCGGCGATGTCACCATCAACGGCATGAACGGCAGTGCCGACATCAACCACCAGCACGGCGAAGTCAATCTCAACGATCACACCGGCAACGCGACGCTCACCCTGCAGGGCAGTTCCGCCCGGCTGGCACATATCAAAGGCGACGTGACCATTCAGGGCAAGGCGAACGAAATAGCGGTGGAAGATGTGGACGGCGCGGTTCATCTGAGTGGAGAGTTCTATGAGAGCACCCGGCTGGCGCGCATCAGCAAGACGGTGAGTTTCCACTCGTCGCGCACGGACATGGAATTTTCGCGGCTCGATGGCCGGCTCGATCTGGATTCGGGCGACCTGCGCGCCGATTCGCTCGCCGGGCCGATGCATCTAACGACGCGTTCCAAGGACATAGCGATCGAAGGCTTGTCGGGCGATCTGCGATTGGAAGACTCGAACGGGACGGTCGAGGTCGGGCTGAACAAGCCCGGGAACATCCAGATCGATAACCGCAAGGGCGACGTGCAGGTTTCGATTCCTCCGAATACGGCGATCAAGGTTGAAGCGCGCACGCGCCAAGGCGAGATCGAGAGCGACTTCGCAGAGATCAAAGTCGACAATCGCGACAGAGAATCGAGCGCCAGCGGTTCGATCGGAACGAACGGCCCGAAGCTGGTGATGAACTGCGACAAGGGAACGATTGAAATCCGTAAAGGAACGGTTGCGGTGGTTCCTCCGGCTCCGCCGATTCAGCCATTCACGCCACCGAACCCGGGCAAGCCCTTGAAGGCTTTGCCGGCTCCGAAGTCGAAGCCGGTGGAGAGCGAGAATTAGGAGGGGCAGGTCCCAGGTGTCAGTTCTCAGCAATTTGGCTCTTGGCCAAAATCGCTAAGACCGGGCATTCCGAGTTCGCTAAGGAATTTCACCCACTTCTGCGGGGGGATTCCCCACCCCTTCTTCGGCCGGAACTCGCCGTTTTTGGGGGGGAGCCACCTTTCGAAACCACTTCTTGCAGTAAATACAACAAAACAAGCGCCCTTGCCCCTCGTCAGCGCTTCATAAGCGGACATTTCGAGTGTCAGAGCCGCTCGTTTGGCTCCTAATTCAGGCGCGCACATTTGGCGACTCAGTTGCTTGAAGATGGATGGAGTTTTTTATGGCCCGAGTAATCGACTTCCACACACCCAAGAACTTCCGAAGAGAGACGACACCGGCTCCCCCGTCACGGCCCGCAAAGGTCATCACGTTCTACCGGCCCGTAACGAAATCAGCGTAGCGCTGGACTGCATCGCGGCTGCACTTCTCACTCCCTTTCGAGATCACACGACCGCGCCGCCCTGCCCAACGGCGGCTGTTTCCCCTTCGACAAGTTCTGGGGCAGCATGACAAATTCTTAAGCCCCTCGGCGGATTGTCGTCATCGCGCACTGAGAACTGACGGCTGAGAGCTGACAGCCCTCCATGTTAAATTCGAACGATGCGCTCCATCCTGCAAAAACGCTCGCTGCGATTTGTTTTTGCGGCGAATGTGATCTCCATGCTGGGCAGCGGGATGAACTCCGCGGCGGTGGCTTGGACGATCTTGCAGCGCACTCACTCCGAAATGGCTTTGGGCACGTTTGCGGCGCTGCAAACGATTCCGGCCATGCTGATGCTTCCCTTCACCGGCGTCATCATTGACCGCGAAGACCGGCGGCGGCTGGTGATGATGCTGGATGCGGCGCGCGCCATCGTCATTCTCGTGGTCATGGTGCTGGCGTTTCTTCACCGGGTGCAGGTGTGGGAACTCTACCTGATGAATACGCTGGTGGCGGCGGGCTTCTGGATGTTCTGGCCTACGATCACGGCGCTGATTCAGGAACTGACGCCCAAGGGCGCGTTCGTGCAGTCGAATACGCTTCTTCTGGCGGGCGTTCAGGGCGGCTGGCTGATGGCAGGCGCGGTGGTTGGATTTGTCTATGAGCACATTGGCCTGGGCGGGGTGCTGCTCATCGATGTGAGCACCTACGTGGTTTCTTTTTGTGCTACTTTGCGGTGCGCCAGGGGCGGCATGTGGTGCCGCGGGCGGTCGAACTTCGTCACGACATCGAAGCGGCGGAAACCGCGGTTGCGCGCTTCCTGCGCGAGATGCGCGAGGGGCTGGTCTTTCTTCGCGAGCATCGCAGTGTTGTTTTCCTGGGGACCAGTTGGGCTTTGTTTCTGGGGGCAATGATGACCGGAGTGGTGGTCACAGCTCCGCTCAGCGACCGCGTCTTCCACGCCGGGGCTACGGGCTACGGATGGTTGAATGGAGGATGGGGCGTGGGCGCGTTCCTGAGCGCGCTTTATGCTCCCTCGCTGATCTGCGGGGGTGGGAGCGCGCCGTTCCATTGCGCTTTCGATGCTGCTGCTGACGTTTACCATGACGCTCTCGCCGTTCTCGCCTTGGCTGGCTATGGCTGTGCTTCTCTATGGGATGATGGGATCGGCGCGCGGCGTCAGCGGCGTGGCCATGAATACCAGCCTGATGGAGCAGGTGCCGCAGCATTTCATGGGACGGGTGCAGAACACTTTCTATTTCTTCGGCACGTTTCTGCAGGTGGGGCTGGCGGTGACGGTGGGCTGGATCGCGTCGCGGATCAGCCTGGCGGCCGGGTTTGCCGTGATCGCGGTGGTGTATGCGGTCGCCTTTGGCAGCGCCTGCTGGCCGGTGAGAGAGAGGCAATAGCTGCGGTCGTCGAATAGTGTCCCGCGGAGTCGCGGGTTGTGTAGAGCGGACACTCTTGTCCGCTGCCGTTGACGTTGGTTTTGCACTTGATTCTGCAGACCAAGATCAACCCCAAGATCAACAGCGGCGGACAAGACTGTGTCCGCCCCACACAAATAAAGCTGTTATTCTTTTTCTTCTCCCTGGGGGGAGCATCCATACATGTTTGAGGACTTGAAAGGCCGGACGGCGGTCGTGTTTGGAGTGGCGAACAAGCGCTCGATCGCGTGGGCCATTGCGCAAGGGTTGCACGCGGCGGGCGTGAACCTCGCCATCACCTATCAGAACGAACGGCTGGAGCAGGAAGCCGAAGACCTGATTCTTTCACTGCCGGGCGCGGAAGCCTTCATGTGCGATGTTTCGAACGATGCGGCGATTGCGGGCCTGTTTGAGAAACTCAAGGAGCGCTACGGCAAGTTGCATGTGCTGGTGCACAGCGTGGCTTTCGCTCCGGCCGACGAATTGAAGGGCGACTTCGTGAACACGACGCGCGAAGGCTTCCGCGTTGCGCACGACGTCAGCGTGTATTCGCTGATCGCGGTTTCGCGGGCGGCGGCGCCGCTGATGGACGACGGCGGCAGCATCATGACCATGACCTACTACGGCGCGGAAAAGGTTGTCCCCAACTACAACGTGATGGGCGTGGCCAAAGCCGCGCTGGAGTGCACGGTGCGCTACCTGGCTCACGATCTGGGCCGAAAGAAGATTCGCGTTAACGCCATTTCGGCGGGGCCGATCAAAACCCTGGCGGCACGCGGCATCTCCGGCATGGGAGAAATGCTGAAAGGACATGCCGAGCGCGCGCCTCTGCAACGCAATGTGGAAGTCAGCGAGGTGGGCAGCACCGGCGTGTTTCTGGCCTCCGACGCAAGTTCCGGCATCACCGGCGAAACCATCTACGTGGATTGCGGATACAACATCATGGGATTCTGAGATCTGCCGATTATGTAGAGACGGGGCCATGCCGGGAGCCGCACTATGACGGGGAGGGCTGACGATGCGGGAGGCAGGCCGTCCTCGAAGCGATTCTGGCGTTCGCTGCTGAAACAGCCTAAAGTCCCACCGCTTCCCACCGACCCGCTCCATTGCGATACACCCGCGCTGCGCCATGCCGAGATTGCCGCGGTGTACAGCGGGCAGCGCGTGGCGGGCGATTTCTATGAATTCCTGAGAGTGGGGCCGTCGCGCATGCTGTTCGTGCTGCTGGACATCGCCGGCCTGCGAGCGGACACGCGGGAAATCCTGATCGCTGTGCAAAAGACGTTTCGAATCCTTGCGCCCGAACTGCTCTCCGGAGAAGACTTCAACGAGACCACCGCCATGATCGAACTGTGCTACGCCATGAACCTCACCATATTGCGGGGCGGTCTTCGCAGTTGTCCAGCGTTTCTCGGTTGCTATAACGAAGACCTGGGGACAGTGTGCTATGCCAACGCAGGCCACACTCCGGGGCTGCTTCGCGACGGCACGGGAATCACGCTGCTTGAGGCCACCGGGCTGCCGCTGGGCTTGTTCTCGCACACGATGCAGAGCGCGGCGGCCTGTCACCTGGTGCCGGGCTCGGCGCTCCTGGTCGTCTCGCGCGGGATCGTCGAAGCGGACGGCGTCGAAGCGAACCACGGCGAAACCGAATTCGGACTGGACGGGGTGAAGGAAAGCTTTCAGCGCGCGATTGTGCCGAGCGCGCGCGACCTGTGCCTGAGCGTTCTGCAGGCGGCCCGGAAGTTCGCTCCCGTTACTCCCGCGCAAAACGATTTCACGACTCTGGCCTTGGTGCGGAGCGCAGTGCCCTGATCGCGTGATTGTTACTGTTGCCGATCCGAACTTGCTGATGGAGAGCCGGGCGTCCCCGCCCGGCGCGCCGAGGGCGAGACGCCCTCGGGACAGCCGGCAAGATGCCGGCGCTACGGTCGTCATGAAGCGGTGACGGTACTACGGCGTTACCGTGAAGTTGGTCGCGCTGGTTCCCGTGCCTCCTGTAGTAGTGACGGCGATTGGTCCTGTAACTGCGCCGGTCGGGACGAGAGCTTTTACCTCCGTATCGGAGATCACCTGGTAACTGGTGGCCGCGACTCCGCCAAACGTCACTTTCGTCGCTTTGGTGAAGCTGTTTCCAGTGACTGTGACCGCTGTTCCCACCGCACCGCTGGTCGGACTGAACGAGGTGATGGAGGGCACGACCGTAAATTTACCGAAGCTTGCGACGCCACCCGCCGTCGTAATGGTGATCGGCAACCCGGTCTTGGCCCCGCCGGGCACGGTGGTAGTCACCTTAGTATCGGAGTTCACCGTGAGGCTCGCTGCTTTGCCGCCAACGGTCACTTTGGTTGTCTGAGTCAGGCTGACTCCGGTGATCGTCACCGAACTTCCCACAATACCGCTGGTGGGAGTGAAACTCGTAATCTGTGGTTGGACGAGGAATGTCCGGTTGCTTTTCATCGTGTCCGTGAACGTGGTTACGGTCACGGTGCCCGTGAGCGCTCCGGCCGGAACCGTCGCCGTCATGTAAGTGTCGGAGATATTATGGAAAGTCGCACTGACTCCGTCGAACGAGACTCCTGTCGTTCCGGTGAAGCCTTGCCCTAGGATCTCGACCGTCTTGCCGACCTTGGCGGTCCAAGTCACCAGGTCGACAAGTGGCTTGAGTCCTACATCAAAACTGTAGAAAACGCTGCCGCCCAAGGAGTTCCCGTTGGTGTTGCCATAGAATTTTCCGTCCGTGTGCAGCACGAGGGGCGTCGCGGGACCAAACCCGTCGTTGCAAGTAACCGAGCAGAAATTGTAAAGAATCGACTCGTTGCCTGCGGGAGTGATTTTGAAAATCGCTCCGGCATTCTTACTTCCTCCGGCGGTCCCTACGCCGTAAAGATTGCCGTCGGTGCCGAGCGTCAGCCCCGCTTCGGGAAGATCTGCATCCAAGTAACCACTGCTGAAATTGAAACTGTAGACCAGCGTATACACTCCCGCGGGCGTGATCTTGAAGACAGAGCCTTGGTTGTGGGCGCCTCCTTGATAAGTTGTTCCATAGAAGTTGCCGTCAGTGCCCTGCACCAGAATTCCGATGGGCCGGTATCCATCACTCGGATACCCCTTGAAGGTGTGGAGCACGGTGATCTTGCCGGCCGCCGTCGCCTTGTATACCAACCCGCACTTGCAGGTGGGATCTCCACCAGCCTGCGCGGTTCCATAAAAGTTGAGGTCGGTGCCCTGCGTCGGAAGGTTCGGCAGCGCGCCGTTGGTGTAGGTGAAGTCGCTCAGGGCCTTAAATACACCGGCCGCGGAGACCTTGAAGAACGCTCCGTACTGCCCGTTGTACTGTCCCCAAGAAACACCGTACATATTGCCGTCCTGCCCCAGCAGAGTGGTATAAACAGGAACGCTGTCATCGGTACCGTTGGCAAAATTCCACAGCGTGGTCAAGGTTCCGGTGGGCGTGACCTTGAACACCGTGCCGGCCGCGTGACTCCCGCCGCCTTGCGTCGTCCCGTAGAAGTTCCCATCGAAGCCCAGCGTCACGCCGCCATACGGATATCCGCCATCGGTGCACGAGGTTAGGGAGCAGAAGCTGTAAACCGTGCTCAAGGTACCCGCCGTAGTCATCGAGTACACGGTGCCGACGTTCTTGGTTCCATCGTTTTGTATGGTGCTGTAGAGGTTGCCGTCGCGGCCCTGCGACATCACTTGGGGCGCGACGATACCGCTGTAGGCACCGGAGCCGATTGGGTAGGTGTAAAGGTCGGTGTAGGTCTGGGCACTCGCGGCCACGGTAAACAGCAGCGCCACTGCGATCAGCGAAAGTACGGTTGTACGGTGTTTCATAGAAACTCTCCTCCACAGGAAATTCGGGGATGGTTTTTGCGAAAGCCCGCAGCCAGCCTCGTGAGGACGCCCGGGGGCCCGACCCTTCCCAGCCTGACCCCCAGTCTGGGCATCCCCTTGTACAATTTGCGTGCTCGGCGGACCGGTTCGTGGCACAATGTTTCCACTTACCAGGGGCCGTTGGGCGACAGTCTGCACGATCCCCCGCTGCATGTCCTGACGGAATTCTTAAGAACTCTAAAGCGCGGCTAGGTCTATGAATAACAAAGGATCTGCACGGGACATTGCAGAGACTTCCGCTCGCCTATGGCGGTTCGCGGACTACGAATTTGACGAACTGAGACGCGAGTTGCGGGTGAAGGGTCGGGCGTTAGAGCTGGAAGCGAAGCCGCTGGACGTCCTGCTTCAGCTTCTTCTCCATGCTGGCGAGGTCGTGACCAAGGAAGAACTGCTGGAGTCCGTCTGGCCCGATGTGATGGTGGTGGATGGATCATTGGCCACGGCCGTCTCGAAGCTGCGCAAGGCCATGGGAGACGAGGATCATCCTGCGATTGTTACGGTTCCTCGGGTCGGCTATCGCCTGGCGGTGCCGGTCTATTGCAAGGCGGTTGCGGCGGCAGCGGGGCCCGAGCTTGGATTCAAAGCGGGTGATGTCGTTCCCGGGCGAGAGCAATGGCGGCTTTCTCGCCCCATGGACATCTCCGGATCGAGCGAAGTCTGGCTTGCCGAAAATCCCAAGACTCATGAACAACGGGCCTTCAAGTTCGCGGCGGACGGGGCGCGCTTGAAAGGATTGAAACGCGAGATCACGATTTCACGTTTCTTGCGCGAATCGTTGGGCGACCGTCCGGAATTTGTCCGCGTCCTGGAATGGAATTTCGAGACGCCTCCCTTCTTTCTTGAGAGCGAGTACGCCGGGCCGAACCTGGCGGAATGGGCGACGGCGCAGGGCGGACTCAGCAAAATTCCGCTCGAAGTTCGGCTGCATCTTCTGATTGATATTGCCCAAGCGGTTGCCGCCGCTCACGATCTTGGCGTGCTTCACAAGGACTTGAAACCCGCCAACATTCTGGTTGTGCCTGGCGGGCAGGGTGGCTGGCAGATCAAGATTGCGGATTTTGGCAGCGCGTCGCTTTTCGATCCGTCGCGGCTCCACGCCTTGGGAATTACGAACCTGGGATTTACACAGACCACCTCCCTTGACACCCAGGCGTTGACTGGCACCTTGATGTATTTGGCGCCCGAAGTCCTGGCCGGCCAATCTCCCAGCGCCAGTGCCGATGTTTATGCTCTCGGCGTCATGCTCTACCAGTTGGCGATTGGCGATTTCCGCAAACCGCTTGCGCCCGGCTGGGAAGCGGAGATTCAAGATCCGCTGCTCCGCGAAGATATTGCGGATGCGGCATGTGGCGATCCGGCCAAGCGGCTGAATAGCGCGGCAGATCTTGTCGAGCGACTGCTGACGTTGGAGCAACGCCGGATCAAACGCGACGAACTGGAAACGGTAAAACTCCGAGCCCAGATTGCCGAGCGCAAGCTTGCCGAAGCCCGGGCGCGGCGTCCCTGGGTCGTGTTCGCCGTAATCGCGCTGGCGGTTGGTTTGGGATTGAGCTTCACGCTGTATCGAAGAGCCGCTCGCGAACGCGACATTGCCAACCGCCAGACCGCGATTGCGAGCTCCATCAACCGGTTTCTTTCGGACGACCTGCTGGGGCGCAGCAATCCATTCTCCAGCGGCAAGGCCGGCGAATCGCTGATGGATGCGATCAAGCAAGCGTCGCCGAGTATCGACCGTCAATTCAAGGATGAACCGCTGGTGGCGGCGCGTCTCCACCAAACCATTGCTCGAGCTTTCGATAATCGCACCGATTATCCCGACGCTCGGCAGGAATACGACCGCGCTGCGGCGCTTTTCAAGCAAGTAGATGGGGAGCAGTCACAGGATGCCATCATCGTGCAGCTGCAACGAACCACTCTGGAGGCGCGGAGTTACGAGAGCGGTTCGCTCCCGCTAGCGAAGTCCATCCTCGGACAACAGGAGGCGCTGATCGCCAAGCTTCCGCATCCGCGACCTGAGCTGGCGGTGTGGCTGTCCTCGGCGCGCGGAATGGTCGCTCTCATTGAGAACGACGCCAAGGCCGCGGCAGAGGGCTTCCAGGCGGCGGTGGACAAGGCGGAGACTCTTCCCGAATTCGACGAGAGCGCGCGCCTGACGTTCAAGCAAAGGCTGGCATTTTCCTACATACGCCTGGGCGATGGAGCGAAAGCGGAGCAATTGTTTCGCGAACTCATCGCGGCCTTCACGCGCGTGGCGGGTCCGGACAGTCCTCATGTACTGCGGGTACGCCTGAATCTGGCACAGGCGTACATGACTCAGAATAAACACGCGGAAGCGATTAAGGAAGCAACCGCCATCTATCCAGAGTTTGTGTCGCGGCTGGGCGCGGACCACGAACTCACCATGCAACTGTTGAGCACACGGGCGCAGTCGGAAGGCAGCCTTGGGCTCTGGGACGATGCCATCCGCGACGACTTGGCCATTCACGACCTCGCCGTCCGCAAGCAGGGACCGCTTTCGTTTTTCGCCATTGCCACGCTCACCGACGCGTCTCTAGCCCAATGCCGGTCGGGGCGCGATCGTGAGGGTGAATCCAACGCGCGCAATGCCTACGCAACATCGGCAAAAGCCTTTGGCCCGCGCGCCGGTCTGACGGGGGCCACCGCGTACACGCTGGCGAGTTGCCTGATCAGCTTGGGCAAGTTGGACGAAGCATCGACGCTTTTGCAACCCATCGACGTGCCCGCAGTCGCGCAGCTCACCGGCGATCCCGATTGGGGCGCAGGCGTGACCCTGGCGCAGGCCGAAATCGCCTATCGCCGTGGCAACTACGACGGAGCGCGGAATTATGTTCGGACCGTGACTCCGGTGTTCACCCGCAAGGACGCAGAGCCCTATCAAAAGCACGCGCTTGAATCTCTGCGCGCTGCTCTCGACAAGCCATTACCGCGGAAGTTACCAAACTAAAGTCCTTCTTGCGGACTGCTGGAGAGGCACGTGCAAGAGCGCACGTAATAGTTTTGTAATGTAACCACGATCACCGCGAATCGCTCTGTCGAGTCCTATTCTGGAAATAATCAATCTATGAAACCCACTCCAGTCGAACCTCACCCCAAGGGAAGTCGTGCGCGCATTCTGCTCAGTTCGGTCTTCGGGCCTTATGCCCAGGACGACAAGTTTGGCAGCCGGGCCATCAATCCGATGGAGCTCTATCACAACCAGGTCACGCGGGCGCAAGGCAGTTTCTCGCTGCGCATGTTCCATCGCTCCTGGGGCATCATGATGATTCAGGAAAATATTTCGGCGCCGTGCAGCGTGCTGGATTTTCCCACTCGCGAAGCCTTTGCTCGTGAATTGACCGCGAACCACTACGACATCGTCGGCATCTCCGGAATCATCGTGAACGTGGGCAAGGTCCGGGAGATGTGCCGCATGGTGCGGGAACTATCGCCGGATTCGACGATCCTAGTGGGCGGGCACGTAGCCGCCATTCCCGGCGTGGAGACGATGATCGACGCCGACCACATCGTCCGCGGAGAAGGCATTTCCTGGATGCGTCGCTACTTGGGTGAAGACGAGAACGCACCCATCCGCCATCCCGCCATCGTTTCCGGCCTGCGGACACGCATTATGGGAATGCTGCTTCCGGAGCGGAAGGGCGGCACGGCTGCCACCATCATTCCGTCGGTCGGTTGCCCCATGGGATGCAACTTCTGCACCACGTCGGCATTCTTTGGCGGCAAAGGAAAGTTTGTCAATTTTTACGAGACCGGCGATGAACTGTTCGAGGTGATGTGCGGGATCGAGGCGGAACTCAAAGTACATTCCTTTTTTGTGATGGACGAAAACTTCCTGCTGCATCGCACCCGCGCCATGCGCTTGCTGGAACTGATGAAGCAGGCAGGCAAGAGCTGGGAGCTTTCGGTCTTCGCCTCCGCCAATGCGATCAAGAAATACACCATGCTGGAGCTGGTCGAACTGGGCGTTTCCTGGGTGTGGATGGGACTCGAATCTCCCCGCGCCGGATACGCCAAGCTGCAGGGAAATAATGTTGGGCAACTTACTCGTGAGCTTCGCGAACACGGGATACGCGTGCAGGGCTCGACCATCATCGGACTCGAGCACCACACGCCCGACAACATCGCCGAGGAAATCGAATCGGCGATCGCCTATCAGACCGATTTCCACCAGTTCATGCTCTACACGCCGGTTCCGGGCACGCCGCTTTACCAGGAAATGTCGGAACAGGGCCGCCTGCTGCCGGACGTCGACTTCGCCGATGTTCATGGTCAGTTCAAATTCAACTTCCGCCACGCCGCCATCTCACGCGAAGATTCCAAGAGGTTTTTGGATTGGGCCTTCTGGCGCGATTTCGAGCGTAACGGGCCGAGTCTTTATCGCATGTGCCAGACCATCCTATTGGGTTGGCGACGCTACAAGAACCACCCCGACGCGCGCGTCCGCGAGCGGTTTGCGCGAGAAGTGAAGAAGCTCGGCAGCGCTTACAATGCGGCGCTTTGGGTGATGGAGCGGGAGTTCAAGAAAGTTAATCGCACGGTGAGTGAGCGGATCCACAAACTGCGCCGCGAAGTCCAGAAGGAATCCCCGGTAATCGCCCGCCTCACAGCGGCATCGCTGGGGCCGATCCTGCTGTGGTCCACGCGGCGGGAGGAAAATCGGCTGGCCAAGGGGCGCACCTACGAGCCCCCCACGTTTCTTGAGCGCCGCAATTGGGTCCCGGCTACCGAGACCCCTTAACTCGTAGCGTTGTCGCCCCCGCGAAGGGCGATTGTTTTCCTGTAGAGGCGCGGCTGGCCGTCTCCCGCCGCTTGCTGTGTGTGCGCCGCGATTAGTACTTGTTCTTACCTTTGGACGTGAACCTGCCCACGATGAACTCCTGTACCAGGCTGGTGAACATGCGCTCGCTGGTGTTGATAAGAAAAGTCCCGAACACCAGTCCCGCGCCCCGATTCGATCGCGGATAGTAGAGATTCGCAAGGGCAGCCGAGGCCAGATCGCCACCCATGGTTGAGTAGTTCGGCTGCCAGTGTCCGTTGTCTCCCCTGCAGATAAATGGGTTGGAGAGTGCGTGGAGAGCGCGAGACTTATTCGTGCCCGTGCCCTGGTAGAAGTAGCGCGGGTCCTGGTGCAGAAGCGATGGCAGGATGGCGCCGCCGATCATGATGTCGCTCAAACCGTCGGCAGCGGCAGCGCCATAGCGTTGACCGTACCCCGTCCAACTCTCTCTGTAATTGGGAGCGTCGACTGCCGCCTGGTTGAGGCCAGCAAGCACACCTACCCCGATAAGAGTCACAGGATCGGCAGAGGTTCTGAGGGCGAGCTTGAACTTCAGCTTCGTGGTGAGCGGTGCGGCGTCGGGCTTATAGACAACGTAGAAATTGGGGATGATGCCGAAAACGCGCTGCTGCTCCTCAATCTTGACCTCCTGGGTGGCGATCTCCTCGGCGGTATAGGCCACAGATATTGTGGTCAGCGCCTGTGCGATCTGGAGCTTGCTGCCCGAGAGGATTAGGTACTGGCCTGGCGCGAGTATGACGGCGGGTGAGGTCCAGTCTGCAAATCCCTGGGCGCTGATGGTGACGTGATAGGGGGTTCCCGGCTCGAGATCGTTAAATTCAAAGAATCCGTTGTCGTTCGCCACGACGGTGCGGGGATCTCCGGGGAGAGGGCCTGCGAGAACGACGGTGGCGCCAGGAACAGGGTCGTCGTTCACATCGGTTACAGTGCCGGTAAGATGTCCTGCCTCCGGCTTCGGTGGGTTGACGTCCTGTGCCGCCAAAGGTGCGGCGATTGCAATCGCCGCCAAAGTCAGTAGCCAAATGCGTAGGATTCTCAAAAACAAAAGCTCCAATGTACCAGTGAGGGGTAGAACTTCATTCTATCGTGCCAGTTCCGGTCCCCCGCAACCCTCCGCAAGATCAGCAACCAAAGTGCGAACTGGGTGCGTTTCAGGTTTATTCCGGCTCCAAGTTCAGCTGATTGAGATGCGGCCCTGGCCAATTTTGGCAGCCTGCTGGCAGCCCAGAATAGTCAACGGCTTACCCGTTGAATCCTGCGCTCCGTCTCCCCCACTTGCTCCAGGGTGATTTCCACATTCCGATCGCGTTCGAAGCGAGGGAACTTCTCTCCCCACTCTATCAGTAAGATGCAGTTCGGGGCGAGAAGGTCGTCAAGACCAAGCGATTCGAGGTCGCGCTGGGTATCGATGCGGTAAAGGTCGATGTGGTACAGAATGACGCGAGGTCCGCGGTATTCGTGGACGAGGGTGAAAGTAGGGCTGGTCACGTCCTCGGCGAGAGCGGCTTCGAAGCCTTCGGCGATGCCCTTCACCAGGGTCGTCTTTCCCGCGCCGAGGTCGCCGCGCAGCAACACGATGAGCGGGGGACACAATTCGGCGGCAAGACTCCTGCCGAAAGCGATGGTCTCCTCGGCGGAGTGAGTGATGGTCTGGCTCGTCATGCGCGGAGTTTCAGTATAGCGAAGGAGCTATAAGCTGTGAGCTACGAGCCAGTCGGCCGCTCGTGGGTCACACCTTATTATTCGGCAACGGAGGAATTGGCTCACTACCCGGCGTCAAAATCCGGACGGGGCCCCGGAATTCGGGTCCAGGAAACTGTGATCCAGAGCGGAATCGAGCGCCATGCGCAGTTTGCGGTGGTCGTCATCGGCCAGGGCAATGAAGCGGAAGGGCTGAAGACACGCGCTCTGAAACTTGCGCGTCGGGTGCAGCATTTCGGCCATGCCGTGGATGGCGCCCGAGCGGGTGTGGAAAGCGATTTCGACGAAGTCTCCAGTAGAAAGTTCTTGCTGCAACTGCAGCAATCCGCCGGTGACGGAAATGGATTGCAGTTTTGCGCGCGCGCGCTGGCCACCTTCGGCCATCACTGCGGCCGCGACCGATCCATAGAGTTGCACTCGGGGTGAACGCTGGTTGACATTGGATAGGGGGAAGTGGGTCATAGTCGATTGAACTATGTCACGTTCCGGCCGATTGCGGGAGATTACGAAAGCGCCTGTACACGGGCGTATGCTCTAACCGGGGTGATCGCGTCCTGCCAGTTGCGCGGTTTTGCGATAATAACGGCAGTAACTTTTCCCGCTTGTGCACAGAGAGTACCTTGGTGCAGTGGGGTGTTGATAAGACAAAGTTTGCGGGACTTGAGGCGATCAGATATATGCGCATGGCTAAAGGGTCGGGATTTCGTTATGCACTAGTGGCAGTGTGCGTGGTCGGAGCGTTGCTGACGGGCTGCTCGCGGGATCCGAACGTCCGCAAGCAGAAGTACCTGGAGAGCGGCCAGCGCTACTTCGACAAAGGCCAGTACCGCGAAGCCGCGATTCAGTTCCAGAACGCTATTCAGGTGGATGCGCGTTTCGCCGACGCTCACTACAAGCTGGCGCTGACGGCGATGAAATTGCAGCAGTGGCCCAGCGCCTTCCAGGAGTTGACCACCACGGTTCAACTCCAGCCCGACCAATATGCCGCGCACCTGGACATAGCCAATCTGCTGATCCTCAACCGGCAGTTCAATGACGCGAAGGATCACCTCGACCTGCTCGCGGAAAAACAGCCCAACAACCCCGACGTCTATATCGCGCGGGCTAACTACTACATTGGCATGAATAACACCACTGCTGCGCTGGCCGACATGCAGAAGGCGTTACAACTCGATCCCAACCGCTCCGACTCCTATCTGAATCTGGCCATGCTCCAGATGCACGGGCAACAGTGGGACGCGGCAGAGGCAAGTTTCAAGAGAGCAGTCGACCTCAGTCCCAAATCCACGAATGCGCTGGTCTCGCTCGGGAACTTCTACCAGACGCGCGGGCGCTTTCCCGAGGCCGAGCAGTTGTTCCGGCAGGCGATTGACTCCGCCAAGAGCGATCCCGATCCCAGGCTCTCCCTGGCCAGGCTGTATATGGCCGAGAACAAGCCCGGCCAAGCCGAGGATTTCCTGCGCCAATCGAAGCAGGATTTTCCGAATGACCCCGTGGGCTATCGTATGTTGGGTGATTTCTATTTTGCCAACAACCAGCTCGACAAAGCCACTACCGAGTATGCCGCGCTGTACCGGGACCATGCCAAGGACATGGTGGTCAAGAAGAACTACATTCAACTGCTCATCCTGAAAGACCGGATCGACGATGCCCGCAAGCTGAATGACGAAGTGGTGAAGGCGAAGCCGGATGACCCCGACGCTCAGATTTACAAGGGTGAGATCGAGATTCGTGGCGGTAAGGCCAATGACGCCGTCAACACGCTGCAAGCCGCGTTGAAGAATGACCCCGATAACGGGATCGCGCATTACCAACTGGGCCTGGCGCTTGCCCAACTGGGCGACGCCAGCCGGGCGGAATCGGAGTGGCGCAATGCGGTTCGATTGCGTTCCGACATGGTGGAGGCGCACCGGGCGTTGGCGGGCGTGGCCATCCACCGAGGCGATGCCGCGGGACTAGCGCAGGAAGCGGACCAGATCATCGCTCTGCAGCCCGCCGCGCCCGACGGATACTTGCTGCGCGCGGTGGCCGACATCGATCGCAAGCAGTACGCAACGGCGGATGAAAATATTAAGCGGTCCCTGGAAATAGAACCCAACAATCCTGGCGCGTACGTGCAGTTGGGCAACTTGCGGATGGCGCAGAGCCAGTATGCCGAAGCGCAAAAAGCCTACCAACTGGCGATGGATCAGGATCCGAATTCCACCGACGCCCTGGGCGGCGTGCTCAACGTTGACCTGGTGCAAAAGCAGCCGGACCGAGCCATCGCCACAGCCAAAACACAGTTGGACAGGTATCCGAAGAATGCTGGGTTTCACGTCATGCTGGGCCAGCTTCTGGAGGAACAGAAGAAGGATCTAGCGGGAGCGGAAGCGGAGTTCAAACAAGCCTCGGATCTCGATAAGAAGGACAGCACGGCGCTGGTTAAGCTCGGTTTAGTGCAGAACGAACGCGGCAATACCGATCAGGCGCTGCAAACTTATCTTGACGGGTCCAAGATCAACCCTAAGGAGATCGTTTTCTACTTGCTGGCGGGTGGTATCTACGAGAACCGGCAGGATTGGGACCACGCGAAGCAGCAGTACCAGAAGGTGCTTGAGATTCAGCCGGAAAACCCTCTGGCCTCCAATAATCTGGCGTACGTAATGCTGCAGCAGGGCGGCAATGTGGACGTTGCCTTCGCCATGGCGCAAACGGCGCGGCGTCAACTTCCGGATAATCCGAGCGTCGCCGACACGCTGGGCTGGGCCTTCTACCACAAACACGTCTACACCTCCGCCATTGGCTTGTTCAAGGAAGCGGTGAAGAAGGAGCCGAACAACGCGCTCTTTGCCTACCACCTGGGACTGGCTTACGCCAAGAGCGGTCAGGCGCCGCTCGCCCGGCAACAACTGGACCGGGTGGTGAAGCTCAAGCCGAATTCCCCGGAGGTGGAGGAGTTGCGAAAGGCGCTGGCGGAGGCCAAGAGTTAGTGTCGCGAGCGCATGATGTACGGCGTCGAAAACGAGTAGCGCCGGCATCTTGCCGGCTGTCCCGAGGGCGTCTCGCCCTCGGCACGGCGGGCGAGGACGCCCGCCGGACAGCCGCCGGGACGGCGCTACTCTCCGTGACGGTCGTTCACACTGGCAACTCTTCCTGCGCCCAACCACCCGCAGCTTCCAGCTTGGGTTCTCCCGCGAGATCCAGAACCAGCTTCTCGAGGATCAGCCGCTTGCCGGGAGGATTCGAACGCAGCGCCAGATCGGCTTTCGCTACCAGGCGAATGGAGCGAGTCAGGTCCCGCTTCGATTTGTAGCGCCGTGCCTGGCGGATGATATCGTCGGCGGCAAACGGAGGCACGCGAAAGCCCTGCCACAATGCCGCCCACAACATGCGCTGGTCGCGCACGTTGCGTTCCAGGATCACCAGCATCTGGCGAAACGTCTTGGCCAGCATGTAGAGATGACCGATGGCCGCGTCTTCGCCGTCGCCGGTAGAAAGCAGCGCATCGAGAATTTCGAGCGCGCGTACCCGGTCCCGGGCGGAAATCGCATCGGTCAACTCATATAAAGACCGCTGCTTCGCGGCGAGCACCATGGTCTCGACATCGCCGAGCCTGATTTGTTTCTTTTCCCCGACGTACAGGATCAGCTTCTCCAGTTCGTTCGACACCATCATCATGTCGCCGCCCAGCGCGTCGACCAGCTCGCGGGCGCCGTCGGCGTCCATCTTGACTCCGCGGGTCGCGCAGTACTCGCCTATCCAGCGGACGGCTTCACCCTCTTGCACCCGCGACAGTTCCACAATGCCGCAGAACGGACCCAAGTCTTCGCGGATTTTCTGATAGCGGTCCTTGTCGGTCATCTCCATGCGGCGGGCGTCGGCGGGAATGCTGATGTGATCGGCGACAAAAACGACGAGCGCCTGGGGATTCGGACTCTTGCAGTAGGCTTCGATGGCTGCGATCTTCTCGTCATTCGACCCGCGGCCAAACAGTGTCTTCACGCCGCGAACGAAGAACACCTGAAACGGCGCCATCAGCGAGGGGGTGCGGGCGCGGTCCAGAACTTCGGTCAGCGAAGTTTCGGCGAGATCGAACTCAAACAAGCCGAAGTCGCGCGAGTCGGGCGCCACCAGGTGCTCGAGAATGGCATCGCGGCAGCGCTTGCGAAAAAATGCCTCATCGCCCACCAGCACATAAGCCGGCTTCAGCTTGCGCGATTCGAGTTCCGAGAGAAAGCGGTCCGCCTGGCTGAAGGCACGCATCATCAATAGCAGTCCTCCACCATCAGTAGGCCTCCAGAATGTTGGCCACGAGCGTTCGTGCGAAATCGCGCGACAATCGATCGACGGCCGGAGAATCCTCTTGAAAAAAACTGGGGAGATCCTGCGACAGTTCGTACTGGTCGTGAAAAAGATACGATGGATTCTCGAAGAGCACCTTGCCCTGACGGTCGGTCAACGTCACTTGTACGCTCACGGTCACCAGAGCGCTGGCCGCGCGCCCGGTTTGGGAGTCGTAAGCGAGCGGGGTCGCCGACGCCGATAAAACCGTCGCTTTCAGCACCGCGTCGGCGTCGCCTTTGGCTTCATGGATCACGTGGTACTGGGTGCGGGCGTTGAATTCGCGCACGACGGCGTCGGTCAGCAGTTGCTCGATGCGAAACGTCTGGCTGTGGCTGACGAAACCGGGAATCGCAATGGTGCGGATGTTCTGCGGCAGTTCGACCTTACTTCCAGCCGTGTGATAGCCGCAACCCGCCGCGGCCAAGGCCAGGCCCACTCCCAGCGCAACCGCCGCCCATGGCTTCGCCGTCATTGAATCTGACCCCGAGGCCGGGATGCGGTCATGGTCTCGGCGCATTCGACGGCGGTCAAAGCGGCCACACGCAGGTTGTCGGAAGTTGCCCAGAGCCACACGCCGTTTTTGTGATGCGCGTCGATGGTGATTTCCACCAGGATGTCCCCCTGACCGGCCGCACTCACGCTGGTCGGCGTATCTTCCGGGCTGCCGCTCACGACCACGTGCTCTCCCGCCAGCGCTTCGGCAAAATCCGCGAGTGCGACAGGCCTCTCCATCTCCAGGTACACCGAAAAGGCGTGTCCGTGGAAGACGGGGGCGTGCAACACCTGCAGCGCGGGCTCGGCCGCCCCTGGGGCGATCTGCCGATAGTGTTTCCGTATTCTTTGTGACACCGCTTCCAGCGACAGACCCGATCTTTGCCCGTAGCGCGCAGCCAGGTTGAAAGCCACCTGGATGTCGAACAAATCTTTCGGCAGTTCCTGGAAGGAGAGCAGATTCACCGTCTGCTCATGCAGTTCGTCCATCCCCTTCTGGCCGTTCTCCGACGCCGGTTCCAACACGGTCGCGACCATGCGCTGGATTTTGCCAGCCTTCTCGCTGGTCTTCTCGCTGCGCAGGGCCAGCAGCGCGAGGACGGTTGCCGCTGGATGGGCCATCACCACCGGGCCCGGCTGCAACTCGGGGGCAAGGGGCTGCCCGGTCTGGCGCTCGATCCAGGGCGAACGAATCGAGGCCCCCGCCTCCTCTTCGAGGGCGAACGAGAGATCCACAATGGTACCGCCCAAGTCGCGAGCCACCTTCCAGTTATTGTGCGTCGAACCCGGGTCGGAAGCGAAGAAAGCGAAGTCCACGTGCTCAAATTGTTCCGAGCGGATGCTCTGAATGAAGCTCATCTCGTCGCCGGCCGCCTCCAAGCGGCCGAGAGATTCGTCGTCATCGAGCAACCGGATATCGACAGCAGGGAAATTCCGTTCGTGCAAGACTTCGGCAATCTCCTTTCCCTTGAGTGACGCCGCGCCCACGATCGCCACGCGATAGAGGCTGATGCCGCGGGAATCGGCCGGCGCGTTGGCGGACTTGGCAAGGGGAGTCATGGAGCGGGCGTTGCCTCCCGGTACACCGGAGGCGCCGGCGGAGTCTTGCGGCGGAAGATCCATTGCAGCCGCCATAAGACGCCGGAAGCCATATAGAGGATCGCGATGGCGAAAAGTGTCGGCCGCGAAAATCGCGCGATCATTGCGACGACCACGGCCAGCACCACAATCAGCCGGAAGGGACGTCGCGAACGAAAATCAATATCTTTGAAGCTGTAGAAACGCCAGGTGCTGACCATGAGATAGCCGACCACGACGACCATCATCAGCCAGCTCATCGCCGTCCACCAGGAAGTCACGGGCACGCCGCCGGAGTAGTGGACGAGCGCCGCAATGACTCCCGCGCCGGCCGGAATCGGCATGCCCACGAAATATTTCTTTCCCGGACGTCCCGGATTCGAAGGCTCGGGATTCTTCGCGATGTTGAAGCGCGCCAGCCGGCTCGCGCCCGCCATGAGGAAAGCGAAACAGGCTACGGAGCCCAGTTCCGTAATCTTCAGCCGCAGGTCGGGCGCAATGGTCGTCGGCAACAGATGAAAGCCCCACATCCAAGCCAGCAGCGCCGGGGCAACGCCGAACGTGATCACGTCGGCCAGCGAATCCAGTTCTCTGCCAAAGTCGCTGGCGGTATTGGTCATGCGCGCGATGCGGCCGTCCAGACCGTCGAAGAATACGGCAAAGCCGATGGCCATGGCGGCGTAGTCCAAGTGCCAGGGTTCACCCGAGCCGCCATGGACGGTCTGCAGAATCGCGTAGAACCCAGCCGCGATGTTCGCCGTGGTGAAAAGCGAGGGCAGGATGTACATGCCCTTGCGCAATTTTCCTCGCGGACGGTCCGACATACGGCGACGCTGCGCTAGCTCTTCCATGTTCCCGCTTTCCTATTCAATCAGCCTCCCGCTCCCCGGCCGCGCCAGCATGAACCGGTTGCGTCATTTTTCTTGTAGAGACGCGGCTTGCCGCGTCTCCGTTCGTACGATCGGCGTTTCCCTGGCCGGCAGAAGCGCGAGGATGGTCGCGCCTCCCTTAACCCGATCACCGGGCTTCACTTGGATGGCGGCATTGCCATCGAACAGAACATCCACCCGCGAGCCAAACTTGATGAGCCCAACCCGCTGGCCGCAGGCCACGTGGTCTCCTACTCTAAGATTGAAAACGATGCGGCGCGCGATCAGGCCGGCGATCTGCTTGAAGATTACGGTATGGCCTTCGCCTTCGACGGTAACGATGTTCTGCTCGTTTTCTTCCGCCGAATGCGCTCCCATGGCGTTGAGAAACTTGCCGCGCCGATAGCGTACCTCGCGGATCACGCCCGCAATCGGCGAGCGGTTTACGTGCACATCGAACACGCTAAGAAAAATGCTGATCCGCTCGCGGGAAATCCCGCCAGAGGTCACGACGGAAACATCGGTCACCTTACCGTCGCCGGGAGAAACCAGGGCCCCGGGTACGGTCGGGATCAGACGCTCCGGGTCACGGAAAAACCACAGGAAAAACACTGCCAGCAACAGCGCCGGGATGGCAAAGGGCCAAGCCGCAAGCCACGCGATCACTCCCGCAGCGAGAACGCACCCCACACCATAGAAGTAGCCGTCACGCACCATAGCAATTCAGAATGATTATAGAGCGAGGCCCCGGCTTCAACATAACTGCAATAAAAAAAGGCGCTTAGAAGCGCCCTGTGGGATGGCATGGCTGGAGTGCGGTCGAGCGTTTTCTTTGCGATTCCGGCCCGATTGCCCGGGCCTGCTCATCTACATCTACGCAGACTGCCGTTGGAATCGCTGTTCCAGCGTCAGCATCTGGTCTTTAAGGCGCAGCTTCAGCTTCTTCAGCCGCACTTCTTCCAGTTTTTCGTCGTCGGTGAGGTATCGCTTTTGAGTGAGGGATTCCAGCCGTTGGGAGTATTGCGAGTGCTCCTGAGCCAGTCGCTGGAACTCGTCATGGCCGGTCAGGAGTTGCTCTCTCGGAGTCAGCATCCTTGCTAGACCTCCTGCTTTTTTATTACTGCAAGGTTACAAAGTAGCACAGGGTCGGTAGAGGTTCAATGAGATTGATGGAGAGATTTTCACCGCGGGCAGGGGGCTCCAGGGTACGAAAGTTGAACTCAAAATGGTGCAAACAATTGCGACTTTTTGACCGTTTTTCGGGCGCTTCCCGCCCAGGTCAGGGTTCCAACCGAATCGCGTACAGAATCGCATCTTCCGCCGGATCTCTGTAATACGCCCGGCGGCGTCCCGCCTCGCGAAATCCGTGTTTCTCGTACAGCCGGCGGGCGGCCAGATTCGATTCGCGGACTTCGAGCAAAATCGCCTGCGCCACTTCATTCTTCGCGCGCTGAATTAACGCGCGCATCAACTCGTTGGCGACACCGCAACGGCGGGAGCGGGCGGCGACCACCACGTTCTCGATCTCCCACTCGCCCGCGACCGCCTGCGCGCACACAAATCCGCAAACCTTGCCTGCTTCTTCGGCAGATTCTTCGGCGACGAGAACAACTCCGCCACTCACTAACTTGTTGTACTGCTCGCGGGTCCAGTGAGCTGCGCCCGGCGCCTGCTGCTCGATGGCGAGAATCGCCAGCACATCGTCCAACGCAGCGGAGCGGATCGCTACAGGCATAGATATAGTTGATAATGATAGTGACAGTCTCACCGGCCGGGCTTCGAGAAAATCTCGGCGTCGGAATGGCGGATGTAGTTGGCATCCAGTTCTTCAGGACTCGCCGTCCGGCCCCGCTGGAGGTGCTCCCAGCCCAGGCGGGCAATCACTGCGCTGTTCGGATACTCAATCTCCTCAACCGGGAATCCGGCATCTCTTCCGATCTGGGCCAGAACGGCATCGGGCGTGACGATGGACTTCCCCCGGTCTTTGCCAATCCTAACTTCGACACTCGTAACCTCGGCAACAAACTCTTCCCGGCTCAGCAGGCGTTCGCCGTGCATGAGCGCTTGCGTGCCAACTCTTGCGCCGAGTTCATAGTCGCCCGTATACACGTCACCCCGGCCGGCATCGAGCGCCGCGAGAACCCGGCCACGCGCTGCGCCGCTCGACGCAACCGCTTCCAGCAAAGAAACCGCTGCAATCGGCTTGTTCAGGACTTCGGCCAGCGCTTTGATCGCCGCGAGGCCAACTCGCAATCCGGTGAACGAGCCCGGACCGGACGCCACGGCGAATCCGCCTAGATCGCTCTTGCTGTGTCCGTGCTTTTCGAGCAGCGCCGCGATCTGCGGCACCAGTTGTGCGGAAAACGTGCCCCCAGTGAGAGCGACAACCTCAATGACCGCGCAGGTTCCCCTTGCTCCGCACTCGGCGAGTGCGATGCTGCCCTGCTTGCCCGAAGTGTCCGCGGCGAGAATAAGCATTGAGAAAAAGCGTCAAGCGTACGAGGGCCCTGTTTACCAGACCCAGCTCCGCGTTTCGCGTCAGTATTCGAGCAGGCCGGTGTGCATGGTCATCTTCCACTCACTGCCGATCCAGCTGTAGACCTTGCACGCGCGGCCTTTCCAGTGGAAATCTTTACCGTTGGCGTCACGCCATAGCGTGTCGACATCGACTACGGCAAACGCGCCATCGCCTTGCTCGGAGATCTCAGTCTTTTGGATCTGGCGGCGGTTGTGGACCAGCGTGTGCGTGTCGAACAACTGCTGCCAAACCTGCTTCCAGCGCTCGCGGTCGTAGCGGCCCAAGACCATCACCCAATTCACCGGGTCGTGGGACTGAGCGGTTTCGGGCCACGGCCAGACCATATCCGGATGGAAGACCGAGATCAGCAACTCGACATCCTTGGTATCCCAGGCCCGCGTCTCGCGATTTACGATCTCCACGATTTCGTCGCGAATCTGTTCTCGTTGCCTCAATTCCTGGCCTCCGCTGCGGGAAGTCGGCACGCTCAGTGTCCCTCTACCAGTTCCAACAGCACGCCCGCCGTGCCCTGCGGATGCACGAACACATAGCGATGCCCGCCCGCGCCCGTCTTGATCTCATTCGATACCAGACGCACTCCGTCGCGCTTCAATTTCGCAACCGCGGCCGCCAGGTCCGGAACACGCAGACAAACGTGATGCAGCCCCTCCCCGTGCTTGGCGATGAACCGGGCAATGGTCGAATCGTCGGAAATGGCTTCCAGCAACTCCAAGCGGCTCCCGCCCACGGGTACCATCACCAGCCGAACTTTTTCTTGCTCGACGACTTCTTCCGGAGAAACCGTCAGCCCCAACTTCTCGTAAATGGACTTCGCCGCCGCGAGCGACTTCACCGCGATGCCGAGATGATCAATGCTGAATTCCATGATTGCCTGCCTGTTGTCGATACAAGCTTTGCCGAATCTATCCGCGTTCCGCGGTGCGCACAATCTCCTCCACCAGCGAATACGGGTCGCGCTTGTGCTCGGCGATTTCGGCCGCATAACGCTCGAGGCTGCCGCCATCCATCTGTGCGCGAGCTTTTTCGAGCATGGCATCGCGCAGCATCTCCAGCAGCCGCTGCTGCCAGTTCTCGACGTTCTTCTTGAGGACGAGGTTCTCTTTCTTTAAGTATGCCTCATAGCCGGCAATCGCTTGCGCCAACTCTTTCGTTCCCTCGCCCTCGCTGGCGACCGTCTTGACGATGGGCGGCGTCCAGCGGTCGTTGCGCGTGGCCAGCGATTGCATGGCGCGAATCTCACGCTCCACGCGCTCAGCACCCTCGCGGTCGCTTTTGTTGATCACAAAAATGTCGGCGATTTCCATGATTCCGGCTTTGATCGTCTGCACATCGTCGCCCATGCCGGGAACGAGAATCACAATGGTGACATCGGCCAATCGCACAATATCGACTTCGTCCTGGCCAACGCCCACCGTTTCGATCATGATCAAGTCGCGGCCCGAAGCATCGAGCACAGTGGCCGCATCCGCCGTGGCGCGCGCCAAGCCACCGAGGGATCCGCGCGTCGCCATGCTGCGAATGTAGATTCCCGGATCGCTATAGTGATCCTGCATGCGGATGCGGTCGCCCAGAATCGCTCCGCCCGTGTAGGGACTGGTCGGATCGACCGCGATAATGCCGACCGTCTGATTTTCCTTGCGATAGTGCTTGGCGAGCTGATCAACCAGCGTGCTCTTACCCGATCCGGGAGCACCGGTCAGTCCGATGACTCGCGCCATGCCGGTGTGCGGAAATAACGACTTGAGTAGCTCGGACCAGCCGGGGGCGCGGTTCTCGACCGTAGAGATGGCGCGAGCGAGGGCGCGGGCATCGCCGGAGCGGAGGCGGTCGATCCATGTGTGGATATCTTGATTCAAACTGTCAGTGTAAAGCAGCGGCAGGGGGAGCGGAAAACGAATGTTGGGTTGACTGCGTTTGACAGATAGCTCTTCACCTCAGCCGCCGAACACTTTTACGATAGACGGCAGGGAACCAACACCAATATTGAGACTTCGGTACCCTCAAAAGCGGTGGAAGTCAATTCAGAAGACGGGTAAGCTGGTAGGCAGAGGCCAAAGACAATGACGATTCAGGTCGAACTTAATCCCGAAGCGCAAGCGCGGCTGGTCGCCGTAGCGCAGGCCCAAGGCGTTCCGCTCGAAAAGGTGGCTGAGCGACTTTTGCACGAAGCCCTGGCCTCTCGCTCTATGCCACAAGGAGATTTGTCCGTTAATGAATTTCATATGATGCTGGATGCGCTGGCAAAGGGTTCCGAAAAGTTGCCGAACCTGGCGACCGAAAGCTTCACGCGCGAAAGCTTCTATGAGGATCGCACCTAGATGGCAGGCACGCCATACCTGGTTGACAGCAATGTCCTTCTTCGCTGGATCAAGCCGGATGATCGCGACTATCCGGTCGTAGTGTCGGCAATTGACGCGGTCCTTCAGCGGGGAGCTGTGCTCTGCTATACCTCACAGAACGTTGCTGAATTCTGGAACACTTGCACCCGTCCACTTGACCGCAATGGTTACGGGCTTTCTCCTCAGGAGGCCGACCGCCGGGCAAAGTTCTTCGAGGACAAGTTGCAGTTGCTTCCCGATAGCGTGGCGGTTCACCAAGAATGGCGCAGGCTGCTGGTCACGCACAATGTCTCCGGCGTGCAAGTTCACGATGCGCGCTTGGTTGCCGCGATGCGAGTACAAGACGTCCGGCGGATTCTGACATTTAACGACAAGGACCTTGCTCGTTATCGCGACATAGAGGCCGTTCATCCTCGATCGCTCAGGCACTCGTAGCCGGGCGGAAGAAGTCGTTGCCCTAATCCTTCAGCAACTGCCGCGCAATTACCAGCCGCTGGATCTCGCTGGTCCCTTCGCCAATCGTGCACAGTTTCACGTCGCGATAAAACTTCTCTGCCGGATAGTCTTTGATGAAGCCATATCCGCCGTGGATCTGCACGCCTTCATTGGCGCACTTCACTGCGACCTCGCTGGCGTAGAGCTTGGCCATCGACGATTCGAGCGTGGTTTTCATGCCGGCATCTTTCATGGACGCCGCGCGAAACGTCAGAAGTTTTGCCGCTTCGATTTCCGTCGCCATGTCGGCCAGCTTCCACTGGATGGCCTGAAATTCCGAGATCGCCTGGCCAAACTGCTGCCGCTCTTTCGAATACTTCAGGGCCGCTCCGTAAGCGCCCTCGGCCATGCCGAGCGAGAGCGCGGCAATCGAGATGCGTCCGCCGTCGAGCACCCGCATGGCGTCGATGAAACCGTCGCCTTCCTTGCCCAGCAGGTTTTCTGCGGGCACAAAACAATCTTCGAAGATCAGTTCGGCGGTGTCGCTGGCGCGCAGGCCGAGTTTGTTCTCTTTCTTTCCGGGACGAAATCCCTTGGTGTTCTTGTCCACCAGAAAGGCGGATAGTCCATGGGTGTGTGCAGCACGATCGGTGACCGCGACCGCCACCACGACGTCGGCATAGTGGCCATTGGTGATGAACGTCTTGGTGCCGTTGAGCACCCA
>CAWABC010000054.1:0-16004 GCA_963780105.1 uncultured Acidobacteriaceae bacterium
ACCCAACTTTTAAAGGATGAAATACAGTAATCTTATGGGTGATTGGATGGCTAATATGTCAGAAGTGGCCAAGCTCATGTAACTATGATGTCTGCTTCACCAGCAAAGAAGGCTCACTATACAATAAATAGAAGGAAAGGTGCTTCAATTGCTGCCAGCAAGTAAGGAAAAAACAATGGGAGAAGTATGCTTATTTCAAAGAATTTACTTTCTATCAGAAAACAGCGGAGGTTGTAGAATCTGCTGCGCAGAGCGCAGCAGGCGCTTGACGCCATCCTCGCGCAAGCCCGCACAGCGCCCAGCCGCCGGGAAATCAACCTGAAATCCAGCGACGGCCGTCTGGTGCCCGTCTATCTGTCGGCCTCCCGCTTGCAGAGCGAAGGGGCGGAGATGATTTTCTGCCTCGTGCTCACGGACCTGACGGAACAAAAAAGCCACGAGCAAATCGTCGCGGCGAAGGGCGAATTGCAGTCGGCGAAGGCCTTCCTGCGACGGTGTCATCAACGCGATTGCGGACCCGGTCTTCGTCAACGTTCTTCAGCCCCTCCTCCACCTTTTTGAATCGTATGCCTGCAGTGAGGCTGAAGGGCCGACTCACATCCGCGACGCCTTCGCGCGCTTGCCCTCGGCCAGCCGAAGGGGCGCGGTGGAGGCCAGTTCCACGCGATTCCTTCCTTTGTTCTTGGCGCGATACAGAGCCTGGTCAGCTGCCTGGATCACTTGCTCGGGCTGGCGGTTGCGTGTGCCTGGCTCGGCCACCCCGATGCTGACTGTCACCGACAAATAGTCGGCTGGCGGCTTAGGGCTCGCGGCAGCGGTCTTCTTTCGGGTGGATTTTCTTCGATCCGACTCGCTCGCTCGACGATCACTTCCGCTCCCGGCACTGCTCTCGGCTCTTCTCTCGGAACCACGGACATGAAACATCGATTTCTCAATCGCCTGGCGCAACGAGTTGAGATGCCCGAAAGCGTCTTTGGCGGAAGTGTTGCGAAAGACGATGGCGAACTCTTCGCCACCGCAGCGGAAGGCCTGGCCGTCGCCACCGACCTGGGATAGCCGCGAGGCCACCATGCACAACACCTGGTCGCCGACGTCGTGTCCATAGGTGTCGTTGAATTTCTTGAAGTGGTCGATATCGACGATGGCGATGGCATATTGCTGATTGAGAGAAAGCAGGGACTCGTTGAAGGCGCGGCGTCCGCGAATGCCGGTGAGTTCGTCGTTGTAGGCGAGTACGTAGGAAGTCTCGATCAGGGAGGCGCCGAGGATGAGGGCGGCAGTGGCGACGTAGGCGTCCGCCGCCTTGCCGGCCGGGGCGAATTGCAGCCACAGGAAAACGGCGGCCACGGACCACGCGAAGCCCGGTTCGATCGGCTTGCGCGTTTGAAAGAAACGCCGGACGAACACTGCCGTGGCGGCCACAAAACTCAACAGAATCCAGAGCGGGATCGCGGCCTCGCCGGGATGACGTGGATAGGTGGGGCTATTCTCCGGCCGGCACAGCACCGCGAAGATTACCGATTCGAGGAACAACAATCCAAAGCGGGGCGCGATTCCCGCAATGACCAGGCCGCGCTCGCGCATCGAGGCAAACACTATGAAGTTCAGCGGGATCAGCAGAGCGGCGAGCGCGACCGCCGTGCGCCCGGCCCCGGTGTGAATCTGGCCAGCGGAGAAGAAGTCAACCGCGATATGCGCGAGCAGCAGAACCAGCAGGGAAAACAGAACGCGGCTGGAATTGAAACGCCAGGCAAGAAGCAATCCGGCGGCGAATACGGCGACGTAGTAGAAAGCCAGCGAGGGCGCGACTTGGACAAAGAGAGTGCTGTTGACGAGCGCCGCCGCCAGCGCCAATAACAAGCCGCCCGGAACCAGCCACGCCTTCCACGTTCTCCCGTTCACTTCTCCAGAATACGGCAGCCACCGCCGGGAGGCGAT
The DNA here is from genome assembly GCA_963780105.1 of uncultured Acidobacteriaceae bacterium. Lineage (GTDB taxonomy): Bacteria > Acidobacteriota > Terriglobia > Terriglobales > Acidobacteriaceae > Acidiflorens. The sequence goes on from CAWABC010000054.1 coordinate 1,939, forward strand.
TATGTTCCGGGCACAGGCAACACCCACCACGGAGGCACGGAGACACGCGGGAATTCATCAAATGGGGAGAAACCGTGGTTCTTACCAGTTTGAAGGTGTCTCCGTGCCTCTGTGTCTCCGTCGGTGAGGTTCTAGTTTGTGAGCGGCAATGATAGTCTTCCCTGTTCATGGCCCGCGCAGCGCATTCCGAGCTTCATTCCGAACTCCGGATCGCAATCGACACCGGAGGTACGTTCACCGATTGCGTGTGGATTGAGGGCGGCGCTCTGAAAACTCTGAAGGTATTCTCGACGCCTGAGGATCCGTCGCGCGCGATTGCCGAAGCTCTGAGAAAAATCAGCCGGACGCTTCGCAAGTCTGCTGCTGGCGCCGCCCTTACGCTACTGCACGGCACCACGGTCGGGACCAACGCTCTGCTGCAAAGGAAAGGCGCTCGCGTCGCGCTGATTGCCACGTCGGGATTCGAAGACGTCATCGAGATTGGACGGCAGGCGCGTCCTCGCCTGTATGACTTCTTCTTTGACCGGGTTGCGCCGCTGGTTTGCCGGGAATTGCGATTCGGTGTCAAGGAGAGAACGGATGCCGAGGGCCGGGTCTTGGAACGGCCGCCGGAAGCGGAACTGGCGCGACTGCGGGAGGCCGTACGGCATGCCAGCCCAGACGCCATCGCTATTTCTTTGCTGTTCTCGTTCGCCAAGCCGGAGAACGAATCGGCCGTCGCTGCGGCCGTGGCGGAGCTCGGCAAACCGCTTTCTGTGTCTCATCAGATTCTGCCGGAGTTCCGGGAATACGAGCGCACGAGCACGGTCGTAGTGAACGCCTATCTGCAACCGCTCATGCAGAGCTACATGGAAAGACTGGCAGAGCGCGCCAGCGAGCACAGCGTCGAATTAGAAGGCGGTCCTGCCGGCGCGCGGAAGCGAAGCAAGCCCCGGATCTTCGTCATGCAATCAAGCGGCGGGATCACGGCACTGGAGTCGGCGGCGCGGGAACCGGTGCGCACGGTGCTGTCCGGCCCGGCTGGCGGACTGGTGGGCGCGGCGGCAATGGCCGCGCGCAGCGGATTCCAGAAAATTCTCTCCTTCGACATGGGCGGAACCTCGACCGATGTGGCCGCTGTCCAGGGTGAAGTTCGAACTGGCGGCCAGTCGGAAGTGGCCGGGTTCCCGGTGGGAGTTCCCATGCTGGAGATTCACACCGTGGGCGCCGGGGGCGGCTCGCTGGCCCGCTTCGACGCGGGCGGCGCGCTGCGCGTGGGGCCGGAATCGGCGGGCGCCGATCCGGGGCCGATCTGCTATGGCCGCGGAACCGAACCCACTGTGACCGACGCCAACTTGCTGATGGGGCGTCTTCGCCCCAACCGGTTTCTGGGCGGCGAGTTCACGCTCGACGTGGAAAGAGCGCATCGAATCACGTTGGAATGGCTGAAGAAACAGGGCTCGCGGATGAGCCTGGAGCAATTTTCCGCCGGCGTCGTGCGCGTGGTGAACGCCAACATGGAGCGGGCTTTGCGCGTCGTCTCCATCGAACGCGGGTACGACCCGCGCGACTTTACGCTGGTGGCGTTCGGCGGTGCGGGAGGCCTTCATGCTTGCGAACTGGCGGAGGCGCTGGCGATCCCAACGGTGACGATTCCGGCACGACCGGGCGCGCTTTCGGCGTTTGGTATTTTGGTCAGCGATGTGGTGAAAGATTACTCGCGCACACTGCTCTGGCGGTTTTCCGAACATCTAGGGCTAGGAGTACCGCAGGCGAAACTGCGGCAAGAATTTCGCAAGCTGGAAGCGGCGGCCCGCAAGGAATTCCGCGCCGAACGGTGGCGTGGCGCTCTTCAGTATGAACGGAGTCTCGATCTCCGGTATCGCGGTCAAGGTTACGAACTCAACGTGCCCGCGACGGAGAATGTTATCGCCCGCTTCCATGATGAACATCAGCGCCGTTACGGCTATCGCCACGCAGGACGAGAAATTGAACTGGTTACGCTGCGTCTGCGCGCCAGGTTGCGTACGCCGCAGCAATCCCAACCCGAATCAAAAGTTGTGCGGCGGCAAACCGCGCGCAAGCCGTCGCCACGGGTAGCGCCCGTTGAACGCGCACCCGTATCCTTTCACGACAAGACCGTGACCACAGCTGTGTTTGAACGTGGGGACCTTGTCCCGGGCCGATCCATGAGGGGACCGGCCGTGATCACGGAATATAGCGCGACCACGGTGATTCCGCCGCGAAAGAGGTTTTGGCTGGATGCGTCAGAAAACCTGGTGATTCAAATCAGGTAAGCCGCTTGAAAAGCGGTTCACTCTTTCTCTGGTTCTTTCTTTTCCTCGATCGCCATGTCCTTCAATTCACTGGACTCGAACACGTCCCCACATTCCTGGCATTCCACATATTCGGATTCTTCGTCGCGGGAGACGATCTGCACCTGGGGGTGCTTGCACTGCTCGCGGCTGACTTTCCTTTGGGGAGATTGCGACGGCTGACTAGGCGTCATAAACTTGCCGGTTGTTCATCTTTCGATAGGGAATGGGCGTCTTGTCCTGAATTGGCGATATTTTGCTGCGGCGCGCTAAGGATGTCAAGTACCTCTGCGAGCCACGAAGGGACAGGGATTGCTGGGTCGGCTATGATCGTTACCAGTGTGACCGTTGTCAGCGCCGACCGAATTTGCGGCGGATTCGAATGAAACGAATTTCGAAGCAAAGACGTATGGCCACTCTTCCCCCCGATGCGCTGTCCGCGACGGCTGCTGCGTTAACGGATGCCGGAGCGAAGCCGATCTCTCGTGAAGCGGCCTGCCAACTGCTGCGAGCGGACGACGACATGCTGCCTGCTCTGCTCTCGGCGGCACAACTTGCCCGGGAGAGATTTAAGCCGGAAGTCATCACCTATTCCCGCAAGGTGTTTCTTCCCCTGACGAATCTCTGCCGCGACTATTGCGGATACTGCACGTTCCGGCGCGATCCCGGCGAACCCGGCGCGCACACCATGACGCCCGACGAGGTGATGAAGGTGGTGCGCGCTGGCGAGCGCATGGGATGCACCGAGGCGCTGTTCAGCCTGGGAGACAAGCCGGAGCTGCCTTTTCCCCAGATGCGCGATACGCTGCGGCGGGTCGGATATAAATCCACGCTCCATTATCTGGAAGCGATGTGTGAGAAAGTACTGCGCGAATCGAGTCTGCTGCCGCATCCCAATCCCGGGCTGATAAGCGCGGAATGGCTGGAACGGCTGTCCCGCGTGGCTCCGAGCATCGGGCTCATGCTGGAAACGACCAGCGCGCGGCTGCTCGCGAAGAACGCCGCTCATGACAATGCTCCCGATAAGGAACCGGCGAAGCGCCTGCGGGTAGTTGAAGACGCGGGGCGGCAGAAGATTCCTTTTACCACGGGAATTCTGATTGGAATTGGCGAGACGCTGGAAGAGCGCGTGGATTCGCTGATTGCTATCCGCGACCTGCATGAAAAGTACGGGCACATTCAGGAAGTGATCGTCCAAAACTTCCGCGCCAAGCCTGGGACGCCGATGGCACGCTGGCCCGAACCGGATCGCGAGGAAATGCTGCGCACACTTGCCGTGGCGCGGCTCCTGATACCGGAGATGAATATTCAAGCGCCGCCGAATCTCTCCGATCCGCATTATGCCGATCTGCTCGACGGCGGAATCAACGACTGGGGCGGAGTTTCGCCGCTGACGCCGGATTTCATCAATCCGGAAAAGCCGTGGCCGCATCTGGACGACTTGCGGTTGCGGACCGAGGCGAAAAGATTCAAGTTGCGCCAGCGGTTGCCGGTTTATCCTGAATTCGCAGGACAAGCAGCGGCCCACAGCGATTTACTGGCCGAGCGTCTGGGCGCTGCGGCAGACGCTCAGGGCTACGCTCAAAAGAAGAGGGCGGCATGATCACGGTTCTCACGGGCGGCACCGGCGGTGCCAAGTTCGTGGATGGACTCCGGCAAATCGTTCGTCCGGAAGAGCTGACCATCGTCGTGAACACCGGCGACGATATGCAGTGGTGGGGATTGTACGTTTCGCCCGATCTGGATTCCATCACCTACATGCTGGCTGGGAAACTGAGCCAGGAACGCGGTTGGGGCGTGAAGGGCGACACTTTTTTTTGCCTCAATGCCATGGGGCAGTTGGGACAGCCGATCTGGTTTCACGCCGGCGATCGCGATCTGGCCACGCATATTCTCCGTTCGAAGTTGCTCGCCGATGGCAAGACGCTCACCGAAGCCACGTCTGAGATCGCGGCCCGGCTTGGAGTTAAGGCGCGCGTCCTGCCGATGAGCAATTCGCGCGTGGAGACGCGGGTTTTGACTCCGGCGGGAGACCTGAGCTTTGAGGAATTTTTCGTCCAGCGCTGGTACCAGGATCCTGTGGAATCGGTGCGGTTCGCGGGCGCCTCGGATGCCGAGCCGGCGCCGGGAGTGATCGAGGCGATCCGCACGGCCGAGCTTGTGATTCTCGCGCCGAGTAATCCGGTGACCAGCATTGCGCCGATTCTCGCGGTGCCGGGAATTCGCGAAGCACTGCTCCACAGCCGCGCCCGCATTGCGGCCGTCAGCCCGATTGTCGGGGGAGCAGCGGTCACCGGGCCTGCGGGGACACTGATGGCGGCGCAGGGCTTCGCGGTGTCAATTGCCGGCGTTGCCGATTTTTATCGCGACTTCCTCGATCTGCTGGTGGTCGATTGCGAGGATGCGTCGGCTGCCGAAGGGTTGCGCAAGACCGGCATGCGGGTGCATTGCACTCCGACCATCATGCGCAAGAATGAAGATAGAATCGCGCTGGCAAAGAGCGTACTGGACGCCGCAACCGAACCTCCGTCGGCTCGGGGCATAGTGGGGCGCGCATGATTCTGGTTCCGGTAAAGAACCTCGCCAGCGCCAAGCAGCGGCTGTCTTCCATTTTGAGCCCAGAAGAACGTCTCGCTCTGGCGCAGGCGATGTGCGAAGACGTGCTGGAAGCTCTGGCGCGCTGGCAAACGCGGCCGCCCGTTGCCGTGGTGACCAGTGATTCGTTTGCGCGCGAGTTGGCGGGGCGCTTCAATTTTGAGGTCGTGGCCGACGACAACTCCGGAGAAACCACCGCCATCGAGATGGCGACGGCGGTTTGCAGCGAGCGTGGAGCGAACAGTACCTTGGTTGTGCCCGCGGATATTCCTTTGATCGAGACTTCGGAATTGCAGAATATTGTGGAGAGCGCTCCTCGCGGCGGCGCGGTACTGGTGCCGGATGCGGCTCGGCGCGGCACGAACGCGGCCTGGCGATCTCCGGGCGATTTGTTCCCGCTGCGCTTCGGAAACGACAGCTTTTTGCCGCACTTGGCCGCGGCGAAAGCAACGGGCCTGCCTTGTGTGGTGCTCGAACTGCCGGGGATTGCGCGGGATGTCGATCGTCCCGAAGATCTCCTCGAACTCGCCGGCGCCAGTGGAGAACGGCGCTCGCAGAGGCTGGTGCGAAGTTGGAACCTCGTCCGCCGGAATCAGGTTTAGCATGGGATCGAGGGTTGCCAGGCACACCGGTGAGTGCGCGGCTGGAGAGATTCGCATTCTTCCCATCGCCGTCAGCGGAGAAATCCGCGCCGGAGAAGCGCTCGGCGCGAGGTTGTTGTCGGCGGCGAACAGTTTGGGGCTGCGCTGGCAGGATGGCGACATCCTGGTTGTAAAGCATAAAGTTGTTTCGAAGGCCGAAGGCGCACTGGTCGCCCTGGATGCGATCCGGCCCTCGGCGGCGTCACGGGCTTGGGCGCGACGCTACGGGATCGACGCACGCGTCCGTGAACTGGCGATGCGCGAGAGCCGGCGAATCGTGCGGCGAAAGCGCAACGTACTGATCACCGAGACCAAGCACGGTTTCGTTTGCGCCAACAGCGGCGTGGATGTATCGAACGTGGATGGCGGGCGGCATGCGGTGTTGCTGCCGGTGGATCCGGATCGTTCCGCGGCGCGGTTGCGGCGGGAGTTGAAGAAGCAGCTCGGGATCGAGATCGCGGTCATCGTCAGCGATAGTTTCGGACGTCCATGGCGGGAAGGCTTGACGGAAGTGGCGATCGGCGTTGCCGGGATGCGGCCTTTGGTCGACTACCGCGGACGCCGCGATCCGCATGGCTATTCGCTGCATGCGACGGTCGACGCGGTTGCCGACGAACTGGCTTGCGCGGCGGGCCTGGTTTGCGGCAAGCTGGCAGGAAGGCCCGCGTGCATCATTCGCGGCTATTCTTATTTTCGTGATAACCACCGCGCAAGCAGTGGGGCTCGGGAACTGATCCGGCCTGCACAGAAGGATCTTTTTCGATAAAGGCTTTTCGATAGGAGAACGGCATGGCATTGCGAGCTTCAGAACTCGAGCAATTCCCCGCGCTGACCTGGGAGCAGATCGCGGCCCAAGCTTCCGTCGCGATTCGCAGCGCCTTGGAGCGAGTGCTCGAAACGCAAGACGGAGCCTGTCTGACGGACGAGGAGCGCTACGCCCTGGCGAACTGCGACGGGGCAGATTGCAATGGCGCGGACTTGCTTGCCCTGCTGGTCGCTGCGGATACGCTGCGTCGCGACCTGGTCGGCAACATCGTCAGCTACGTGGTGAACCGCAATATCAATTTCACCAACATCTGTTTCGTTGGGTGCAAGTTTTGTGCGTTCAGCCGCGGGCCGCGAGAAGCCGACACCTATTTTCATTCGCTGGAAGAGATGGGCCGCAGGGCGAAAGAAGCGTGGGACCTGGGAGCGACCGAAGTCTGCATTCAAGGCGGGTTGCCGCGCGATCTGCCACCGTTTTATTACCGCGACATTCTGCGCGCCGTGAAAAATGCCGTGCCGGATATGCACATCCACGCGTTTTCTCCCATGGAAATTGTGTACGGCGTCGAGCTGACCGGCATGAAGCTCAGCGACTATCTTACAATGCTGCGAGATAACGGATTGGACACGCTGCCCGGCACGGCGGCTGAGATTCTTGACGACGAAGTGCGTCATGTGCTGTCGAGCAACAAACTTTCGTCGGCACAATGGCAAGAGGTGATCCGCACCGCGCACGCCTGCGGCATTCCAAGCACTTCGACGCTGATGTATGGGCATAGGGAAACGCCTGACCATTGGGTACGGCAGTTGTCCTTGTTCCGGAAGATACAGGCGGAGACCGGCGGTTTCACCGAGTTCGTGCCGCTGGGCTTTGTGCACCAGAACACTATTCTCTTCCAGCAAGGCCTCGCACGCACGGGGCCGACGCTTGCCGAACACCTCAAGATCCATGCGCTGGCTAGGGTTCTGCTCGCCGGCTCGATTCATAACATCCAAGTCTCCTGGGTAAAGCTCAACCGCAAACTTTCGCAACTTTGCCTGCACGCCGGGGCCAACGACTACGGCGGAACTCTGATGGAAGAGAATATCTCGCGTGAGGCTGGAGCCGACGCGGGCCAGTACACCAGTCCGGAGGATTTTCAGGCGATGATTCTGGAGATCGGACGCATTCCGGCGGAGCGCAACACAAAATATTCGCGAATGCAGATCAAGCTGCCCGTCTCATCGGTTTCTTCTGAGACCTTTTCCGAGCCTTTTTCTGAACGCCCGCCGGCTCCGGAATTCGCATGAGACGCGCCATCTCCGTCATCGGTGGCACCGGACCGGCTGGTACGGGCCTGGCGCTGCGCTGGGCGCGCGCGGGAGAAGCCGTCATCATCGGCTCGCGCGACGCGGCCCGAGCGCAGCAGACGGCGGAGGCAATCCGCAGGCGCGTGGGCGCGAATGCTCAAGTTTCCGGTCTGGAAAACTCGGCTGCCTGTGCCGCCAGCGATCTGCTGGTGCTTACCGTGCCCTTCGAAGGGCAGGCGGCGCTGCTGAAGCAGTTGAAGCCCGCGATTCATCCGGGCAGCGTTCTGATTGATGCCACCGTTCCGCTGGCCGCGAGCGTGGGCGGACGCGCCAGCCGCACCCTTGGCGTGTGGCAAGGTTCGGCGGCACAACAGGCAGCGGAACTGGTTCCGAAGGGAGTTTCCGTAGTGGCGGCCTTCCAGAACGTCTCGGCGGACGTGCTCAACGGCGACGCAGATGTCGATTGCGACGTGATCGTGTGCAGCGACGATCCGAACGCCACGCAGGTTGCGATGGAACTGGCAGCGAAGATCGCGGGCGTGCGAGCGATCAATGGCGGCAAGCTTGAGAACGCACGCATTGTCGAGCAGATCACCGCGCTGCTGATCGGTCTCAACATCCGGCACAAAGGGCACGGCGGAATACGGATCACGGGGCTGCCCGACAGCGCCCACCAGACAGGACTGACTGCACGATAGCTCAACACGCATGGTCCGGTCAGCGTCAAACTTTTTCCCCGCAACCCACCACATTCACCCAGGAACGCTGGCGCGATACGGTCGGATTGTGTTTATATTCGGGAGTCGTCCTTGCAGTTCACTTCACGAACGAGGGGCTTCATGCGTAAGAAACTGTTTTCGTTCTTGTTCTGCTTTCTGCTGCTAGCTATTTCCAACGCTGCTGCCAAACGCGCCTTTACCATCGAGGATCTTTACCGCATTCGTGGAATCGACGATTTACACGTATCTCCCGACGGCAAAACGGTCCTGTTCACGCTGCACACGAACGATCTGGGGAAGGCGAAGCGCATCGGACACGTCTGGCTGATGGACGCCGACGGCAAGAACGCGCGCCAGTTTACGTTTGGCGAAAAGGGCGAATCGTCGCCCATCTTCTCACCCGACGGCAAATGGATCGCCTTCATCAGCGCGCGGGATGGCGACGACAGCCTCTACGTCATCTCGGCCAGCGGTGGCGAAGCCCGGCGGCTCACCAACATTTCCACGGGAGTTTCCGATCCGCTCTGGTCCCCGGACGGCAAATGGATCGCGTTTTCGAGCGACGTTTATCCGGAATGCGGGGCCGACGATGCTTGCAACAAGAAGATCCGCGAGCGCTGGACGAAGGGCCCGCTCCACGCCCACGCGGCCGATGCGCTGCTCTACCGCCACTGGACGGAGTGGAAGGACGGCAAACGAACGCACGTCCTGCTGGCCGATGTTTCGAGCGGCGCCGTGCGTGACCTGACGCCGGGTGACTTCGATTCGCCTCCTTTCCAACTGGGCGGGGCCTTGCAATACGATTTCTCCCCGGATAGCACGGAACTCGCCTTCGACTCGAATCATGACCGCGACCAGGCTTCGTCCACCAACAGTGACGTGTGGATCGTCCCGCTTGCTGGCAATCAACCACCGCGCAACATCACGGCTGCGAACCCTGCCTTCGACGGGCATCCGAACATACTCGCCGGATGGACGATACATCGCCTATCAATTGCAGAAGCAGCCCGGGTATGAATCCGACCTTTTTCGCCTGGCCATTTACGATCGCTCCGCCGGCACGTCGCGCGTGCTCACCGAGTCTTTTCGCAACTGGGTTGACTCCTTTCAATGGGCCTCGGACTCGAAATCTCTTTACTTCGACGCTCCTTTCGAAGGCGACAATCCTATCTTCCGGGTGACCCTCGACTCCGGCTCGATTCAACAAGTGTTAGTGGACCGGACTATCGACTCCTTCGAACTCTCCCGTGACAACCGGCGCATCGTCTACACCCGGCGTGCCGTCAGCGACCCGGTCGAGATTGTTGCCGTGGACTTGGCTGACGGCAAGTCCTCGGCGCCGCAACGCCTCTCTCAATTCAACGACGAGGTCGCCAATGAGGTGGACCTGCGCCCGGCCGAACGCATGTGGGTGAAGGGAGCGGACGGAGCTAAGATTGAAGTCTTCATCGTCAAGCCCCACAACTTCGATCCATCCCAGAAATATCCGCTCATCCTCAACGTGCACGGCGGGCCACAGTTTCAGTGGCAGGACGGTTTTCGCGGCGACTGGCAGGTTTATCCCGGTGCTGGCTACGTCGTCGCCTTCGCCAATCCGCATGGATCCACGGGCTACGGCCAGGATTTCACGGCGGAGATTTCCGGAGACCACGGGGGCAAGGTTTTTGAGGACCTGATGAAGGTCACCGACGAACTGAGCAAGCTTCCTTACGTCGATCCCGACCGCATGGGCGCCATGGGCTGGTCTTATGGCGGTTACATGATGGACTGGTTCGAGGGCCACACCGACCGCTTCAAGGCCATTGCGTCGATGATGGGTGTTTTCGATCTCCGGTCGATGTATGGCGCGACCGAAGAGCTATGGTTCCCCACGTGGGACTACAAAGGTCAGCCGTGGAACTCCGATCAGTACGAGAAGTTTTCGCCCTCCTATTTTGTAAAGAACTTCAAGACGCCCTGCCTGGTGATCTCCGGCGAGCGGGATTATCGCGTCCCCTACACGCAGTCGCTGCAGATGTTCACGTCACTGCAAGAGATGAAAGTGCCTTCGAAACTGTTCGTCTATTCCAACGCCGGCCACTGGCCCAGTTGGTACGAGATGGCTCTGTACTACACCGCGCACCTGGAATGGTTCCATAAGTATCTTGGTGGAGACGCGCCACCCTGGTCCTCGGCACAATTCCTGCGCAACGCGGTTTTTGACAAGGAGACGGGGCAGCGGAGCAAGTAACACGTGGGGCGGCGGGCACGGGGAAGAAGCCGAGCTGCGCTCGGCCTGGACGGGCGAGGGCGCCCGTCTCCACACGAGCGAGTCTACTCTTCCACCGGCTGCGCGTTCAGTTCCTGAGCGGGTTCGCCTCCGGCCATGCCTTGGGCGATGATCAGGCGGTGGGCTTCTATGCGCAGCGTGGGCAAGGCGCGTCCGAACCAGATTGCACCTATGACGCAGGCCACGCCCCCGGTCGCGACGGTGATGGGCGCGCCGACGCGGTGGGCCATCGCTCCGCCGAAGAAAGCTCCGAAGGGAGCCATGCCCATGAACATCATCGAATAAACCGCCATGACGCGGCCGCGGAGTTGGTCGGGGACCATGGTCTGGACCAGGGTGTTCGAGCAGGCCATCTGCAGCATCATCGAATAACCGGCGGGCAATAGGAACGCGACCGACAACCAAAAGGAACGCGAGAACGAAAAAAGAAACAGGCTGATCCCGAAGCCTGCGCAAGTGAATGCCACCCAACGCCCTAGGCCTTTCACTCCGGTTTTAGCGGCTAGCGTCAATGCTCCGAACAGAGCGCCTACGCCGGTGGCGCCCATCAGGATGCCGAGGCCGCGCGCTCCGCCGTGCAGGATTTTGTCGGCGAATACCGGCATCAGTACGGTGTAGGGCATACCGACCAGGCTGATTAGGCCAAGCAGCAAGAGCAACGCGCGAATGACCTTCGTCTGGTTGACCCAGCGAAAGCCTTCGATGATGTCTTCAATTGGCGAATGCTTGCTGGCGCGCGGAGCGCAGCGCACGTGCATCAGCGACAGTCCGACGATCACTGCGATGTAGCTGATTGAATTGGCGGCGAAGCACCAGCCTTCACCGATTTTCGCCACTAAGATTCCGGCTATGGCGGGGCCGATGACGCGCGCGCCGTTGAACATTGAGGAATTCAGCGCGATGGCGTTCATCAGGTCCTCCTTGCCGACCATGTCGATGAGGAAGGACTGGCGGCCGGGGATATCGAAGGCATTCACCACTCCGAGCAGGGCCGCGAGCACGAAGATGTGCCACACATGGACGCGTCCGCTTAGCGTGAGAAACGCCAGAATTCCGGCGAGAATCATGGAAGCGGTCTGGGTGGCGATCACCAGGCGCTGGCGATTGACGCGGTCGGCGGTGATGCCTCCGAACGGCGCAACCAGGAAGACGGGAATCTGGCTGGCAAAGCCGACGCTTCCCAGCAGCAGGGCGGATTTCGTCATGCGGTAGACGAGCCACGCCTGGGCCACGGTCTGCATCCAGGTGCCGATGAGTGAGATGAGTTGTCCGCTGAAGAAGAGCTGAAAGTTGCGGTGGCGCAGGGCGCGCAGGGTGGTGGCCCATTTCGGCAGGCGCGCCGCTTCTTCAGCCGCGGCGGAATTTTTCTCTTCAGTCACTCTTTAGAACTTTTTCACATCTTTCGGATGACGGCAACTCAGGAACGCGCGGCGAGGACCCAAGGCATTATTCAGTCCGCCGTCTGTCGATGCCAGTGGAGCGACGGGCGTCCTCGCCCGTCCGGAGGGCGCATTGGGACGGGCGAGGGCGCCCGTCGCTCCATCAGGCAGATTTCCACAGCTTGGCCACCGACTTGGAACTTCCCTGCGGGTTCGATCCGCGATAGAGTTAAGGTGCACCGATTCGAGAGAGCTGGGTCGAGGAAGGGTGAGCGATGAGCGCAGATCCGAATCGTCTTGAACGTTGTCTAGAACGGCGAGGCGCGCAGCGTTTTGAGGTGCCCCTGCCGTTGTCGGTTCTTTTCGACGGACGGACTGTGCCCGGATTCACGCAGGACTTGAGTGGCCGTGGAGTTTTCTTTTATGCCGAGGCGGCGCTCCCGCGAGGGGCGGTCGTGGAATTGACTTTCACCATGCCGTCCGAGATCACCTTGACAGAAAACATGCCGGTTCGGTGCCGCGGGCGGGTGTTACGCGCATTGGCTGCGCAGGCCGGTCAACGAAGCGGGATCGCCGTGCAGCTCGATTCCTACGAGTACTTGCCCTCCGGCGAACCTATCTCTCAGTTCGTGCGAGTATCGTCCTCAAACGCCGACGGAGCTTCCGGCTCTGTGCCGCGCTGAGAACTTCCGCGTCTTTTCAACGCCGGGTCTTTGCCTTACAATCAGGGATACTTGCAGTCCGGCGGGTTGTTTCCGCTGGTTGGAAACCCGCTGTCAACCTGCCGCTTTGTCTGAGATCAATTTCGATTACGAAGGTCATTTGGCCTAGAGGCTGGAAGTTCGTAGCATAACAATGAACACCGAGAATCGAGTCATGCCCGGGATCGCCGTCGCCCTCCTCACTGAGGATCGCGAACAATCCGTCGTATTGCACAGCCGGGTCGAGAGCACTAACCTGGCCCGAACGGTATTGAGCCATGTCGGGTTCCCGGTGGGACCGAGCGATGCGGTTTTGCGCCAATTGCAGGATCAGCACGCCGAAGTCGTACTGGTTAGCATCGATCCCAAGAATCCGCAAAGAGCCATTCGTACCATCGAACTGATTCACGGCAACCTTCCCGAAGTCACAATTTTCGCGGTGGGCGAAATGAGCCAGCCGGCGAACATTGTTTCCTCGATGCGAGCGGGCGCGCGTGAGTTTCTGGATCATGCCTCCAGCCGCGAAGCCTTGATCGAAGCCTTCACTCGCTTCTCGGCGACGTTGAGCCGGGCGCAGCGCAGCTCCAGCAAGGCCCGCGTCTTCACTTTCCTGAACGCCAAGGGCGGCGCCGGCGCCACCACTACCGCGGTGAATACCGCCGTCGCCTTGCAGGAGACTCACGGGCGCGTGGTGCTGGTGGATTTCGCTCCCATCGGCCATACCGCCCTGCAACTGAATCTGCGGCCGCAATTCACGATAATCGATGCCTTGCAGAATCTGCATCGCATGGATGGTTCGCTGCTCGACGGATTGATGACGCCCTATCGCAATGGCCTTCATCTGCTGGCCGGGGCACAGCAACCGCACAACAGTGTCCCGACGGCGTCGGAACTGGCTCGCCTCTTCGACCTGCTGGTCAACCAGTATCACTTCGTCGTGATCGATGGCTCGGGGCGGATGGACGGCACGATGCAGATGATCTGCGACCTCTCGAACGCGGTGCTGCTCGTGGCGCAGACGGACGTCGTCTCCCTGTGGAGCGCCGGCCGGATTCGCGCGTTCCTGCAGGAAGGAGCGGGGCGCGATCGCCTGCGAATCGTGCTCAACCGCTACAAGAAGATTCCCGGCTTCACCGACGAAGACGTGGAGAAAGCTACCAACTGCAAGGTGCTCTGGAAGGTGCCCAACAACTTCCAGGTCATCGGACCCGCGATTGACAAGGGCAACCCGGTAGCGGCGCAGGGGAATCACGAAATCGGCCGCTCCTATCAAGGATTAGCTGCGGAACTGGCGGGCGCGACCGCATCGGCCGAAGGCGCTCTCTCGCTGCTCTACCAGCACGACAAGGGCGATGGCAAGAAACGCGCCGCCGGCCAACTGATGGTCTCGCCAATGCGCGCCGGGCAATAGAT
>CAWABC010000055.1:0-67204 GCA_963780105.1 uncultured Acidobacteriaceae bacterium
CCGGTCTCGCCGCAGGCGTCTCTCCCGGCCGCAGGTTCACGATGGGTGACGCGCCCGCGTAGCCGCACAGCAGCGAGTAGACGCTGATCTTCGTATAGGTTCCCACGCCGCTGCCGAGCAGTTCCGGCAGCCAGCCGACGTTGGCCGATGCCGCGCGGTTTGTGAGCAGTTGCCGGCGGTCGGCCTTGGTGAGTTCCTGAATGTTCGTGAGCGCCGTCTGTTCCTTATCGAAGCAGACGGTGGCGATGTCGCTGTCGAGCAGAATCCACTTGCCCTTGTCGTGGATACGCGCCGCCGGTCAGCCAGACCTCCAACGACGCCTCGACATTCACCGCGCGTGCGCGCGCGTGGCCGAGCAGGTACTCCATCTCGGCAGTGTATTGGGGCCCACAGGTATCCCGCTCGACCCACTGCCGATCAGTCTTTACAAGGTGGGCGGCGGCATGGGTTACAACGTTCCCGTGTCTGCGTTCCAAAACAGTGACCTGACCACGGTCGTGCCAAGCGACGACGGTACCTACGAGTTTGACGCCTCCTTGCTGGTAGGCTCTGCCGACCACGCCACCGTTGGACTGTTGGGGAATTTTACCGTCAAACCGGGTGGACAGGATCCGGGTGGGCGCATGGACTATCACGCCTGGCTGCTCGATCCCAACTGGACTGGCCAAAGTCCAATTTATGGTTATTTCAGTTACAGCGGGGGGGCGTTCGATGGCACGCTCAACGGCCAACTATCGCTGCTCAATGACCAGGTGGCGCTCACTGCCACGAACGATGCGATCCATATGCACGTGGGCGGCGGACTGTGGTATTACCATCTTGGCACCCAGAATAATCCGATCGACGGCCGTGTCTTTTTTGAGCATGGGCAGGCTTGGGCGGATCTGGGATCGGACGGTTTTATGCTCGGTTTACTCGCCCAGATCGACCTGGACGCCGGGGATTGCGGTGACGCGTGCGCGTACATTCACGATCAGTTGCAGCTTAATGCGAACATAACGCCGGTACCGCTGGCCTTCTCCGCCAAGTCACAGGAGAACTTTAATGTGGGCGGCTGTGTCGGTGGCCAGTGTCTTAATGCCAACGAGTCCACGAGCGTGGCCTTGGGGTTGCCACCGCCTTATCTGAATTTCGGCTACAGCATCAGCATGTGTCCGCCTGCCTATGTCAATGTCGGGCTACAGGTTTTGCCTTCCGTCAATCCCAACATTGGGGGTGGATTTTGTTCTGGAGTCAATCTCTGAGCTGCATTCGAAAATCACTGTGCCGGCTTGGCTTGATTGTTTTAAGCGGCTGGGTCCCGCTTGGCGCACACGCCAATAACAGCAAACAGGTTTTTGCTGCACAGATTCCTGCTGGCGCGGTTCGCGTGTTGGTTTTGATTATGAATGGCCAATGGCCTGTGGGCGGCTTGCGCATCGAAAATGGCCAGGGCACTGTCCTGGTTGCGCATGTTGAGCCAGTTGAACTGCTTGTCGTGGAAGAACAACTGTTCACCGGCCGTGAACACGAAATCCGTGCCACAATCGATGCACTTCAACATCTTGTCCTGGTATTCCATTGAAGAGGCGCTCCCATTTCGCGTCCCTGCTCTGCACGGGAGACCCGAATAGGGAAGGATCCGGTTCACAACGTGGGCAGGAGATTTATATCCCCCTCATGCTGACACCCTTTGGATTCGGCCCACCATACGGTGTGCTCCGCATGGTTACTGATGAAAGACAACAACTACCGAGGAAGAGCGTACCCTTTTACATCCGAAACAGTCTGCAGAGACGCGGCTGGCTGCGTCTCACCTCCAGCTTTGAGCTGCGAGGAACGGGCCGTCCCCGCCAGCGAACGACCCGTATCTTCTTTGGTACTGTTCCTTAGTCCTGTTCCTTACGTGCTTTCTTGCGGCTGCGTTTGCGAGCCAGCGCTTCCTTGACTCGCTTTCTCTCGCCGGGCTTCAGGTAAAACGAGTGACGTTTTACTTCCTTGATGATGTCCTCGGTTTGTACCTTCCGCTTAAACCGCCGCAGGGCGTTTTCGAGGGATTCCCCCTCTTGAAGTCGAACTTCCGCCAACGGACTACACCCCCCCACTGGTCCGGACTGGACTCGTTAGTTATGGCAAGCATTGCCCTCCTAAGTCAAGCGGAATGTTCAGGAATCTTCGCCCCGGCTCAGAAATCCAGCCGCAGCGACAGTTGCAACTGCCGCGGGGCAAACGAAACCGTCGGCCTCATAAAGCTCGTAGGTTGCTGAAAATAAGCCGGATAGTAAGCTGCTCCCGCTTGTTGCGTGTACTTAACGAACTGTCCCGCCGAGTTATAGAAGCCGTTGTCAGTCAACCCGAGCCTCTGATTATCGCGATTGAGCAGATTGAACGACTCCCCCGTCAACTCCAGATGATACCGTCCGCCCAGATTCATCTTCCTTGCCACTCTCAAGTCCATGCTGGCGTAGTCCGGACCGAGCAAGGCATTGCGCCCATACTTCGGCAACCGGTCGTTGAGGTCGTTGCCGTCCTGATTCGGATCGCCGGTCACCGTAGCGCTCGCCGGCCGTCCGCTGCCATAGGTCATGATTCCCGAGATTTTCCAGTGATTGAACATTGTCGCCAGAACTTTCTGTCCCCCGGCAAACGGGTTCGGCTCCTCGATCGGCTGAAATCGTCAGCCGGTGCCGCTGATCGGTCACACTCGGCCCCTTCTCGCTCTTCGCGGAGTACGAATTCTGCACCGTAGCCGTCCCTCCCGTCACCAGCGCGTCCTGTCCGGTGTCGATGGCGTGCGCCCAGGTGTACGCCAGCCGGAAATACACTCCCCCCGACATTCGCTTGTACAGCGACACCGTCATGCCGTGATAGACGCTCGAGGCCGCGCTCTCAAACTGGTCGATGGCCCCCAGTTGCGCTATCGGGCGCGCCAATGGGTTGAGACAAGGGGGAAACGGACAACTGAGGCTGGCACTGTTCTGCCACGTGGCAAACGACGCCACGCTATAGAGCGCGTTTTGAAAAGTATTGCCGGTCGGGTCGAAGATGGGATAGCTGTAATACGTCGGCGGCGGCAGATTCACATCGCGCGCCCGGATCATGTCCACCCCATGCACATAAAGGTAGGACACCGTCCCGGTGAAGCCGCCGGTCAGTTCCCGCTCCAGGCTCAGACTCCCCTGCTGCACCCGCGGCGTCTTAAACCCCGGGGCAAACGCCGACACTTCGTTGGTCGCATACTGCTTCCAGGCATCGGGCAGAGTGCACGACACCGAACCCCGCGGACAGTTCACCGCCGCATTGGGATAGGTCGGGAAAACCTGTTGCTGGTAGTAATCGGTTCTATCCAACTCCAGAAAAGTGTCGGTCAGACCGTTGTTATTGGCCACCGCCGACTCATAAATCTGCGGAATGCGGGTATAGAAGATTCCGAATCCGGCCCGCACCATCAGGGGACGATCGTCGCCGAGCGCATACCCGATTCCCACCCGCGGCGCGAAATTCGTCTCTCGCAGAGGCATCTTCCCCGCCTGTGACCACAGCGGATTGCTGACCATTCCCGACTTTGAAAACGTCTGCAAATCGTAGCGCGCTCCCATGCTCAGGGTGAAATGTGGCGTCAGACGCGCCGTGTCCTGTACGAACCCGGCGTAGTCGTTGCTGTCGGGATGCGATACGGGATTGCCGAAATTCTGGATGTAATAGCGCGCCAGGTTGTCGGTCGGCCCAGTCCAGCTGCCAGCATCCCAATTCCAGTTCGGCATTATCGTGTGCGCGTACGCCCGCAGCGGCGTCAGCGATACACCCCCGTGCATGGGCACAAACGTAAGCGGATTCACCACTATGTTGCCGAACAAATACTCGCCCCCATACAGCGACGGAAAGTAGTTGTAGTCCCAGGTGCGCATGGTGTCGCCGCCGAACTTCCACTGGTTGCGCCCGCGGCTCAGGCTCAAAGTTTCGGCCAGGTGTAGCCGGTGTTCCCGCGTCTGCCGCGGCAAGATCGACGACTGCCCGAAATCCTGCAGCCAGTCGTAGATGCTGGTGCGCGTCCCGGTGGTGTTGGGAAACGACTGTTCCAGGTCGCGCGAAAATTGCGCCCGCAGATGGCTGGTCAGCCGCGGCGTTATCTCGCTCAGCA
Organism: uncultured Acidobacteriaceae bacterium; assembly: GCA_963780105.1. Classification (GTDB taxonomy): domain Bacteria; phylum Acidobacteriota; class Terriglobia; order Terriglobales; family Acidobacteriaceae; genus Acidiflorens. The sequence goes on from CAWABC010000055.1 coordinate 4,121, forward strand.
ACGCGAGCGAGCCGCTTTCCGTCCTTACATCCTCCTCCCCATTTCCGCTGATCGCATCATTTGTAATCGGACTCGCCGGATCGAGGAAGACATTGTTCGTCCCGTAATACCGGGACGTATTTAGCCGCGCCGAAAGATGCTGATGCGGTGTCAGTACCCGGTCCAGCTTCAAGAATCCAGTGTCCCCCAGCAACTTCGCAGGAAATGTTCCGCCCATGGTAGAAAGCTGCGCCGCCGCCGCTTTGACCAGCGTCTCATCACAGGCCGTCCCCCCAATATGCGGATCGCAGACCTCGTAGTCCAAAATACTGGGGTAGGCGCCCAACTGCGGCACCGCCACCGTCGAACCGTTCTCGAACTCGACCACCGCGGGCACATGAAAAATTTCCTGATCGTAGCCCGCGAATAGGAATGTCTTGTCGCGCTGGATCGGCCCACCAATGGTCGCGCCAAACTGGTTTTGCTGCTCGCTGGGATTGGAGCCCACAAAGGCGGGCGCCGCGCCTCCCAGCGAACTGTCGCGCAGATAATAGAACGTGCTCCCGTGCCAGGTGTTCGTACCCGACTTGGTCACCACATTCACCACCGCGCCGCCGGCCCGCCCCGACTCGGTTCCATACCCGCTCGACTGCACCTGGAACTCCTGCACCACCTCGTCGGAAAACTGGTAAGGCGCGCGATACCGTCCCATCGCCTGCGCAAAAAAGCCGTTATTGTTGTCGTTGCCGTCGACCAGAAAGCTGTTGTTGTATCCCCGAATCCCGCCATAAGAGAGGTCGCCGTTCGATCCCGACGTTAGGCCTCGCGGATCCTGCGTCACTCCCGGCACCAGCAGCAATAGATCCGTGTACCGGCGCCCATTCAGCGGCAAGTCCTTGATCGCCCGCTGTTCCAGCAGCGCCGACACCGAACTCGGATTCTCATCCAAGATTCGCGGCGCCTCGGTCACGCTGATCGTTTCCTTCGGCCCCGCCACCCTTAGCTTGAACGTCAACTCCGTCGCCGCTCCGACCTCAACCTGCATCAAGGGGGAAATCTGAGGCGACATTCCTTCCGCCTCCGCCCGCGCCGAATAGCGCCCCGGAGGCAGCAGGTCCACTGTGAATCGTCCCGCCGAATCCGTGGCCGAGTGATAGCGAATCCCCGTATCCACCCGGATCGCCACAATGTCCGCGTTGGTAATCGCCGCGCCCTGCGCGTCCAAGACAACACCCCGCAGCGCGCCTGTGGACGCATCCTGCCCCCAAAGGCCGGTGGCCCATAAACAGAAGATGACGATAGAAAAAAAGAGGTTGGTAATCGTAACCAGGAATGACCGACGGCGGCGCATACGAATCCCCTCGCATCAGAGACTTTGGAATTGGAGGGGGATTCCAGAAACCCTACGAATCTGTATAGCAAAGGGCATCTCGCCGGAATGTGACGCACGTACCGGCAATATGTTCAGTTTCTTGTTTGGCTGTGGTGAATCACACGGTGGAGGGGCGCGCAGCGTTTCCCGCCTGCTACAATCGCGGCATGCGAGGATTCACGCACACCGGAGAGGCGATCATCAGCATCGTCATACTCAGCCTCTCCGCCGCCAATGCACAGAAAGAGTCTCGACCCAACGTCCCAAATGCGATTCAAGCACGCCCCGGCGAAGAAGTTGTGCTGCTCGCACATGCCTTAGGATCGCAGATCTATACCTGCCAGGCGAGCGCGGACGGCAAGTTCATCTGGACCCTCAAGGCACCCGAGGCCGAACTGAAGGATGGAAATGGCAAGGTCCTTGGAAGCCATTCCGCCGGTCCCGCGTGGAAACTGAAAGATGGCAGCGAAGTCGCGGGCAAAACCTCGGCTCACGTGGACTCCGAGGATCCCGACTCCATCCCATGGTTGCTGGTAAATGCCGTGGGGCATTCCGGAAAGGGGTTGCTCACGAACGTGACCACCATACAGCGTATCCACACCCACGGCGGTAAGCCACCCGCCCAGGGATGCGATGAATCGCACCGTGGCGCCGAAACAAAAAGCAGTTATACCGCGGACTATTATTTCTACGCACCGGCCAAGTGAACCGTGCGTCGTTGCAGATACTCTCTTGCGGCGGCCGCGTCATTCGGAAAAATGGCACAGGAGTGCGGCCGCGAAATGCCGGGCGTTGTCACTCGTCTCATAAATGAAGCGGGCAGGGTTGCTGCGGTAAAGTGGCGATTCTCTGCAACTTCACCCGCGCTTCGGAGCACGCTTTTTCTTGGTCCCCGCATTCTTTTCCACGCGCAACTTCCACGCCGCGCGCAGCGCGCCGGTCAGCACGTCCTGGCTCGCTTGCGAGAGGCGGATGTGGGTCGCGCCCATCCTTCCCCATCCGCCGTGAATGGGTAGGAAAACTTTCGGCAACTCCCGCACAAATTCCGTCTGCAACTCCGGCGTGAGCATCAGGTTACCGTAGCCCTGGTCTTCGGAGGCCAACGTGGCGAAGATCCTGCCTCCCACACGGAAGTCGGGCGCCCCCATGTGCGAGCTTTCCTCTGCCCCCTCGAAGGTCAGAGCAATCCGTCGGAAATCTGCTGCTTTCATCGTCACTCCCTCCGATTCATCATCGAGGATGCCGCACCCGCCGCCTTTCCTAAGGCCGATTTTACAGCGCGAAAAAGACGGTGTCAGGCCTTGGGCCTCAGCAAGCCCGCTGGCCGCTGGGACTGAGACCGGACTGAGACCTAGGACTTGAGGCCCGCTAACAGACTGCCATTCATGGTATGTTGTCCCTTCGTTTGGCAATCCTATGATCCGCTCCTACCAAGGCGTCACTCCCCAGTTCCCCGACACCTGCTACATCGACGACTCCGCCCAGCTCATCGGCGACGTCATCGTCGGCGAACACTCCAGCGTCTGGATGAACTCCGTCCTTCGCGGCGACGTTCACCAGATCCGCGTCGGCCACTACTCCAACATTCAGGACAACTGCGTCCTCCACGGGATGAAAGAACAATACGGCGTCTACCTTGGCGACTACGTCAGCGTGGGCCACTCCGCCATTCTGCACGGCTGCACCATTGAAGCCCGCTGCCTGATCGGCATGGGTTCCATCATCCTCAACGGCGCCGTCATCGGAAGCGGCTCCATCATCGCTGCCGGCACGCTGATTCCCGAAAAGGCGATCGTGGAGCCGAACTCCCTCTGGATGGGCTCCCCGGGAAAATTCCGCCGCCACCTGGATGAAAAAGACCAGGCGATGATTCTGCGCTACGCCGAAAATTATCTGGGATACAAAGAATCGTACTTGAGGGAGCGAAAGAGCTCGTAGCTGTGGGCACGGGCAGGCTGCGGCAAGACTCGGGTTCGTATCAGGGCATCAGTTCAGCGATGTCGCCAGTTCTTTGAAAGAAAACTGCCCGGCCCGCCGCTTGGGTGGCGGCTGTGTGGGGTCGTGGGGTGAGGCCGGGCAATTTTGTGCTTCCATTCAGGATTGCAATTGCTAATTTTATACCGCACCAGGGGCGAGCTTGTGTGTGACCATGATCACTGATCTATGTACGCAGACCACACCCGGCTGTGATGTAGATCACCGCCAAGACCGGTTGCACTGGCTAAGGTAAAAAGCGAAACTACTCCAGCAAACACCTTTAGGAGAAGCAATCATGGCCTATGTAATCACCGACACCTGCATTAAAGACGAGCTTTGCGTCGAAGTCTGCCCGACCGACTGCATCCATCCCAAGAAAGACGAGCCGGAGTTTGAGGCCGCGACGCAGATGTATGTCGACCCCGAAGGGTGCATCGACTGCGGCGCCTGCATTCCAGCTTGCACCTCGGATTCGATCTTCGTGGCCGACGAACTGCCCGAGGACAAGAAAGAGTTTCTGGAAAAAAACGCGGCGTATTACGTGAAAAAGTAGCGTTCCTGTTGTTTCGGCCGGGCGGTTGGCCCGGCCTTCGCCTCCATCCCGACCTCATCGGGTTGGCCCGTCCAAGCGCCGCTTCGGCGGGGCTACCAGGTTCAGGGACTACGAGCGTGTGGTGAAACTCGAATTCGCGTTCATGCTAACGCGCTTGCGGCATGCCTGAAGCCAAGCCCTAATACGCCCCCCTACATCGCCGCCTAGCAAGCGTTTTGTCTCCTGCCTGGTGATCGGCGATAGAGCAACCCGCACGAGTAACTTGTGATCTCCGTCCTTTGCACCAACTGAAAACTCGTGCATACTTCGGACGCTCTTCCATACAGGAGGCTCTTGTAGGCCATGGCTTCTCGTATCTTCTATGGCGCCGCCATTCTGCTGGCATCTTTTTTCCTTTACGCTGCCGACAATCCTCCCGCTGGCCCTAACTCCGACCCTACTTACCAGCAACTTCGCAACCTGACGCTGTCAGGCGAAGCGGTGAGCGTCAATAACTTTGTGTTGAAGCGCGACGCTGGCACTTTCCATCTGCACTCGGGAACGGCGTGCTTTCTGACTGCGGTGCAGGGCAAGGTCACGGGCGCGGTGTTCACGGGAGACGGACATTTTGTCCTCGATCCGCCGCTCGAATCCGAGTGCCAGAGTTTGAAGCTGCTCACGAAAGAGAATGAGTTCAGCGAGAGCTTCAGTCAGGCCGTCCTGCGCTTCACCGACTCGACTTATGACGACCTCAAGAAAGGCAGCAGCGCCGCCTCTAGCGGTTGCGATGCGGGCCTGCTGAAAGACAGCCAGAATACGACGCGCCACAAACTGAAGGACAACCTGGAAGCGCGCATTTTGCAGGACATCATGAGCGGTGAGCCGGGAGGGCTGTTCGTCGCCTTCATCCACGGCAAGCATTACAACGGCAAGGAGCTTTACCGGATCGATCCCGACTCAGGTTCGGAGCAGGTTAACTTCACCACCTACGACGAAAACAAGATGGGGCAATGGGCCTCCTTCAATATTTCCGGGGACCGTCCACAAGGCTCGGTGGGCAAGCGCTTCCACATTGAGCACCAGCAACTGGATGCGACGTTCGAAAAGAGCGGCAAGCTACTGGGCAAAGCCTCTACGGACCTTACTGTGCGACGCAAGGGAGTCCGGGTCGTGGGTTTCGACCTATTCCGCCCCCTGCGGGTGCAGAGCGTGACCGCAAACGGGCAGCCCGTATCCTTTATTCAGGAGGATAAGAACGACGACGGCGATTTCTTTGTCATCCTGCCCAAAGTTCTTGCTACAGGCGAGAAGTTCTCGGTCACGACCGCCTATGAAGGGAAAGACGCGGTCGTTAACACGGGCGGCGGAAACTACTTTCCGGTCGCGCGCGAAGATTGGTACCCCAACGATCCGGAGGGCAGTTTGGGAGAGTACGCGCTGTATGACATGACTCTGCGTATTCCGAAGGGGATGAAGATGGCCGCCACCGGTGTGCTCGTTTCCGAAAGCAATGAGGGCGGCCAGAATGTAACGGTGTGGAAGAGCGAGAACCCGCAGACGGTGGCGGGATTCAGCTTCGGCCGCTTCAAGGAAGAACAAGCCAAACTCACGAAGCCCGAGTATTTCATCCAGTCCTATGCTAACGAGGAGTCTCCAGACTGGGTGGAGGCGCTGAAGGGCGGGCCGGCGATGGGCATGATGAGCACGACTTCCCTGAATAAGAAGGCGCTGGCCGAAGGCGAGATGGCGGTACAACTCTACACCGAGTATTTTGGCCCATCGCTCTTCAAGCACCTGCAATTGACACAGCAAACGGCGTGCAGCTTTGGCCAGTCGTGGCCGGAGCTGGTGTGGATTCCGATCTGCTATTACTTTGACACCACCGTTCGCCATCAACTTGGTCTGGACTGGGGGGACCGGGGATATTGGAAAGTGGTGACGGCGCACGAAGTCGCCCACCAGTGGTGGGGGCACACGGTCGGCTTCGCTTCCGGCCGGGATCAGTGGATGAGCGAAGGCTTTGCCGACATGTCCGCGTCCCTCTACATCAGTATGATCGAAAAGAATCCGAAGAAGTTTATCGAGTTCTGGAACGACGAGCGTGCTTTGTTGCTGGAGCGAAACGCCCAGGGTTTTCGCGCCATCGACGTTGGCCCTCTGACCATGGGTTACCGGGCCAACAACTCGCGGACCGGGTACGGCGTGACTCGGCGGCTTATCTATCCCAAGGGCGCCTACGTTCTCCACATGATTCGTATGATGATGTGGGACCAGAAGACCGGCGATCAGAATTTCAAGGCCGCCATGCAGGATTTTGTGAGAACTTACTCCGGCAAAGCGGCCACCACCGAAGATTTCAAGGCGATGATGGAAAAACACATGACGCCGGAGATGGACCTCGAGGGCAATCATCGCCTGGACTGGTTCTTTAACGAATACGTCTACGGCACCGCCCTGCCCACCTACAAAATCGACTCCACGTTCGAAAAAGACGCGAACGGCGATGTCGTATTCGGCTTCAAGGTCACGCAGTCCGGCGTGGACAATAAGTTCCGCATGCTCGTCCCCATCTACCTGGAGCTTGCCGACGGCCGCACTGTACACCTGGGCCGCGCGCGCCTGACTGGAAACTTTTCGGTAGATCAGAAGGTTCCGCTGAAGGGGTTGAAGGATGCACCCAAACGCGCGCTCGTGAATTACAACGACGATGTGCTGGCTTCGAATTAGAGTCTGCCAACACGAAGAGCAACGGGCTTCAACCGTGCTGTGGTGTTGCTGCTCGGCGTTTGGGCCTTCCGGCGGCTGTAAATCGATCCGCTGACCGCTCCACGGCACGAGTGAGGTTTGGACTCGTTTCCAGTATTTGCTGCCGCTCCTTCGGCCCCGCTAGTTTACCGGATAGCAAGAGTGGCCAGTCATGTTGTACCGGGTGAAGTTGTCAACCATCACCTGCGCGAAATCTTCTTTGGTCGCTACCCGGTAGAGCGCGTCGTTAGGGTCAAAGTACTCCAACTGATGGGGATTCTTCAGGTTCGCTGCAACGACGTGGCTGGCCCCACCCGGCATTGTCACATTGATGAAGACTATCTGACCGGCGAGGGTCAGCAGCAGCGTGCCGGCGAGAACAGCTGCGCCGTGGGCCGCGCGTGTGGCTGCCCCCGCAGTCAGTCCATGCAGTCCGAAGATGCGATCCCGGGAAGGGTAGTAATCCTTCCCGCCCAGGCGGAACAGCGCTTGCGCGGCGGTGCCGTTCGATTGGATTGTGCTGGCATCTGTCTGAACGCAAGCCCTATCCTTACTAATCTTGGCGTAAAATGTGCACTGCCCGAAACAAACTCCAAGTCCGGCGTTCTTAAGGGTCGCAATACTATTGTCGCCATAAAAGACTACGGCCATCTTCTCACCCTCCTATCCGATAACGGGGAATCTGCATTCCCACTTCTGGGTTAGTATTTCGGGAAGGCAGGCATCTGCTTTACGCAGGTTGCCACACATGCAGTCCGGCCCGCCGGATTTGGATCCACGCGACTGCAAGAGGTGCGCATTCCCTAAGTCAAGCAGATACGGACCTTCGGGAATTTCAATTTTGCCGTCTCAGAATACACCAAGCTGCCAGGTTTTGGCGCGGTCCGAGGTGCACTTTTCCCTTCGGAAGCCGCGTCGCCCTCGCAAGGCGCAGCTATCGCGCCAAGAAACAGGTGGCAAGGACGGCGGACCTAAGTGCGCTTTGCAGCAGCGGGGCGATAGGCAGGTAGGCCTTTAAGAGATGGAACCCAAACTGAAGCGCGTCCGTAACTCCATCTCGAAGAGATGACGGGAACCACGGTTGTTCGTGGACCTCGATAAACTGTACGCGACTCATGGCGATTTGGCATGGTGGGTACTGCGTGAACATTCTCGTCGATATCCGCAAAAAAATCGATTCGACGTTAAACTAATCAAGACGACGAAATGATCAAATCTCCCCGAGGAACCCGCGATCTTCTTCCGCCCGACACGGCGCTCTGGAACTTTGTTGAAGCCGCTGTGCGCGACGTTTTCCGCGCGTACAACTTCCACGAAATCCGCACACCGATTTTCGAATCCACCGAACTGTTCGCGCGCGGCGTCGGGGAGGAAACCGACATTGTCGCGAAAGAGATGTTCACGTGGGAAGATCGCGGCCGCGCCGCAAGCGATCGAGGACAGTCGCTCACTCTCCGCCCCGAAAACACCGCCGGCATCGTCCGCGCCTACATCGAGCACAAACTCTGGGAGCGTGGCCTGAACAAATTCTTCTCGATCGGCCCTATGTTTCGGCGCGAGCGCCCGCAAAAAGGACGCTACCGCCAGTTCTACCAGATCGACGCCGAGGTCATCGGCCCCGCCGCCTCCGGCAGCCAGTCTCCCGTGCGCGACGCGGAAATTCTCGAACTGCTGGCCACGCTGCTCGACCGCGTCGGTATCACCGGCTGGACGCTCGAACTGAACTCCGTAGGCTGCCCCTCCGACCGCGCAAAATTCAACGAAGCTCTTCGCCGAGCGCTCGCACCCGTGGTCGGAAAAATGTGCGCCGACTGTCAGCGCCGCGCCGTCACCAACCCGCTAAGAGTCTTTGACTGCAAGGTTCCCGAAGACCAGCCCATCATCGAAACTCTTCCCTCCATCCGCCAGTTTCTGGATGAAGCTTGCCGCACCCACTACGAAGAAGTAAAACAGATTCTGAACGCCGTCCAGATTCCATACCATGAAAACCCGCGCCTGGTGCGAGGCCTGGATTACTACCAGAAGACCACTTTTGAATTTACGCATGGGGCGCTCGGTGCGCAGAATGCGATTCTTGGCGGCGGGCGATACGACGGTCTGTCAGAAGCTCTCGGCGGGCCGGCGGCTCCGGGCATTGGCTTTGCCATCGGAGAAGACCGGCTGGTGCTTTCACTGATGGAGACCGCGACGGCGGAGTCGGTGATCCGTAAGCCCGACGTTTATATTGCTCCGCTTGGCGCCGGGATGAATCGCGAGGCGGCTCGCCTGGCGCGCGAATTGCGGCGGCACGATCTGGTGGCCGATCTGGTGATTGAACTTGGCGACGAATCGTTCCGCCTAAAGAAGTCGTTCGAGGCGGCCGACAAGATGGGAGCGCGATATATCCTCATCGTCGGCGAAGACGAGGTGGCGGCCGACGCCTTCGCGCTCAAGCATCTGGCCTCTGGCTTACAAGTCACGGTCCCGCGCCGCGAGTTGGCGCAACGGATTCTGCGGAAGTAGCTGGAAAGCTCTTGGCTTTTAGCTTTTAGCTTTTAGCTTTCTTTCAGTTCTTCGCTTTTGGCTTCTGACCGTCCTCTGTGAGCCCCTGTGACCTCTGTGGTTTTGCGCCGGATTCGGGACCCGTTGTTCCGGCGAGCAGTGTGGCAGAGAGTCCTCGCCATGTGGGAGGGTAGTCCTAAGCGAATGAAAGCCGCGGGTTGCGGCACAAAGTAGAATCATGTCTCAGGAGGCAAAACAAATGCGTCCCACTTCCCTGCTGTGCGCAACCATCCTCTTTTTTGCAGCTCTGGGGTTGGCTCAGACTTCCAAGCCCGTCTCCGCCTTCGACCAGCAACTCATCGATCGACAGAAGCAGTTCCTGCAAGCGACCCAGAGCAAAGATGCAACCGCGGTCGACCGCTCCATCGCAGACGACTTCCAGGGCATCGCCATTAACGGCGACTTCTACGACAAGGGTGAACTCGTCGAATCCGCACAGACGGGAATATCCAAGGACACGCGCGCTTACGATTTCCACGTCGTCAAACTGAACGACGACTCCGCCGTCGTCGCCTACAACCTGATCGTCCCCGGAGAACATCCCCGCTATCGCCACATGGCCGACGCCTGGGCAAGAGTCCACGGCCAATGGAAACTGAAATTCCGCCAGATCACCCTCAACCTGTGGAGCGCCAACGATCTGGACTAACTTTATTGACATTTGTTGCCCTACCGGGGTAAGGTTCCGACCGCACGTAACGCAAGAAAATTCTGGGGGGACAAGAATGAATAGAAGAGTGTGGGGGATTTTTGCAGTTGTGTGCGCGGTCGCGATGATGGCCGCCGGGGCCGCACCGGCGCTCGCGCAAGACGAACCGAAGGAAAAACCGCCTATGTACAGTTACGTCGGGAATTGGAGCATTCCCCGCGCACAATGGGCGGAGATGGAAAAAGCCGACTCCACCAATCAGAAGGTTCTGGACAAGGCGATGGCCGATGGAACGATTGTGGGCTACGGCAACGACGTGAACCTGGTGCATACGCCGGACGGGGACACGCATGACGGCTGGTGGTCGGCGATGTCCATGGCCGGGATACTGAACGTGCTGGACAAGTTCTACAAGTCCGGCTCGGCGACTTCACCCGTCCTGACCAGCGCCACGAAGCACTCGGACAACATATTTGTCAGCCGGTTTTACAACTGGCATTCGGGCTCGTTTAAAGGCGCCTACACGCGCGTAGCGGAGTACAAACTGAAGCCCGACGCGCCCAATCATGCGGTGGAGACGCTCAGCAAGAATCTGTTCGTGCCGCTGATGGAGAAGTTGCTGGCCGACGGCACGATTCTCGAGTATGAGGTCGACACTGAAGCGATCCATACCGAAGCTCCCGGAACCTTCTGGGTTGTCTTCATCACGCCCAACGCGGACGGCCTGGACAAGTTCAATGCCGCACTGCAGGAAGGGAGTAAGAAGAACCCTCTGATCGGTCCGGCATTCGGCTCGATGGTGGACTTCACCGTGCACCGCGATGAACTGGCCAGCTCAACCGTAACTTACAAATAGTTCCCATCGTTCGAACGGCCGGTGGCTGGAGGTTGCCCCGCCCAAGCTCGGCTTGGGTGGGGCTTTTAGTCACAGACTCCCCTGCTGTTGCCAACTCCCGAAACCCTCAACTCCCGTTCCATTTATAATCTTCCATTCGGCTCACCACCGCAGTTCCAACTAGGCAGATTTCAGCAAGACAAGGCAAAAAACATGCTCGATTTCTTAGGCGACCTCAGGCGAACTCATATGTGCGGAGAACTTCGGCTCTCCGATGCGGGCAAGAAAGTTGTGCTCATGGGATGGGTCAACCGCCGCCGCGACCTTGGCCAGATCATCTTCGTCGATCTGCGCGACCGCACCGGCGTCACCCAAGTCGTGTTCAATTACGAACTGAACGCGGCCGTGCACCAGAAGGCGGAAGCGCTGCGCAACGAGTTTGTGATTGCTGCCATCGGAACGGTCAAGCGCCGCGACGCCGATACCATCAATCCGAACATTCCAACCGGCGAAGTGGAGTTGGTGGTCGAAGAGCTGCGCATTCTGAACGTGTCGAAACCGCTGCCGTTTCTGCCCTCGGACACGGTGCTGGCGAACGAAGAGATGCGCTTGAAGTATCGCTACATCGACCTGCGCCGCGACGCCATGCAATTCAACATCGAGCTGCGGCACAGAGTGGCGATCGCCATCCGCGACAACCTCGCTTCGCAGGGCTTCTTCGAAATCGAAACGCCGTTCATGACTCGCTCCTCGCCCGAAGGCGCGCGCGATTATCTCGTCCCCAGCCGCGTGCAGCCGGGAATGTTCTATGCCCTGCCCCAATCGCCGCAACTGTTCAAGCAGATCCTGATGATCTCGGGCTTCGACAAATACTTCCAGATCGTGCGCTGCTTCCGCGACGAAGATCTGCGCGCCGACCGCCAGCCCGAATTCACCCAAATCGATCTGGAAATGTCATACCCGCAACCGGAGCGGGTTTGGGAAGTGGTCGAGGGCTTTCTTACGGCTGCCTTCAAAGCGGCTGGACACGAGATCAAGACGCCTTTCCCGCGCATGGACTTCGACGATGCCATCCGGCAGTACGGTATCGACAAGCCCGACCTGCGCCTGCCGGCCTTCACCGACGTGGCCGATTGCTTTACGCCGGCCGATCTGGAAGCGCTGGCGATCAATAAAGATCTGCCGGTGATTGCCATCCGCACGCCCAAGGTTGGCGAGTTGTCGAGAAAAGAGCGCGACGACATCAAGCCGCTGTTTGTGTCGAAGGGCGGAGCGCGCGTCTTCGAAGACTTCAAGCGCATCGAAAACAAGTTTCCCGAGGCGGGAGCAAAAGCGCGTACCAAAGCGGGCGCCGCCGCGGACGATCTGCTGGTGCTGGTGGTGGGATCGGCGCAGTCGGGAGCCGCCGGAGCCGCGCATCCGGCCAGCAAGCGCAAAGTGACGCCCGCGGAAATGGCAATCTATGCCTCGGCGGGACTGCTGCGCGTGGCGCTGGCCCAGAAATATTCCGACCGGCACCAGCTTTTTCAGAAAGGCGATTACCGTTTTCTGTGGGTGACAAACTTCCCCATGTTCGAATACGACGAAGGCGAAAAACGCTGGATGGCCGCGCACCATCCCTTCACCTCGCCGCACGATGAAGACATGGACAAGCTCGAAACCGATCCGGCCATGGTGCGCGCGCTCGCCTACGACGTGGTGCTGAATGGAACGGAGTTGGGATCGGGATCGATCCGTATTCACCGCCAGGATGTGCAGAGCAGAATCTTTCACGCGCTCGGCATGACGGAAGAAGAAACGCGCTCCCGCTTCGGGTTCTTCCTGGAAGCGCTCGAATACGGCACTCCCCCGCACGGCGGGATCGCGCTCGGCCTTGATCGCATCGTGATGATTCTGGCGGGAGCGGATAGTTTGCGCGAAGTAATTCCCTTCCCCAAAACGGCCGCCGCCAAAGACCTGATGATGGAAGCGCCAACGCCGGTGGCAGAGGGGCAGTTGCGCGAGTTGGGAATTGGGGTGGTGGTGAAGAAGTAGGGCAGTCGGGTGGCCCGCTCCTTGCGCTTTTTGCAAGGGGCGGGTGCCAACTCCACCGGTGCACATTTAGGTGTACTTCCGTGTCTTGCGTTGGTGAGGACGGAGGGCCAAACTGGGGTTACGAGAGACCAACACCTTTCGTAATGCTGAATGGGCCCGTACCTCAGAAGGAGCGCGATCAGGTGGGCGAACTCTTTTGCCGGAGGCTGCCAACCTTGTATCGCCGGAGAGGGCCGGATTCTAATCCGAAAGTCGCAGGTTCGAGTCCTGCCGGGCTCCTTCAAACAAGATAGACGAACGCTAGCTCGCTCACCAAAATCGTTTGTGCATGAAAGCGGCGGGTGGGCCACTTTAACGGGAAAGTATAACTCGGGTCTGTCTTTTGACATTGACCGAAATAACTGGGGGTGCGCCACTTCTCGCGCTTTTCGAGAAGTGGCCTGCCGAACAGTAGATATGACCCGCCCGCTGTTGTTTACTTGACCAGTTCCAAGACAAAGTCCATGGGCGTAGCGATCGAGTATCCGGAGTTGCTTGCCATTTGCATTAGGAAAGTCTTAGAGCCCCCCGTATCGACAAACGGTACATACTGACTTATTACGCCAATAATCCTAAGGTTCGTTTTGCATGTCTCCCTGTCGAGTTCTAGGACTGGACCGCCGCTGTTACCGAAATATGACGGGCAGTCGAGGATTATCGACCGTTTCTCGGGATTTGTCCCGGCCACAATTCCTTTGCGAAGCAGAGGGCGGTGGATATCGAGTTTTGGGAGCTGCTGAAGGCCAAGGGAAATCGGGTATCCGAACACCATCACGTCGTTCCCCGTGAGAACTTGGTCAAAGGGCTTGACGGTATCCAAGGCTACGCCGAGCACGCCACCCTTCGACTGCTCTTTAGCTGTGACGCCGGGTATGGGTGAGCCCATTAGGGTGCCCACCGTCGAACTATTTAGTGTAAAAACCTTGACAACCACGACATCTTCAGATGGGTGGGGCTTGATGTTGCCGCCATTTTGTAGAACTGAAAGGTCTAGTGCTAGTAGATTGTGGGTAGAGTCCGCCGGGTCCTTCGAATAGGACAATAGATCAGCTGCCACATCAAGTAGCCTTTGAGTGGCAGGATCGAAGAGCACGTGCTTTGCGGTGACGAGATAGATCGCTGTGCTGGTGTTCAGATAGAACCCAGAGCCTGCGCTTCCATTCTTTAGTGTTATCAAGACGGGATACGCAAGATTGTCGTCAGGGATCGCACGTTGTGCTTCGGCCACTCTGCCTATGGGAAGCATGCCGATCATAACCGCCAACAGGAGAGTGCGGAAAAACCAAGGGCGCGAGACCGAAGCCATTGTCTAAAATGCCTCACTTTAGATTGTACCATAATCTTCGCCCTGTGTTCGCCTCACGGACATCCCCTAATCCATGTGATGAATAGGGCCTCTCCGACCTGCGCTAGAATAGCCGCGTGAGGTGGTCATGGCAGAGATGACGCCGCGAGTTTCGGAGGTGCTGGAAAAAGCACTGGCGCTTTCCACGCAAGAGCGCGGTCTGTTAATCGATCACTTGATTGAGAGCCTCGATGAAGGGCCCGCGGAAGAAAGAGTTGAGGAGGCGTGGGACCACGAGATTAAGCGCCGGGTTGACGATATTCGAGCTGGCAAGGTCAAGATGATCCCAGGCGAGCAAGTGCTCCAGGAACTCGCTAAAAGAGCTCCCCGATGAGAGGTAAGCGGTTCCGGTTTCACCCTGAGGCGAAGCGGAAGCCCGGATACTGGAAGGCGCGACTCTAGCGCCTCGCCACCAGCCGCTGCTCCACCAACTCCTCGATTCGATTGAGGACTTCATCTTCGCTCATAGTCGTCGAGTCGAGCACCACGGCATCTTCCGCGGCTACCAGCGGAGAGGCGGCGCGGGTGCGGTCGCGCCGGTCGCGTTCCCGAAGTTCCGCCGCGATTGCCTTGGCCGGAGCGCCCTTCACTTTCTGCTGGTCAAGCCGCCGCTGCTCGCGAATTACGGGATCGGCGTCGAGAAAAATCTTTAGATCGGCATCGGGAAACACTTTGGTTCCAATGTCGCGGCCCTCCATGACGACGCCGCCGCCGATGCCCATCTCGCGCTGCCGCTCGACCATCCACTCCCGCACTTTGGGATGCACGGAGACGCGCGACGCCCCTTCCGACACATCGCGCTCGCGGATGCGCTGGGAAACGTCTTTCCCGTTGACCAGGACACGATTGCCGCCGATGGAGCGATCCAGAGTGATGCGCGAATCCTGCGCCATCTTCAGTAGCGCATCCTCGTCGTCGAATGACGCGTCCCACTCGATCGCGCGCAGTGCCAGGGCGCGGTACATCGCCCCGCTCTCCAGGTTCACGTAGCCGAGTTTGCGGGCGAGGCGGGAGGCGATGGTGCTCTTGCCGGCTCCGGCGGGGCCGTCAATGGCGATGATGAGTTTGCGTGGAGAAGAATCGGTCATCGTGGCGAACGTGTGATTTTACACGGCTGGCGCGTGGAAAACTACAGGTACTACAGAACGCTAGGAGTTTGATTGTGTGGGGACGGGCGCCCTCGCCCGTCCAGGCCGAGCGAAGCTCGGCAGCGCTGTTGGCTGCCAACGATTCCACTCCCCGGTTCAACACGCTTTAGCCCACGCGCTCGGGGCGCGGTTTGGGGACGTATGCTTGTTTTGGCGGAGTCACCTGCAGCAGCGATTTACTCCCGACATGGACAAAGCTCAATTCTCGCGCCGAGAGCAAGGCATGGATGGCTTCCTTCACGCGCGTGCGCGGAACAAAGTTGGCAAGAAAGTTCTCGACGTCTCCCTCATCCACCGCCACCACGCAACCCAAATATTTCGAAACCAGCGCCGAGAGTGCTTCGGGCACCGAAATTCCGACGCCTTCGCGCACAACATCGGGAGCCCAGCGCGACAATTCGTCCCACACCGAGCCTTGCTCTACTGTGTAATCGACGCGCGTGATGCGCAGTTTGGCCCACAGTTCGCCGAGCGCGCGATCGAGGCCGGCGTTCGAAACCGCGCCGCCCAGCAGCTCGCCCAGCTTCGATTTCGAAATCGGTCCACGGCGCCGGATGATTTCGAAAGCGTCACAGGCCAGCGGTGAATAGGGAGACCGCGGCCCCGTTGCAGGCGGCTGCTTCGGATTACGCTCGCCCACCAGCGAATAGAAATAAGGAAACACCGAGGCCGCCAGCAGGAAAGCGTTGTTCTCGTCAAACAACAGGGCCTCGTAGGCTGCCTGGTCGCGCAGGGCGCGCACCATCAATTCCGTCGCCTCTTTCGCTCGCGGATCGTTATAAGCGTGCTGGCGCGACGGCAGCTTGTCATCGGCTCCCACCCAGGCTCCCATGAAAGTCGGCAGCAGCAACGCAGGCCTCATCGGATACATCAGACAAAATCCGACCGACTCGAGGAAGGCGTGCGCTTCATCGAGAGTGCGCACCGGCTGGCCGTCGAGACGCCACTTTTGCGCACGAGCCTGCAGGAGTTCCGGGTCGGTCATGTCTTGATTAGACCATAACCGCCCGCGCCCGGACGAAATCTGCCAGCGCTGCGGGGACATATACTGCTTGCTATGAAGACAGCGCTTGCGTTGCTGCTCCTGACAGTTTGCCCCGCTCTTTCGCAAAGCAAGAATTCGGAAAATGAGGTTCGCCAGACTCTCTCGGAGTTCGTGCAGGCCTTTGACAACCTGGAATGGGAACGCTTTGCAGGATTCTTTGCAGACGATGCGACCCTATTCCAGCCGCGGAAATTTCCGCGACGCGCCGAAAACAAAACGGAAATCGAAGCTGAGTTTCGGCAGGTCTTCGAAATCATTCGCGGAAACCAGTCCAAGCCGCCGTATATGGACTCGCAACCGCGTGACCTTCGCATCCAGATGCTCACGGGTGACGTCGCCATTGCGACGTTTCATCTCGACGACCGACCCGGCATGCTCAACCGGCGCACGATCGTGTTGCAACACTTCAAGCCGGGATGGAAGATTGTGCACATCCATGCTTCGGAACTCGCGGTGCCAGCGGCCAACTGATCGGGAACAAAAGACAATCCTAGATCCTCTTGAACGCCTTCTGAATATCCTGCATGGAATAGCGCAGCACCACCGGGCGGCCGTGCGGGCATGTCATGGGATGCTCGGTTTTCGCCAGTTCGGCGAGCAACCATTCCATCTTGTGCTGGTCGAGGGGCATATTGACCTTGATGGCGGCGCGGCACGCAATCGATGCGGCGATGCGCGTTCTCACTGCTTCCAGATTGATGGCTTGATCTTCGCGGGTGAGTTGTTCGAAGATTTCGTTCAGCATGGGCTCGATCTGGGCTGCGTCCACACCGGCGGGTGCGACCTTCACGGCCACGCTGCGCGCGCCGAAGGGTTCCGCCTCAAAACCGTTGTGTGCAAGCTCTTCGGCAATGTCGCTGAAGATGGCTTGCTGTGCTGGAGTCAGTTCGATGACCAGGGGCATGAGCAAACGCTGGCTCTCCACTCGTTGCGCTGAGCGTTGCCGCAGAACTCGCTCGAACAGCACGCGTTCGTGGGCCACATGTTGATCGATGATCCAGAGGCCATCTTCATTGACGGCGAGAATGAATGAATTTCGAATCTGGCCTAACGGTCGCAGGGTTCGCAACGACTCGAGGGTTGGAGCAGTTTGCGGCTCTTGCACGATCGGCGGCGCACAGCCGTGATCGGGAATTGGCCGAGGATCGATCGTCGGATCGAACGTCGGATGACCGCTTGTCCGATCAGCACCCGTTGCCTCCGGCGCGCGTGCGAGCGATACCGCCGCGTCGGCCTCGACTGTAATGCCTCCTTCAAATTCGAGGTGCGCCGTGGCCGGGGGAACTGCCGCCGCCAGCAGCGCAAAGCCGCCCGCTGCTGCCGGTTCCTGCAAGTCGCGCCACGGGGCGCGTTCGAAACCGCCGCTGTTCGCTCCCTGGTTAAGCGCGGGACTGGTGAGGCCGGCACTTGCCGATGGCTGCGCGCGAATCTCCGTCAAGAACTGCGGTACCGGACGTGCCTTCATCAGCGCCGCTCGCACCGACTCGCGGACAAAATCATGGACCACGGACTGCTGCCGGAAGCGTACTTCGGTCTTCGACGGGTGCACATTCACATCCACTTCGGCGGTTGGCATCTCGATAAAAAGCAGGACCACAGGAAAGACCGTCGGCGCCAGGATGTTCCGATAGGCCTCGGTAATTCCATGCTGAATGAGGCGGTCGCGAATCAGCCGTCCATTTACGAAAATGAAAATCGAATTGCGATTGAGCTTCTGAATTTCCGGCTTGGAAACAAAGCCATGGAGACGCACCTCGCCGAAATCGTGGGGCGCGGGTATTCCTGACTGCGAAGCCTCATCTTCCACATCGGCGGATTCGCGGGCAGTCTCGGCGGCCCGCCGCCACGGCGGAGCCTGCGGCAGACCGATCCGCTCCAAGGGTTGCACTGCCGCCAGCGGAATCAACTGGTCGAGGATCTCGCGGCCAAACACCTGGTAGACGCGCTCGCGATGGCCGGCCACGGGCGGGGCCACCAGCAAGGCATTGGTCGCCGAGTGCAACTCGAAATGTTTTTCAGGGTGCGCCAGCGCGTAGTGGGTTACGAGCGAAACGATGTGGGAGAGCTCGGTCGATTCCGATCTTAGAAACTTCTTGCGCGCCGGGGTATTGAAGAAGAGATCGCGAATCGTGATCGAAGTCCCAAGGGGCAATCCCGCCTCGTCCACACGGATGATTTTGCCGCCGTTAATTTCGAGGACGGTCCCGGCGGCTTCTTCTTCGGCTCGGGTTTCCAGATGCAGCCGGGTAACCGAAGCGATGGAGGGCAGCGCCTCGCCGCGAAATCCGAGGGTCGAAATACTCAGCAGGTCGTCGGTGTCTTTGATTTTCGAAGTGGCATGGCGCTCGAAGGCGAGCATGGCATCGTCGCGCACCATGCCACATCCGTTGTCGGCGATCTGGATCAGCTTCTTGCCGCCCGCCTCGACCTGAATGCGGATGCGGGTGGAACCGGCGTCCAGAGCGTTCTCAAGCAACTCCTTGACCACCGACGCGGGACGCTCAACCACTTCGCCGGCAGCGATCTGGTTGGCTACTCTTTCGGGAAGGACGTGAATTTTGCCCATGGACCTGTGGCCTGTGGTCAGTGGCCAGTGGTCAGTGTGACAGATTCTTGGGCGCAGCGTAAAGACGGGTGAGGTCAGCGGGACGGCACGGAAAATGAAGCTGTCGTATAGTTTTCCCGGGAGTGCTGAGATGAAACATGCAATTTTAGGAACTGGAGCCATTGGAGGTTTGGTCGGCACGGTGCTGGCGTCGCTTGGCGAGGACGTGAAAGTGGTAGTTCGACCGGAAAAGTTGGCGAGCTATCCCGCCAGCTTGGTGCTGGAACGTCCGTCGGGCTCGCTCACGGCACCGGCAAAAGCCGTCGCAACATTGACGGAGCCTGTTGACGTGCTGTGGATCGCAACCAAGACTTATCAACTGCAGACTGCGTTGGAAGCAGCGCAGGTGCCGCCGGGCTGCGTGGTTCCCCTGCTGAATGGAGTGGACCACGTCGCGGTGCTGCGGGCGCGATTTGGGCTTGAGCGCGTGCTTCCGGCGACGATCGCGGTGGAAGCGGAGAGGACTGCTCCGGGACGATTCGTGCAGCGATCCCCGTTTGTTCGCTTCAACCTCGCTAGCAGCGGCGAGCCTCTCTTGGGGGCCATCATTCGACAGTTGGGCGATCTTGGATTCACCTGCCAGTTCATTCCGAATGAGCAGACTTTGCTGTGGAGCAAGCTGTGTTTCCTGGCACCGCTGGCGCTGGTGTCATCCTCATCCGGTATGAGCGTGGGAGAGTTTTCCGCGGACGCTGAGTGGAAACGGAAACTGATCTCGGCACTCGCCGAAACGTGCTCCGTGGCGAAGGCGAGCGGCGCGCAGGTTGACGCGCGGCAGATTCAGGCGGTTTTCGACAGCGCACCGCCGGGGATGCGCAGCTCCATGCAGAAAGACCTTGCGGCTGGGCGGCAGCTTGAATTAGACGCCATTGGCGGCCCGATTGTGCGCGGTGGCGAACGCTACGGAATCGATGTCTCGACCACAGTGAAGCTGATGGCGGACATTCGCGCGAAGGACGCCGCCCGATGACGATAGCGAGCCCAGCAAGGAGCGCCTGAATTCGAAGCTTACGGTGTCGCTGAAGCGATACCCTGATACGAATCCATAGTTTCTTCCGCAGCCTGCCCATCACTTGCCGGCTTTCGGGTCGGGACTGGAATTCCCCATGTCAACGACCACCTTCCACTGGCCGTCCTTCTGCTTCTTCCAGATCGAGGTGTACTTGCCGTAATTGGCGACGAGCTTGCCCTCTTTGTTTTTGGCGGTGTAGATGTAATTGCCGTAGGTGTAGCCGAGATCGCCGGATTCGGCCATATCGGCTTTGACGGGTGTCCAGGTGAGGGACGTGCCTTCGGGCCAGGGGGGCTGCTTGCGGATGGCGTCTTTGGTGTCGAAGCCGCCGCCGTCCACGACTTCTACGCCATCTTCGGCAAAGTGGGTGACAAAGGCAGCGTGGCCGTGCTGGGCGACATCCGCAACGAATTCGGCTTCGAGTTGCATGAGGAGGTCGGGACCCTTTGCAACTTTCTGTTTCGTGGCGAAGGAAAGGGCAACGAAGAAAAGCAGAAATGCTACGGTGATTCTTTTCATCGGGAGTTCTCGGGCCGCAGCGGCGGCGGGTTGTGCGGATCGGTCCGGCGACTAAAGTTATCATGCGGGAAGATTGGGCGTCGCGGGCGGAGTCGGCAGAGGCTGTGGAGTGTGTCTGAAACTGGATCGTCCCGGGGCTGAGCATCGTAATTTTTTCAGCGGCTCGGTGGAGGAGAGCTCGCACGGCTCTGGCGGAGGAGTTGGTCTTTGATTTTATCTGGGAGACGCGAGCTGGCGAGTAATTCGTCGAGGAGAGGACCGGGGATCTCGCGGCTGAATTCCAGGGCGCGGGCTAGCGAGAGATGCTCGGTCCGCAAAAGGGCGGCGCGGATTTCCCGGCGCGGAGACCACTTCGCGTGCTGGGCGACTGCGTGCACCAAGGCCGCGCTGGCGTTGGGACGAAGCACGGAGTTGATGACGAGAGCTTCTGTCAGGCGCGGATTTTCGAGCGCGGTCCGCAGGACTCGGGTCTCGCGAGCCAGGGTTCGAGCATCGATGATTTTGCTGTCTCCGACCTTCCCGTCCACGTTTTCCACATCCAACAGCAAAGCGGCGGCTACTCTGCCCGAGGCACGGCGGGCCAGCGTTAGGCGTTCGCCGACGGTGACCGATTCCAAGCGCGCGATGAGGACGTTGTCGACGGCGACCTTCACGTCCGCGGGAACGCCGGGGGAGAGCGTAACCTTCATCAGATCGAACGTGTAGAACTGGCGCGCCAGGGGCACGGACACATGGCGGGGGGTGTGTGGATGGCTGGCCAGCGCGATCTTCACCTTGCGGCTCTTGAGTGCGTTGGCATTCCTGGCGAGTTGCTCGAGGACTTCAGCGGGCAGGTCGGCGCGCTTGAGGAGGGCTAGGGCCAAGTCCTCGGTAAGAGCGGGATCGGCGGCGGTGCGCAGCAGATCGGCGGGCTCAGGTGCGGTTGGGCTTGCCGATGCCGTTGCGAGCTGAACGCTTTCGCCTTCGGGATTTGTATCTTCGGACACTTCGCCCTCGGCGGCTGAAGCCGCACTCTGACCATTGCAACTACCGCAGCGCTGAAGCGCATCGCCACCCAAAAACAAACCAGATCTCCCGCGCGGCGGCAGCCGTCTCTACATTCGTCTGGCTCTGGCCAGCGCGCCTTCGACCGGATCGGCTAGCTCTTGGCGGACGCCGATGCCGGGAAAGCTCGTCTGCAGGGTATTGTAGAAAACCTGGCGCACATCGGGAGACTGACGAAAGACACTGCCCGTCATGGCCACGGGGAGCATGTTCATGGGAGCCGTTTCCACAGGCCGGGGCGCCAGGCGGCGGACGACGATGGCCGCGAGGTTCGCCAACCGGGCTCCGGCGTCGGCGAGGAGGGCGCGGGCAATGGAGTCGGCCTCGTCGGCGGCGCGGAGGACAATGGGAAACAGGCGCGGGAAATCGGGCGGTGGCGTCGAGTTGGCTTGCTGCACAAGGTCGTCGATGGTCGAGAGTTTCCAGGCTTCGAGGACCATGGCGGTGAGCGCGGTTTCGAGGCCCTGATCGCGGGCGTGAACAATCGCGGAGACGGCGCGGCGGCCGATCCAGTGGCCGGAGCCTTCATCAGAGATGGCGAACCCCCAGCCTCCGGCACGCGCGGTGCGACCGGCAGCATCGCGTCCATAAACCATGGAACCGGTGCCGGCAATCGCGATTACGCCGGGGCCCGCGCCAAAAACGGCTTCGAGGGCAGTTACGTTGTCGCCGACAACCTCGATTTTGGCGAGACTGATGGCGGGCGTCAGCTCGGCGAGAATGCCGCGAATCTTGGCAGCGATCTCGGGGATGGAAGCGCCGGCGACGCCGATGCAGATGGCGCGGATCCGATCGGGAGAAATCCCGGCGGTGTCGCAGACATGGCGGACGGCGGTGTGAAGAGATTCTCTTGCCTGCATCTCGCCCAGGCGAATTATGTTGCTGCCGCCGGTCATTGCCGTAGCGAGCACCGTGGTTTCGTCGCCGAGAAGGCATCGAGTTTTGGTGCCGCCGCCGTCGATTCCGAGATAGTGGGCCATCGCGTTAGTTCTAACACAGGTTCCGCGGCGTTTCGGCACACGAACATGCCTGTACAATGCGGCGAACGTGTTGCTGAGGGCTTGAGACGCGGCTAGCCGCGTCTCTCCCTGAAATTTGGAAGGGATTGCGCTTGGGATTGAATCGGATCGATCTGCTGATCATTGCGGCGTATCTGGCGGGGATCACGCTGTTCGGGCTGCGATTTCGCAAGCGGCAGCGGACGGTGCGAGACTACTTTCTCGCGGACCGCAACATTCCGTGGTGGGCGATTTCGCTGTCGGTTGTGGCGGCGGAGACCAGTACGCTGACCATCATCAGCATTCCCGGCCTGGCCTACGATTCGAATCTTACTTTTCTGCAAGTGGTAATGGGATATGTGATCGGGCGCGTCATCATCAGTTTTGTGCTGCTGCCGCAATATTTTCGCGGCGAGCTCTACACGGCCTATCAACTGATCGAACGGCGGTTTGGTCCGGAGCTGCGCACCGTGACGGCAGGCCTGTTTCTGCTGACGAGGGCGGCGGCGGAGGGAGTGCGCGTGTATGCCGTGTCGATCGTGGTATCGATTGCGCTGGGCACGGGCGAGGTCACTTCGATCGCAATCATCACGTTGCTGACTTTGATCTATACCTTTGAGGGCGGACTGGCGGCCGTGATCTGGACCGATGTGGTGCAGACGTTCATTTATGTCGGCGGGACGCTAGTGGGGCTGGTCACGATTCTGCACCTCGTGCCGGGAGGATGGGCGTCGGTGCAGGCGATCGCGGTGGGGATGAACAAGTTCCAGGTGTTCGACCTTCATTTTGTCGATTCTACGATTTCGCACTGGCCGCATTTGAATTTTGCGAAACCGTACACGCTTTGGGCGGGGATCATCGGTGGCGCGTTCTTGACTACGGCCAGCCATGGCACCGACCAGCTCATCGTGCAGAGATTGCTGGCGGCGCGGAATCAACGGCAATCGGTGCTGGCATTGCTGTCGAGCGGGGTAGCTGTCTTTTTTCAGTTTGGGTTGTTTCTTCTGGTGGGAGTGATGCTGTTCGCCTACTACCGGGTTCCGTCGGCCACGTTCGGAAGGGCGGACAGGATCTATCCGACGTTCATCGTGAGCCGGATGCCGCACGGGATTTCAGGGCTGTTGATCGCGGCCATTCTGGCGGCGGCGATGTCGAACTTGAGCGCGGCGCTGAATTCGCTGTCGTCGAGTTCGATTATGGATTTCTACGTTCGTTTTCGGCCGGCGGTCAGCGAGGCGGGGCGGTTGCGGCTGGCGCGATTGGCGACCGTCGGGTGGGCGCTGGTGCTATTCGGGCTGGCCGTGCTGGCGCTGCATCGGGTGGGGCGCGTGGTGGAGGTCGGGTTGCAAATCGCGTCGGTTGCTTACGGAGCGTTGCTCGGAGTGTTTTTGCTGGGAGTGCTGACCAAACGCGCGAACCAGCGCGGGGCAATCGCCGGTATGGTTTGCGGATTGGCGATGGAACTGTATTTGTGGGGATGGTCGCAGGTGGCTTTCACCTGGTGGGTGATGATCGGGACTTGCGTGACGTTTGCGGTGGGATACGCGGCTAGTGCCCTGCTCCGAGATGAATCAGAAGTTTGAAACGCAGAGATCGCTGAGGAGGGCCGCGGAAGACGCAGAGCGAACATGAGCAAACGCGCAACGAACAATCATCTGCGCCCGGAACTGGCGCGCGACCTGGGGTTGTCCCATGCGGGCGCCATCGTGGTGGGAACGATCATCGGGAGCGGAATTTTCCTGGTTCCGACCGAGATGATGCGGGCAGTGGGGTCGGCTCGACTGGTGTATCTCGCCTGGATGGTCGGTGGATTGCTCTCTTTTTTCGGCGCGCTTACGTATGCCGAACTGGGCGCGATGAAGCCGCAGGCGGGCGGCGAGTATGTGTATGTGCGCGACGCCTATGGGCCGCTGGCTGGATTTCTGTATTCATGGACCTGGTTTCTGATCGCCAAGCCGGCTTCGATTGCCACCGTTACGACCGGGCTGGTGCGGATCCTGGGAACTTTCCCGGTGTTTTCTTTCTTCTCGCGTGACTGCTTCTCGTATGGCTGGAGTTCGCATCCATTCTCCATCAACTACGGGCAACTGGTGGCGATCGCAGCTACCGTCCTGGTCTCGTGGCTGAACTACATTGGGGTGCGGCGGGCGGGGGAATTTCAGTTACTGTTCACCCTGCTGAAGGTTGCCATCATCCTTGGGATTGTGGCGGTGGGTTTTTCCTATCGCGGAGGGACGTGGGCAAATTTTGCAACAGAATTCACTGGGGCGAAAGGCGGCGTCGCTGGATTTTTCGCGGCGCTGGTGGCGGCGCTTTGGGCTTACGACGGCTGGAACGATCTGACCATGGTGGCGGGGGAGATACGGAATCCTCAGCGCAACATTCCGCTGTCTTTGATCTGGGGCGTGGCGACGGTCGGAGCGCTCTACATCCTGGTCAACGCGGCGGTGCAGTATGTACTGCCGGCGGCGGTGGTGGCAGGCTCGGAGCGTCCGGCATCGGACGCGGTGGCGCTGGTGCTGGGGCGCGCGGGCGCCAGCCTGGTGTCGGCGGGCATGGCGGTTTCGATGCTGGTGACTTTGAACGGCACCATCATGAGCGGAGCGCGCGTGCCGTTTGCGACGGCGCGCGATGGCTATTTTTTCAAGGCAATTGCGGAGGTTCATCCCCGCTTCCGCACGCCGTCGGTGTCGATTGTGGTGCAGTGCGGGCTGGCTGTCGTTCTGCTGCTGCTGGGAGGCAGTTTCCGGCAATTCTTTTCGCTGGCGATTTTCGCCGAGTGGATGTTCTACATGATCGCGGGCAGCACGGTATTCGTATTCCGCCGACGGGAACCGCAACGCGGAACGGCCGTATCACGTGTGGGGATATCCGGTGGTTCCGGCGTTGTTTGTGCTGGCTTCGGCGGCACTCCTTTACTACACATTCACCGACAATCTGAAGAGTTCGGCCGCCGGATGCCTGGCCATACTGGCGGGCGTTCCGGTGTTTTACTTTTTTGCGCGGCGACGGGTGATGGCTCCGAAGTAACCGGCCGAACCCCAAAGGCGGTTACCAAAGGACACGCGCAAGCGACACGTTTACCCCCTGCCCAAACTCCCCTAAGGTAAAGACTCCAACCCTGAGCTCTCTCCCCAGCTTTGGGCCCACTTTCTGGAGTGACGGATGCCTACGTACGATCGCGGTTTTCAGCTCGGCTTGCTGCCTGAAAGGAAGTGGAACTGGCGGACTTTTGCGGCGAGTTACGGGATTCTGGTGTGCCTGATCCTGCTCCTGATTGTCGTCGGGATCATGGTGCCCGATACACTGCTCATCACCGCGAACTATCACGTCACGGAGCTGATTCCGCGTCCTGCGCTCAGGCCGGAACCGCTGCCCAAACCAAAGCCGTTGCCCTTACATGCCAAGTTGCTGCCGCCGCCGCCCGTATTTGAAACGCCGAAACTGATTGTCCCGCGCGAGATGCGGGCGCCCAAGCCGCAGCCGCAGGAAATTGAGCCGCCCAAGGTGGCCATGAACAACTTCGCACCTGCCGTGCTCAGGCAGACCAGCGGAGCGCGTCCGATGCTGATTCATACCGGGGAGTTCCAGGGAAGTTCGGCGGTGCCGACCGTGAATGCTCCGATTGAGAAGGTGCAGACAGGCGGGTTCGGCGATCCGAATGGGCTGAAACCAAGTGCCAACAGCAAGCCGAACGGCAAGCTGATCGCATCGGTGGCGGGTGGGTTCGACATGCCGGTGGGACCGGGACAAGGGAACGGGTCGGGCGGCGCGAAAGGAATTAAAGGAACGGTTGCCAGCGCCGATTTTGGCAATGGGGTGGCAACACCGGGACAAGGCGACGGGCGCAGAAGCGGGCGCGGAAATGTGCAGGCCTCGGGCTTCGGCACGCAGCAGATCGCGCAGGGCACGCCACACGTTCAGCGCGTAGAGAGCGGCCCGCCGCCAACGTCGGTTGAGATCACCTACAAACCGAACCCAGCTTATACGGACGAAGCAAGAAGTCTAAAAATCGAAGGCGAGGTTCTACTTGAAGTGGAGTTCCTGGCGAGCGGGCAGTTACACGTGAATCGCGTGGTCCGGGGTCTGGGGCATGGGCTCGATGAGACCGCGGTAGCGGCCGCCAACAAGATGCGCTTCAAGCCCGCCACGCGAAACGGGCAGGCAATGGATTCGACGGCAATTGTACACGTGGTCTTTCAACTGGCGTATTGAAACTTTGGAGATGAGGGTTATGGGGAGATTTATGCGTAACACGAACTGGTTGGTTTTCGCCCTGCTGGCGGTGACGTTGACGGCGGTGGCACAGCAAGCGGCGTCCGCGCCGCAGAATTCACAGCCGGTTGCGGCGACGCAGGCGGTGCAGACGGCGGCTCAGCCGAACCAGACTCAGACAAATCTGGCGGCGCCGACCACCATGGATCAGGTCGTGGACCGCGTGATCGTGCGAGAGAAGGACCTGATCAAGTTCTTGTCGCCGCGCACTCCCATCGTGGAGACTTATCTGCAGAACCTGACGCAGGATCCGCAGCTGGGGCCGATTCCGCAGGACGATCATTACTTCCTGGGCCGCATGGACCTGAGCGAATCGATCGACCGGAGCGACTTCCTTCAGGACAAGGGCAAGGACAAAGACGAAGGCATGGAGAAGCATCTTCTGGGCGGACTGACGAAGAAGTTCAAGTTCCAGTACCAGCCGCTGGGTTTTTCCTGGATGATCTTCGCCGACCGCAACGACTTTGACCGGCAGCACTACGATTTTCACTACGCGCGGCGCGAGTTTCTGGGCGACGTGCGCTGCCTGGTGTTCGACCTGACGCCGAAGAAAGACGCCGGACGCGGACGTTTTCTCGGCCGCATCTGGGTCGAGGATCAGGACTTCAACATCGTGCGGCTGAACGGCACGTATGCGCATCCTTCGCGCAACAATTATTACTTCCAC
The DNA here is from genome assembly GCA_963780105.1 of uncultured Acidobacteriaceae bacterium. Lineage (GTDB taxonomy): Bacteria > Acidobacteriota > Terriglobia > Terriglobales > Acidobacteriaceae > Acidiflorens. The sequence goes on from CAWABC010000055.1 coordinate 31,482, forward strand.
ATGGACGCTTGGCGGCTGAATCTGGTCCCGGGTTATTGGGTGCCAGCTTACATCTACAGCGAGGAAGGCGACTTCACGGCGGGCGCCAAGAACAAGATCGCGTTCAAAGCGCAGACCCGCATGTGGGGCTATAACCTGAAAACAAGTACGGCGAACGACGAACTTACCAGTATCCGCGTGGACAGCGTAAAAGACGATACGCCGGCCGCACAGGATGCCACGCCGCTGGCGGCTGAGCGCGAATGGCAACAGCAGGCGGAAGACAACGTGCTGGAACGGCTGGAACGCGCCGGGCTGATGGCGCCGGAAGGCGACGTGGACAAGATTTTGCAAACCGTTGTCAACAACCTGGAGATCACTAATAACATCGAACTGCCGCGGCCGGTCCGGACGCGGGTGCTGACGACGTCTCCGCTAGAGACTTTCAGCGTCGGAAACACGATTGTGGTAAGCCGCGGGCTGATCGACGTGCTTCCCGATGAAGGCAGCCTGGCCATGGTGCTGGCGCACGAACTGGCGCACATTGTTCTGGGACACAACCTGGGCAGCCAGTACGCGTTCAACGACCGCATGTTGTTCTCGGACGAGGGGACTTACCAGAACCTCGGGTTCAAACACATTCCGGAAGAGGAAGCGGCGGCCGACAAGAAAGCCATCGAGATGCTGAAGGGCTCGCCTTACGCGCAGAAATTGGAAACTGCCGGACTCTTCATCAAGGCATTGCAGGCGCGCGCTCCTCAATTGAGCGCTCTGCTGCAAGCCCACCTCGGCAACAACATCGCGGAGAACGGGACGGTGACGCGCATGGCGGCGCTGGCCACCTCGGCTCCGGCGCTGGACTGGAACAAACTGGACCAGATCGCCGCGTTACCTCTCGGCGGGCGCGTCAAGCTGAACCCATGGGATAACAAAGTGGAGATCGTGAAAGCGCAGCCGGTTGCCATAACTTCGGCTCGCGACAAAATGATGTTCGAGGTGACGCCATTCTACCCGCGACTTTCGCGGTACGGCACGGCGAGCGCGCCCGCGGTCACGACGGCGGCAGCGCCCACGACCACCGCAACCACTGCCAACGCCAGCCCCGCTCCAGTCAACTGAGCCGGGGTTCCAAGTTGAACGAAGCGCAGGCCGGGACCGGAAGAAATTCCGGGTTCCCGGCCTTGCGTCTTTTTGGGGCAACGCTCGGGGCTAGCCCGGGGCTAGTCTAGAAGTGTTTTCTGAGATCGGCGAAACGATCTACCACCAGCAGCCGCTGCGATGGCGGGACGGCCGCGACTTCCTCGTGCTCGAGAATCCAGGTGTTGTCGTGCGGGATGAAGACGGCGTGCAGGCCGGCGGCCAGGGCGGGGTTGATATCGGATTTGGGACTATTGCCGACCATCCAGGTGGTGTCGGCCGGCAGCGCGTACTTGGCGATGGCGGAGCGGTAGGTGGATTCGTCCTTTTCGGCCACGATTTCGACGGCTGAAAAATATTCTTTCAATCCTGAGCGTTCGACTTTGCCGGATTGCTCGGCGGGGTTTCCCTTGGTCATCAGGATGAGGTGGTGGCTTTCGCCGAGATACTGCAGAGTCTCGGGCACGCCGGGAAGAACTTCGATGGGATGGTCGGCGATCTGGTGGGCGAAGCTGCGAATGCGTTCGTGCAATTCGGGCGTGACCGGATCGACGGAAAGCTTCTCAAAGGTTTCCACCAGCGAATGGGCGAAGCTGTGCAGGCCGTAGCCGTGCTTCACGATGGAATCCCGCTCCACATCGTTCAGCACCAGGCGAACCGCCTCGGGCGAATGCTCGCGATGGTCGAGGAACGTAATGAACTTCGCGATCGCCCGCTCGAAATAAATGTTGTTTTCCCAGAGCGTGTCATCGGCATCGATGAGCAGGGACTGGGCCCCGTTCTCTCCCCGCATGTATTTATGATAACGGCTCCGGAGCGGATTCGCGGCTTTGATAGACTTGTATTCGTATGAAGAGATTCTGTTGGACGCACTATGGGACTGTTCTATTTTTCATTCTCCTGATGGCAACCTTCAGCGCGGCGCAACCAAAAAAGACCCGGGCGATGACGGGCTCGGCCGCGAAGAGCGGAGCGCCGGCGAATTTGAAAGTGGCGGCCGACCTGGGGCAACGCCTGGCGAAATTCCAGCGCGTCCGAATGCCCTTCCAGACGGCAGGCTTGAGCGCTCGCGAGCAGCAGATGGTGCGCAAGCTGGTGGAGGCGTGCGGCTACCTGGAAAGTATCTACTGGCGGCAGAGCGATCCGGAGGGCCTGACGCTGTACCAGTCGCTGGCCTCGAGCCGGAATCTGCGCGATGTCAAACTGCGGACCTACCTGTGGATCAACGCCTCGCGCTTCGACCTGATTGACGAGGATAGGCCGTTTGTCGGGACCGAGGCCGTGCCGCCTGGGCGAGGGTTCTATCCGGCAAAGCTGACGCGCGATCAGGTGGAACAATACGTCAAGCAGCATCCGGAGCAGAAGGCGGCAATCTACGATCAATTCACGATCGTGCGGTGGAATCAGGGAAAGCTTGAAACGGTTCCCTACCGGGTTGCGTTTCGCGCTTTTCTGGAGCCGGCGGCGGAAGCTCTGCGGGCAGCGGCTGATCTTAGTGATGACGAGGCCTTCGCCAAGTTTCTTCGGATGCGGGCCGACGCGCTGCTGAGCGACGATTACTTTCCGAGCGACCTGGCCTGGCTGGAGTTGAAGAATCCGAAATTCGATATCATCTTTGCGCCCTATGAAACCTATCTGGACGGACTGTTGGGCGTGAAAGGTTCCTACGGCGCGGCGGTGATGCTGCGTAACGAGCGCGAGAGCAAGAAGCTGGAACTGTTCCAGAAATACGTGCCACAAATTCAAGACGCGTTGCCGCTGGCGGCGGAAGATCGGCCATCGAAACAAGGACTCGAGACGCCGATGGAAGTGATGGACGCTCCGTTTCGAGCGGGAGACCTGACGCACGGCTACCAGGCGGTGGCCGATAATTTGCCGAACGATCCGCGAGTGCATGAGCAGAAGGGCAGCAAGAAACTTTTCTTCAAGAATTTCATGGACGCGCGCGTGAACTACGTCATCTTGCCGGTCGCACGCAAGCTGATGGAGCCGAAGCAGGCTGCGAAAGTTTCGGGCGAAGGCTATTTGCTGGGCACGATCATGCACGAAATCTGTCACGGGCTGGGTCCGGCATTCGCGCGGACTTCGTCTGGTTCGGCGCCGGGCAAGGTCAGTATTCGGGAAGCGATTGGTCCGGGCTTTAGCGGTCTGGAAGAGGCGAAGGCCGACGTCACCGGGATGTTCGGCTTGAAATGGCTGGTCGATCACGACGCGCTTCCCAAAGAGAAGCTGCAAGAGTATTACGCGTCGTACGTGGGTGGACTGTTCCGCACGGTACGCTTCGGAACCGCCGAGGCGCACGGCCAAGCGGAAATGATGGAATTCAACTATCTCTCGGAGCGCGGCGCCATCCGGCGGAACGCGAACGGGCGGTATGCCGTTGACTATGAGAAGATGCCGGGCGCGATCGCCGATCTAGCCAAAGAGCTGTTGGAGACCGAGGCCACGGGAGATCGGGTGCGCGCGGAAAACTGGTTCAAGAAATACGACACGATGCCAGAGGAATTGAAGGCGTCGCTGAAGGCGGTTTCGAACGTTCCGGTGGATATTGATCCGGTGTTTTCGTTTGCGCAGAGGGTGAGATAGAGGGCTGCGAGCTACGAGCTTCGGGCTACGAGCAAGCAAAAGCTGTTTCATCTCTCTCGCTCGTAGCTCGCAGCTCGTAGCGCTCTTACACCCACTCCACGCGCGGCTTCTTCGGAATGATGCCTGCCTTGTGCCCCATGTCAAGCAACCGCTTCACGGCTTCGCGACCGTCGTCGCCGTAGTCAAGCGTGCGCTCGTTGACGTACATGCCGACGAATTTATCGGCGAGTTGGGCGTCGAGATCGCGGGCAAACTGCATGGCGTAGGCTAACGCTTCTTCGCGATGGTCGATGGCGTACTGGATGCTCTCGCGCAGCGCCTGGGTGACGCTGGCCATCGTTTCCTTGCCGAGCGAGCGGCGGATAGCGTTGCCGCCAAGCGGCAGCGGTAGTCCGGTGACTTTCAGCCACCATTTGCCGAGATCGACTACGCGGTGCAGTCCGGACTTGTCATAAGTCAGCTGGCCTTCGTGAATGATGAGGCCGGCCTCGTGTTTGCCTTCTAGAATCTGCGGGATAATTTGATCGAAGGGGACAACCTCCACTTCAATGCCGGGTGCGAATAGTTCGAGCGCCAGGTAGGCGGTGGTGAGCTTGCCGGGGACGGCGATCTTCTTTTGCTTGATTTCGTCCGGCGTAAAGGGCCGCGTGGAAACTAGCATCGGACCGTAACCGTCACCCACGCTGCCGCCGCACGACATCAGCGTGTATTTTTCCTGAATGTAGGGAAAGGCGTGGAACGAGATCGCGGTTACGTCGTAGACACCTTCTTGCGCCTGGCGGTTCAGCGTCTCGATATCGCAAAGGGTGTGGGTGAACTTCAGTCCGGGCACGCGAACTTTGTTTGTGGCCAGGCCGTAAAACATGAAGGCGTCGTCGGAGTCTGGGCTGTGGGCCACGGTGATTTCGCGAACTGAAGAAGATACTGCACTCATAAGATTCCGTAATCCTGTTCTATAAATAGCGGCGTTGGTAAGGTTCCTGCAAACTCGTTGAAGAAACCCCCGACTTTGTCATCCTGAGCGAAGCGAAGGACCTGCTTTCTGGTGCACAGACAAGAAAGCAGGTCCTTCGCTTCGCTCAGGATGACAACTCCCGTCTTCAAATGCTCCACCAAGAATGCCTCGTTCCGTTCAGGGCTGCGCAGAACGTTGTTGGTGCCAGCGAGCGGCGACGGCGGCGGCCATCAGCACCTTGATGACTTCCGCAAAAACGAACCAGTAGAGGCCATATCGGAGGGCCAGAGAAACAGAGTGCGTGAGCACGGCGAGCCAACTGAGCCCGCCCGTGAAGAGCACCAGTTCCGCAGCCACGGACGACAGCGCGGCCCAGGCGAAACGGCGTGAACCTTCTTTCGAACTCTGCTCGTAGATCCAGCCCGCGACGAAGGCCACCAGCGGATATGCCATGAGGAATCCGCCGGTCGGGCCGAGTAGCTGGGCGATTCCGCCGCCTAGAATCGATGGGCTGAATACGGGCATGCCGAACGCGCCTTCGATCAGATAGAGCGAGAGCGCAGCGAAACCACGGCGCGAACCAAGGAGCAAACCCACGGCGAGGACTCCGAAATTCTGCATCGTCAGCGGAACTGGCGTGAACGGCAGAGGCACGGTCACGCGCGCGCACAGAGCGACGAAGAGGCTGGCCGAAATCACGACGGCTGCCTGCTTCGCATATTCCATCGACCGGGTCGGCTGGCGGAAGACTTGGGTCGCTGCTTTCGACATGACTATCCTCTCCTCTTCGTGGATCAAACCGGGTAAATCAAACCGGCGGATCAAATCTGCGGATCAAACTCCTGGCGGGGATCAGGCTTCCGGCGGCGAGTGGTCGAGGCCGCCCGGTTCCGGTGTGTGGGCCGCCGCGCGCTTCAATTGCCGCCGGACCCGCATGTAGAGCGTAAGGGCAACTGACACCACCACCGCGGCACTGACTCCCAGTATGAGAAACCACCAGAGCATCCGCACAGCACATTTAGGATAGCAGATGGGCGGCCGCGCAAATGTGCCTAGAACACAGTAATGAAGATAAAGAAGGGCGCTCGGCTGCGGTCAGGCCTTCTTGGCAGGCTTGGCCATGGCTTTGAGGCGATTTTGAATGTTCTTCGAGACGCGCTCCAGGCGCTTGCGGGCGGTCTTCGATCCGGTGGCCACTTTCTCGATGTTGCCGAAGGCATCGGGATTGTTGGTCTTCGCACGAAATTCCTTAAGGAACGGATAGACCTTGGCGAAAATGAAGAACATTTCGCCGCTACAGCCGGGCTGCAGAAAGAGTTCCTCGTTGAGCGCGCCTTGCAGCACGAAGGACGCCGCCATATCCCAATAGCCGCCCACCTGTCGAATCCAGGCGTTTTCCTGGCTGGGGAACGAACTCGCAACCTTGATTAGCTCGTCGGCACTCCGCGGCCAGAATTCTGCCGTGAACCAGTTTCTTGCTTTGCGCATCTCCGCTTCGCGGCGAAGGTCGTAGAGTTTCAGAATCAGCCCTGCATCGTGAACGGTCGGTTTCTTTGCCATAGTTTCGCCTCGTCAGTCATGTTTTGAAATTTCGTTCCGAGAACCGCGTCTATTGTCAGGCTTTCGCAGCGCCCGCGGCTCCGCCTTCAAACGGGCGCTCGTAATCGCATTCTTTATTCGGACAGGCGATCACCGGTCCTTCTTTGCGGACTCGTTCCACCAGGTATTCATGTCCGCAATCGGGACATTTCTCGGCAACGGGTTTCCCCGCGGACGTGAACTTGCACTTCGGGTAATTCCCGCAGCCGTAAAACGTATTGCCCTTGCGCGCGCGTTTTTCGACGAGCTCGCCTTCCTTGCACTGGGGGCACTTCACTCCGATGAAATTCTGCTTCACATATTTGCAGTCGGGATATCCACTGCACGAAGTGAACTCGCCGTAACGGCCGTGCCGCAGGATCAAGTTGCGCTTGCACAGCGGGCAAGTTTCGTCGAGTGGAATGTCAGGCACTTTCTTGCCCTGATCGAGCCGCCGCGTCGTCTTGCAATCGGGATAGCCGGTGCAGGCCATGAATTGACCGAAGCGTCCGCGCTTTAGAACCATGACGCGGCCGCAGTTTTCGCAGTATTCCTCTTGCGCCGTCTCCTGCAGATCGGCCGAGTCGAGGTCGGGCAAGTTGATGGGATTCTCTTTGGTGAACTTGCAGGTGTCGGGGTTTTCCTTGTCGTAGGTGCTGCACGCGTAGAACGAACCGTGCTTTCCCCACTTGATGACCAGCGGCGCGCCGCAGAGTTCACACTTTTCGTCGGTGGGTTTCTCCATACGCTTGATGTTTTCCATGTGCTTTTCGGCGTATCGGAGATCCTTCGCAAATTTCTTATAGAACTCGGTGAGCGCGTCGTTCCCCGTCTGCTTACCTTCTTCAATGTCGTCGAGCTCTTCTTCCAGGCGCGCGGTGTATTGGAAGTCGAAAATATCCTTAAAGTTCTCCACCAGCAAATCGGTGACCACCAGGCCAATTTCGGTGGGCGTGAACTTGCCGCCGACTTTTTGCGCGTACATGCGCTCCTGAATGGTGCTCAAGATGGTCGCGTAGGTGGAAGGCCGGCCGATGCCGCGCTCCTCGAGTTCCTTCACCAACGAAGCTTCGTTGAAGCGCGGAGGCGGTTCGGTGAAATGCTGCTCCGGGAGAAGCGACTTCAGCGTCAGTTTCTGTCCGGCTTCGAGCGGCGGGAGTTTGTGCTTCAATTCCTCGTCTTCTTCGTCCTTGCTGTCTTTGGACTCTTCATAGACCTTGAGGAAGCCGTCGAACTTCATGACCGATCCGGTGACTCGGAACCAGAAAATGTCGTTTCCAGATTTGGCGTCAATGTCGACCGAGGTCTGGTCGAAGACGGCGGGGTTCATCTGCGAGGCGATGAATCGCTGCCAGATCAGTTTGTAAACTTTGAATTCGTCTTCATGCAGATATTTCTTGATCTGGTCGGGATGGCGCATCGCCGAAGTTGGACGAATGGCCTCGTGAGCCGCTTGCGCTTCTTTCTTCTCCTTATATGTATTGGGCGACTCGGGCAAATACTGGGCGCCGTACTCGCTGGTAATGTAGTCGCGGACCTCGGCGATCGCCTCGGCCGAAACACGAGTCGAATCGGTGCGCATGTAGGTGATCAGGCCGACCAGTCCCTCGTCGCCGAGTTCGACACCTTCATAAAGGCGCTGCGCGATCATCATGGTGCGCTTCACGCTGAAGCGCAGCTTGCGGGAGGAATCCTGCTGCAGCTTGCTGGTGGTGAACGGCGGAGTGGCATTGCGACGCCGCTCTTTCTTATCCGCGGAGCGGACGACCCAATCGGCCTTTTCAAGCGCCAGGCGGATTTTTTCCGCTTCCTCGCCGTTCGGGATTTCGATTTTCTCTTCGCCCTTGCCCAGGAAGCGGGCGTCGAATGCCGGAGGCTTATTGGCGGCAAGATGGGCGTCAATCGTCCAGTATTCTTTTTTCTCGAAGGCTTTGATTTCGCGTTCGCGATCGACGATCAAACGGAGCGCGACGGTCTGCACCCGTCCGGCGGAAAGGCCGCGGCGAACTTTGTCCCACAAAAGAGGAGAGACCTGGTAGCCCACGAGGCGATCGAGCACGCGGCGGGTCTGCTGCGCGTCCACCAGTTTGCGGTCGATGTCGCGGGGATGCTCAAAAGCGGCCTTGACGGCGCGTTGCGTGATCTCGTTGAAGGTCACGCGGCGGATGCGTGCGTCGTCGCCGACGTCGTCCGTCTTCTTCTTGGCAGTCTTCTTCCCCTTCTTTTTCTTGCCTGGGGCTTCGCCGAGTTCGTCGGCAAGATGGGCGGCGATGGCTTCGCCTTCGCGATCCGGATCAGGCGCGAGGTAGATGTGATCGGCCGAGAGCGCCAGTTTCTTCAGCTTGGCCAGGACTTTTTCTTTTCCCGGGATGACGACGTATTCGGTTTCGAAGTCATTTTCGACGTCGACACCGAGGCTACTCTTGGGCAAGTCCTTCACGTGGCCGTAAGAAGCATCGACCGTGAATCCCTTGCCCAGATATTTCTGGATAGTTTTCGCCTTCGCGGGCGATTCGACAATGACTAGACCTTTGGACAATGTTCTCCCCAATTTCGCGGTAATGGAATTGAAGCTAGCACGAATAGCGGTCAGCTGTCAGCTCTCAGCTCTCAGTTAGAGACCTTCACCTTTTGCATCAGAGACGACAGCATCTTCTTCACCTCAACCACCTGCGCTGCAAGGCGCTCGTACTCTGGATTGTGCAAATATTCCAGATCATGAGCGAGCAGAAATTGGTACTCAAGTTCGCTGGCTGATCCCATGGCAATCTGCAGAAACCGGACCATTTCCGCGTCGCCCTTTCGACAGCAACCCTCGGCGATATTCATTCCTATCGATGCGGAAGATCGCCTCATCTGACTTGTCAGCCCGAACATCTCATCCCGAGGGAGAGCTTTGCTCGTTGCATAAACATCCAGAGTCAGATGGTGTGACTTCTCCCAGACCCGAAGATTACGAAAACTCTGCATACGCCCCTCCGGTTTTACTGAAAGCTGATAGCTGAGAGCTGACAGCTAAAAGCTTTTCACAAAATTCTTCCCCGGCAACTGCCTCACTTTCCCGCTGAGCTCCAATTCGAACAGGGCGGCGAAGATTTCGGAGGACGACATTTCTGCTTCCAGCAATTCGACCAGTTGATCAATGTGGGTGGATTCATCGGCCTTCAACAACTTGAGAATCTTTCTTTCATGGGGCGAGGTTGCCTCGTCCGGGAATAGAGATGCGGTTTCCGGCACGGGGGATTCATTCTGCATGGCGCTGAGCGCGGACTGTATGTCTGGCGGGAGCTCTTCCCATACGTCTTCCCAGGTGGCGACAAGCTTCGCGCCCTGCTTGATCAGCGTGTTCGGACCCCAGGAATTCTTGTTGGTCACATTGCCCGGGACGGCGTAGACGTCGCGGTTTTGTTCGAGCGCACAGCGCGAAGTGATGCGCGTGCCGCTGTATTCCGCGGCTTCGACCACCAGCACGCCGGCCGACATGCCGCTGATGATCCGATTCCGAATGGGAAAATTTTGCGGCGTGGGAGAAGTTCCGACCGGAAACTCGGTGATCAGCGCGCCGCCGAGAGCCACGATTTGTTCGGCGAGCCGCGTGTTTTCCCTGGGATACATCACGTCAATTCCTGTGCCGAGGACGGCGACGGTTTTTCCCTTGGCTGCGACCGCGCCGCGATGCGACGCGGTATCGACGCCGCGCGCTAATCCGCTGATGATCACGAGGCCCCGCGACGCGAGGTCGGTGGAGAGGCGTTCGGCCATGCCGCTGCCGTAGGGAGTCGGATGACGCGTCCCGACCATTGCAATGCCGGGCTGCGCCAGCACTTCGACGCTTCCTTTCACGAACAGAATTACCGGCGGGTCGTAAATTTCTTTCAGCCGTGACGGATATTCGGGATCGCTCAGCGAAATAATTTTGGCGCGCGCCTCGGAAGCCTTCCCACATTCTTGTTGCGCCAGTTCGAGCGACTTTCCGGTCGCGATCGATTGCGCGGAAACGGCGCGCATGCCCTGGGCTTCGAGTTCGGTCAGGCTGGCCTGGAAGACGCGGTCGGCGGTGCCATAGTGCTCGATCAGTTTCTTGATGCGCGTGGGGCCTAGTCCTGGAGTCAAAGCTAGCGCGAGCCAGTAGATGCCCTGGTAAGAAGCTGGATTGGGGACGGCAACTGCGACGTTAGCCATATCGCGTGACCCTAGCCTGCGGCGGAAAACCCTGTCAAGGATGGCGCGCACATCACTTTTGGTAGAATTCGTAACTTGATGAGCCGGTTAAAGATTTCGGCCATTTCCTACCTGAACACGGCGCCTCTCCTGTGGGATTTTGAGCACGGTCAGGCGGCCGTGAGCATTGATTTTGACATTTCCTACACCATCCCTTCGGCCTGCGCCGAGGCTCTAGGTGCGGGAACGGCGGATATTGGCATCATTCCGGCGGCGGCTTATGCGACGGTTCCCGATCTCGTCATCATTCCCGATGTGGCGATTGCGGCGCGGCGGGCGGTGCGGTCGATCCTGCTGGTGAGTAAAGTCCCCTTAGATAAGTGGAGAGAGCAGGTGCGCACCGTGGCGCTCGATACTTCTTCGATGACGTCGGTCGCGCTCGCGAAGATTTTGTTCGCCAAATGGCTGGGCGGAGCGCGCGACTATAAGCCAATGGCTCCCGATCTCGATGCCATGCTCGGCGCTTGCGATGCGGCCTTGCTCATCGGAGACCCCGCGCTGCAAGTCGATCGGACGCGCTACTTCACGCTCGACCTAGCGGAAGAGTGGGCGGCGCGCACGGGAAAGTCATTCGTCTTCGCTTTCTGGGCCATTCGCAAGCACGCGCTTGCCGGACGCAATGCAGCAACAATTGCGGAGGCCTTCAAGAAGTCACGGGATCATGGGCTGTCGCCGAAGAACCTTGAAGCCATCGCGCAGGAGTGGGCGCCGCGCCTCGGCCTTACCGTCGAGGTCATTCGCGTCTACCTGACGCACAACATCCATTATTATCTCGACCCTCCGTGTCTGGAGGGGCTTGAGCTGTACTATCGCATGGGCGTGGAGGTTGGGGCTCTGCCGCAGGCGCCCGGGCTTCGGTTTGTTTAGGCCCTGAATCATCCTGTTGAGCGCAAGCTGTTGGCACGTCGGGAGCCTCGGCGTATTCTAGCGGCGATAACGCTATTCAAGATCGGGAGACAAGTTCAGTCGCCCGTGGAAGATGAAATCATGATGAAAATACGAAACTTAGCCTCCAGAGCAATGCTCGCCGCAGTGATCACGAGCTCCTTCCTCGTTCTGTCGTGCGAATCCAAGCGCGTGGTCAATATGCCAAGGAAGGCCAAGCTCACAACCTACCTAGCGTCTCCGGCCGATGACCGCATTGACCGTTCACCTGGCGAAGGGACTGATAGTCACGCGGTCTTGAAACTCGTTGCAGAGCAAACGGAAACCACCACGGAAATTCGCAAGATCGTGCGGAACGGATCTCTGGAACTATTGGTCAGTGACGTCGGGAAAGCGGCTGGCAAGGTTCGCGCTATCGCCGAGGGCATGAAAGGATTCGTCGAGAAATCAGCACAGACCAATATCGGCGGCCATACCGCCGTGATAACGGTGCGCGTTCCAGCTAGCAGTTTGGACCAAGCCATATCAGAGATCGAGCACTTGGCGTTAAGTGTCGACCGGGAGAACGTAGAAGCCCGTGATGTCACCCGTGATTACGTAGACCTTGATGCTCGCCTGCGGAATGCTCAGGCCGAAGAGGCACGATATCTGGAAATCCTGAAGCGCGCCGCGACGGTGAAGGACACGCTCGATGGTGCGGAGAAACTGAGCGGCGTCCGAGGTCAAATCGAACAACTCCAGGGCGAGATGAAATACCTTACGACCCAAATCGACATGTCATCTTTGGAAATCACGCTTCGAGGTGAAGCGGGTGCCACGGTTCTAGGCTTCCAGTGGCGCCCGCTGCGTCAAGCCAAGGTCGCGCTGGGTGAAATGATTTCAGGACTCGCAGACTGGGTCGATTCGGTTATCGCGTTCTTCATCAATCTACCCCTGATTATGGTTTGGTTGGTAACGGTGATTGCTCTTGTAGCGGTGGCCGTGCGTGTATTCCGGTTCTGTTGGAAGAGGCTAGGGCCCAAGACCGGTTGGCGGCTACCTTGGCTGCGTTCCCGCCCCATCGATCAACCATCTCAGACAGGCAAGTGATCGGCGGTGGTTCCGGCGCAGGTGATTGTTATTTCTGCATTTGCAGCAGGCGCGCGAAACGCCCTTCGCCCATCTTTCCGCGAAACTCGCCTCTACCCCCTCCCACCAGCTAAAATAGCCATTACTGTGGGGTGGAGAGGATGTCCCTGACCAAACAGCAGGCTTTGGAGATGTTCCGGTCCGACGATCTGATCGGGATTGGCATGGAGGCGGACGCGGTTCGCCGCAAGCTGCATCCCGAGGGCACCGTGACTTACATCATCGACCGCAACATTAACTACACCAACTTCTGCACGGAATATTGCACGTTCTGCGCGTTTTATCGTCCGTTGAAGGGGCCGGCGGCTAGGGTCAACGAGGGATACATCCTCGACCTCGACACCATCTACGAGAAGATTCGCGAGACCGTGGAACTTGGCGGCACGGGCGTGCTGATGCAGGGCGGCCTGCATCCCGATCTCAAGATCGACTGGCACGAGCGCATGTTGAGTGGCATCAAGCAGCGCTTCCCGAAGGTTCACCTGCACTGCTACTCGGCTTCGGAGATTCTTGCGATTGCTGAGTACAGCAACCTCAGCGTGCGTGACACGATTGCGCGGCTGCGCGACGCGGGACTCGATTCGATTCCGGGCGGCGGGGCTGAGATTCTTGACGATGAAGTCCGCTACAAAATCGCGCGCCTGAAATGCCTGACCGCGGATTGGCTAAAGGTGCATCGCACCGCGCACCAACTCGGCATGAGAACCACTGCGACCATGATGTTTGGCGTCGGCGAGAGCGTCGAACACCGCATTAACCACTTCCAGTGTCTGTACGATTTGCAGGAGGAGACTGGCGGCTTCACCGCGTTCATCCCGTGGACCTTTCAGCCCGCAAACACAGCCCTCGGCGGACGCCACTGGTATGAGGCTACGGCGGTTGAATATTTGAAGGTGCTGGCTATTTCGCGGCTCTACCTTTCGAATTTCGTGAACGTGCAGTCCAGCTGGGTGACGCAGGGATTGAAAGTTTGCCAGATGGGCTTGCGCTTCGGCGGCAACGATGTTGGTTCGGTGATGCTGGAGGAGAACGTCGTCCGCGCCGCCGGCGTCACCAACTGCACAACCGAAGAAGAATTGCGGCGCATCATACGCGATGCGGGCTTCCGTCCGGCGCAGCGGGATACGTTGTACCGGCAATATTTTCTGAATTGAATCGCGGGTCTCGCTTCCCGTTAATTCGCAAGCTATATTTGGTTTGTCATCTTGAGCGAAGCGAAAGACCTGCTGATATTGGCGCCGCGAAGAGCAGGTCCTTCGCTTCGCTCAGGATGACAATTTGGATTGAGGTCTCTCAGTCTCCATTGACATCTAATGACGCGCTCACTTGCCATCGCCTGTTTCCTTCTCAGCGCCTGGTTGCTGGCTAGCGCCCAGGACTCCCCGCCCCCGGCGAACGCGCCCTCCATCGCGGGCACGGTGGTGCAGGAACCGGGCAGTCAGCCGATTAAGAAGGTGCTGGTGCAAATCATCGCGGAGGTTCAGGGTGAGAACTACACTGCCTCGACCGACGCTGAAGGCCATTTCCGCGTCGACAATGTTGTGCCCGGGCGTTACCGCATCTTCTTCGAGAGAACCGGATTCGTCGGAGTGAATGGGCACGGACTTAAGTCTGATGTCAACGTGCTCACCGTTCAAGCCGGACAGCCGGTGAAAGACCTTCTGTTTCGAATGTTGCCCACAGCGGTGATCAGCGGCCGCATCACGGACGAAGATGGCGACCCGATGCCCGAGGTCAGAGTGTTCGCGCAAAAGAAAAGGCCAGGGAAGACAACACGAGAGGGCGTCGGGAGCGCAGGGACTAACGACCTGGGCGAATATCGTCTCTCCGGCTTGTTCCCCGGTCAGTACTGGATTGTGGCTACGCCGGCTCCGGACATGCGCGATTACGAAAAACAGCCGGAGAAATCTCCGCCGGGCGATAACCAGGGCGAGGCTCGGCCCGACACCCGATACGTCACCACCTACTTTCCGGGGACTTACGATGGCTTGCAGGCCTCGGCAGTAACGCTGAAGGCGGGCGACGAAATGCCGGTCAACTTCACGTTGGTGCCGGCGAGAACGTATCGGGTTCGCGGAATCGTTACTGGCATCATGGCCGGCCAGAAGGGCAACGTGGAGTTGGTCTCTAAGGCGGGCGATTCGATCCGTGCAAATGAGGTGGGGCCGGACGGCCAGTTCGAGTTGCGTGGGGTCGCTCCAGGATCGTATGTGGTGAGGGCATCGGCCGGCACGGAATCACAGTCGCTCGCGGCGCACCAGGATATCAGCGTTGTAGCCGCTGACGTGGATGGGGTGAAGCTGGCTCCCGCACCTTCTTTCGCGATCTCCGGCCATTTTCACGCGGATGGAGGCGCGTCCGCAGATTTCACTCAGTACGTAGTGAACCTCCGCCAAGCCGAGTTGCCGGAAGATCCGGGTTTCTTCATGTCCCCCGACTTCTTTGGAACCAATGCGACCGTGGACCGGCTGGGCAACTTCGAGTGGAAAAACGTCAATCGCGGCAACTACATCGTGGAGGTGTATGGGTCCGACCCTCAGAGCAGCTTCTACCTGAAATCCGTGACCCTTGGCGGGCGAGATGTCGCCACCGGATTCACGGCAAGCGGGCCGGCCACGCTTGATGTGCTGATCAGTTCCAAGGGAGGAAGAGTCGAGGGAACGGTCGTCGAAAAGGAAGAAGATGTGGACGATACTCATCCCGTGGCCAACGTCACCGTCGTAGCCGTGCCCGAAGAAAAATACCGGAAGATTCCCGATCGCTTTGTAAGCGGAACGACCGACCAGCATGGACGCTTTACGATTCGCGGCCTCGCTCCGGGCAGCTACACGCTCTATGCCTGGCAGGATCTGGAAGACGGTGTCTGGCGCGACCCGGACTTTCTGAAGTCCCAGGAAGCGAATGGCACGGCAGTGAAAGTGGAGGAAGGTTCTCATCAGCAGGTCGCGCTGAAGCTTAGCCCGGCGGGCGAGGAGTGGCGGTAACCGGCCGCTGGCCGATCAGGTACAATGCTAGTTCCGCGGTCTTTCCTTTTGATCCATGGTGCTGTTCCGCACATGTCTTTGACCCTCACTTCGTCCCCGCTGGCCCGGCTGGCCTTGGTCGTTATTCTTGCTTCCAAGGGCTTGATGCCGTACCTTCGCCATCATTTTCTGGACAAGACTTTTCAGGGACTCTACCAGGTCAACGGATTCGATCTGGCGCTGCTGATTCCCTATTTCGTCGTGCTGATCATCCTGGCGGCCTACGGCGGGCACCGGTATTGGCTGGTCTATCTCTATTACAAGCACAAAGCGAACAAGACGACGGAACCCGCGGCGCACTTCCAATTCGGCGACCTGCCGCGTGTCACCGTGCAGTTGCCGATCTTCAACGAGCAATACGTGGTGGACCGGCTGCTCGACGCCGTCTGCCGGCTCGACTATCCGCGTGAAAAGCTCGACATCCAACTATTGGACGACTCGACCGACGAAACCGTTGAAGTCGCCGGCATTTTGGTGGAGCGCTACGCCTCCTTGGGACATCCGGTCAAGTACCTGCACCGCGACAATCGCGAGGGCTTCAAGGCAGGCGCCTTGGCGGAGGGATTGAAGACGGCCAAGGGAGAATTCGTCGCCATCTTCGACGCCGATTTTGTTCCGCCCTCCGACTTTCTACTGAATTGCATCCATCACTTCACCGATCCCAAAGTCGGCATGGTGCAGACGCGCTGGACGCACATCAACCGCAACTACTCGGTGCTGACCGAGGTGGAAGCGATTCTGCTCGACGGCCATTTCGTGCTGGAACACTCGGGACGGTCGCGCAGCGGCGTTTTCTTTAACTTCAACGGCACGGCCGGAATGTGGCGGCGCTGCGCGATCGACGAAGCGGGCGGCTGGGAGCACGACACGCTCACCGAAGACACCGATCTTTCCTATCGCGCCCAGCTAAAGGGATGGAAGTTCGTTTATCTGCAGGACGTCGAATGTCCGGCCGAGTTGCCGGTGGAGATGACCGCATTCAAGACGCAGCAGGCACGCTGGGCCAAGGGGCTGATCCAGGTCTCCAAGAAAATACTGCCCAAGGTTTTCGCCAGCGACGCCTCACGACACCAGAAAATCGAAGCCTGGTATCACCTGACGGCCAACCTCAGCTATCCGCTGATGATCGTGCTCTCCGTGCTGCTGATGCCCGCCATGATTATTCGTTTTTATCAGGGATGGTTCCAGATGCTCTACATCGACTTGCCCCTGTTCATGGCTTCGACGTTTTCGATTTCCAGCTTCTACCTGGTTTCGCAGAAGGAACTGTTTCCGAAAAGTTGGCTGAGATCGCTGCTCTACCTGCCGCTGTTGATGGCTCTGGGGATCGGGTTGACGGTCACCAACACGATTGCCGTGCTGGAAGCGCTGGTGGGCAAGCAGACTGCCTTCGCGCGCACTCCCAAGTACCGCGTCGAATCAAGGAAGGACAAGGTCGGCGCAAAAAAATACCGCAAGCGTCTGGGATGGGTTCCGTGGATTGAACTGCTGATCGGCACTTATTTCGCGCTGGCGATCATTTATGCCATCGACAACGAAAATTACTTCACCGTTCCCTTCCTGGTGTTGTTCGTCATCGGCTACTGGGTCACGGGGCTGATGTCGCTGCTGCAGGGGCGATTCGCCGGACTGTCGGTGGGTTCGGAAACGCACACCAAGCCCTTCCCGGTCGGGGTGTAGATCGTGTGGGGACGGGCGCCCTCGCCCGTCCAAGCCGAGCGCAAGCTCGGCAGCGGCGCGAAGTCGTGAGATCGCCAGATGGCCCGATGACCCGATTCCCTGCTGCACCAAACTAACTAACAATTGAGCCTCTGGCCGATGCTACGCTGGTACCGCTCTGGTTTTCTCGCAGGCGCCTCCGCAAGAGGATTGCAGGGAACCAATCTCAAGAAGCTGTTAAGAACAGTCGAAGCGCTGGCGGATTTGGGGCCCGAACTTACGGCAGACCGCGACTTCCGCCAAACCGCTCATGCCATGCTGTCCGCCGTGATGGAAGCGGCCGACGCGCACGAGGCCGTGCTGTTTTCGTTCGGGGAACGGCCCTCCTTGCTGACCTCGGTCGATGCGCAAGGATTCGCGCTGCTGCCGGAACCGTCGCTGATTCCCCTGCTTCCCCGCCACGTCCACACCTTGACCTCGGCCTCCGGCCCGGTGCTGCTCAATAGTTCCACGTATGACGTCTTTCTGAGTTCGAACGGCAATGTCGCGCCGGAACTGTTCAAGTGTATTTGCCCGCTGAAAGTCCGGGGAAAGCTCGCTGGGGTAATCGCCCTGGGACGACGGCCCGGCGAAGCGGTGTATGAAGAAGACGCCCTCGACGCGTTTGAAATGCTAAGTCACTACGTGGCGCTGGCCATTCAGAACCACACTCTGGGCCAGACGCTGGCGCAACGGGTCTCTGAAAACCTGCGGCTGCTGGCCTCGCTGCACGGGTTCTACGACAACGCGCTCGAGGCTTTCGCCGCCGCCATCGACGTCAAGCACGTCAACATTCATGGCCACTCGCTGCGAGTGGGCCGTTACTCACAGGCAATCGGCGAAGCGATGGGGATGGACCCGAACGCGGTCGCGTCCTTGCGGTCGGCGGCCTATCTGCACGACATCGGCATGGTTGCCGTCGATAAGCGGCTGCTGGGAAAAGCTGCGCGGCTCGACGCGGAGGAATCCCGCGAGATGCGGGACCACACTGTGGTCGGGCATCAGATCGTCAGCCAGGTGCAGTTTCCCTGGCCGCAGATTCCAGAAATCGTGCGCTGGCACCATGAACGGGCAGACGGGTCGGGATACCCGGACGGCTTGCATGGGGACGAAATACCGCAAGCGGTGCGCATCGTGGCCCTGGCCGAAACCTTTGACGCCATGATCAGCGAGCGTCCCTACCGCGAGCGCATGTCGGTGGG
The DNA here is from genome assembly GCA_963780105.1 of uncultured Acidobacteriaceae bacterium. GTDB lineage: Bacteria > Acidobacteriota > Terriglobia > Terriglobales > Acidobacteriaceae > Acidiflorens. The sequence continues at coordinate 49,874 of CAWABC010000055.1, forward strand.
TGCGGCGCTGCAAGACTTGATCCGCATGACTCCGCAAAAATACGATCCCCAGGCGCTGCAGGCCTTACTGATCCAGGTGCGGCGGGATGCTGTCGGCAGCAATCGCATCCCGATGCTTGAGCCTGAAGTAATGCACCTTTCCGCCGGGGATGTGGACCAATTGGCGTCGACCTTGCAACACCGGATCAGCCAAGACAAACTCTTTCTCACCTGAAATTCTCTAGCCGAGAAACGGGGCATTGCCCCATAAACGCTAACTCAAAAATTAGTTCCGGTTTGCGCGTGACACGATCAGAATAATCGAAACTCCGCGATACGTTCCCTATTGGAATGGGCGATCAGACGGCAAGAGCCGCTCTGCGAGGGGAGTGAGGTCGGGCGGCGCTGCCCCATGAAGCCCCGGCCAGCTCGGCAGTTGCAGCGCCTTGTCAGACCGCAGGGAGCGCACTGATCGTAACGTAATATCCGTCCGGATCTCGGAGCGAGAACTCCTTGGTTTGAGTGTTCGGATTCACGTGTGGCTCCTCTTCGAGCCGAGTGACGAGTGGGCGTGCCCTCTGAAGCGCCAGGTCGAAATCATCGACACGGAAGAACAACAGGAGCCCGTTGCCGGGTGTCCCGTGATCGGGGCTCATCAATGAGGGATGCTCGTGGGCGCCCCACTCGTGGAGGCAGAGCAAAACAGTTCCATCTGAATCGAGGATTTGCCCAAAGTAATCATGGGTGGGAAGGGTAGCCGGCTGACCCAACAGCGCCTGGTACCATTTGAAGCTGCCTGGCACGTCGCCTACCCCTATGATCGTCCACGTGCGCTTCATCGGGTCCCCCTCTGCGGACTAATTCTTGTTTAGACCGACCCGGATACAACCGGTCTTCCCAGAACTTGTCGTACTGTTTTATGCCGACAGGCGGGTCAGGCTAACCCTGCCATCGCCTAGAGATAGATTCTCTCAGACTGGCGAATCGTCGGCAAACCGGAAGGTACCGCCCAGAAACCGGGAGGGGGAGGGGTCAACTTCTAACCCTTCCTGCTTAAGTTAGCGCTTGAGAGGGCACTGGCCCACGTCTCTTTGCACCCGGCGAACGAGAAGAAGCAAGCCGCGTCTCTACCGGAAGTCGGATACCCCTGGCTAAATTCTTCCCAGTGTAAAATTAGAAGTTCGTCCTAGCGTGCCTCATCGGGGTTCTCGAATCGCACGTAAACTAGGGGCGCGTTTGTATCAATATTGGCGGGAACATCATCTAAGGGTCTAGACCGGGGATTTCAAGGGGCCATTGCAAGTCGATTTGCGAGGAGAGAATTGATGGCTGTCAGTGACCAGTCTGTCGCCACCGGGGCCGAACTCGACCAGTTGTGTGTTAATACGATTCGCACGCTTGCAATGGACGCGGTGCAGAAGGCGAACTCGGGACATCCGGGAGCGCCGATGGGGTTGGCTCCGGTCGCCTATTGTCTGTGGCAGCAGTTTCTGCGCTATGACCCGGAAAATCCGATTTGGCCGAACCGCGACCGCTTCGTGCTTTCCAATGGGCACGCCTCCATGCTGCTCTATTCCCTGCTGTATCTGGCGGGCGTGCGAGAAGTGAGTCCGGACGGCGGCGTTCTTTCGACGCCGGCCGTGTCGCTCGACGAGATCAAGAATTTCCGGCAAATTGGCAGCAAGACGCCAGGGCATCCCGAATACCGATTGACCTCGGGTGTAGAGACCACCACCGGCCCGCTTGGTCAGGGCGTCGCCAACAGCGTGGGTATGGCCATCGCCGGGCGCTGGCTGGCGGAGCACTTTAATCGTCCGGGATTCGAGCTGTTCAACTACAACGTCTGGGCGATTTGCGGCGACGGCGACATGATGGAAGGAATTTCCTCGGAAGCCGCGTCGGTCGCCGGGCATCTTAAGCTTTCGAACCTGTGCTGGATTTACGACAACAACCACATCACCATCGAGGGCAAAAAACGGCCGGTGGATCACCGCTTCCATCCTGACACGAGTCGACTTGCCCGCCTACACCGTGGAGGGCTACACGATGCGCGCGATCGTTTATGGCTTCGGTGACCTGCCGATGGAGGAGAACGTCGGTTCCGCTGCCCAAAATGGCTCCCGGCGAGGGAGTCATTCAGGAAGTCGCCCTGAAGGAAAAGGCCCCCCAGCGTATCCGCGTGGATGTGCTGCGGCCCAGCGGATTTTCCGCGGCCACGGCGTGGTGGAAACCCTGAGGACTGCACGCTTCGCCGGCCCGCCAACCGTGATAGTATTTGGGTTCGGCATCAATCCTTCATTTGCGAGGTGACTTCTTCATGGCTCAGTCCAGGTTCGTTGCCGTTGCCTCCGCCTTCGCTGCGGTTCTTCTCTTCAGCTCGTGTCTCGCCGCCGCAGAATCGGTGGATGTAAAGCGCACCGATCATCAAATCGCCGTCGTCATCGGAGGCAAGCCCTTCACGACCTTTTATTTCGATCCCAAGGTTCCCAAACCCTACATATCGCCGCTGCGCAGCGCGGAAGGGATCGTGGTGACGCGTGGCTTTCCCATGCGCAAGGACATTCCCGGCGAGAGCACGGACCACCCACATCATCGCGCGATGTACTTCGCCCACGGGGACGTCAACGGCGTGGATTTCTGGAGCGAGGCGGAGTTTGAGGAGAAGGCCCCCGTCGAGGTTGGCGGCAAGACCTATCAAGCGTCCGAGCATCTGCCCACGGGCGGACGGTGTTCACCGAAGCTCGGAGGACACGCACAGCGGCGCGGATTCCGGAAGTCTGCGCGCCGACTTCAACCTGGTCGGCCCGGACGGCAAGATCATCGCGGAGGAGACGCAAGGCTACACGTTTCGCGGCGACGCCACGACGCGCACCATCGATTGCGAGTTCACCATCCACGCGCTCGGCACGCCGGTGAAGATGGGCGACACGAAGGAAGGAACGTTCGCCATTCGCGTGGTCAAAGCGCTGGAAGACACGTCCGGAATGAAGATGACCGACTCCGAGGGCCGCGTGGGCGAGAAACAGATCTGGGGGAAGCGCGCCAGTTGGGTCGATTACTCCGGCACCGTCCGGGGCAAAAAGCTCGGCATCACGATCTTCGATAATCCGTCAAACCCCAAGCATCCCACTTACTGGCACGCGCGTGGTTACGGGCTGTTCGCCGTCAATCCCTTCGGCGAGCACGATTTCTACAACGACCCGAAACGCGACGGCAGCATCACCATCCCGCCCGGCGGAAATCTGACTTTCCACTATCGCGTGCTCATCCACGACGGCGACGCCAGCCAGGCGAAGGTCGCCGAAGCCTATGCCGACTACGCGGCTGGGAAGTAGCCTCAATCCTCGCCCGCGAGCCCCAAGCACGTCGCATGTGCAGCTCTGCCGCACGTGCTGCACGGATTGGAGTCATTTCGCGCAGCGCGAAATCGCATCCTTCCCAGCGAATGCGCCCGGGCCAAGCCTCGCGGTCCTTGCGAACCCCCAAGCGCTCGAAATCAAGCCGCCGCAGAATTCAACAAGATTTGTCGGCAGCTGTCGCGAGTCTCAACAGTCTCGGGGCATGCACGAGTACAGAAATACTCAGAACCCGATGCCTTGCTCGTCCACGACTGGGCATAGCTCCGGGCGTGTTGTGCTGGCGCTCGGCAAGCTTTCAAGCGCGAATGATGGCCCGCGCCGTGCTGTTTGCCCGTCATGAGGAAGTGTCCCAAAGCGGGGGGCAGGATGTCCGAGTTGCCCCGTGCTCGGGGATGGCTTCCAGCACTCTTACGAGTGATCGTCATTCCTGGGAATGCCGCAGGAAGAGGGGAGGCAAAGGGATGGCGCGGCCCGCTTTTTTCCAGAAGGTCAAGTACGAAAAAGAGCTGAAGACGTGATCTTGCCGCCGAGGTCGTCGCCACGCCCGGCGGCGAGAAGATCTTTTCCTGTCTGCAGTGCGGGACGTGCGGCAGCGCCTGCCCGCTCTCCGTGTACATGGATTACACGCCGCGGAGACTGATCGGCATGGTCCGCGAGGGCTTCAAAGAGGAAGTCGTCACCAGTTTCGCCATCTGGTCTGTGCGCTCCTGCTACGAGTGCACGGTGCGCTGCCCGGCGGGCATCAAGGTCACCGACGTCATGTATGCGCTCAAGCGGATCGCCATTCGCGAGGGGATTTACCCGCGTCATTTTCCGGTGCCGGTGCTGGCCAAGGAATTCATGGAAATGCTGAAAGGTACGGGCCGCAACAACGAGTTCTGGCTCGTCCTGAAAGTGTTGCTGAAGACCGCGCCGATGAAGTTGCTGACCTCGTGGCCGCTGGGACTGCGGCTGTGGCGGCGAGGCCGCATGTGCCTGACATCCAGCCGGATTCCCAGGGCGGCGAACGAGGATTTGCTCCGCATTCTGGACTCCATGGAGTCGAGCGGCTCCGCGAAGCGCGAAGTGATCGCCCCGGTGGCACCTTCCGCCTCCGGGGAACAACAGGCAACCTGCTGCCCACCGGCCAAGGCTGCCTGAACGACGGCGAGGGAGGGTCCCGACTATGGCTTACACGTACTTTCCCGGCTGTTGCATGCATGGCTTCGCGCGCCACTGCCAGGACTCGCTCTATGCGGTGTTCGAGGCGCTGGGTCTGGAACTTCGGGAATTGCAAGGATTGGAATTGCTGCGGAGCCACCACCTACATCTCGGTGGATGAATATCAGGCGTTTGCGCTTGGAGCGCGCAATCTGGCCATGGCCGAAAAGGCAGGACTGGAATTCGTGGCCCCTTGCACGGCCTGCTACATGATTCTCAAGAAGACCAAGGATTATCTGGCTCGCTACGCGGATCTGCGCGAGAAGATCGACACGGCGCTGGCCACCATAGGGCTCCACTACGAGGGCAAAATCGAAATCCTGCACCCCCTCGAGATCATTCTGCGTGATGTGGGCGTGAAAGGCCTGAAGGCCAAAGTCAAGAGACCGCTCCGGGGCTGGAACGTCGCGCCTTATTACGGCTGCCTGATCGCACGTCCCTACGCTTTGAGCGAGGGGTTCTCACTCGAAGCCTTCGATGCGTTCATCCCGGCGTTGGGCGCGAACCTGGTGGACTTCGAGCTGAAGGCCCGCTGCTGTGGCGGCTCGCTCACGGGCACCATTGAAGAGGTTGGCCATCGGCTGGTTTACATCCTGCTCAGCCAAGCCAAGCTCGCCAGGGCGCACTGCTCTGGTTACCGTCTGCCCGCTCTGCCAGCTCAATCTGGAAGCGCATCAGGGCAAGATCAAGCGCCAGTATCACGATGACGTCACGATTCCGATTCCGTACTTCACGCAGCTGATCGGCATGGCGCTGGGGCTATCCGGAAAAAGCCCTGGGGCTCGAGAAGCTGCTCGTGCCACTCGACTGGGAGGTAGGGGAAAAGGCTCTTGCGGCGCGCGAGCCCGCGGCGGCCTGAGGGCCGGGGCCGTGGAAAGGAGTTGACGATGGGCACAGCTCCGTATCCGGGGACGCCCGAAGCCACGGCGGTTTTCCCCGAGATCGCCAATCTCGCCGGACCTCTTTCGCACTTGCATCCAGTGTGGGGTGTGCAGCGGATCGTGTCCGATGGGCGAGGCGATGGATTTCTCACCGCGCAAAGCGGTGAAGATGTTTCTGACGGCCGGGTTGAGGAGGTCGTGGACAGCAACACCCCGTGGCTCTGTGTTTCGTGCCACACCTGCGCGGTGCGATGCCCCAGTCAACTGCTTATTTCCGATGGGCTTGTTCCCCGCTCTGCGTCCGCGGTGATGGCGGAGGGCAAGGACGCTCGAGCAGGATCTGCAGAAGGCTCTCCAGAACACTTACCTCTACGGCAATCCGATGGGGATACTCGCCGCAAGCAAGCGGACGGAGTGGACCAAGACGGCCGGAGTGCCCGTCCCCATCATCTCGCAACTGAAGCGGCCGGTGGATGTCCTTTGGATCGTGGAGTGTTACCCCTCCTTCGAGCCGCGCGGACCAGGAGATCTCCCGCAACTGCTGGCGCGCATTCTGAACGCGCTGGGCGTGGACTTCGCCATTCTTGGGCACGAGGAGCGATGCCTGGGCGACTGCGAGTGGCTGGCCGGGGAGCGCGGCCTCTTCGAGATGCTCATTGAGCGAAACATCGAGATCCTGAAGAAGTACCAGTTCAAAGAAATTCTCATGACGGACCCGCACTCTTACCGCACGCTGTTGAATATCTACCCGAAGCTGGGCGGCAAGTTCGTGGTGAAGCACTTCACGGCCTTTCTGGCCGAGCGGCTCGAGCAGCTCAAGCCTCTTCTCAAGAAACGGGTCAACGGCACGGTGACCTATCACGATTCCTGCTGCGTGGGGAGGAAGACGGGCCATTACGACGAACCGCGCGCCGTGCTCCAGGCGATCCCCGGTTTGAAACTCGTCGAGATGATTCAGAACCGGGAGTCGAGCCTGTGCTGCGGCGGCGGTGCCAGCACGATCTATCTCGACCGTTACATCCAGGAGCGCGTCAAGGATCGCCTGGCGGACCGGCGGGTGATGCAGGCAGCGGCGACGGGCGCGGAGACACTTGCGGTAGCGTGCCCCTTCGAGACCGCGCGCTTCGAAGACGCCGTCAAGCTGACCGGGAACGAGGAAAAGCTCGTCGTTCGCGACATCATCGAACTGTTGGCCGAGTCCATGGAAGTCGCCTGAGGGAGGACGGGGCCATGAATATCGCGGTGCTGACCAAGCAGGTTCCCGACCTTGTCGAGGGTGTGGAGATCGATTCCACCGGCAAGGCCGTCGATCCCGATTCCATTCGCTACATCCTCAGCGAATCGGACGACCACGCCCTCGAAGAAGCCGTACTCATCAAGGAGCGGACGCAGGCCCGCGTAGAAGTGTTCTCCCTCGATACCGGTGAGGTGCGCGACACGCTGTGCACGGCGCTCGCCAAGGGGGCTGACCGCGTCGTCCTGATCCGCACGGGGCTGGAGACCCCGCCGAGCAATCACACCGTGGCGAAAATCTTCGCCTCCGTGCTCCAGGGACTTTCCTTCGACCTGATCTTGACCGGAGTCCGCGCCATCGATGACCTGGACGGCTCGCTCGGCGGGCTGCTCGCCGGATATCTCAACCTGCCTTACGTCGGCTTGGTGCGCAAGATTGAAATGGCGGACGGCACATCGATGGCGGTCGTCCAGAAGGAATACCCGGGCGGCTACGCGGCGGAACTGGAAGTGAAGCTCCCGGCAGTGCTGGGCATCCAGGCGGCAGAGCAGCCGCCGCGCTACGTCCCCGTCAGCCGTCTGCGCCAGGTGATGAAGACGGCAAACATCGAGGAGAAGGAAACCACCGCGCCCGAGCCGGAATCTGTCGCCGTCGAGCGCATGTTCAAGCCCGAGGAAGGCATGGGAGCCACGATGTTCTCCGGGACCCCCGAAGAGATCGCCAGCCAGATCGTCGGCCTGTTCTCAGAACGACGGCTCGTGAGGTGACGTATGGGCAAGGACATTTGGGTTGTCGCCGAGCACTTCCAGGGACGCCTGAACGACATCACCCTGGAGCTGGTTGCGAAAGGGCGCGAGCTGGCTCAGGCCACGGAGTCGAAACTCGCTGTGGTCTTGCTGGGCAGCAAGGTGAAGGGCCTGGCGAGTGAGCTCGCCGCGGATATCGTTTACCTCGCGGATCGCCCGGAGTTCCTCGAGTTTACCCCGGAGGCTTACGGTGCGGCGCTAGAGGCCGCATTAAAGGATGTCCAACCGCGTGCGGTTCTGCTGGGCAGCACCTCGGTGGGACTTGACCTGCTCAGCATGCTTTCGGCACGGACGGGCATTCCCTGCATTGACAACTGCACACGCCTGGAAGTCCGTGGTGGCCACTTCTTCGCCACCAGCCAGATCTATGGCGGAAAGCTCTCGGCCGAAGTGGCGGTGCCGGAAGCGACAGCTCTTATCGCCGTGGTTCCCGGTTCGTTCCCCAAGCCTGAGACCGCGGCGGCCGGGCGGCCGGAGGTTCAGGACATCCCGCTGCCGGCGACACTCCCCGAACTGCGGGTCAAGTTCCGCAAACTGATCGAACCACCTCCCGGCGACGTGGACATCACTCTAGCACCCGTGCTGGTCGCCGTTGGCCGGGGCATTCAGAACGCCGACAACCTGCCCATGGCCGAGGAGCTGGCTGAAGCGTTGGGTGGCGCGGTCTGTGCCTCGCGTCCCGTCATCGATCAGGGGTGGCTGCCGCTCACCCGCCAAGTCGGCAAATCGGGCATGACCGTCAAGCCGAAGCTCTATCTTGCCTTCGGCATCAGCGGCGCTCCGGAACACTTGGAGGGCATGAAGAATTCCGAGTTGATTGTCGCCGTCAACACCGACCCGAGTGCGCCAATCTTCGCCGGCGCGCACTATGGCGCGGTCGTCGACGCGCTCGATCTCCTGCCCTTGCTGACCGAGGAGGTCCGCAAGGAGAACATGAAGAAGGCAAGCTGATGATCCCGACCACCGCGAAACTCGGGCCGATTCCCGCGTGGGTGCTCCTTTGGGCGGTTTTTCTCACCGCGCTCGGACTCTTTGCGTGGCGGGTGGTCTTCCTGATCCGGCTGCTTCGCCTCGGCCGGCGGGACAGGCGCTGGGACCAGATCCCCCGGAGGATCAGGAAGGTTCTCATCTACGTCCTCGGCCAGCGTCGCTTGCTCGATGAGCCGCTGGTGGGCATTCCCCACGTTCTCATCTTCTACGGCTTTCTGGTCTTCGTGATGGCCACCAGCGGAATGCTGCTCCAAGGACTTTTCCCCGGCGTTCATATCCCCGGCGTGGAAGAGAATCGTTATCTCGCTCCAGTTGTGGATATCTTCGCCGTGGTGGTGCTGGGAGGCTTGGCTGTTTCTTCCTTCCGACGCTTCGTGATCCGCCCGGCGGGCCTGCAACTGACTTGGGACGCGACTTTCGTGAACATCCTGATCGCGTCGCTCATGGTGACGTATCTCGCCGCGGAGGGGTTCGGCCTCGTGGCGTGGCCGGGGGAACACGCGGTGTGGCTCCCCTTCGGCTCCGGCCTGGCGGCTTGGTTCGGGCGCTCGGCAACACTGCACGCGAGTGCCCCTGCGCTCTACCAAGGTTTCTGGTGGGCGCATTTGAGCATCGTGCTGTTCTTCCTGGCTTACCTCCCTTACTCGAAGCATATGCACCTGATGGCTGCGCCCTTCAGCGTGTTTTTCAGCCGGCTCGACCCTCCGGGACGCCTGCCTACTCCCCTGCCGGAAGCCAGCAGTCTGGGCGCCGAGCGCCTCGAGGAGTTCACTTGGCGACAACTGCTCTCTGCTTTCGCCTGCGCGGAGTGCGGGCGTTGCGAACGCGCCTGCCCGAGCTTCCAGGTCGGCGAACCCTGCTCACCGCGTGAACTCGTCCACAACCTCAAGCTGCAGTTGCTCCAGCACGGCCCCGCGCTACTTAAGAAGATGGAATCCGCGAGCAACGTCGGGGAACCCACGTTGATTGGCGGCCTGATCGCACCCGAGGAACTCTGGGGTTGCACGACCTGCCTTTCCTGCGTCGAGCACTGCCCCGTCCTGAACGAGCACCTCTCGATCATGGTGGACCTGCGCCGACGGCTGGTGGAGCGCGGGGAAGTGGACGCGCGTCTTCAGGAAGCGTTCAGCAACCTCCAGCGCTACGGCAATTCCTTCGGCCAGTCGGAGCGGAAGCGCGCGGTGTGGACGCAAGGGCTGGACTTCAAGCCGACGGACGCGCGTAAGCAGCCGGTCGAGTGGCTTTGGTTCCTGGGAGAGTACGCCTGCTACCACCCGGCACTTCAGGAAACTACTCGCACGCTCGCCCGCGTGCTGCACGCGGCCGACGTGGATTACGGAATCCTCTACGAGGCGGAGCGCAACACCGGCAACGACGCGCGCCGCGCCGGCGAAGAGGGCTTGTTCGAGCTGCTGCGCGAGAAAAACATGGCGACGCTCCAGAAAGTCCAGCTTCAACAACTTGTTCTCCACCGATCCGCACGTCTTTAACACGCTGAAGAATGAATATCCGGATCTCAATCACGGACGGCATCAGGTCCATCATTACACGGAGTTGCTGGCCGGGCTCTCTGGAGCGCGGGCGGCTCAAAGTCGCGCACAAGCTGCCCTACCGGGTGACCTATCACGACCCGTGCTACCTGGGCCGCTACAACGGCGTCTACGACGCCCCGCGCCAAGTGCTCAGGGCGTTGGGAGTGGACTTGAAGGAAATGCCGCGCTCGCGCCGCGACAGCTTCTGCTGCGGCGGAGGCGGCGGGCGCGTGTGGATGGAAGAAATCGGCGAGGCGCACTCGCGCCCCGGCGAAAGCCGGGTGCGTGAGGCGGCCAGCGCTGCAGGGAGTCCAGATCCTGGTGGTGGCCTGTCCGAAGGATTACGTGATGTTCGCGGACGCGCTCAAGACCACCGGCCTGGAAGGCCATTTGGTCGTCAAGGATTTGACCGAGTTGGTGGCGGAAGCCGTGGGGCTGACCGATCAGGCCGCAAAATCCGCCTCCGAGGCGAAGGCCGCATGAGCTTGTCACCCTGAGCGCCGCGAAGTCTCTGCAGTTGCTTGGGGGAGGACTAGAAGCAGGTTCTTCGCGGAGTTTACCCTGAGCGGGAACCACAGATTCTTCGCTCCGCTCAGAATGACAAGCGAAGGGCTCAGAATGACAGTGAAGAAAGGGAAGAGCAGAGCGGGCTAACTGCACGGAGAGAGGACACAGCCATGAACGGCAACGGGAACCACAACGCGAGGATCGGAGTTTACGTTTGCCATTGCGGAACGAACATCGCCGGCAAGGTGGACGTGAAGGCCGTGGCGGAGGCGGCCGCCAAGCTTCCCGGCGTGGTCGTTTCGCGCGAGTACAAGTACATGTGCTCGGACCCGGGACAGGATCTCATCGTCAAGGACGTCAAGGAACACCAGCTGAATCGCGTGGTGGTAGCCTCCTGCTCGCCGCACCTGCACGAGCTGACGTTCCGCAAGACGACGGCGAATGCCGGGCATAAACCCTTACCTCTTCCACATGGTGAACATTCGCGAGCACGTCTCCTGGGTGAGCGACGACACGGTGGCGGCCACGAAGAAATCCAAGGCCCTGGTCAAGGCCGCGGTGACCCGCGCGTTCTGGCTTCAGGAACTGGAGCCTCGGCGCTTCCCGGTGAATCCCAACGTGCTCATCGTGGGCGGCGGGATCGCGGGCATCCATGCCGCGCTGACCCTGGCCAACGCCGAGCAAGCAGGTTTACCTCGTCGAGCGCCAGCCGTCGATCGGCGGCCATATGGCGCAGTTCGACAAGACGTTTCCCACGCTCGACTGCGCGGCCTGCATCCTCACGCCCAAGATGACCGCCGTGAAGCAGCATCCCAACATCCATCTCATGACGCTCTCCGAGGTCAGCGAGGTGAGCGGCTTTGTGGGGAACTTCAAAGTCAAGGTGAAAAGATACCCGCGCTACATCGACGAGGCCAAATGCGTGGGCTGCGGCGAGTGCATCGAGATGTGCGTCTACAAGGAGGGAAAGTATCCGAACGAATTTGATCTGGGGCTGGGCAAACGCAAGCCCATTTACATGCCTTTCCCGCAGGCGGTGCCCCCCGTGCCGCTGATCGACCCCGCCACCTGCATCGAGTTCAAGTCGCACAAGTGCCCGAAGGGGTGCGTGGAGGTCTGCGGCGATCGCGATGCCATCGACTTCTCGCAGAAGGTGCAGGAGGTCGAATTGGAAGTCGGCACCATCATCATGGCGACCGGCTTCAAGACCTTCGATCCGCACCGCTTGCCGCAATACGGCTACGGGAAGTTTTCCAACGTTTACACGAGCCTGGAGGTCGAGCGCTTGGTCAATGCCTGCGGGCCCGACGCTCGGTCAGGTCGTGATGCGCGACGGCAAGAAGCCGCGAGTCCATCGGCGTCCTGCACTGCATCGGCTCACGCGACGAGAACACCAACAAATACTGCTCGCGCGTCTGCTGCATGTATTCGCTGAAGCTCGCGCACCTGCTCAAGGAAAAGACCGGCGCGCACCTCTACAACTTCTATATCGACATGCGCACGCCCGGGAAAGGCTTCGAGGAATTCTACAAGCGCGTGCTCGAGGAAGGTGTTTCGATGATCCGCGGCAAGGTGGCGGAAGTGAGCGGCTGGGCGCAGTCGCCCGCGGAGGAAGGCAAGCTCGTCCTGCGCGTGGAAGACACGCTGCTCGGCGTCGTGCGGCGCATTCCGGTGGACATGGTGGTGCTCTCGGTCGCGCATGGAACCGCAGGCGGACGTCGCAGGAAGTGCGGCGCCTGTTCAACCTCGGCTGCTCGACCGAGGGGTGGTTCCTGGAGCGCCATCCCAAGCTCGCGCCCGTGGATACGTTCACGGACGGCATCTTCCTGGCCGGATGCAACCAGGGGCCCAAGGACATTCCCGACACGGTGGCCCAGGCGGGCGCCGCCGCGGCGCAGTGCATGGCGCTCATCGACAAGGGCTTCGTCGAAATGGAGCCCAACACCGCCTGGATCGATGAGGAACTCTGCTCCGGCTGCCACGTCTGCGTCGCGATGTGCCCGTACACCGCCATTCATTTCGATAGCGAGAAGAAAGTCGCCGTTCTGAACGAAGCGCTCTGCAAAGGTTGCGGAACGTGCGTCGCCGCCTGCCCCTCGGGCGCCGCGCAGCAGAATCTCTTCCGGGATGAGCAGCTCTTCGCCGAAGTGGAAGGAGTGCTGGTATGAACACGAAATTCAACCCCTCCATCGTCGGTTTCTTCTGCAACTGGTGCACCTACCTCGCCGCCGATCTCGCGGGCACCTCGCGCATGAAGTACGCGCCCAACGTGCGCGTCGTGCGCACCATGTGCTCGGGACGCGTGGACCCGCAGATGGTCCTGTGGGCCTTTCGCAACGGCGCCGACGGCGTGCTGATCGGCGGCTGCCATCCCGGCGATTGCCATTATCAGGAAGGAAACTACAAGGCGCTGCGGCGCACGCGCCTGCTCCGCAAGATGCTGCCGCAGTTCGGCATCGAGCCGGAGCGCCTGCGGCTGGAATGGATTTCCGCCTCCGAGGGCGAGCGCCTGCGCGACGTTGTCAATGAATTCACGGAGCAGATTCGCCGCCTCGGGCCGCTGCCGTGCGGAGCCGGCGAAGGAAGAGGCGATTGCCGCGTAACGATTTCAGCCTGTAGCGGGGGTCTCCGACCGCCGCCACGGCCCGGCGCTCAGAGAGCGCCGCTACAGAGCAAGGGAAGGAGCCAAGGAACCATGGCCAAACCCAAAGTGGCGTTTTACTGGTGCGCAAGCTGCGGCGGCTGCGAAGAGGCCGTCGTCGATCTCGCCGAAGGACATCCTGAAGGTCGTGGAGGCCGTGGACATCGTCTTCTGGCCGGTGGCGCTCGACTTCAAGCGCTCCGATGTCGAGGCGATGGCCGGACGGCGAAATCGCCGTCGCTTTCATCAACGGCGCGGTTCGCATCGAGCGAGCAGGAAGCGATGGCCAAGCTGCTGCGCCGGAAGTCGGGACTGGTCATTGCCTACGGCGCCTGCGCCTACCTAGGGGGGCATTCCCGGCCTCGCCAACCTGACGGACAAGGAGGCGATCCTGGAATTACGTCTACCACCTCTCGCCCTCGACAACCAACGGCACCGGCGTGCGCCCGCAGACGCACTTCCAGGTTCCCGAGGGCGAACTGGAGTTGCCGGAGTTCTACGAGACCGTCAAGACGCTCGATCAGGTCATCGACGTCGACTACTACCTTCCCGGCTGCCCGCCTACGCCGAAGATCACGCTTGCAGGCGATCGAGGCCATTCTGAGCGGGAAGCTGCCTGAAAAGGGCTCGGTGCTCGCGGGCGACCGCGCGCTCTGCTACGAGTGCGACTTGAACTCCACCAAGCCCGAGAAGCTGCTGGTCACGGAATTGAAGCGGCCGCACCAGGTGCTTGATCGACCGCGAGAAATGCCTGCTGGCGCAGGGGATTCTCTGCCTGGGCCCCGTCACGCGCGGCGGCTGCGAGGCGCTGTGCGTCAAGGGCGGCATGCCCTGCACCGGCTGCTTCGGGCCGCTCGAACGCGTGCGCGACTACGGCGGCAAGGCGCTTTCGGCCATCGCCTCCATCGTGGATTCCACCGACGAGACAGGTCATCGCCAAGGTTTTCGAAGCCGTCCCCGATCCGGCGGGGACGTTCTATCGGTACAGCGTGCCGGCATCGTTGCTGGCCGGAAAGCGCAAAGCTGCATAGAGGTGCGTCATGGCTCAGAGAATCACGATTGATCCCATCACCCGGCTGGAAGGCCACGGCAAGATCGAGATCTTTCTCGACGACAGCTGGCAAGGTGAGCCGCGCCTACTTCCAGGTGCCGGAGTTGCGCGGCTTCGAGCAGTTCGTCGTCGGACGGCCCGCCGAGGAGATGCCGCAGATCACCTCGCGCATCTGCGGCGTTTGTCCCACGGCGCATCACATGGCGAGCCACCAAGGCGCTGGACGATCTTTACCAGGTCGATCCGCCGCCCGTCGCCAAGAAGCTGCGGGAGATGATCTACAGCATCTTCATGCTCGAAGACCACGCGCTGCACTTCTACTTCCTGGGCGGGCCGGATTTCGTCGTCGGGCCCAAGGCCCCCAAGGCCGAGCGCAACATCCTGGGCGTGCTCGGCAAGGTCGGCGTGGAAGTGGGCAAGCGGGTCATCGGCATGCGCAAAGAATTGCGCGACCTGATCAGCCTGCCTGGGCGGCAAGGTGATTCACCCGGTGTTCGGCTTGCCGGGTGGCGTTGCCAAGCCCCTGGCACCGGCCGATCAGCCGAAGTTCATCGAGGCGGCCAAGCGCGGCGTGGATTTTGCCCTGTTCACGCTGACCGTTTTTGACCAGAGTCGTCCTGAAAAACAAGGAATACGTGGACGCGATCACCTCGGAGATGTACACGCACCGCACCTATTACATGGGCTTGGTGGACGAGCAAGAACCGCGTCAACTTCTACGACGGCCGTATTCGCGTCGTCGACCCGCAGGGCAAGGAGTTTGGCGTCTTCACGGCGCGCGAGTATCTGGACTCGATCGCCGAGCACGTCGAGCCGTGGAGCTACATCAAGTTTCCGTATTTGAAGAAGATCGGCTGGAAGGGTTTCGTGGATGGGCGCGGATTCGGGCATCTTCAGCGTGGCGCCGCTGGCGCGACTGAACGCCGCGGACGGCATGGCCACCCGCGCGCCCACGAGGCCTACGAGCAGCTCTTCGCCACGCTGGGCGGCAAGCCCGTGCACCACACGCTGGCCTTCCACTGGGCGCGGGTCGTGGAAATGATCTATGCGGCGGAGCGATTCCTCGAGCTCGCGAGCGATCCGGAGATCGTCGACCCGAACGTTCGCGACGCTGCCCACCGCGCGTTCCCAAGGTCGGCATGGGCGTGGTGGAAGCGCCGCGCGGCACGCTCTTCCATCACTACGAGACCGACGAGGCGGGCGTGATCACCGCGCGCCAACCTCATCGTCGCCACGCAGAACAACGCCGCGCGCATCGCCCTTTCCGTGGACAAGGCGGCGACGGGCGCTGATCAATGCCACGACGGCCAACGACGACGGCCTGCTCAACATGGTGGAGATGGCCTTCCGCGCCTACGACCCTTGCCACGGCTGCGGCACGCACTCGCTGCCCGGGTCGATGCCGCTCAAGATTTCGATTCGCGACGCAGAGGGCCGTCTGATTCGGGAGATCTCGAGGTAGGGAGTAACGATTCCTTTTCTCCTTGAGGCCTGCCGGGGTAGGCCGCGACCGCGACGCAAAAGACATGCCTGAATCGACGCAGTCCATTCTCGTACTGGGACTCGGCAACGACCTGCTGAAAGACGATGCCGTGGGGATTCGCGTCGCGGAGAGACTTCAGGGGACTTTCGGGGAAGACGTCGAGGTCCGTTCGACCTCGCTCTTTGGATTGTCGCTGCTGGATGAGTTGCTAGGCCGTGAGAAGGCGCTGTTAATCGACAGCTACCTTCCGGAGGAGTTTGTCGGGTCGGAGATTCAGGAGCGCAACCTTGATTCGGTCGGCGAAGCCTGCGGCGTCTCTCCCCACTTCGTCGGCTTGGGCGAAGTGCGCAACGTCATGCGAAAGCTTGGCCTCGGCTTTCCCCACGAGGTGCGCATCCTGGCCATCCCCGTCTCCGACCCGACGACTTTCTCCACCGAGATGACCCCTGCCGTCGCCGCCCTCGTCGACGAAGCCGCCGCCCGCGCCCGCCGGATCGTCGAGGCGTGGCTCCCCGTCAGCGCTCGCTAGTGTAGTGCGTCATAAAGATATTGACTTATTCTCGGCCTTCGGGTATCCTGCTGTCCATGAGCCGAAGAGCCGAACCAATTCTTCTTTCTGAACAGGAGCGTAGCACCTTGCGAGCGTGGGCCAGAGCCAGAAGCCAGCCGCAGCGCCTCGTTCAGCGGGCCCAGATCATCCTGCTGGCCGCCGAGGGAGTCGAGAACCAGGAGATCGCCCGCCGCGTGCATGCCTCGCGACCGACGGTGCAACTCTGGCGTGGGCGGTTTCTGGCCCTGCGCACCGCCGGTTTGGAGAAGGACGCTCCTCGTCCCGGCCGCATCCCGGCCATCAGCGACCGGAAGAGGGCGGCGATTGTGGAAGCGACGCTGCACCGCCAACCGTCCAACGCTACCCACTGGAGTAGCCGGTTGATGGCCAAAGCGCAAGGCGTCAGCGAAGCGACCGTGCGGCGAATCTGGAGGCAGCACAGCTTGAGGCCGCACCGCCTGTCGACGTTCAAGGTAAGTCGCGATCCCCGGTTCGTGGAAAAGCTCACCGAGGTCGTGGGCCTTTATCTCAACCCGCCCGATAAGGCGCTGGTGCTGTGCGTGGATGAAAAGAGCCAGATTCAAGCTCTCGACCGCACCCAACCGGGTCTGCCGCTGCGACCCGGCCGCTGCGGCACGATGACGCACGACTACACGCGCCACGGCACCACCACCTTGTTCGCAGCTCTCTCGACCCTCGATGGCGCCGTCATCGGGGACTGCATGCCGCAGCACCGGCATCAGGAATTCACCCGCTTCCTCAAGCGCATCGATCAGCAGACACCCAGCGGACTGGACTTGCACCTCATCGTGGATAACTACGCGACCCACAAGCATCCTGGTGTCGAGCGTTGGTTGCGCCGCCACCCGCGCTTTCACCTGCACTTTACTCCCACGTCCTGTTCCTGGCTCAATTTGGTCGAACGCTGGTTTCGAAATCTGACCCAGCAGCGCCTGCGTCGCGGCTCCTTCCACAACGTCAGGGAGCTGACCCGCACCATCGACGACTACATCAGCAGTCATAACCAAAACCCGCGCGTCTTCGTCTGGAGTGCCCCGGTCGAACGCATCCTGACGAAGGTCGCCAAATGTAAGGAAGCGTTGGACGCACTACACTAG
>CAWABC010000056.1:0-4442 GCA_963780105.1 uncultured Acidobacteriaceae bacterium
TGTCCGCTCATGCTGAAGCTAGTTTGGCTTGATTACGGCAGCGCTGTCCGTAACGAGAGTTGGACGTTGGGTCGGGCAGCGCTTTGCTTTTGCGCGGCTAGTCGGCTGCGCTTCCGGATTTCTTGGCTATGGCCCTGCCTGTGGTCTTGACTGCGCCTTTTGGAGGTCCGAAGTTACTGGTCAGATAATCCAGTAAGGCATCGCGATCCGAGTGTGGGACGACGGCGCCCAAGCCTTCCATCTTCTTCAGTTCGCCGGACCATTGCTGGCGGGTCAGGTGCTGCTCGGTGATGCGACTGGTGTTGTGACACTGGGTGCAAGCGGCCTTGATCCTGGCTCGCATGGGTCCGGGCGGAAGCGGCTTGCCGGGAGCGCTGGGCGCTTGCGCGTTCGCCAGAACCAGGGATGTGAACAAAAAGATTGCGGGAAAGGCTCGTTGCAACAAGCAGGATCTCCAGATTTATTTTCGCAGCTCCGGTGATTTCTAACAAGCTGCAGATCCCTCACTTCGTTCGGGATGACAAATATGGTGAATGGCAAGCTTGGGCGACCCGCGCAAAAGCAGATCCTTCGCTGCGCTCAGGATGACAAAGTTAGGGGATAACAAAGTTGGGGGATGACAGAATTTTATCGTGCCGCGATGCTAGCGTTGGTCGAGCAGGCGGATGGTTTCGAGGATGGTGTCGCCCACGATTTCCAGGCTCTTCGGGCTGAGCTTGTCCATGGTGTCTTGCGGGGTGTGATGAAAGACATTGTTGTAGCCGTAATCGAGGTCGATGACGTCGGCGCTGGGGACACCGCGCTTTACGAAGGGCAGATGATCGTCTTCCATGGGGCCCTCGCGAGCGTAGAAGTGCGACTGGTAGCCTAGGCGCTCGGCGGCGGCGTAGATCAGATCGAGGAGCCAAGGCGTGCTGTTGGTGTCGCGGTCGATGTTGAGGTCGGCATCGCCGATCATATCCATGACCATGAGCGCTTTGATCTTTTTTAGCGTGCCATCTTTCTCCCACCTTTCGGCTAGATGGCGGGTGCCGTAGAGGCTGTCGGTGGCGGACCAGGTCTTCACGGCTTCTTCGCCGTCGGTCCAGACCAGCCAGACGCTGTAGCCATCGCGCTTCTTATCGCGCAACTGGTTGGCGTATTCGAGCAGGATGGCGGTGGAAGAGCCGCCGTCGTTGGCACCTACGAACCCGGAGCTGCGCAGCGGATAGACGGTGTCGTAGTGGCCGAGGATGACGATGATGCCATCTTTTGCGCCGGGAAATTTGGCGATTATGTTGCGGACGGGGAACTTCCCTTCCACGGTGTCGGCGGTAAAGGCGTCGTCTTCTACCTGATCGCCTTTGAGGTGGTCGATGATGTAGCGCTCCAGTTTCTTGTGATTCTCGCTGCCCATGTAGCGCGGGCCGAAGGCGGTGACTTCGCGGGTGTACTGGAAGGCGCGTTTGGCATCGATGTGCGGGAGCGGGGCGTTGTCGGGTGCGGCGGCTTCGGGCGGAGCTGGCATCGCAGCGGTGGATTCGGATTTTGGAGCTGCACTGGCGGTGGCGTCGGCGGAGGTTCCTTTCGTGCAGGCTACAGTGCTCGCCAGAGCGATGGTAAGGGGTAGGGCCAGACAAATCCTCAACCACAGAGGGCACAGGGGGGCACAGGGTAAGGCTCGACAAACTTCGGATGTGGTTGTGGGTTTCATGGCTTCCCCTGTGATCCTCCGTGTCCTCTGTGGTTAAGAGTTTTTCTCCGCGCGCTTCTTACGCTGCTTGGGATGCACTAACCAGGCGATGGCAATGCTCAGAATATACAACGCGATCATGGGCGCGGCGAAGATGCACATATTCAGGATGTCGGTGGTGGGGGTGACGATGGCGGCGATGATGAAAATCACCAGGATCGAATAACGAAGATTGCGCCACATCCAGCCGGCGGTGACGATGCCCATGAGCGACAGGAAGAACACCAGGATCGGCATTTCGAAAATCGCGCCCATGCCCACGATGATGGTCAGGAACAAAGAACTGTACTCGGTCAGAGTGATCATCGGCTGGAATGCTTTGCCGTAGCCGATCAGGAACACGAGCGCAGCGGGCAGGACCAGCTTGTATCCGAAGTATCCGCCAGTGAGGAACAGAGCCACGGTCGAGACCATGAAGGGCACGACGTAGCGTTTCTCGTTGCGGTAAAGACCGGGCGATACGAAACACCATATCTGGTAGAGCACGAAGGGCGAGGCGACGAACAAGCCAGCCATGGCTCCGACTTTCAGATACAGATTGAAGGGCTCGGTGGGATTTACGTACACCAGCTTTGCCGCCAGGCCATTGGCGTGGAGCGCATCCATGATCGGACGCTGGATGACGTCGTAGATATTTTCGGCATATCCCCAACAGGCAAAGAAACCGACGGCGATAGCGATGATGGAGTAGACGATGCGCTTGCGCAGTTCCTCGAGATGATCGAGGAAGCCCATGGTGGGCATTTGCTCCTTGGCGGAATCGTTGACGGGTGAGTCGGCGGCTGCTTCAGGCATCGGGCGCCGCTTTCGGAGTTTCAACTCCCGGAGCGGAAGCAGGCTCGGCTACGGTGGCCTTTTCTTCGGCGGCCTGTTCAGCGGTTGCGAGCTTTTCGGCGGACGGGGGATTGAAGATACGGTTGGCCAGCGATCCGAGCGGAGCCTGGAGGGGCGGCAGGATCTGCTGGCGGGGGTTGACAGCCGTGTCGAGGGAGTGGATTTCGGATTCGATCTGGGAACGGAATTCGTTCGAAGCGCGCCGGAAATCGTTGAGGAAGCGCGCCACCTGGCGTGCGATCTCCGGCATTTTCTTGGGGCCGAAAAGGATCAGCGCCAGAAAAAACAGGAAGATCATCTCGCCGGAGAAACCGAAATTCATGGGTCTATCATAATGCGGGAGACGCGAAACCGGCCACTTGCCGGCGGGAGCGGACGAAAATTTTACAAAGTGGAAGCGGCGGTGAAGAGGCTGCGAAAAACTAGTCTCCAAGCAAAAGCGTGACCTCAGCGGCTGAAGCCGGTATTGAAAGCAAGCCAAGTATCGCAGCGCTTCAAGCGCTGCGCCACCCAAAATCACCACCACCCAAAACACTACCAAACAATCAAGACGGCGGAATCGAGTCTTTCCGCACCCCAGAGGGTTAATCCGCCGCCGCGGTCTGTCCCGTCTGCGTCGTCAGCGCGCCGTAGGTTTCCGGACGGCGGTCGCGATAAAACTGCCAGACCCTTCTCACTTCCTGGATCATGTCGAGATCGAGGTCGGCCACCAGCACTTCGTCTTTATCGCGGCTGGCCTGGGCGAAGATTTTGCCGCGCGGATTGCAGAAGTAGCTCTTGCCGTAGAATTCCCCGATATTCCACGGCTTTTCCCGGCCCACGCGATTGATTGCACCCACGAAGTAGCCGTTGGCGGCGGCATGGGCGGGCTGCTCTAGTTCCCACAAATATTCCGAGAGCCCGGCGACGGTGGCGGAAGGATTGAAAACAATTTCCGCGCCGTTCAGTCCTAACACACGCGCGCCTTCGGGAAAATGGCGGTCATAGCAGATGTAAACTCCGACGCGGGCATATTTCGTTTCGAAGACGGGATAGCCCAGGTCTCCCGGGGTGAAATAGAACTTCTCCCAAAACCCGGGATGGACGTGAGGGATGTGGTGTTTGCGGTACTTGCCCAGATACTTGCCGTCGGCATCGATGACGGCGGCGGTATTGAAGTACAGGCCGGGCATCTGCTCCTCGTACACCGGAACCACGATGGCCATGCCGTGTTTGGCCGCGATCTTCCGCATTAACTGGGTGGTGGGCCCGTCGGGAACGCGCTCGGTGAGGTCGTACCAGCGGATGTCCTGCTCGGCGCAGAAGTACGGGCCGTAAAAAAGTTCCTGGAGGCAGAGTATCTTCACTTTCCTTTTCGCCGCTTGGTCGATCAGCTTCAGGTGCTTGTCGATCATGGCCTTCTTGACTTGTGGCAGCGAGCGGTTATTGAGCGCGTTCCTTGCCTGAATCAGACCACAGCGCACGCTTCTGGACATGGGAACACCTCCGAGAGAGGCTAAATATACCAGACGGCTCGCGTGGAGCCGCGATACGTCTGTAGAGACGCGGCTTGCTGCGGGTTCGAGCATCCACCGGAGACGGCGCAAGCCCCGTCTCTACACGAGAACCTGCATTGCTACCGCAGCGCGGAGAACAGCGCTGCTTTCCAGCGGTGGTTGTCCATGGTCCAGCAGACTTTGGCTTTGCACTTTTTCTCGAGGACAGGCGCCCAGACCGCCTGATTTCGCTCATCGGCGGCCACGTTCAGCCGATCGACCACGGTCATGCCTCGCGTCAACTCGCTCTGGGTCTCGACGTCGATATAGTGGCCGCTCCAATTCGTGCCGATCGTCGGGTCAAGCGCGATCGACATGGCGACCGGGTCGGGTAGACAAAT
>CAWABC010000057.1:0-40840 GCA_963780105.1 uncultured Acidobacteriaceae bacterium
TTAGCAACGTAGGCGCGGCGGCCGTCGGGAGAGACGTCGATGAAGTAGGGACGTCCATAGACGCCGATGGTGGCGACGACTTTGTTCCGCTCAGCGTCGATCACGCTGACATTAGAGGAGCCGGAGTTGACGACGTACACTTCGTTACGCTTGGGATTGGCTGCGAGTCCGGTGGGTTCGGTGCCGACCTGCAGCGTTCGTACCGGCCGAAAACTGCGCAGGTCAATCACGGTAACCGTGTTGCTCTTGCCGTTCGTGATGTAAGCATATTCGCGGTAGAGTGGGCCGTAGCCGGGGAGTGTGCGCTCGTGAAAGTAGTACCATCCGCCGGCTAGGACTAGCGGAACGAGGACGGCGATGAAAAGGAGTTTGCGCAAAACTCAGTCCGCAGAATTTGTCGCTTCGGCATGAACTCGATTCGATGTGGCGACGCCGCGTCCTAGCACGGCCGCGATCTGTCTGACCTGCGTCATGAGCGCGTCGAACTGATCGGGATAAAGCGACTGCATCCCATCCGAGAGCGCGCGGTCGGGGTCGTGGTGCACCTCGACGATCAGGCCATCGGCTCCCACGGCGACGGCCGCTCGGGAGAGTGGCGTCACTTTGTTGCGCTTCCCGGTGCCGTGGCTGGGGTCGACGATGATAGGCAAGTGGCTGAGCCGCTGGACGGCGGGCACGATGCTGAGATCGAGCGTGTTGCGCGTGTGATCGGCGAAGGTGCGGACTCCGCGCTCGCACAGCACAATATTGTAGTTGCCCTCGCTCATGATGTATTCGGCGGCCATGAGAAATTCTTCCAGCGTGGCCGAGATGCCGCGCTTCAAAAGCACGGGCTTGCGGGCGCGTCCGGCGCGCTTGAGGAGAGAGAAGTTCTGCATGTTGCGCGCGCCGATCTGGATGACATCGGCGTACTGGTCGACCAGGTCGAGCGATTCGTAATCGACGGCTTCGGTCACGATGAGCAGTCCGAAGCGGTCGCGGATTTCGGCCATGATCTTCAAGCCTTCTTCGCCGAGTCCCTGAAAAGAATAAGGAGAGGTCCGAGGCTTGTAGGCGCCGCCGCGGAAGAACTGGGCTCCGGCTCGGGCAACGCGCTCGGCGATGGTAAAAGCCTGGTCGCGGCTCTCGATGCCGCAGGGGCCGGCGATGATAGCGAGGCTGGGGCCTCCGATGGTGACGGGCGAATCGGGAAACTTGATGACCGTGTTGTCGGGCTTGGTGTCGCGGCTGACCAGCTTGTAGGGCTTGGAGACGCGGATGACTTCCTGCACGCCCGGCATTTCTTCGAGCGTGCCGGATTCGACCTCGCCCTTGTTGCCGGTAATGCCGATGGCGGTGCGCTGCGCGCCGGGCATGGAGTGGGCGCGGTATCCGAGCGCTTCGATTTTCTGGCAAACGGCGCGGACCTGCTCTTCAGTGGCCTGCGCTTGCATGACTACGAGCATAGGGAATACTCCGAGTGGTTAAGTCTAGCGTCCGGGTGCGGGACAGGGCAAACGGCGGGCGGGGTGGGCGGACATGGTGGCGGGTCAGTTTCCGGACGGGCCGTGACCCCAGGCACAATCCCGAGAGGCGCTGCTGCCCGGTTGAGAGGCCCGCCGCATCTAACGGACCTCTCGGCCGACGATTACCAGATCACCTTCAACCCAAACTGAATGTGCCGCGCTCCTCCCGAGCCAACGACCGGATTGGAAGCGGCGATATCGGTCGTATATGACGATTGGCCAACCGTGTTCGTCGGGGTTCCATCCGTGACGTTGCCATCGATGCCTGCAAAATTAGGGTGATTCAGGACGTCGAAGAATTCGGCTCTGGCTTCGAGAGAAATCCGTTCGTGGAACTTGAAAATCTTGATCACGGAAACATCCCAATCCAAGTAGTTGGGCCCTCGAATGATGTTCCGCCCCATATTGCCGAACTGTCCCGGCTCCGGCGGCGCAATCACCCAGCCCGGCCCGGCAAGACAACCGTAGCTTTGCAGTTGACCCTGCGATGCAACTGCGTCGCAGGCTGGGCTGGTGCTGCCCGGCGACCCGTCATAAGCGAAATAGGGCAGGGCTGCCGGCGGCTTCACCCAGTGCACGGCCGAAGGATTGCCAAAGAAATTCCAGCGGTCGTTGTATTCCCCGGTTCCACTGATGTTGTAGAAGTTGTCGTAGAAGTCCAGAGGCTCGCCGGTTTGGCCCGTGAAAATGCTGTTCATGCGCCAGCCCTGGAGCATCTGGCCATATCCGCGCCGGGACGGCAACTCGTAGGTTGTCGCAAAAGTGAAACGGTGGCGGATGTCTGAGCCCGAATTTCCGCGTTCTGCAGCCGGATTATTACTGTCCTGGATGCTGAATGAGCGATTCGAACTCGCGTCGTCAATGGAGTGAGCGTAGGTGTAACCGGCAACAAAGTACACGCCATGGCGCGTTGTCTGCTTTACCGTCACTTGAAGGGAATGATAGATCGAGTTATCCCCATTGCCGAGCATGTCGATGAAGCTTAGATACGGGAACTGATTGATCAATGGCCGTCCTGATTGCCCGTCTCCAGCAGTGTCGTTCGCATAGCTGTTTTGGTTGATATCACGAATGCTGTAGAGCCGGTTGCCCTTGGTGCCCACGTATTCCATGGTCAGCGCCGCGTTCTGCCAGAGAACCTGCTCGATATTGAGGTTCCAATTCGTCACGAAAGGCGTCTTGATGTTGTGGTTCACCCCGAAAATCGGGCATGGGTTATCGACGTCGGCCTCGGGGTTGTAGGCGCAGCTCACGCCGCCAGGAGAGAGGTTGCCGAAAATGGGTCCACCTGCCTGCCAGTTTGCCCCGAGTGTGGAGATGGGTGGATACCCGCCGGGAACGCTTGCGAATGACTCCGTGGTCGCATTGATCGTGCCAGGCGAAGGTACGGTGCCCCCCGGCCCGATGAGCGCGAGGCCAGTGGGGATCAAAGCCAAACCTTGCGCCTGCGTATTGTTCTCTCCGATGAATACCGAGATGTGCGGAATCTCATAAATGATTCCCCCACCGGCCCGAATCACAGTCTTCCCCGTGCCAAAAACATCGTAGGCCACTCCCAGGCGCGGTGCGAAGTTCTTGTAATCGGTGCTGTAGGGTTGACTGATCTGCTTGCCAACTTGGACTAACCCCTTTACAGGGTCGAAGTTTGCCAAAAGATCGTGACGTTCTTTGATCGGAAAGGTCACGTCATAGCGCAAGCCAACATTGAGGGTGAGACTAGGCCTCACGCGCCACTCGTCCTGTACGAAAGCTCCGAACGATTTCTGACTCACGAACCGATGGCTGTCGCCGACCGCCACGTAGCCATAATCAGCGTACCCGGATGCGAAGCTTTCCAGGGCATAACCCGGGCCGCCAGCGTTCGAAAATCTCACGTATCCTGGGCCGTAAGTGTCGCGGAGGTTGTCGGTACTGCCGGTGCGAAACTCCCCACCGAAGCGCAGATAGTGCTTGCCCACGACGTAGCTGGCACTATCTGTGAACTGCAGCGTCTGATTTGGCGTGGTGTACAGGGGCCAACTTCCGTTTCCTCCGATGGTGTGACTGTTGAATCCGGAAATACGGATCTCCGGAAGTCCGAAATCGAGGGGATTTGTGACCCCGGTGTTGATGCCGAAGCTGGCAGGGTTCAGGTTATGGTCGGCCACGTACAGCTCTTGCCAGAAGCGGTTATAGCCTACGTGAAACTGGTTGGTCAGCCGCGGACTGGGCGCCCATAGCCAGCCGCCACCGAGAACTTGCGCTCGGGTCTGAGCCTGGGACAGAAACATAGGGTTCAGGACAATTGAGTCTTCTTCCGTCTGCAAACTGTCGCCGATGAAATAGGATGCGAAGAAGCTGTGCTTTTGCGAAAAATGGTAGTCCAGCTTCAGAATCCCGTTATCTCCGCGATTCAAGTTATTGAAATCGAGATTCAAAGCATCGGTGGGCCCCGGATTGTACGGTAGAAGTGTAGCCAGCTTCACGCTCATCGGACTGCAAGGTCCGTAGGGTTGAGGTCCCGAGGGGCCGCACTCTGCCAATGCGTCCGCGATGCTCAAAGTTGGGTCGCCAACTGGAACCGAGACGGGGGTACTTACCTGGACTGGGTTTCCAACCTTATCACGCACGCCCTCATAATTTCCGAAAATGAAGAGCTTATCCTTCACGATTGGGCCGCCGGCAGAGGCGCCGAACTGGTGCAGATTGACGGCAGCCACCGGCGCGGAAGCAGGGTTAAACCAATTGCGGGCGTCCACTGCGCTATTGCGGTTGAAATAATAGGCCGACCCGTGAAACAGATTTGTGCCCGACTTGATCCCGACGTTGATGATCGCTCCCGGCTTCCAGCCATAATCCGCCTCGGGGCTGGATTGAATGTTGAATTCCTGAATGGCGTCAATCGGCAGGATGGTGGCTGGTGTTCCCTGCACTCCTTCCGCGTTGATCACGGTTGTCCCGTAGTAAGCGTCGTTGTCGTCGATTCCGTCCACGATGAAGTTGTTAGCTTCGGGACGATTTCCATTCGCCGTGATCGATAGGAATCCGCCGCCCGGTTCGCGTTGGATGCCCGGTTGAAGGATCGCCAGATTCTGGAAATCGCGCCCCTGCAAGGGAAGCTCATTGATCGCTTGATTGGAGAATGTTCCGCCCAAGACATTCGAGGTCGTATCGACGATGGGCGCTTCACCGGTGACATCCATGGTGATCGTCGTAGTGCCGGGTTTCAGTTTGAAGTCAACACGCACGTCCTTGGCGACTTCCAATTGGATACCAGTGTGTCGTACAGTCGCGAATCCCGTGGCCTGCACCGTAACCGAATATGGGCCGGGTTCAAGATTGGGCGCGATGAACTCCCCTGCGCTTGTGGTCGTCACTTCCCTGGACACCCCGGTCGCCGTGTTCGTGACGATGACCTTAACGCCCGAAACGACTGCGCCCGAAATATCCGCAACTGTCCCCATAATGCGACCTTGCGAGGTTTGGGCTAACAGCGACGCTGAGACAGCCAACAATACTGCGACGGTAAACACGAGCACACGAAGTGCTTTCATGGGGGCCCTCCTTAGGTCTTTTCATACTGGTTGGGATTTCGTGCCAAAGTTTAGTAAGTCGGCGCGAGGCAAACTCAGGAAGATGAAATCACAGTCCGGCTTCAAGCTTGCCCGCTTCGACCAAAAAACGGGGCCGCTCAAACGTGGTCGCACGCGAACTGGAGGAGTAGCAGTGCCTGCTCATGGCGTACCTCAGGCTCAGGCCTCGAACAGGGAAGTCTCGCAGGGAATACGGACAAAGTCAACGGCGACAGCGTCACGGCAACAGCGTCAAGGCAAATTCCGCCGGCGCCCCAATTTCGGATGGCCGAATTAGTAAACTCCTCCGTTCCGCTGCGTGCTTTGGATCTTTCCTTCCACAACCGACAGCGAATAGTCAACCCCGCCCGCGCCCTTCCACTCTTTCAGGTTAAACTCGGACCCCGCCGGTCCCCGATAGACCGCAACATTGTTGAACGTAAGCGGAGTATTCTCCCGGCACAACTTCGGCGGCTCCCGCACCGACAAGAAGTACGCTCCCTTGCCCGGTCCGATCACGCGGGCGCGGCCGTCGCCCTCCACCAGCACCGCACTCTTTTCGTCCACGGCAATCTCGCGGGGCTGCCGAGACCAGCCGTCCTGCACAATGCGCGCCAGAAAAGTCAGCGTGCGTCCCATACGATCGCGCTTGGCAAAATGAGTGTCGGTCAAGGTGTTGCGCAGAAGTTCAATATTCAAGAAACTGCGCCGCACCGTCACACGCGCCAGGTATGGATTGAGCAGCGTTTGGCTCGATGCCAGATCTGCGTCGTCCGGCGCGTCACCCTGCGCCGAGTAGATGTATTCCCCAAGCACGGCCAGCCCTGCGCTCGTTCCCCCGATGGGCTTACCCGCGGCAATGTGCGCGTTCAATGCGTCCTGCACCGGAGTGCTCATCCACCAGTTGATGTAGCGGGCCTGGTCGCCGCCGGCTATGAAGATCGCAGCCGCGTGCCGGATGATGTCGGCGACTTTCGGATCTGCCGCCGATTCGCGGCTCGGGATGATGAGCGTCGCTACCGAGTTCGTTTTACACAGCCCGTTGATGTATGAGTTGTAGTCGTCATCTCCGGCCGCTCGCAGGACCAGAAAGTCTCCGCCCCCGCCTTTGTTGCAGAGCCAGCGGAAGGCCTCGTCCAGATCGGATCCTCCGCCCATCATGGCCGTACCGGCGGCGACGTTGGTTGGAACGTCTTCCTTGTTCCCGATGCGGATGTATTGGTAGGAACCAGCGTGGGCAAGGCTTCCCACCAGCCCCAAAGCCACCACCGAAAGCAGCCGTCGAAAAACTGTCGTCATGAGTAGTCGCGGCACTATACCGCGACTCCGCAACTTCGCGCCAGCAGCCTTACCGGCGCACGGCGAGTCCTCAACCTCATCGAACGCTCTTCCCGTAGGCCTACTCCGTGGTCCCCCGCTCCGGCTCCGCAGACTCAGCATCCAAAACTTCCCTCACCTTGGCGACGAGTTCCGATAACGAGAAGGGTTTGGCCAGGAACCACAGTCCAGGATCGAGCACGCCATAGTGAACGATCGCGTCGGCGGTGTAGCCGGAGACGTATAGGACCCTGGTACGCGGCGAAATCTGTTTCACTTGCTCGGCCAGTTGCGGGCCGTTCATTCCGGGCAGGATCACGTCCGTAACCAGCAGTTGGATGCCGGAGTGATGGCCGCGGCATAGGGCGAGGCCTTCCTCCGGGCTGGCGGCGGACAACACATGGTAGCCAGAGTCCGCCAAGACTGAGGATGTCAATTCACGGACCTGTTCGTTGTCCTCGACCAACAGGATGGTCCCGGTTCCGTGCTCGATGCCCGCCGGCCGCCTCTCCGCTCGGACTGCTCCCACCGCTTGATCGACTTGGGGGAAATAGATCTTGAACGTCGTCCCCCGATCCGGCTCGCTGTAAACCCAGATGTAGCCTCCACTCTGTTTGACGATTCCGTAGACGGTGGAGAGTCCCAGACCCGTGCCCTTGCCGACTTCCTTGGTGGTGAAGAACGGTTCGAAGATATGCGCCTGCGTGTCCGCATCCATGCCGGTTCCGGTGTCGCTCACGGCCAGCATGACGTAGCGTCCGGGCTGCAGGGGCGGGTGTTCGCGGGCATACGCTTCGTCCAGTTCCGCGTTTCCGGTTTCCAGGGTCAAGGTTCCCCCGCTGGGCATCGCATCGCGCGCATTCACGGCCAGGTTCATGATGACCTGCTCGATTTGCCCGGGATCGGCTTTGACTCTGCCCAGACCGCGGCCGGGTATGGACTGGATTTGGACGTCATCGCCGATCAGCCGCCGCAGCATGGTGTCGAGGTTCATCATGATGTCGTTCAAATCAATCACCCGGGGCTGGAGCACCTGCTTGCGGCTGAAGGCCAGCAGTTGGCGGGTGATCTCTCCAGCGCGCTCGGCGGCGGTCCGGACTTGAACGGTGGCGTCCATCAACCGGCCGGCCGCCGGGACTCCGTCCGCCAGGATCTGGCTGTAACCCAGGATGACCGTCAAGATGTTGTTGAAATCGTGGGCAACACCACCTGCCAGTCGGCCCACCGCTTCCATTTTCTGGGATTGGCGCAGCTTCTCCTCGAGCGCCACGCGTTCGGTCACATCCTGCACCAGCGAGGCCACACCGAACACGCGTCCAGATTCGTCGACCAGGGGCGTGTTGTACCACTCGCAGGAGATGGTTCTGCCGTCCTTGGTGGTGTTGTCGTTGCTGGTGGTGCTGTAGGTGGCGCCCTTGTGGGCAAGAAGGTCTTGCCAGACCTGGTCCACACGCTGGCGGAAGGCGGGTGCCACGATGAAGCTGCCATGTTGTCCCATGGCCTCCTCGCGGGAAAATCCGAAGATGCGTTCGGCCGCGGCATTCCAGGCCACGACGCGAAATTGAAGATCCCATTCAATCGCGGCCAGGGGCGTATGCTCGACGTGAATCCGCAGTCTCTGTTCTGACTTGTGAATCTTCTCTTCCGCACGTTTACGATGGGAAATGTCACGCGAGATTCCGAGCAGGCCAACCACCCGGCCAGCCGCGTCGCGAAACGGGCCCTTGGTGGAAAGGTACGTCCTAGAAACGCCGCCTGAGACTGCAACTTCCTCGTAGGTGCAAGCCTCGCCTGACTGAAGGACAGCGCGGTCCCGCTCCATCATTTGACGGCCGCTCTCCGGAGAGAAGAGCTGGCTGGCATCTTTCCCAACGACCTCTTCGATGCTCCGTCCCAGAAAACGGGCGCCCGCGGAATTCATCATCAGGTAACGGCCCTGCAAGTCCTTGACGAACACGGCGTCGGTGGTTCCCTCGGTAATTCCTTGCAGAAGGGACAGATTCTTCTGCAATTCCTGAGTACTGTGGAGCAACTGGCTCTGCACCACGAACAAACGACCGGCGGCGGCGGCGAAGGAGACCATCACCAGGAGAACGGACCAGACGAACTGCTCCTGGGCAATTTGCAAAGCAAGCGGAAAAACGATCGCCGGGATGAGCAAGGGAGAAAACTGCGCCAGTAGTTGCATGCCCGGGGCGAAGGCGTCAATCGTCTCCGGTGGGTTCTGCTCGATGCCGTCCCAAGTCGCCGCAAACACGGCGGGAATGCAGTAAGTGACGGTCCACATCAGGCTGGGCCAAGCTCCCTGCCGAAAGCTCCTGCTGGCATAGAGGAACAGGGATGTATTGGAAGTAATGGCGTAAGCGAAAAAGAACCCTGCCCAACCAAGAAAGAACGCGCGTGCCGCGCGATATTGAGTAAGAAGCCCTCGAACCAGAAAACTTAGAGCCAACAGCCCGAAGAAGGCGAGGCCGGCGTAAAAAGAGCGAAATTCCATGGCACGTCCCGAGGCTTGCCATCGGGATGGCACATAGAGCAGAGAAAGCTCGAGGGCAAGCGCGAGAGTGCAGACTTGCACAAAATCGCAGAACCGCAACCACCGGAATCCACGGTCCGGGTCTCGCGGACTCAGGAACAACGTCATCATGGCAGGCACAGCCCAGAAGAACACCAGGATGTCGCTGGGCCATAGCGTCCCCGCGGGAGCGTTCAGGTAGTCGAAATAGTAGGTGTAACCAACGTCGCCGAAGAAAGCGAGAGCAAGAGCAAAGGAAACCAGGCGCCAAACCCGCTTGCCAAAGAAACCGGATCGGCGGGAGGCGGACCAGCAGGCAACGGCTGACAGGAAGATCGACGTTGTCCCGATCCAGTCACCCCACAAAGAAGCGAAGTGAGTGCCGTACCTGAATCCGAGGAGAACCAGGTGTGCAACGATCAGAATTGCCGCCGCCGCGATCGCGGATTTGCGATGCCAAGGCATCTCTCAACCTCGATCTAGCACTGGGATCTAGCACTGGCTTTCCGAAAACGCCTCGGGAGACGGCATTTTCCTTTCCAGTGTATACACTGCTTCTCCGCGGGCAATCAAGGGTTTTCGTGGTCAGCGCCCGCACTACGCATCTCAGCCGACCGTTGTAAAATCATGAACTACTCATTACCGAACGATCTCTATCTATGCCACCGGACGACAAACCGATCCCCACCGCGCGACCCGAGCGTAACCCCGACCATAACGAAGAGCGTTACGACCCTCAGCGCATTGAGCGGAAATGGACTGAGCGCTGGCAGAGCGACCCGTCGCTCTACGCCGCCGAGGCCCATTCCGCCAAACCGAAGTATTACGTGTTGGAGATGCTTCCCTACCCTTCGGGCGCGCTGCACATGGGACACGTCCGCAATTATTCCATTGGCGACGCGCTGGCCCGTTACATGTGGATGAACGGGTACAACGTGCTTCATCCCATGGGCTGGGATTCGTTTGGGCTGCCGGCCGAGAATGCGGCGATCAAGAACAACACTCCGCCAAAGGAGTGGACGCTGGCGAATATTGCGGCCATGAAGGTGCAGATGAAGCGCCTCGGGTTCACTTATGACTGGTCGCGCGAGGTTACGACTTGCCTGCCCGATTACTACCGCTGGAATCAGTGGTTCTTTCTGAAGCTCTACGAATCTGGGTTGGCCTATCGCAAAAAGAGCAAGGTGAACTGGTGTCCGGTGTGCTGCACCGTGCTGGCCAACGAACAGGTTGTGGGCGGGATGTGCTGGCGGCATGAGGACACTCCCGTCGAGCAGCGTGAACTGGAGCAATGGTTCTTGCGGATCACGAAGTACGCCGACGAGTTGCTGCGCGATCTGGAAAAGCTGCAAGGGTGGCCGGAAAAAGTCCGCATCATGCAGCAGAACTGGATTGGACGCAGCGAAGGCACGCTGGTCGATTTCGATCTCGGCGGGACGGTGGGGCCGGCGGGCTCGACGATCACGGTGTTCACCACGCGCGTGGACACGATCTATGGCGCGACCTCGGTGCAGTTGGCGCCCGAGCATCCGATTGTGGCGGATCTCGCCGCGCGCAATGCCGATTTGCGGGTCAAGGTCGAGCAATTAGTCGCCGAGCAGCGCAAAGCGAAAGAAGCGGGTGACATTGGTGCCATCGAAAAGCACGGCGTGTTCACCGGACGCTGTGCCAAGAATCCGTACAACGGAGAAGCGGTGCCGGTGTGGGTGGCGAACTACATTCTGATGGACTACGGCACCGGCGCCATCATGAGCGTTCCGGCGCATGATGAACGCGATTATGAATTCGCCAAGAAGTACAAGCTGGAGATCCGGCTGGTAATTCTGCCGCAATCGAGCGATCCGGAAGAAACTATGTCGGAACCGCCGCTGCCCTTTACGACGATGGACGGGATCGTGGTGAACTCGGGCGAGTTCAGCGGCCTGAGCTGCGAGGATGCGATCAAGAAGATGTCGGCGAGCGCCGAGGAAAAAGGCTTTGGCAAAGCGACCGTCACCTTCCGAATCAAAGACTGGGGCATCTCGCGGCAGCGCTACTGGGGCACGCCGATTCCGATGGTGTACTGCGAGAAAGACGGCGTGGTGCCGGTCGCGGAGCAAGACTTGCCGGTGATTTTGCCGGACAATGTGCCGATCACGTTGGCGGGCGGATCGCCTTTAGCGGGCCTGCCGGAGTTCCTGAACACGACCTGTCCGAAATGCGGCGGCCCGGCGCGACGCGAGACCGACACCATGGATACGTTCGTCGATTCGTCATGGTACTTCTACCGCTACGCCGACGCGCACAATGACACGGCGCCGTTCGACACCGCAACCATTGCTTATTGGTTCCCGATCGATCAATACATTGGCGGAGTGGAACATGCCATTCTCCACCTTATTTATTCGCGCTTCTGGACGAAGTTCATGCGCGACATGGGGCTGGTGAAGAATGACGAGCCCGTTGCGAGGCTGTTCACGCAGGGCATGGTGATCAAAGACGGCGCCAAGATGTCGAAGAACCTGGGAAACGTGGTCTCGCCGGATGAGATGGTGGCGCGCTATGGAGCGGATGCCGCCCGCCTGTACAGCCTGTTCGCAGCACCACCGGATCGCGACCTCGACTGGCAGGACTCGGGGATCGAAGGCATTCAGCGGTTTTTGGGGCGAGTGTACCGGTTCTACACACGCAACCCTCCTGTAGAGACGCGGCTTGCCGCGTCTCCCGCGGCGGAGACGGAGTCGTTGTCACCCCAGGCTCGCGCCATCCAGCGCAAGCTGCACCAGACCATCAAGCGCGTGAGCAACGACTTCCAGGGACGCTGGCATTTCAACACCTGCATCGCGGCCATCATGGAACTGGTGAATGAAGTTTATGGCGCCGAGGAGGCGATTGCCGCTGGGCGAGTCCCTGCTTCGCTGCTCGCCGACGTACAGCGCAACATCGCACTGCTGCTGGCCCCGATGGCGCCTTATCTGGCGCACGAATTGTGGGAGATGACCGGAGAGAAGAGCAATCTGCTGAAAGCTCCGTGGCCAAAATACGATGCGGCGCTGGCAGCGGAGGATGAAATCGAGATTCCGGTGCAGGTGAACGGCAAGCTGCGCGGGCTGGTCGTGGTGCCGGCGGGTGCGACCGAGGATCAAATCAAGCAAGCAGCACTGGCGAACGAAAAAGTAAAGGCGGCGATTGCTGGCAAGCAGGTGGCGAAGGTTATTGTCGTGCCGAAGAAACTTGTGAATGTTGTAGTGCGCTAAAGTGCGATTAACCACCGGGGGCACAGAGCCATTGGTTTCCCCCGTGTTCCTCTGTGTCCCCTGTGGTTAAGGTTTTGCTCTCGTTTGCAACCGGGGCATTGATTCTGAGAAACTCATCCGTGGAAACCCAATCCATCGTAGTCCTCGACTTCGGCGCGCAGTATTCGCAACTAATTGCGCGCCGCATCCGCGAACAAAAGATTTTTTCGGTCGTGCTGCCGTTTAACGCCAGCCTGAAAGAAATTCGCAGCTATTCTCCAGCGGGAATTATTCTGTCGGGCGGGCCCTCGTCGGTGTACGACCAAGACGCACCGCTGGCCGACAAGAGTGTTTTCGAACTCGGCGTCCCCGTGCTTGGCATCTGCTACGGATTGCAGTTCATGGTGTATGCGCTCGGCGGCAAGGTGCGGCCCGCCGCGAAACGCGAGTACGGGCACGCCCAAGTGGAAATCCAGGAAGCGGACTCGCAGCTTTTTGAGGGACTGCCCAAGCTGCTCGCCGTCTGGATGTCGCACGGCGACTCGGCCGAAGAACTGCCTCCGGGTTTCCGGCTGACGGCAAAAACTCCGAACGCGGTTGCCGCCATCGAAAACGCTGAACGCAAAATGTGGGCGGTGCAGTTTCATCCCGAGGTGCACCACACGCCGCTCGGCTCGGACATCCTGCGGAACTTCGCGCTCAACATCTGTGGAGCCAAGCCGACCTGGACCGGCCGCGCACTTTATCGACGCCACCGTGGCTCAAGTCAGAGAGCAGGTCGGCAAAGGCCGCGCCATCTGCGCGCTCTCCGGCGGCGTCGATTCCTCAGTGGCAGCCGTGCTGGTGGATCGCGCCATGCGCGATGCGCCTGCCCGGAGCGGAGCCGAAGGGTCCGGCAAATCTGCCCTGAGCGGAGTCGAAGGGTCGCGGCTGACGTGCGTGTTCGTCAACAATGGCGTGCTGCGCAAGAACGAGTTCGAGAAAGTTCAGAAAAACCTACGCGACAATCTTGGACTGCGCGTGGTTGCGGTCGATGCCACCGAGCGCTTCATGCGGAAACTGGCGGGCGTCAGCGATCCGGAGAAGAAGCGGAAGATCATCGGCAAAGAGTTTATTGCCGTCTTCGACAAGGAAGCACGCCGCATTGCAAAAGAGGAAGGCAACGTCAAGTGGCTGGTGCAAGGGACGCTCTATCCCGACGTCATCGAATCGCGCTCGGTGCGCGGGCCGTCCCAGGTCATCAAGTCGCATCACAACGTGGGTGGCCTGCCCGCGAAGATGAAGCTGAAGTTGATCGAGCCGCTGAAAGATTTGTTCAAAGATGAAGTGCGGCGCATTGGGCGCGACCTCGGCATGCCCGAGGATATTCTGCAGCGGCAGCCGTTCCCGGGACCGGGGCTGGCGGTGAGAATTCTGGGCGAGGTAACCAAAGAACGCGCCGACCTGCTGCGCGAGTGCGATGACATCGTGGTGGGCGAGATCAAGAAGGCCGGCCTCTATCAGAAAATCTGGCAGTCGTTCGCCGTGCTCTTGCCAGTGATGTCAGTGGGTGTGATGGGCGATCAGCGGACTTATGCTTATACCTGCGCCGTCCGCGCCGTGCATTCCGAAGACGGCATGACGGCGGATTGGGTCCCGCTGCCTTATGAGGTGCTGAAGACCATCTCGAACCGGATTGTGAATGAAGTTCGCGGCGTGAACCGGGTGGTGTACGACATCACGTCGAAGCCTCCGGGGACGATTGAATGGGAGTGAGGATCAATTTGTAATTTGGTAATTGGGTAATTTGTAATTTGGCACTCTTCATGGTTCGACGACAGCGCCCATAAACAGCAACTGCCCAGTGGAGTTATGCATGATCGCGAAGAAGAAAGGACGATTCAAGATCATGACGAATGGCTTGGGGCGCTCTTGTCCGGGCAGGCCACCTGGGATTCCACCCGGTATGCCACCCCCGCCGATGGAGACACTGATCGCCTCGGTTCCCGTTTCATCTACGCTGAGTTCTGTTTTTTGAACCAGCTTAGTGAGCCGAGCACCCTCGGGAATCGTCACGGCTGGCCGGAGTGCAGTGAATTGTTCGAAAATACGTTTGACACCGAGCTCCCCTAGTGCTCCGCGCACATCGAAGCCCGTTTCAGTCTTGAATTTTGGCAACCCGACCATGCCCTCTCGGGAATTGAACTGTGGCAACAATTCCCTCCAGTTCTTGGCAGTTAAGCTCTGTTCAAGCGCCTTCAGGCTTGAGTCTTCCGCCGGCAGGAAAACGTACATACTGGCGTTTTGTCCGTAGGGGAGAACTACGGCTTGGAATTTCGGCACCTCGATGTAGTCGAAGTTCCGCCGCTGGAACATCATCGATACTTCTTTCTTCTGGCCAGTAAGCAAAGTGAAGGGCGTAGGTTTGGTCATCGTCGATTCAAAGTGGTGCCTCCAGAATGAATGAAAACGCGTAACGTCGACCAGTACAAAATCATTCCGCGCCATCTTAACCATACTTATCGAAATGTTCGCATGGCTCTGCTTGGATGCCCATCGGCTGATCTGGGCAGAAGGGATCGGAGACGGCAGGAGCCGCTTAAGATTGAGACCGTAGTATTCTCGGCTTATCCTCAGAAACGGGTCGGAAAAATATTGATGTCCCCAAAGAGAGTCGGCGATTACGAGTCGATTAGGATCGTCGTCCCACGGCGCGGTTGACGCCCCTTTCCCACTCTTTCTCGTTGGGGGTGGAGCTACCAGATTCATTTCCTTCCGCAGAGCGGCGAAGCCATCGTTGATCTCCGCGAGATCCATGCCGGTGAATTCGAAAGCTGATTCAATCTCCTTCCGCGTTTCCGGATCGCTGCCGTTGTCGAGCAAACCAAAGGTGAGAGACAAACCAGTCGGCGCAACAAGAATGTTGCGATCAGGTGTTTCGGCTGTGAGTTGTCTGAAGAGCTTAAACGCAAAGCGGCTGTTCGCATCGACGATCGGTGACGGAGCAGAAACAGAATTCTGAGCCTGCAAGGCTGTAGTCAGTATGAGAGCGAGCGATAACCAACCAATGTGTCGTTGCCATCCAGCCTGCATTTGTGCGCTCCTATAACGATGACGATATGATCTTACTAAAATGCCGGGTGCCGGGTGCCCCACTCATCGCGCACTTTGCGATGAGTGGGCTTCCGCGAAGCTGGCCCAGGCGGGGACTTCCTGACCCTATCTATTCTCGCTCGCGTCCCTTGCGCACAATTTCGACAAGCTCCGCCGTGGACACCCCTAACTTGACGCCCCTCACATCCAGCGGTGATGCCTTAGATCTTTGCGCACGCAAGATTCTAAACACGGCGCCGTCACGCCGGCGAATTTCAACCGCCCCGTCCCGTTCCGCTTCTTCAAGCACCGTGGCAAAATTCCCGCGCGCCTCAGAGTAGGTATAGGATTTCATCGAAAGCTCACCTCCAACACGTGCAACTTCAATTCGCGGGCACGCTCCCTCAACCCGCTAAACGGCATACGCGAATCACGTCGCAGACAGACTCCTAATCAGTAGCTCAGTCTCATCCGAGATGATCGCATCCACGCCCCACTCCGCCAGTTCGCGCATGCGCCCGGCCCGATTCACCGTCCAAACCATGATTCTTTTTCCCGCTTCGTGGACCTGCCCAACCAATTCCTTATCGGCCAACTCAAACTGCGGGATCACCCACTCCGCCGGCGTTTCGCGCCAACCGCGCAACCGAGCCAGCTTATCGCAAAGAAATCCCAGCGGAAGCCTGGCGTCGAGCTCGTGAATTTGCGCAACGACCTGCGGAAGAAACGATGAAACTACATATCCCTTTTGCGGCGGATGTTTGCGCAACTCCGCCAGCGTCAGCGCTTCCAGCCTCGCGACCTTCAACTCGATGTCAAGAAATGCCCGGTTAGCAAATTGCCGCAGAACGTCTTCCAGCGTGGGCAGAGGCAGGCTGGCCGAAGCCGTTTTCTCAATCTCCATTCCACCAATGGTCGCATCGTGGCAGATTACGGCCTGCCCGTCGGCGGAGAGCCGCACGTCGAATTCGAACCCGTCGCAACCGTGCTGCAAGCAAAGCTCGAACGATGCCAGTGTATTTTCAGGAATTTGGCGGGAAGCCCGAGCCCCGCGATGACCGAGAAGAAGAGGTTTAGCCATTCAAGGTTTTGCACTTCTCGGCGTACTCGGCGTCTCGGCGGTGAAAAAGCAGCGAACTCAGTCCAGATCGAAATCCCGGATCGGCCGTCCCGTGTCCGGTGTTTCCTTGGCCTTCTTCACCGCCTCCTGGAATTTCTTTTCCAGCAACTCCGAGGCATGCTTCTGCGCATCCACCGATTGGCGGAAGATCGAATCGCGCCGGCTGTCCTGCTCTTTCATGGCGCGCGCCGCTTCTTCCATGTCGTTGAAGGTTTTCGGCTTGACCGGCGCGGTGTGCGCGATGACAGCGCGCGTGGCGGCATCGATTTTCATGACCGCGCCGCAGCAAGGGCAAGTCACGTCAAAACTAGACTCACGAGAATTGGATTCGCGTTTCACCACACGCGATCATACCGCAATCGAGGCCAGCGCGGGGTCATCGCGGCGTGAGGCGAATCGGCAGAATGCCGAACAGATACAGCAACTCCCAACCCAGCAGCACGATCGACACCACCACCACCAGGATGGCCAGCGTCTCCCCAAAATTCAGACCACCCTTATCCTGTTCGAAACGGCGCGCCCCCAAGGTCAAAATGTTCAGCGTGGCAAAGCCGAACACCAGCGCCCATAGAATGTTGTAAATTTCGTCGCGAGTCGATCGCAGCAGGAACATCGCGGGCAAGACTCCGGCCGCCAGCGCATGCAGCGCGCGGCCAGAGAAACCTGCCCAGAGGTGAACTTGCCCCAAAGGAAGAAATAACGATGCGCAAGTCCGGCGCGCGGCAGCAAAGGATCCCAGGTTCATACAGAAATCTGATACTACCGTGTTTGCCTTCCCAAAGTCAGCCAAAACGCAAAAAAAACGACCCTCATCAGTTCACTGCGGTTGATTTTCTCAGGTCTGTCACTGAGGATAGTACGCGAGGCAGTACGCAAGAAAGCACGCAATGATCATCAACTTCGCGAGGCGGGCGCACAACCACAACTGGGAACTCGACCCGGTCATCCGGTCCTTGCTCGATACCGATTTCTACAAACTCCTGATGCTCCAGTTCATCTGGAAGCATTACCCGACAACCCGCGTGTCGTTTTCTCTGTTGAACCGCAACACTTCGGTGCGCTTGGCGGCCATGTTTCCGCGCGAGGAGCTTCTCCACCAGATGGAGCACGTTCGCGGCCTCAGCTTTCGCAGGTCGGAACTGGTCTGGCTCGCCGGCAACACGTTCTATGGCCGCAGCGGAATTTTTGAACCCGCGTTTCTGGAATGGCTGGAGCGTGATTTCCGATTGTCGGACTACGAACTATCGGTCAAGGATGGACAATTTGATCTAACCTTCGACGGCCCTTGGACCGAAACCACGATGTGGGAGCTCTATGCCCTTTCCATTCTCGACGAGCTCAAGACGCGTGCGGGATTGAAAAAACTGCGCGAGTTCGGTCTCGACATCCTGTATGCCAGGGCGAAAACCAAGCTCTGGAACAAGATCGAGCGGTTGCGCGGCGT
Source organism: uncultured Acidobacteriaceae bacterium (assembly GCA_963780105.1). Lineage (GTDB taxonomy): Bacteria > Acidobacteriota > Terriglobia > Terriglobales > Acidobacteriaceae > Acidiflorens. The sequence goes on from CAWABC010000057.1 coordinate 17,740, forward strand.
CCCCGATCTGGCGGTGGCCGATTTCGGAACCCGCCGCCGTCACAGTTTCCTCTGGCAGGAATACGTGGTCAATGCCATGGCGGCGAATCTGGGCAACGCCTTTACCGGAACCTCCAACGCCTTCCTCGCTCATAAGCACGACCTCGAAGCCATCGGAACCAACGCGCATGAGATTCCCATGGTCCTCGCCGCGCTCGCGGCCAACGAGGATGACGATGCTATCAGGGCTTCGCAGTACCGCGTCCTCGAGTTGTGGCAGGCGACCTACCACGGCGCTCTCCGCATCATGCTGCCGGATACTTTTGGCACCACGCAATTTCTCGACCACGCTCCCGACTGGACGGCCGACTGGACCGGCCAGCGCATCGACAGCAAGGATCCCTACGTCGCCGGCGACGAGTATATTCAGTGGCTCAAAGCGCGCGGCCGCGATCCACGGGAGAAGCGCGTCATCGCCTCCGATGGGTTAGACGTGGATGACATTCTCGGACTGCACGCATACTTTGGCGGCACGCTGGCGAGCGGCGTCACCGCCAGCAGCGCGAAAAATGACTTCCGCAGCGCCGCCGATTTTCTCGATCCCCAAAAGTGGACCCCTGGCCGCCGCATTCGTTTCAGCGCCGGTTGGGGCACTTTGCTGACCAACGATTTCCGCGGCTGCGACCCCGCCGGCGGCAGCGATTTCGACCCCGTCAGTCTGATCTGCAAGGTGTCCACGGTCGAAGGCAAGCCCGCCGTAAAGCTCTCGGACAACTACGCCAAAGCGCTCGGCACGCCGGAAGAAATCGAACGCTACCAGCGCGTGTTCGGCACCGCCGGATTCAGCAATGTTCCCGTGATCACGTAAGAATTTTAGGTGGCGCAACGCTTTAGCGTTGCGATAACAAGCCAGTTTTCCGTACCGGCCTTAGCCGCGAAGCGGCGTAAGAATGCAGCCCACGGCGCAAGCCGTGGGTGCCAAGTGGGCCACACGCGAGCCCCAAAGGGGCGGAAGATCAGTTGCGACAAATCCCGTGATCACCGCGCCTCGGCAACCGCCTCGCGTTCGCCAACCTGCTGCCGCCACATCGCGTAGTACAGTCCCTTCTGGTCAAGCAGCTCCGAGTGCCGTCCAGATTCGACGATGCGTCCACGCTCCAGCACGTAGATTCGGTCGGCGTGCATCACCGTGGACAGCCGATGCGCAATCAGAATCGTGATTGCCTCCTGATTCGTCGCGACCTCACGAATCGTCCGGCTGATTTCTTCCTCGGTCAGCGAATCGAGCGAAGACGTCGCTTCATCGAACACCAGCAGTTGCGGATGCCGCAACAGCGCCCGAGCAATCGAAAGCCGCTGCTTTTCGCCTCCCGAAACCTTGACGCCGCCTTCCCCGATCAACGTATCCAACCCGCGGTCGGCGCGCGAAAGAAGGCTGTGCGCGGCAGCTTGATTCAGAACCTCCATGCATTCTTCGTCGGTAGCCTTCGGATTGACGAAGAGCAAGTTCTCGCGAATCGAGCCCGAAAACAATTGCGTGTCCTGGGTCACAAATCCGATCTTCTCCCGCAACAGATCCAGGTCCACGCGATTCGATGGAATCCCGTTGTAAAGAATCGCGCCCGCTTTCGGAGCGTACAAGCCCACCAGCAGCTTGACCAGCGTCGACTTCCCGGCCCCGGACGGCCCCACGAACGCGATCGTATCGCCACGAGCGGCGCTGAAACCGATCTCGTCCAGCGCCAGACACGAAGAGCTCTGATGTTGAAAACTGACTTCCTCAAACTGCAGAGTCATCAATTCGTCGACCGGCTCCGGATCGGCCGGCTTCGGATCGCGAGGCGTGTCGAGAATCTGCTGAAAATTGTTCAGCGAGACTTCCGTTTCCCGATAAATATTGATGACGTTCCCCAACTCCTGCAACGGCGTGAAAATGAAAAACGAATAAAACATTAACGCGAAAAATTGCCCAATCGAAATTTGCTGACGGAAGATCAGATAGAGCATGAAAAACAAAATGCTGGTACGCAGTGCGTTAACGGCCGTCCCCTGGACAAAACTCAAACTTCGCAGATACTTCACCTTTTTGAGTTCAAGGTTGAGGATCTTTCCCGTGATGCCATTCAGTCGCCCCACTTCCTGATGTGCCAGTCCCAGGCTCTTCACCAATTCAATATTGCGCAGTGACTCCGTCGTAGATGCCGCCAGCGCTGTGGTCTCCGCAACAATCGTCTTCTGCATCTTCTTTATCCGCCTGCTCAGCACCGAACTGATGATTCCCAGCATCGGCACCGTGATCAGAAATGCCGGAGCAATCGACCAGTGCACGTAAAAGGCGTAGATCATCACAAAAACGATGCCCACGACCGAGATGAAAATCACATTGATAGCTGCGGTAATGAACCGCTCGACATCGCTTCGAACCTTTTGCAACTTGCTCAGCGTCTCGCCGCTGCGTTGATCTTCGAACACCTGATACGGCAAATCCAACGAATGCCGGATCCCGTCCGAGTACATCTTCGCGCCCAGCCGCTGCACAATCACGTTCACGAAATAGTCCTGAAAATTCTTAGCCACGCGCGACACAAATGCCACTCCCACCATTGCCAGCAACAAAAGCCCCGCCCCGCGGATGAACTGCCCCTGCGTGTACTGGTGATACTTGGTGGCATAGCTGTCGATCACATGCCGGAAAATCAGCGGATCAAGCAGCGAAAAGATTTGGTTGGTCGCGGCCAGCAAAAGCGCGGCCACAAACAGCTTCCAGTACTCTTTGGAATATTGGTAGAGAAGATTCATAGGCGTCAGCGCGCAGCGTTGAGGTTCTCTGATTAAGTCGGTTCGGGATAGCTTTGGGTAGGGCACGGCTTTAGCCGCTGAGGCCCGCTCTCTCAAAGCATCTCAACTCGCGAATGAACACTCAATCAGACCTCCCTTAAGAGCAAAGGCGCGAGCAATGCCGTTTAGATGGCACGCCAACGTTTTCGATTCAGGAAACCGCCCCGTCCGAACGGCTAATGGCGGCAATGCTTAGAATAGATTATTTGTAATAGTTTGAGCTCGACCTTGCGGACAACCTTTGCAAGGCTCCGCGCAGCGGACACGGACTGGTATCCGACTGGGGGATTTTGAGTGTAATCGGGATCTAACAACAGTTAGACGCCGATTGAAGGCGGTGCCGCTGTATGTTGAGGGTGCAGAGCATTATGAAGGACTGATGAAGCGTAGGCACCTAGCGAATAGAAGACGCTGCGAATAAAAGGTATGGTGAACACAAACCAGTTGATGCACCCGATTGGGCGAACCCCCTCGACGCACGCTTCCCCAGAGAACTGAAACAGCAACGAACCTTTCCCAATTGCGAGGAGGAGCTTCACACCGAACCAGAGAGTGGGGAGAACCCACGTCCAGTGCGCGATGTGGCTTCGCCATGTACGCCACATCCCGAATCCTATGACTGCCGCACAGCCAACGCTCAGACTCCATTCCTTCCAAAGTACGGCGCCAAGCGAATCAGCATGAAACGTTTTGCCGATGGCAGTATCCAGAATCGCTGTCCCCATGACTGCCACAACAATGTTGACTAAGAGAAGTCCGAAAAACTTGAGCGCACTTACGCTGCGAACCATGGGCCAGATAATACACGCTCAACCGTCGTTGACAGGCGATTACGACTCACAACCTCTCCATTGGCGAGTTCCTAGCCGCTTGGATCGCAGACCCAACCGTCCAGAAAAGCATGAAGAGCACTGTCGTTATGTCAAGAAACCAATCAAATGGTTTTGAGCCTAACAGGCGCTTGCCAACCCAGATTCCTAGGCCGAAGCTCCCCATGACTGTTGACAGGACTGCCAACCAACGCGGAGCAGCGGTCGCCTTCGGTACTGCAGTTTGCTCGAACATTGCTCACCTTCTTGGCGGCAATTCTAGAACGAGATAGATGTCAGTTGGCGAAGGCAGGCCATTACACTCAAAATCTCTCACCGCGGAGGTCTGGCTCACAGTTAACGACCCCACCCGACAGCACTGTGTGCAAAGTCAAGTCTTGGCTATCACACTTAAGCGGTCCCGGTGTTAGCCAGCGCTTCCACCGCTTCCCACGTCGTGCCAAACATCACGAAAACATCTTTCACCTTGGTGATTTCCATGACCTTGCGCACCCGCGGTTTCAGTCCCGTCAGCACCAGGCATCGTCCCGTCTTCTGATGGGAGACGTGCGCCTTCACCAGCGACCCCAAGCCCACCGAATCGATGAAAGGGACATCCGACAAATCCAGAATCATCGTCTCCGCGCTCTCGTGGCCCATCGCCCGCTCGAATTGGGGCGCGGTTTCGATCGTAATCGGGCCGCTCAGCAGCAGAATCCGCTGATCTTCCGCCACTCCTTCATAGCGCTCGACAGTGAGTTCCTGCAATCCCATGGGAGCCGATTGTAGGCCACCGGGCTCTCCCTGTCACTGCCGCAAATGTAAATTTTTGTCGCTCGCTTTTCCGGTCGTCTTCCGCTCGTTCTTCCGATCCCAGCGACCGACGCTTCACTGCGGCTTCTTCTCGTCCCCGTGGTTCTCATACACCGAATACTGCCCGCCCGGATGCTTTAGCTTCACCGTAATTTCCAACTCCGGCTTGTTGATCTCGTAGTCTTCCCCAAAAGTCTGGAAATGCGGCGCCAGCACCTGCACTCGCAGCGGACCATACGGAATCCCATCCACGCTGGTCCGGCCCTCCAGGTCCGTCTTCAGTTCGATCTCTCCCTGGCCCTGCTTCCCCTTGCGTTTCACCGGATGCAGCACCACTTCCGCATTTCTCACCGGCTTCCCGTCGGAGTCGCGCACCACCACAAACCGCAAAGCCGAAGTCGGCCCCTCATCGTCCTGGGCCCACGCCCACCCAGCCATGCCGAGCACGAGCACCACCGCGATTGCCATCGAGAAGTTTCTTTTCCTATCGAATCTCAATCAAACCTCCGCTATCGCGCAACCGATCGCCGACCACTGATCACCGACCACTAACACTGCTCACTGACCACCGATCACTGGGGTTTCGGCTCCGCCGGTTTCTTGTCGTCGGTCTTCTTCGTGTCTCCATGGTTCTCATACACCGAGTACTGCCCCCCTGGACGCTTCAACTTCACCGTAATTTCCATCTCCGGCTTGTCGATCTGGTAGTCTTGCCCAAACGTCTGGAAACCCGGCACCAGCACCTGCACCCGCAGCGGACCATACGGTATCCCGTCAATATTCGTCCGCCCATCGTTGTCCGTCTTCAACTCCAGCCCGCCGCGCGACTGGTTCCCCTTCTTATTCACCGGATGCAGCACCACCGCCGCATTCCTCACCGGCTTGCCGTTGTAATCGCGCACCACCACAAACCGCAAATCCGACATCGGCTTTTCATTCTCCTGAGCCTCCGCCAACCCCATCATGCCTACCCCAAGCACGATCACCACCGCAAGCACGATCGAAACGCGCTTCCTCATAGCCGTTTATTTTAGAACTCATCTCCTAAACAAGCTACTGAGCACGGCGACGGCGATAAAGGGGGAATTCGGAAGGACCCGGCTTTCACAGTTTGCGGAAAAACTCGCTGTTGCCGTTGATTTTGGGTGGCGCAGCGGTTCACCGCTGCGGTAAATGCACTGTCTTGAATCCGGCTTTAGCCGCTGAGGGCACTGCTCACCCTCAGAAACGCATAACCCGGCCTAGGCGCCCACCATGTTCTTCAAGGCCGGGTGGTTATGGATAATCAAGGTCGAGCCTCTCAGTTCCGCCATCGCGTTTCGCCGGAACTCGGACAACAGGCGGGTGATGGTTTCGCGGCTGGTGCCGACGAGTTGCGAAATTTCCTCATGGGTCATCGACAACCGGACGCGCACGGTTCCGTTGCTGACCTCGCCCTCGGCGGCGGTTTCCAGCAGGAATCTGGCAAACCTCTCGGAAACCGAGTGCGACAATCCGATGGTGCGCACCACGCCGTAGGAATCCGAACAGTCGCGGGCCAGATGCTGGGCGGCGTGGAGACAGGCGTCAGCGTGCTCTTTGAGGAACTGAAGCATGTCTTCCCGGCCCACGAAGTCCAGTTGGCAGGGCTGCATGGTTTCAGCCGTCAGCTCGTACCGCCCGCCGGTAACCACTGCGTGCAAGCCGAGAATTTCACCGGCATCCGCGATGCGCACAATTAATGTCTTGCCATCGCGCGAGGTGGTCGAGAGCTTGGCGCGTCCCTGGCAGAGGATGAATATTCCACAGGGACTTTGTCCCTCGACCAGAACCACGGCATGTTCAGGGAAAACAGCGGCGTGTTTTACTTTGTTGAATGCCTCGATCGAGTCCCGCGACAGGTCGCAGAAAAAACTGCGCGAACGCAGATGGCAAGTGAGGCAGCTTTCAACGCAGTGCAAGCCGGACATCATGAGCGCTCCTCCATCTCCTCGCAGAGAAACGCGTGCGCTGGTTTGGCGAGCAACGATTGAAAGCGGTTAATAATTGAAACTCGTGGCTGGCCAGATCGCCGCTTGCGGAAGGTGACAACCGAGTAGTGCACGCCGACTGCCACTGCGGCCGGTTCCATTTCGGGCCTGAAAGTCAATGCTTGCAGCATTCACTCCATCAGGGCCAGCCAAGACTAGCCGGGGGGCTGGCAAGGCTGCCGTCAGTTGGGCAACACTGGCACCATCAAACTCCATCCTTGACAATGAACGCCCAAGGGTGGGGTACGCGGCAACAGAATCTCCTACTGCACGGTCAGCGTCACCGGAACGTTGTTCACTGTATTGCCCTCGAACGCATACACGAAGATGGTGTAGGGTTGCCCGGTTGGCGTGGGGATCGTGGCTGCGTTCAGCGTCTCTATGGCCATCCCGTATTTGGTCGCGTCGGCTACCGAAGTCGCCGTGATGTTCACACTCGTCGGAAGACCGGCGGCCACCGTGGGAGCTGTGTAAAGGCCATTCGCGTCGATCGTTCCCCCATTTGGCGTTATCACTGCCCAAGTTACGGCCTTGTTGGTGGTATTCGTGACCGTCGCTGTAAATTGCGCCGTTTGCAGTGGCCAACTGTCGGCGGCATCGTTGGGGAAGAGATTCGCCGGTATTCCCGGACCTACGGTGACGCTTATGGGCGGTGGGGGCGGTGGGGGCGGTGGGGTGCTATTGCCGCCGCCCCCGCAGGCAAGTAGTAATCCCAACAGCACCAGCGATACGCCTAGGGCGGCAACCGTGATGTGTTTTGATATCTTTCGTCCCGCGCAGCCGACCATCACGATGCCCGCGAGCGGCAACGTGAGTGGGAACCATGGGAAACGCCGATCGGCCCAGCGCCGGAGTTTATTATTCCCCGCCGGCGCGTTGGGGCCAGCGGTTGTGATGATTAGTTGAACCTGCATACTGCCGGAACCGGCGGCGATCTGCGCTGGATTGAAATTGCAGGTGATGGTCGTTATCGGGGTACAACTGAAGGTCACATTTTCCGTGAAAGTGTTGATCCCGGTTGGTGCAGCGTTGAAGTTGTAGACGGCGGATTGTCCGGAGAGTACGCTGCCGGCGGTGCTGCCGTTGGCGGTCCAGGTAAATGTGGGCGCAATGATGTTCTGCACCAGTTCTGGCGATGTGCTATCGGCGTTGTTCGCGTCTCCGCTGTAGAAAGCGGTGACAGCGTAAGAGCCGACAGGGAGCGTAGAGGTCGTAAAGGTCGCCACTTGGGATCCGTTCACCGTGCTGAGGACGGCTGTACCGATCGCTCCGAATGGGAAGGCGTAGTAGGCATTAAAGAAGGTTACTTTACCGGTCGGCGGATTTGTGCCGGCGGTAGCAATAGTTGCGGTAAAGGTCACAGCCTCGCCCTGAAACGCCGGGTTCACGCTGGAAGTAACAACGGAGGTGGTAGCCGGAAAACCCGCATACCAGTTGGCGAGCAAATTGGAGACGTCGATCGAACCCAACCCGGTAACTTCATCAAACCCAGGGGTCACGAGATAGCCGGAGAGGCCGCCGGTCAGGCCGGTGGGCGAGGGCGTGCTGTTATTGCACATGCTGGGGGTGGTGACGGCGCATCCGCTGACTCCGCTCGTGTCCACCGTGACATCATTAAAGACCTTCAAAGCGGGGCTGGCTGCGAGATAGTAAAGGCGTTGGTTGATTTCTCCCTGCGGCGATTGGAACTTCTGATTGAGCAGGGCGGTAATGCCCGCCATATCGGGCGCTGCGGCGGAGGTTCCAAAGAAATATTCGAAATAGAAGCTGTCGTTGCGCACTACGCAATCACCGGGGTGCGTGCCCCCGGATGCGGCCAGACATCCGAAGTAGCCATCATGCCCGGAAGAGGTAAACGCAACGTCCGGTGTGTAGCGGCCCTGCGTGCCCGGAACTCCGGCGCCTATTTGCCAGGTAGGGGTCGCAATGTAAGAACTGAATCCGCCCCCGGATGAAGCCGCTTGCGTGCCGCCCTGACTATTTAATGGTTCATTCCATCCGCCTTCAGGAATGTACCGCAATGCAGATGCGAGGTTGGCGCCAGTCGTTTGGCTCCAATAGAGACTGGGGTCGGCGGTATCGGCAAACTCAGTTCCTCCTACACAGGTGGAGTAACTCGACGAGCAAATATAATTCGGGCTCGTGACCTGTGTTTGAGGCGGGGTGTGAAAGTATTCATCGCAGCCTGCGGCGCCCGCGTCACCCGATGCAACAAACGTAGAGATGCCTTCGGCCGCTCCCTGGCTGAATAAATTGTCCCAGAACTGTACATCGGCTTGCGTCCGGTCGGTTTCGCAGGCTCCGAAGCTGATGTTCATGATATGGGCGGGAACGGGGTTGGTATCGACGACGTACTGGGCAGCTAAGCGAAGTCCGCTGACACCATTGTCGTCAGCGCTGACCACCAGATCAATGGTGGCAGCGGGCGCGACGCTGCCAGCGCGCATAACGTCGAGAGTGGCCTCGACCTGGTCGCCGGTTGCCGTACCGGTACCTGCGGGTGCTCCCGGGTCCAATCCATTGGGCGGCACGATCACCGTCGGATCTTGCTCCGCCAATCCGCTCAAAGTCTGAAAATTTTCGATGTCAAGGTTGTAGACCTTCGCGCGTCCTATGATGGCAATTGTCTGTCCTCCGCCAAGAAGATCAAAGTTCCAGGCACCACTTAGGTCATAGATAATGAAGAAATCGCCCGGCGTGACAAAGTTCGTGCAAGTGCCGGCATTGCAAATCGAAAGCGCGGGCAAGTCCGAGCCGTCCGCCGGTACCTCCGCCTGCTCCGCGCCGTGGTAGGGGTGGTCATTAACGGTATTTAGGCCGCTGACGGACTGAATGACTCCGGACAACGCCGCTGGAATCTGGGGATCGTCCGCAGTCGCCATGCGCTGCTCGCCATTTACGACGTAGTAGTGCATCTGGGTGGCGAAGGCAGCGCCGACAAGCGCAGCAGTGCCGCTGAAGTCGATCATCATGCGGCTGTTAGCGACGGAGTTCACGCTTAAGCCCTGGCTGCGGAGCCACGCTGAAATCGCACCGATATCGTGCTCGGAGGCGCCGAATCTTTTCCCGACTTGAGCCGGCGTAAGCCAGCGATGGTAATTGGGAGAAGCGGGATCCTGCAACTGTTGCAGGAACTGCTCGAAGGCTTTCTGCCGCTGCGGCGAACGCTTCAGAACCAAGGTCAAGTGCTGGAGCATAGTGTCGCCTGGTATCGGGCCCTGAATATTTTGCGGCAGCGCCCACGGAGCGTGCTGGCCCCGTAACACAACGCGGATTGCGGGATCTACCGGAACAGTTACTAAGTTGGCCGTCTGGGCGCGCAACGACATGGAGAAAATGCAAAGTAGGGTTAAGAGAGCCAGCGTCCAAACAGTGGTTGCACTGAAGAAAACCCGGCCGGTTGATACGCCGTTTGTCGCCATGGATAACCTCGATCTTACGAAAGCTTGTTAGGGATCTGTAACAAGTTCAACTAAGCCCCGAGCCGCGCAGTATACGCCCGACACACTCTTCTGGTCAGTGCTTCTCGCAACGTCAGATTTCTGGAGGGGTTCTGCACGGGAGCAGGGCGGCCGCCAAAGCCTGATTTCGCGCCCGAACTGGGGGCTGAGGCGCCGACCCCCGCTGCCTTTTGGGATGTGGGGGCCCACACGCGACGAGGCCTGTGAAATCTCACCCTTGGTAAAGAACGCCAAGGGCGGGGCACCCGCCCCTGAAAGGGCGGCTCATTTCGCGGGACTTGCGGTACCCTGACACGAATCGGGTGTCCACGCGGAGGTGACGTGACGCGGCTCCCGCTTCGTTAAAGTGACATCATTGTACGCTAATATGTTGATTATATTGGACTTGAGTAGAGTAACGACGCCCGCTTGACAACCACCCACTCACATTCCTATAATTAGCACTCGTGGGCATCAAGTGCTAACAGTCCCGGTTCTGGGGCAATTCTTGAATTCGAATCAACCTAATCAACCACTCTTGAAAGGAGTACGCAACCATGGCAAATAAATTCACCCCGCTGCATGACCGCATCCTGGTCCGTCGGGTAGAAGAAGCCGATACCACCCGCGGCGGGATCATTATTCCCGACTCCGCGAAAGACAAGCCGCAGGAGGGAGAAGTCATCTCCGCTGGCAAAGGCAAGATCAGCGAAGAAGGCAAGGTCCGTCCGCTCGATGTGAAGGCAGGCGACCGCATTCTGTTTGGCAAGTATTCCGGCACCGAGATCAAGATCGATGGAGAAGACTTCATCATCATGCGCGAAGAAGAAGTACTCGGCGTTCTCACCGGCGCGACCTCGGGCGCAGCCAAGAAGGAAACCGCTGGTTCCCGCAAATAGCAAGTGACCTGTCATCCTGAAATGACCTGTCATCCTGAAATGACTTGTCATCTTGAAATGACCTGTCATCCTGAGCGAAGCGAAGGACCTGCTTTCTTCAAGTCTGCCGCTGCCGTTCCAGGATTCAGTAACAGATTGCTAGTAGCTAGAAGCTAGCAGCAAAAGTCCCGCAGGCTCGGCCTGCACACATCTTAAGGAGCAAACAGTTATGGCAAAGCAAATTGTTCACGGAGAAGAGTCCCGCCAGGCCATTCTCCGCGGCGTCAACCTGCTGGCTGACGCTGTGAAGGTTACTCTGGGCCCCAAGGGCCGCAACGTAGTCATCGAAAAGAAATTCGGTTCGCCCACCATCACCAAGGACGGCGTAACCGTAGCCAAGGAAATCGAATTGAAAGACGGGCTCGAGAACATGGGAGCCCAGATGGTCCGCGAAGTCGCCAGCAAAACCAGCGACGTAGCCGGCGACGGCACCACCACCGCGACCGTTCTTGCCCAGGCAATTTATCGCGAAGGCGTGAAAACCGTTGCCGCTGGCGCCAATCCGATGGCGATGAAGCGCGGCATCGAGAAGGCCGTCACCCTCATCACCGGCAAACTCGACAAAGAAGGCAACCACGAAAAAGGCGAGCTCGACAAACTGAGCAAGCCCGTCACTGGCGAAATGATTGCCCAAGTGGGCACCATCTCGGCGAACAACGACGAGACCATCGGGAAGATCATTGCCGAAGCGATGAAGAAAGTCGGCAAGGATGGCGTCATCACGGTGGAAGAGTCGAAGACTCTAGAGACACAGCTGGACGTGGTCGAAGGCATGCAGTTCGATCGCGGCTACCTGTCTCCCTACTTCGTCACCGATCCGGAGCGCATGGAGTCGGTGCAGGAGAACGCCTACATCCTGATCCACGAAAAGAAGATCAGCAACATGAAAGACCTGCTGCCGCTGCTGGAGCAGATCGCCAAGGGCGGCAAGCCGCTCCTCATCATTGCTGAGGACGTGGAAGGCGAAGCGCTAGCGACTCTGGTAGTCAACAAGCTGCGTGGCACGCTGCAAGTCTCGGCCGTCAAGGCTCCGGGCTTCGGCGATCGCCGCAAGGCCATGCTGCAGGACATCGCGACGTTGACCGGCGGCAAAGCCATCACCGAAGATCTCGGAATCAAGCTGGAGAACGTGACGCTGGCCGATCTAGGACAAGCCAAGAAAATCACCATCGACAAAGACAACACCACGATCGTCGAAGGCAAAGGCAAGCCGGGAGATGTGCAAGGCCGCGTGAAAGAGATTCGCAGCCAGATCGACAAAACCACCAGCGACTACGACCGCGAGAAATTGCAGGAGCGGCTGGCGAAGTTGGTAGGCGGCGTGGCAGTAATTAAAGTAGGAGCCGCGACCGAAACCGAAATGAAAGAGAAGAAAGCGCGTGTGGAAGACGCCATGCACGCGACGCGTGCAGCGGTCGAGGAAGGTATTGTCCCCGGCGGCGGCGTGGCCCTGGCGCGTTGCGTGGCAGCTCTCGACAAGCTGAAGCTGGAAGGTGACGAGCAGATCGGTGTCAACATCGTGAAGCGCGCACTAGTCGAGCCCTTGCGCCAGATCGCCGAAAACGCCGGCGAAGAAGGCGCCATCGTTCTCGGCAAGGTCACCGATTCCAAGGACAACAACTATGGCTTCAACGCTCTGACCAGCGAGTACGAAGACCTGGTGAAGGCGGGAGTGCTCGATCCGACGAAGGTGGTGCGCACCGCACTGACCAACGCCGGCTCGATCGCGGCGCTGATGCTGACCACCGAAGCCCTGGTAGCGGAGATCCCGGAAGAGAAGAAGAATGCTCCGATGGGCGGCGGCCACGGCGGCGGCATGGACGGAATGTACTAAGAACGTGTGGCGCGGGCGCCCTCGCCCGCGAAACGCCGACAGCAAGACCAAGGCCCTGCTCGCGAGAGCGGGGCTTTTTGCTTGTGTAGCGCGGACACTCTTGTCCGCAGGTATCGGTCGTTCAGATTACATATTGGGGGAGTGGCCGATGCTTTGCCGCCTGCCCAACCAGAGCCGGGGGTGCCCCATCCTTGCGCGTTCTTTGCGCAAGGGTGGGAGCCAGACCGATCGCACAATGGGCCCTTGCCTTTCACGCCGCGTGCACCCCAAATGAGCGTGCGTAAAATAAAGACCTGACCTCCGCCCGCGTAAGAGTCTGTTACGAAACTCGATGGGATACCGAGACGGTGGGAGAAGCTCCGCCCCAGCCGCGGAGCGGCGGCATGTGATAGCCCGGCACGGCAGTGACGGGAACACCAAAAGTGGAACGAATCGAGTCCGCTTTAGCGGACGGCACGATTTTCGTAACAGACTCGTAAAGCGGAGTCTCACCATGCCAGCACTTCGGCGAGCCACTTCTCAAGAAGCGTGAGAAGTGGCGCACCACCAGTGATTTCGGTCAATGTTAAGAGACACTCCCGCGCTAGACTTCCCCGCTAAAGTGGCCCACCCGCTGGTAGCAACTGAACGTTACAAAATGGGATTGCCCGGATTCGTGAAAGCGCCGGAGACCGCGAGGCATGAGCCAAACTTACGCTGCGCAGTAAATCTGGGAGTACACGATAGTGGGTACCGTCGCCCAGGTTAGCGCCCAAAGGACGGGCGCGAACCTGGGGCACCTTGCAAATCCTTCACCGAGTCATCCTGAGCGGAGCAGACCGATACGCGAAGCGAATCGGCCTGCGGAGTCGAAGGACCCCTACACCACCAAAATGATGCGGGTGCCCCGTCCTTGTCGAGTTCTTGGCGACAGGGCGGGGACTTTGACTTTGACGATCAACGTATGGGGTCTTGGGGAGGATAGGAAGTCAAAATCCCCGCCCTGTGTCTGCAAAGAACGCAGACACAAGGACGGGGCACCCGCGGAGCTGAGATGAGGGAAAAGGGCGGGCCAGCCCCCACCATCAGCTTCCCCTTTCATGCCGCGCCCGCCCGAAACGAAATCCTTCCCCAACCCTCATTCACGCCCACCGGTCCCGACTCGTCCCGAAGATAGAAGCGATAACTGCTCCAGCGCCATTCTTCCGGCGTCGCTGCCAGGCCTCGCTTTACCGGATTGCGGTGCATATACCGCAGTTTCTCTACGCGCTTCTTCTCCGTCCAAACCGTGAAGTCATAGAAGCGGGTCTGCCAGAACGGCGCACGCTCAAGAGTCTCCCCAAACAACATGGCTTGGCGCGGATCGCGCGGTTTAAATTTCGGTAGCAAAGCTCGAGCCGTGCGCTGTTTCAACACTTGCATCACCGTCGAGGGAGTCCCGACTTCCGGTTCGCTCAGCAGGAGGTGGATATGTTCCGGCATCACCACATATCCCACCACCACAAAGCGGTAGCGTTTGCGCGTTTGTTCGAGTACGGAGAGGAAGCGGTCGCAGCTCCGTGCGGAGCGTAAAAGAGGCAGGCGGCGATAGCAAGAACACGTGATAAAGTGCAGGTGATGGGCACCGTAGTAACGATGCAGGCCACGAGGCATGACAAGCATTATGCTATCAGCGGCATCGCGGCCCACCCTTGCAAAAAACGCAAGGATGGGGCACCCACGTTTCATTGTGGGAAAGAAGGACAGGGCGGGGGAAGGGTGGGCCAGCCCCCTATGCTCTGGTTGTTTTGGGGTGCCCGAATCGCATCTGATGTTAAATACCCATCTTCAAAAATTCTATGGCGTGGAACCATGGATATAGCGACCAAGAGAACTTGCAATGGTCTATGTTGCGAGCGATTGAGTGGGGAATATGGCCAGCTTTTTTGAGCCAGCCGATTGTACCTGTGCTCCTAATATTTTTTGGATGGTGGGAGGTCATCGGCGTATTTATTATTTTGACTATACCGTGGTCTTTCGTCCGATACAGATATGTCAATGTAGCTATGGCAAGATTCGGGGTTTTCTTCGTCCTCCTGAAATGGATCACTGTCCCAGCGGCGGTAATTTATTTATTAATTCAACAAAATTACATCTCGGCTGTAGTTGCCTTGCTCTGGCCTATATTCCTCGCGCCATATTTCGGAATCTTTATCGGTGGAACTAAGATTGGCAAGATACAAGAGATGTTCATGGCGCAGTTGGGATATAGCGAGAAACAACCACCCGAATCCGGCGTGAATGACGACACGCACCAGGGCGTGCGACCGATGGGAGGACGCCCGTTAATTCGTAGAAAGTAGCGACTCTCAACCCCGGTCATAATGACCGAGGTAGTTTTTCTGGCGGGTGGGCCACATTACGTGGGAAGTATAACGGGGTTGGCCTTTGAAACGTCGACCGAAATAACTGGGGGTGCGCCACTTCTCGCGCTTTTCGAGAAGTGGCCTGCGGCGCGGAAGATACCTTTCTCGCAAGCCTGTTAGAACTCTTCCCGTAAATGGTTTCCCCGCAAAACGCCCTTGACTCCCCTGTTAAAATAGATTCATAGCAAACAAGCATTTGCCTCAGCCCCACCTGCTCCTTGACAACGAATCTGAGCTGTAATCGGTCATTGTTGTTTCAGTGGCCCCACCTCGTTGATCCGTCTAGCGGGCCTCTCGCGAATAACTCCATTTCTTTGAATACTTTAAAAGCGAACTGGTAACTCGCACGAAAAGACCGCTGCTAAGTGATTGATTTCCCGTGGCGGGTGCCGGTGAGAACGTGCCGAATTGTCCGACAACAGAGCTAACTCTTTATTTTTGAAGACTTTAACTATAAGTCATTATTATTGAAGACTTTGGCGGGAAATTATCTCTAAGTCAATGATTCCAATAGACCGGGAGATAGGGGGGAGGGGGTACCCACGGCAAACACCTCGCCTCAAATCCTCCGAGAAACTCCGTTCCTGGTTGTCCGAGAGAAAAAAGGCACAAAAACGCCGAAGTCACCACGATAGTCAGAGCATCCACTACACTAGTACGAATCCCCCAGAAATAATCCGAAACAATGTCTGAAGTCGTCACCACCATTCCCGAAGTCGACACCCAGTGGCCCGAACCGCCGCGCCTGCTGGTGGAATGGTCGTCGCGATGGGAAGAGTTCAAGTCCGCTTTGCGCCCGGCGCTCGCCCGCCCTCCGAAGGCCTTAGCCGGAGAAGCGCCCATCGGCATCTTCCCGTATCGCGGCATGTTCGCCAGCTGGCTGCTGGAGTGCCTGCTGCTGATCGCGGTCGTCGTGCTCCCCGAACGTTTTGCGAGTCTTCAGATTCCGGCTCCTCCAACCCGTCCGCAATGGGACGTCATCTACTACTCCGCCGACGAACTGCCGCAAACCCAGGACCGAGGCGGCGCCGAGGCCGGCAAGTCGGGACGCGCCGGCGGACAGCAAGCCCACCATCGCACCCAGACCATCCGCGTGGCGCGCGGCGACAAGCCCCGTGAGAAAGTTGTGGATGCTCCCAAGATCAACCTGCCTCATTCCGATTCCGCCGTCGCCAACCTGCTCGCCTTCAAAGCGAATCCCGGACCACCGCCCGCCGAAGGATTGCGTTCCACTCTGATCGCACCAACTCTGCCTGCAATGAGCGTTGTGCAGCCCGCGCCCGAGTTGAACTCATCGGCAAGGCGCACCCCAAACGCCCTGACGACCAACGTCGTCCCTCCCGCGCCCGAAGTCTCTCACGCCAGCACGCGCACTTCGCCAAGTCTGAGCACGTCGGTCGTTCCGCCCGCGCCGAATGTCTCGCGAGACAAGATGCGCAGCGCAAACCCGCTCGCATCAACCGTTATCGCGCCGGCTCCGCGAGACGAGCAGCGCGACTTAGCTAGTTCCCGCGTGCCACTAGCGCAAACCGTCGACGTGGTTGCGCCGCCGGTTTCCGCACCCCAGCGCGAAGTGTCGTCCGCATCTAAGCTGACGCTGCCGGCTCCGGCCGTTATCGCGCCGCCGCCGTCGCAGGTAAGCCGCGACCTCAACAGCTGGGGAAGCTCCAACACTGGCGACTTGCGCGCGAAACCCGTGCCCCCGCCGCCCAGCGCGTCCGGTGGAGGTTCACTCGCAAGATCGGGCGCGGCCACGATCACGCCACAGGTTGTGCCGCCTCCAGCCAGCATTGGAGGAGCGGGTTCTCAGAGAGGGACCAGCGGCGGACGCTCCGGTCAATCGGCAGGTTCGCTTCTGGGCTCCGCCAACGTCGTACCACCTCCGCCCGGACTGGGCGGAGGCAAAGCCCTCTCCGGCAGCGGACGCGGCAACAAGGGAATCGGCGCCGGAGGTCCGCTCGACCTGGGTTCTTCCGTAGTTCCACCGAGTAAGGCCGGAGGGAACGCCGCCGGCTCCGGAGTCGTGCTCTCCAGCCAGCCGGGAACCAAAGCTGGACTGCCGAATGCGACCGGCGGCGGAGCGCTCGCAATGTCACCCAGTGGCACAGCCAAAAGCGGCCTCGGTGGAAGCGGCGGCGGAGCGGGCATCGGCAAAGGCAACGGCTCCGGAAGCGGATTGCAAGGAGAAGGGTCAGGAGCGGGCAGAGAAGGCGCAGGACGCGGATCCGATCCCAACGCCCGCGGCGGGATTTCGCCGTATCCCGGACCCGGCGGCGCGGGCAGCGGCACCAGCGGCACGCCCGCCGTACCAGGCGTTTCCGTGCAAGGCGGCACGACCACCATCAACCTGCCCAGTTTCGGATCTCCCGGCGGCGCGTCAGCGACCGGCCCCGGCCGCTCTTCCACCAGCGCACACAAAGGATCGGGAATCACGATCGAGGCGACCCCTCGCTCCGGCGGCGTGTTTGGCTACTACGATGTTCTGAAAGGCGACCGCAATTACTCCATCTACATCGAGACCTCGCTCGGCACGGCGGTGATGCAGTACGCCGACGCAGCGTCGGCAACGCATCCGTCGTCCGAAGCTCTCAGCGCCCCGGAACCCATGCGCAAAGATCTTCCCGCTGGGCTGCGGCCAACCCACGTCGTCTTCGTCTGCACCCTCGACCGCGCGGGAGTTCTAAAAGACATAAAGGTGCTCGATGCCGGTGCCGCCGAAACGACCTCAAGGATTCTGGCCGCTCTGCACAGTTGGAAATTCCGTCCGGCGTTTCGAGGAAATGAGCCGGTCGAAGTGAATGCGATTTTGGGGTTTGGGGTAGACACGCGATAGAACCGTGTCGGACTGTCATCAACGACTGCTGCGAAAAGCGATCGCCACCAGACCAAGGCCAAACAATAGCAATAGACCTATAGAAAAGATGTAATACACAACTCGAATCTTGGACCAAAGCCAGGCCGGCCATTTGTTGGCTAACTTATCCATCCAGGTATCGTCAAGACGCACAGGCAACGCACCCACATCCGATCCGGTTTGCCAGCGCGTCGCGATCCAGGTTGCGCGAAGATTCGAAAGCAGCAGAGCCGTAATGATCACACGGAGCACGGTGCCTCCAGGTGAGGCCAACAGCAACTTGAGGGGCATCGGTACGTTAATTACATAATACACGAAGACAATCGTCGCAGCGAAGCGGCTATGCTCCCGAACGCCGACGCCTCCTAGATGGAATAGCAGAAACGCAATCACCGCCCAAATCGGCTGACCTGCCGTAAACATGAAAACAAATGACAAGGCCGCCACCAACATACACACCCAATAGCCTTGGACGGCGAGATAGTCGACATCGACGACGCTTTCAATCGATGGCCAAAAAAGGCTTTTGAGGCGGCTTTCGCCACGCGGCGTGGAGTCGGCTATCCCGAGGGTTTGCATGGCCAGCATTAGACTCCACGCGTCTTAAACTGTCTAACACAACTTTATGGGATTGCGAAACTGATCCGACTTACTAATACCCCTTCCACTTATCCACCACCGCCAGGAGTTGCTGCCCATTCAAGTAGCGCCGCAGATTCTCCGAAAACAACGCGTAGTGCCGCTCCCATAATTTGTCGGTCAGCGCGGCGGTGTGCGGAGTGACGCAGATCTCGGGGCACTTCGAGTTCGACGTTCTCCCCAACGGGGACATCGTCCAGTACCCGAAGGGAGACCGCTCGGCTCCTCCGTCCGGGAGGATGCCGAAGGATGGTTTCTATTTCGACGCCATCGTGCGCCAGGAGCCCATCGACGAATCGAAGCTGGATCCACGGGAGTGGGTGGAGCAGACGTACAGCCTCTACACGCGGACCGAGATGTACCTGCGCGGCGGGTACAACGTGTACCCGGCCGAGGTCGAGCGAGTGGTGTCCGGCCACCCGTCTGTGTCCCAGGTGGCGATCGTCGCCAAGGCCGACCCCGTGCTCGGGCAGGTCGGCGTCGCCTTCGTCGTTCCCACCAAGGGCGAAGACGAACCCACGCTGGTGCAGATCCGCGAGTGGACCCAGAAGTCGATTGCCAACTACAAGGCTCCCGACATTCTGGAACTCGTGACCGAACTGCCACTCACGTCCGTCGGCAAGGTCGACAAACGTTCCCTGACCGAACGAGCTCGCGACCTCACACGGGCGCGCTGACGAAGAACCCGGCGCCAAGATGCGGGCCGGTCACATGTAGAGCACTTGCATGGCGTACAGCACCGCCGGCCGGTCGTCACCGACCACGCCAATTTCGATCTCCCGAGTGATCAGCGTGCCCCGCGGCTTGGCCTCGACCCGAACCACTCGGTTCCTCGCATGAATTGCGGAGCCGGCGGGCACGGGTGCAATGAACCGCAACTTCTCCGCCCCGTAGTTGGCAGCACTCGCGAATCCGACAATCCGCAGTTCACTGGCCGGCACCAAGTGCGGGATCAGACTCAGCGTGAGGAATCCGTGCGCTATCGGGCCGCCGAACGGGCTCTCCTGGCGCGCTCGCTCGACATCGACGTGGATCCATTGATGGTCGCCGGTCAACTCGGCGAACTGATTGATCATCTCTTGGGTGAGCGTGAACGGCTCGCTCCAGTCGCTGAACTCCCCTATGTGGCCGTTCAGGCCCTCGTAGTCGTCGAAGCGAATCTCAACCATGCGTCGTCTCATCCCTTTCATGGCCCCAGTGGCCGACCACGTCACGGACCGGCCACTTCGAAGACCTCACCATACTGCGACACGTCCGGCGAACCGAACCGCCGCAGCCGTCGCGCGCCGGTCAACGCAGGGGCCCCAGGTCGACCACCGGTAGCCGACGAGCGCCACCGACGGGTCAACCAATCGTGCCCTCGGCGCGAAGCGTCTCGATGCGCTGCGCGTCGTAGCCCGCCACGTCGCGCAACACCGCCTCCGAGTCCTGACCCGGCGACGGCGCCCGTGCGGGCACCGGCAGATCGGCGCCCTCGATCTTCACCGGATAGGCCAGCATGTCCGCATCGACCTGTTCCTTCGGCTGCCAGGCGAACCGGTTCTGAAACTGCGGATCGTCCGCAATCGACTTGGGCGTGTTCACCGGCGCGATCGTGGTGTTGTGCTCGTTCGCGAAGGTGATCCACTGTTGCGTGGTTCGAGTGGCGAAGATCCCGGTGAGGATTCCCTGCAGTTCGATGTTGCCCCGGGCATGGTCGCCGAAGGTCGTTCCGGGCCACCGTTCGAAGAGGTCGAGCCGACCAACGCCCTCGCAGAAGTTCTTCCAGAACTCCTGCTCGCTCGCCATGAAGAGCACCAACCCGTCGCTCGACGGGTAGATCTGGTAACGGACGCCGCCCCGCATCCCACTCACGCCCGGCGCCCTTCGCTCGCCGTTATCGGCGGCGTTGCCGTATACCTCGTCCTCGGGTCGTTCGTAACTGCGCCACGTCTCGATGCGGTACCAGTCGAAGTACGCCGCCGCGTCGGACTGGGCCACCTCCATGACGCACCCCTCGCCGGTCTCGCGCGCCTGGATCACAGCCGCCAAGATGGCGAGTGCACCGTACAGTGGTCCGGCGTGGATGCCCACGCTGGTGTGCTCACCCATGACCCTGAAGCCGTTCTCGTCCACTTCGACGGGCACCTGGCCAGCCCACGTGTCGAATGCAATGCCGTGTGCCGGCAAGTTTCGGTAAGGTCCAGTCGCGCCGTAGCCAGAGATCGAGCAGAAGACCACTGCCGGGTTCGCCTCGCGGAGGCGCTCCATCGTGAGTCCTCGCTTGGCCAGCGCCCCGGGGCGCATCGCCTCGATGACGACGTCGGCGTGACGAACCAGATCGAGGTAAGCCTCGACGCCGGCGGGTTGACGAAGGTCGATGACGATCGATCGCTTGCCGCGATTGATATGGAGGAAGAGAAGTGACCGCTCCTCGGTGCCGTCCTGGGACCGGATGATCGGCCAGGTCATCCTGCGCGCGTAGTCACCCCCGGGTGGCTCGACCTTGATCACGTCGGCCCCGAGGTCGGCGAGCAGTCCACCCATCTCCGCCGGACCCAGAATCGAACTCTCGATGACTCTCACTCCGGCCAACGGCCTTGCTATCGCCATGTCATCCCCCAAGATCCAGTGGCCGCACGTCGACCAGCCACACTCTCCGATCGATTGTCCGCCGAGCCGTCCAGTAGCTGTTGTCCGCCGAGAACGGCCCCAAACGGACGTGGAAGCGAGTCGAAATCAACCAAGCGCTTGAACGTTAGCGCACCCCGGTACCCATGGCAACGGACCCGGGTTCGCGCACCATGCCGAGTTCTCGCGTACCAACGTCCTGTCGGAGGTCGCATCGGGACTGGTGTGTGGCACGATCAGCGCGATCGGCCCGAGCGCGGCAACGACCGTCGGTTGCGTCGGCCGCCGGCCGTCGTGCGCCGTTACGCCGATGCCGACCGGAAGGCCGACACGACTTCGCCCAGGAAGTCCGTGAGGTCGGCCCGGCGATCTGACGGCGAGAGGGCGATGCGGCAATCGGTGACACCGGCCGCGCGCAGGCGGGTCACCGGCTCCATCGTCCGCGTGAGATCGAGGATCCCGTCGTCGCTTCGCACCGATCGCAGCGTTCCGACGACACCGATCCCTTCGGGAGCGCGGCCAATGGCCGCCACCGCCGTGCGCATGCGCTCGATGCCACTCTCGACGTCGGCGGCATCATCGCCCCACGGAATCCAGCCTGAACCGTAACGAGCCAGTCGGTCCATCGAACGACTGTTCACCGTGCCACTGACCCAGATCGGCACGCCACCCGACTGCCTCGGCTTGGGCATCTGGTGGATGCCGCTGAACGCGAGTTCGTCACTGGTGTAGGTGACTGTCTGGTCACGCCAGAGCGCCTGGCAGACCTCAATCGTGTGATTGAGCAATCGGCCCCGGTTGTCGAACGACAAGCCGGCGGCCTCGTACTCCTCGCGCTGCCAACCGACGCCAACGCCGAGATCCAGTCAACCGTGGGACAGGACGTCGATGGTCGCCGCCATCTTGGCCAGCACCACCGGTCGCCGCAGCGCCGCGATCAGGATGTTCGTCGCGAATCGCGCCCGCGTCGTGACGGCGGAGAGATGGCAATGGTGGCGAGGGGATCGAGCCACGCCCCGTCGGGACCAGTTGGCTGCTTGCCTCCGCGCGCCCCGCCGTTGGCGGGATTGGCGTAGGCCTCGAGATGCTCGCCAAACACCACGTGATCGGACATGACCATTCGGTCAACGCCCGCGACGTCAGCCGCCCGCGCGAACTCAGTGAGGTGGGACCAGTCGCCTGGGTCCCGCGCGACGAACGTGGGCAGCGACGTCAACAACTGCAGTGGCGTGGTCACGGTCTCATCTCGCTGCCGGCCCGCGCCGCCGTGGGCGAACCTGCTCGCGATCCGCGCCGCCGCGCCCGACGATCATCACCTTCATCGACGCAGGTCATTGTGCGCTCGCAGGGTTGGTCGACCAGGGTGAGACGCCGACGTGCTCCTCGCTCCAGGTCGACCTGGACGTCGCGCTCGGCCACCAGCCACGCGGCGTCGGCGCCACGCCGGTAGAGGTCGCGGTAGCGGATGAACATCACGACATCGGTGCCACCACGGTCGTCCAGCGTGAGGTGGCGCGCCATGCAGTACACCTCCCCGGTGGCGTGGTCGCCGCTCAACTCGTAGAGGTGATTGCCCACGAAGTGGAATGTCCGGTGGTAGCGCGAGATGAGCTTGGTGATCTCGCCGACCTCACGGTGACCCGTCCGAATTGAGATCCGCTCTTGGCCGTCGGGTCCCCTGCGAATCACGCGAAGGATGGCGTCAGGATGGAACACGCTGAGCAGCATCTCGCGATCACGCTGGTCCACCGCCGACGCGTACCGATAGGCCAGAGCGGTCAGCGCCGAGATGTCCGCGAAGGAGGCCTGGCCGCTGTCCGTGCGCACCGTCATGCCGCCGCCGCTACCAGCACCGCGCAGACCTTGTCATCCCGCACGCGGATCCAGGGCGAAGCCACTTTACGTTCTTCGCGATCCCACTCACCTTGCCAGCCACAGCCCCAGCACCAACTTT
>CAWABC010000058.1:0-16924 GCA_963780105.1 uncultured Acidobacteriaceae bacterium
ATTCCGGCTCCGACAACGTTTCTGTTCTTGATCTCGACCGCCGCGCCGTTGCGGCCACGCTCCGTGTGGGCGGCAGCCCCGGCCTGGCCCGCGTTTCGCCCGACGGCGCAACCGTCGTCGTCACCAATCGCTCCGATAACTCGGTCTCCATCATCGACGCCGCGCGCCTGGCCGTGCGCTCCGCCATCAACATCTGCATGCATCCTGAGGACATCGCCATCCTGCCCGACTCCAGCAAAGCGTTCATCTCCTGCTCGGGATCGGGGCAAGTTGCCGCCCTTGACCTGAAGAACGACAAGCTGCTGGCGCTTCTCGATGTTGGAAAATCTCCGGTAAGTCTGGCGCTGAAACCGGACGGCGGAGAACTGGTCGCTTTCAATTTCGAGGCCGGCAGTATCTCCATCATCGAGACCACGGGGAACGAAGTAGCGGGAAGTTATCTCATTGGCACACAGCCCACGCGCGGCGTAGTGTCGCTCGATAACTCGCGCTTATACATCTCTAACTTCGGATCGAATAACATCGCGGTCTATGATATCGACCTCGGCAAGGTCATCGCATATCTGCCGGTAGGGACACATCCCGACGCGCTCGCGCTTTCGCAGAACCAGAACTATCTGCTGGTACTCGACTCCGGTTCCGGAGACCTGGTCGTCATTCAAAAACGCACGCCCAAGAAAAAATTCGAGCTCTCGGAATATTCCTTTTTGACCATCATCCCCGTCGGCATGGGACCGAATCAGATTGTGGTGAAGTCGTTCCGGGCGACGAAGGTCACGGGCATTCCCTGACAGGTCTCACCTGGAGTCGGCCTTCGCCACGCGGCACGGGTTGGTTCGTCCCGGACCTAACTCTTCTTCCCGGTCACGGCAAAAAACGCAGTCACCTCTTGCTCCACGTTCTTGCTGCCGCACTTGGGGCATTTCGTCTCCACCTCGTGTTCCTTGAGGGTGAGAATTACTTCGAAGGTTTTGTGACAATCGTTGCAGACGTAGTCGTACACGGGCATGGGAACCTCCCGCTCGAATCGCGATCACGAGCTACGATTCGAATTGTACGCCGACACCTGGCGCTTGTCCGGTAGCGAATTCCACACCCGAAAAACGAAGCATGGGAGCACACGGGCTTGACAGTCGCTGTAACCACGGGCCGCTGCCGAGCTTCGCTCGGCCTGGACGGGCGAGGCGCCCGTCCCCACACGAGCAGACGGGCGAGGGTGCCCGTCCCTACACGATCTTCCGAAAATGTTCGAGGATTGCTTCGGCTTGGGACTTGGTTACTACCGCCGACAGCGCCGCTACGTCGGCTTGCTTCACGGCTTGCAGGCTGCCGAAATGTTCGAGCAGGCGGCGGGTGGTGGATTCGCCTACGCCGGGAATCTCTCGCAGTTCGGTGGCGCGATCGCGGATCTGGCGGCGCTTGCGATGGAAGGTCACGGCGAAGCGATGGGCTTCGTCGCGGATCATCTGCACCAGATGCAAGACGGGAGAATGATGGTCGAGAACCACGGGGTCGTCTTCCTGTCCGTGCACATAGATTATTTCTTCGCGTTTGGCGATGGCGGCCAGGGGTTGGTTGATGATTTCGAGGGCTTCGAAGACTTGTGCTGCGGCGTGAAGCTGTCCCAGACCGCCATCGATCAGCACCAGGCTGGGCATGGGCTTTTTTTCTTCCTGCAGACGCTGGTAACGGCGCGTCACCACTTCGCGCATGGAGGCGAAGTCGTCCACGCCTTCGACGGTCTTGATGATGAACTTGCGGTAGTCCGATTTTTTCATCTTGCCTTCTTCCCACACCACCATCGAGGCTACGGTCTCCGCTCCCTGAATGTGGCTGATGTCAAAACACTCGATGCGCTTGGGACGTTCGGGTAGGGCTAGCGCATCCTGGAAGGCTTCTTGAATGGCGCGCGCGTTGGGCTTCAGGACTCGGAAACGCTGGTCGTAGGACTGCTTGGCGTTGGTGCCGGCTAGATCGATGAGCTCGCGCTTGTCTCCGCGCTGGGGGACGGTGATGTGGACGCGCGTGGCTCGTCCGCCCTCTCCGGCTAGTTGGTCGCTCAGCGCTTCTTCCAATTCTTCTCGGTCTTCGAAGTCTACGGGGACGTAGATGTTGCGGGGGACGTAGGGCTGCGCCAGGTAGAGCTGCTTGACTAGGGCGGAGAAGAATTCGGCGGGGTGGAAGGAATCGGCAGGGGGACGGGTGGGGACGCCCGTCGCTCCATTGTTTTGTTCGGTTGGTTGCGCGGCGAAGTCGGGGAGGTCTTCCCAGAAAAATTCGCGGCGGTCTAAGACTTTTCCTCCTCGCATGTGGAATAGGTTCACGGCCAGCATTTGATTTTCGTAGTGATAGCCGAAGACGTCGGCGTCGTCGCCTTCGGCGGCGGCTATGCGCTGCTTTTCCTGTAACTGCTCGACGGTGGAGATGAGGTCGCGATAGCGGGCGGCGCGCTCGAACTCCTGCGCTTCGGCGGTTTCGGACATGCGGTCGCGCAGAGACTTGACTAAGTCGGTTTGACGGCCTTCGAGGAACAACTTCACGTCACGCACCGCTTCGGCGTAAATCTCGGGCGTGGTCAGGTCCTTCACACACGGGCCGAGGCAGCGCTTGATGTAGTACTGCAGGCAGGGACGCGGATGATTGCGGGTCAGGTCCACCTTGCACGACGGGATCAGGAAGTGGCGGTGAATCAGGTCGACGATGCGATAGGCGAGGTTGGCAGGGAAGTAGGGGCCGTAGTAGGCGCTGCCGTCCTTGCGCAGGCGGCGGGTCACGTACACGCGAGGGAAACGCTCGGCCAGGGTTAGCTTCACGTAGGGGTAAGTTTTGTCGTCGCGCAGCAGGATATTGAAGCGCGGCTTCTTCTGCTTGATCAGGTGATTTTCTAGGGCTAGCGCCTCTTTGTTATTGGCTACGACGATGTAGTCGACGTCGACGGCTTCGCGGACTAGCGTGCCGGTTTTCGCGTCTTCCCATCGGCCTTCGTGGAAGTAGGACCCGACGCGCGAGCGCAGGTTCTTGGCCTTGCCCACATAAATGACTTCGCCTTCGGCGTTTTTGTAGAGGTAGACGCCGGGGGAAGTGGGCAGGCTGCGGATTTTCTGCGGAAGATCCATTCCTCGATCAATTCAGAGCTGAGTGATAGGCGAATTGTCGTCGGCGTGTCCAATGGGCCTACATCGCCATTGATCACCGCCCTCTCCATATTTACCCTAAGTGAACGAGCTATGGCCAGCGTCCACAAGACGGGATATTTGCCGACTTTAGATGGTTGGCGAGCGATCGCGATTGTGGCGGTGCTGCTCGATCATACCGTGGAGTATTCACCGCTGCGGCAGTATCCAAAGCTGGTGAGCTTTACGCATATTGGGCCGAACGGCGTGAGCCTGTTCTTTGCCATCAGTGGCTTCCTGATTTGCTCTCGTTTGCTGGAAGAAGAGCGGGCTTTCGGTCAGATCAGCCTTCGCGGTTTTTACATTCGGAGGGCCTGCCGGATTCTTCCGCCCGCGCTGTTTTACCTGTTCGCGATTGGGGCTCTTTCGCTATGTGGCCTCATCGTCGTCAGCCCCGGGGAGTGGTGGAGTTCCGTACTCTTCTTCCGTAACTACCTGCCGGGAGACTGGATCAGCCGGGGATGGGGCGGGTACACGGTTCACTACTGGTCGCTGGCCGTCGAAGAGCATTTCTATTTCCTCTGGCCGGCTGCGCTCGTATTTTTGGGAAAGAAGCGAGCGCGATGGTTCGCCTTGTCGCTGGCGATTTCGGTTGCGGTGTGGCGAACCTTGGATCTGCATCACCATTGGTTCGATCGATGGATTCCGGGGTTGCTGTTCGGTACCCGCACGGACATCCGGCTGGACGCGCTGCTGCTGGGCTGTGTGGCGGCTTTGATTCTGGACGACGATGCGGTTCGCGCCGCGTTTTCTCAGCGCCTCAAACCGTGGATGTGGTGGTTGGGTGTGGGGTGCTATGTCGCGTCCCAACTGTTCTACCTGTCCCGGCAGGCGCGAAGCTACTCTTTGTTCGAGTCGGCGCTTTTGCCTTTCGTGGTGGTGGGCACCGTGTACGGACCGAAGACGTTCATCACGACCCTGCTGGAATACCGCAGCAATGAAATGGATTGGGCGGCTATCCTACAGCCTGTACCTGTGGCAACAGCTTTTCTCGGTTCCAGCAGGCGGATCGGGGTTTTCGATTCTTCAAAAACCCCCGCTTAGCCTGGCTATGATCTCCCTTTGCGCGTGGCTGAGTTATCGCTTGATCGAAAGGCCTTTCATCCGGTGGGGACACCATCTGGCTCCGCCCCTCACGGAAGGACGCGACGATCTTGCTCGCCATCGCCACGAAAACCTAAAGACTGGGACCGAACTAGCAAAAGTTGCGGATAAGCTCGATTAAACGATCACACTGTTCCATCTGAGTGTAAGACATTTGGCATAAATGTATTACAATAGTGTCATAATGAGTGACACGATTACAGTTCGTCTTACAAAGGAACTGGCCGCTTGGTTGAAAAGGACCGCCCGTAAGACAGGAGTGCCGGTCAGCCGGTTGGTGCGCGAGGAACTGGAGCGTGCGAAGCGGGAAAACGGTGACAAGCCCTTCATGCGTCATTGCGGTTCGATCCATGGGCCTGCCGATCTTTCGTCGCGGAAAGGATTTTCAAGGAAATGAGGGCCATCGCGGATACTGGCTTCATAGTGGCGTTTCTGAACTACGACGACCGGTATCACGATTGGGCCAGTGAGATTGGGCGCGCGGTTTCAGACCCGTTTCTCACCTGTGAAGCAGTGCTTGCCGAAACCGCGTTCCAGGTTGAATCGGCGAGTAGAGTGCTCGCGTTATTGCAGGACGGATTTCTTAGGATTGCGTTTGACCTGGCTGAAAACATTGAAGAGGTTCAGGCGCTGGCCGAGCGTTATCGAGACCGCGCACCCGATCTGGCGGACTTGTGCCTCATTCGAATGAGTGAATTAAACGAACATTTGCCTGTGCTAACGGTGGATAAGGGCGATTTCCGTGTCTATCGGCGGAACCGGCGAGATGTGATTCCGATTATTTGTCCACCCCGGGGCTGACCTTACGCGCCCCATCCCTTTACAAATTCCACCAAGCTGCGCAGGGCGATTCCCGACGGGCCTTTAGCGATCCATGGCTTCTGCTCTTCCATCCAGGCGGTACCGGCGATGTCGAGGTGGATCCAGGGCGTGTCTTCGGCAAATTCTTTTAGGAACATGGCGGCGGAGATGGCTCCGCCCCAGCGTCCGCCGGAATTCACCATGTCGGCGATGTTCGATTTGATGATCTCTTTGTATTCGTCGTCGAGGGGAAGGCGCCACATCTTCTCGCCCGCTTGCTGGTTGGCTTTGGCAAAGCGCTCATACATCTGGTCGTCGCTGGCGAAGATTCCGGCGTTTACGTAGCCGAGGGCGACCACGACCGCGCCGGTCAGGGTGGCGGCGTCGACTAAATGGGTGCAGCCGAGTTGGCGGGCGTAGCAGAGGCCGTCGGCGAGGATGAGGCGGCCTTCGGCGTCGGTGTTGATGATTTCGATGGATTTGCCGGACATGGCAATCTGCACGTCTCCGGGCTTTTGCGCCTTGCCGGAGGGCATGTTTTCGGTGGCGCAAATGATGGCGGTGACTTTGACTTTGGGCTTAAGCAGAGCGATGGCGCGCATGACGCCGATCATGGTGGCGGCTCCTGCCATGTCGTACTTCATTTTCTCCATGCCGTCGGCGGGCTTGATGGAGATGCCGCCGCTGTCGAAGGTGACGCCTTTGCCGACCAGACCGAGGTGAACATCTTTCGCCGCGCCCTCGGGTTCATAGCGCAACACGATCAGCGCGGGGGGTTCGTCGGATCCTTGAGCCACTCCCCAGAAGGCGCCCATCTTGAGTTGCCTGATCTTGTCGCCGTCGTGGACTTCGCATTTCAGGCCGACTTCGGCAGCCATTTTCTTGGCGCGCTCGGCCAGTATGGTTGGCGTCATGCGGTTCGAGGGCTCGTTGGCCAGGTCGCGGATGAAGTTCTGCGACTCGGCGACGATGCGTGCAGACTGCATGGCGGCTTCCAATTCCAATTCCGAAGACTTCTGACCACCCTTCGCCACGATGGTGACGTCGTCGATCTTCTGGTCGTTGTCCTTACGGTCGCTCTTGTAGTAGCCGGGATCGAAGTTGCCTACGAAGGCGCCTTCCACAATGGCCCGCACACCCTCGGTTGCGGCGATGCCGTTCTCGGGCATGGCAAAAGCAAAGCTGCGGATGCTTTTTCCTTTCAGCATGCGCACGGCCGTGCCGGCGAGCTGGCGCAGTTCCGCGGTGGAAAAAGTCTTGGCTTTGCCGCCGCCCACGAGGAGCAGGCGTTTTGCTTTCAATCCTGTGGGGCGGTGCAGCAGGGTGGTTTCGAACGTCTTGGCGGTGACTTCGCCGCTTGCCATCACCTCCTTGGCAGCTTCGCGCGCGGCGGCATCGGCGCACTCGACGGAGGGCGCGGGCTTATCTTTTTCGCCCCGGTCGAGCACCACCACGACGAGGCATTCGGTTTCCAGTTGAGACGGAGCGGAGGAAGAGAGGTTGGTATTCATGATGGACTGGCATCAGTATCCACGGTGGAAGGGGGGATGCGCAACTGAGCCTCCGCGCCCACCCTTGCGCAAAGGACGCGAAAAGGCCCGGCGCAGGAATACTGCCAAACAGAAACCAAGCGTGAAGGGGATCTGCGGGCGGTTGGGATGGAGGCTTGCAGCGATTTCACCAGTGACCGCGTTGTGCAGGGTTACTGCGCACGGGGACTTCATGCCGTCCTCCTCATTCAGCACGACTTCCGATGGCACACCGCGAATGGTGGAAAAACCCGCGCTCCATGCGGCAGGGGCCCTCAGCGGCTAAAGCCGTTGATGAAAACACGCCAGTTATGCAGCGCTGAAGCGCTGCTCCACCCGAAATCAAGTGCAACACCGAGTTTTCCGACGGGTGGCCCACTCAAGCCCGATTTTGGCTTGAGTGGGGATGTTCCAGAAGAGGCCTCAGATAATGCGGGTGCCCCACTCATCGCACACTTTGCGATGAGTGGGATTTGCGCATAGAGTGAACAGTCAGCCGCCACGGTCGCGCTGCCCTGCCCCACACATTCGCAAAGAACGCAAATGTGTGGGGCAGGCTAGGTCCGCGGCACTAAGAACGTCGCCCAGGCGTGCGCGCGTTCGACGCCGACGCCGGTTTTGAGAGTCGCCTCCGTGAGAATTCTTCTCTTTTGTTTCTCAACCACCCAGCCACGCAGGCGAAGCCTTTCTCCCGGTAATACCCGGCCACGAAACCGCACTCTCAGATCCACGGTGAGAGCCTCCCAGTTTCGAGCGATGACCGCCTTCGACATGGCCTCGTCCAAGACGGTCGTGATAATGCCACCATGAACCGTGCCCTGAAAACTTTCCCACTCGTCGGTTGGGACCCAGACGGCATCGACTCCATCCCGCCCTTCATGGAACGCGAGATGCAGCCCCTTGGGGTTACGCGCCCCGCAGACTACACAATTTGGATTGAGCCGTGCGTGGTGGCGGGAAACCGGCAAAAGAACGGTTCTTGCCTGTACCGTTACCACGGGCGCGTCGGATTCGTAGCCGGGCTGCGGAGGGGAGTGAGCGCCAACCTTTGCAGTCGCGTCCGCGGGTGACTCAGTCTCTTCGATTCGGGTCAGGGAAGGGATCGAGCGGGTTGGATAGGGCATGCCGTTATTCATATTTGGTTCGGGGGAATCCCGCTATATGTAAACTACATCTAGATGTATAATACAACAGAAACCAGGAGAAGATCGCATGAGCGCAATTGCATTGATGACCTTACTCAATCGTGAAGGCTCGACCCTGTCTCCCCATTTCGGCAAAGCGAAATGGCTGATGGTGGTCGAGAGCGGCACAGGAAAGTCCAGGTTTGTGCAAAACGCAGGCCTGAACGGGCGGTCGGTAGTTGACCTGCTCGTTGCGAACGGCTGCAGTGACGTCGTGTTCAACCAAATCGGGCCCGGCGCATTGCAGCATCTGCAGGCTGCAAGCATAGGTGGATGGTTTGGGCCGGCGGACATGCCCGTGCCGCAATTGCTTGAGCTGTTCCGGGCAGGCAAGTTGGACAGGGCAATCGAGCCTCGGGAGGGGCACAGGGGACACGGCTGCGGGCAGCGAACCGCTGGTCAGCAACCCGGAGAGATGTCGGGACATCAGAGATGTTGCGATGCAACTAAGTGACGCAGCCCGGTTGCCCCAGGTCTCGCGTTTTTCGAGACCTGGGAGCCGCTGATTTTGCCTTCTGCGCCGGAACACCCCAGCTCTTACTTGACCGCCCTTACGAAATCGCCGGTGGTGGCGTTAATCACTCCGATGCCCTTGCGGTCCTTTTCGCTTGCGCCGTAAATGACAAACCAGACGGGCACGTTCAGCTGCTTGTCCTTGAGCAGCACGTAGGTGACGGACTGCTGGGCATCCTTCTTCACGAGAGCATCGCCCCCGTGTTGCTGCGCGACGTCGTATGCCTTATCCGTATCCGTCTTGACCAGGTAGTGGGAAAAGACAAGACCGGCGGATTGAGCGTTGTAGGCGCCTTCCTCTCCCTCGGGGGAAACTCCGAACGGCGGCGCATCGTGCAGGCGGCTTCCTGAACAAACGAAGGTCTTGGTGGACCGGCGGCTGGGTGAAGCAAAGTATCCTCGCCAGACGGCTGATTTTCCGCCCTGGCCAGTGGCTTCCGTGGTGAGAACCGATTCCACCCGAGCCGGCTCGGCATCCGCCGCCCATTTCATCGCCAGGCCGAGCATTCGATTGAATGCCTGCTCACCGGAATAAAGTTCCGCACTCGGCTTTGGTGCTGCGGCGGCCTGCTGTGCGGGGGCCGTCTTGTTTTCGGTTGAGCTACACCCGGCTGTCAGGATTAGAACGCCGATTACACTAAGGGCAAATGCGAGACGATATAATTTCATTTTCCGTTCCTCCAAAGATTGTGTTGAACCCATGTCCTTTACCGATACCGATCTCGACCGCTACTGTTTCATCACAGTGTGGTACGACAGGCAGATCAGATCCGTCGCGATCCGGTCCGGTTTAGGCCGGAGTTTCTTTTGCAATTTTGATTCGCCCGAATTGTACTGCTTGCGCGGGGTTTTGCAAGGCCGGGCAACCCCTCTTTGACATCCCGAGCGCAGAGTCGAGGGCAGACACGGGCGGACCCGGCGTCAATTTGCCTGCGGCGGGCGCAGGCATCCTGGAGGAAACGTTCCACGCCCCCCAAAAGCCGTCACTCCACGGTAACCCCCGGCCGGTTCTTGCATCCAATGAAACAGGCGCTTTCACATGCTATACTGCGCTTAGATGGGGTCACTGGGACCGTCCACGTCCCTGCCCGAGGTTTTTGAGACATGGCCGGTAGTTCTCGTCGTTCTCTCTTCCTGATTGTTTTCGTGCTGGGCCTGTTTGGTCTGCTGGGAATGCTGTTCGCGCAGAGAATCAGCCCGGCGACCACGCCCAGTAGCGACGCCGACGTCCGTGACAGCCTGAAGCAGTTCACCGCAGTCTATGAAAAGGTCGAGGAGAACTACGCCGACCCGGTGAATGCCGACAAGGCGATTTACGACGGCGCCATCCCGAGCATGTTGCACCAGCTCGATCCCCACTCGAATTTTTTCGATCCGAAATCCTACTCCAGCCTGCGCGAAGAGCAGCGCGGCAAGTATTACGGCGTGGGCATGACGGTCGGCCCGCGCAATAATAAAGTCATCGTCATCGCTCCCTTCGCCGGCACCCCGGCCTATCGCGCCGGCATCCGTCCGGGCGACATTATCGCCGCCATCGACGGCAAGCCCACCGACAACATGAGCACCTCCGACGTGGCCGATCTGCTCAAGGGACCGAAAGGCACCACCGTCCGCATCACCATGTTGCGTGAAGGCGCCGATCACCCGCTGGAATTCTCCGTCGTCCGCGACGAGATTCCGCGCTACAGCGTGGACTTGCACTTCATGATCAAGCCCGGCATCGGCTACATGCACGTTTCCGGATTCCAGGAAACCACCGAGCATGAGGTTGCCGACGCGCTCGAGCAGATGGGCGATCTGAAGGGTCTGGTCCTCGATCTGCGGCAAAATCCCGGAGGCCTGCTGAGTGAAGGCGTCGGCGTCGCCGACAAGTTTCTAAAGAAGGGACAGCTGATCGTCTCGCACCACGGACGGTCATCGCCGGAGAAGCGGTACGTGGCCGCCCACGGCAACGGGGGCAAAGACTATCCGCTGGTAGTGCTGGTGAATCGCGGCACGGCATCGGCCGCCGAAATTGTCGCCGGAGCCATTCAAGATCACGATCGCGGCCTCATCGCCGGGGAGATCACTTTTGGCAAGGGCCTGGTGCAAACCGTGTATCCCCTTGCCGAAAATACCGGCCTCGCCCTGACCACCGCCAAGTACTACACCCCTAGCGGACGTCTCATTCAGCGCGATTACTCGAACCTTTCTCTCTACGATTACTACTACAACCGGGAGAGCGACGAGAATAACGCCAACCACGAAGTGAAGCTTACCGATGGTGGACGCACCGTGTATGGCGGTGGCGGCATCACTCCCGACGTCAAATTACCGCCCTATAAGTCCAACCGGTTCCAGGACTCGCTGCTGCAGCACTACGCGCTGTTTAACTTTGCCAAGCGCTACGCCATGGCGCACAAAATCACGCAGGACTTTCAAGTGGACGATGCGCTGCTGCTGGACTTCCGCAAGTTTCTCGACGAGGAAAAAATACCCCATACCGAAGCCGAGATGATCGAGAACGACGATTGGCTGCGCTCCAACATCAAGAGCGAACTGTTCGTCGATGCCTTTGGCCAGGAAGAAGGCTTAAAGGTGCGGGCGGAAACCGATCCCGACGTGATCAAGGCTCTGGATCTGATGCCGCAAGCGCGCGCTCTGGCCGACAATGCCAAGAAAGTGGTGGCCGAGAGAAACGCCGCCCCGCCGGTCAGGCGCTAGCTTTCGATCAAGCTTGTGGAGCGCCGGGCGTCCCCGCCCGACTGGACCCTTCGACTTCGCTCAGGGCAGGCTCGCGAGACGCCCGTCGCTCCACCTGACACCTGAGAACTTCCCCTTGAGTGTGGCTTCGGAAAGCCCTAAAGTACAGGGAGCGAAACGCGCGGAGGCGCCTGTCTGCCAGCGGTCATCATGTTTCCCTCTGGGCTGTGGCATTCCGCCCCATGGATCCCGGCGGTAGTGGTGGCGATGGGCGCGGGCATTCTCGACTGGCGCTACCGGCGGATTCCGAACTGGCTCACGGTATCGGGCTTTGCCGCCGGAGTTGCGGTCAACACGATTCTCTACCACGGGCCGGGATTGAAAGCTGCCCTGCTGGGGACGGTATTAGGCTTGGGACTGCTGCTGCCGTTCGTGCTGGTGCGCAGCCTGGGCGCGGGAGACTGGAAATTGGCCGGTGCATTGGGAGCCTGTCTCGGTCCGCGGCAACTGCTCTCCGTGCTTATGGGCACGATTCTGGTGGCGGGAGCGATGGCGCTGGCCGTGGTGATCTGGAAAGGGCGGCTGAAACGGACGCTCGTCAACATCGCGCATTTGCTGGCGGCATTGCTGAGTCTGCGGATGCCGGGGTCGGAAGTATCGCTCGACGATCCGCAGTCGACGAAGATCCCGTTCGGTGTGGCCATGGCGCTGACGGTTGTGTTTTACGGGATGGGTAGAGCGCTGGGGAATTTGTAATGTGTGAATTGTGGTTCCATTTATGATTTGTCATCCCGTTTATGATTTGTCATCCTGACGCTGAGCGGAGCCGAAGGGGAAGGACCTGCTGTTTGCTGAAGATCAAACAAATCACGCGCAAACTCGCAAGCACTGACGGCGCGGAGATTGCCGAGGCCGCGCTGGTGCTGCCATTGGTGTTCATGCTATTGCTGGGCATTGTGTGGTTTGGACGGGCCTTCAATATTTACTCGACCATCCAGCAGGCGGCGCAGCAAGGAGCGATTACCGCTGCTCGCTCGTCGTGTGCTACGTGTGGAAACGCCCAAGCTTCCGATTCCGCGGTGACCGGTGTGGTGGAGGCGGTTATGAAATCCTCCAATCTTGATACGAGCCAGATTATCGCCAACCCTCCTTCCGCTCCGAACCTCTGCGGGAGTCCGTATCAGGCGGGGTTGTGCACGACGAAACCCGATAACGTTACGATCTGCCGCAACGTGCAACTAAATCCTCCTGCCACTACCCAACCCGTACAATGCGGCACCGCGGTTATGTTTCAGTATCCATTCACGTTCAACTTTCCAGGGACATCCCTTAACATGCAGAAGGTCATTTTGTCGGCGCAAGCGCAGAGCAGGATGGAGAACTAGATGCGCGGCTTGCCCAATCTGCAGCGCTGCGAACTGCGTTTCTCCCAAAGAGCGAGAGGAGAGTCACGCGTCGCGGTCAGTCTGCCGGAAGAGCGCGGGTCGGCGATTTTGGAATTTGCCATCGCGCTGCCGCTTCTGGTTGTGTTCGTGGTGGGCATCTACGATTTTAGCGGCGCCTTCAATCAGAAGCAGAAAATCGAGCAAGCGGCGCAGGAAGGCGCCATCATTGCGGGCGCGCAGCCGACCAACGACATAGCGTCGCCCTCCTCTCCGGACTCCTTGCAGCCGGTGGTAACTGCAATCTTCAATTCGTTGGCGGGCAGTGGAATCCTGCCGAATGCGAATATGGGAAGTTGCAAGCCTCCCGGCGCGGCCGCCGGGCCGCTTGGCGTAGCGTGGACGTACACAATTTCGGGCTGTCCCGATAGTCTGGTCATCACCATCAATCGGGGACTGGTGACTGGCGCCGGTACGCCCGGCTCCGGTTCGCCCGCAACCCTTGGCACCATGGTGACCCTACAGTATCCGTATCATTGGAGATTCAATAGTGTGATTCAATTGTTAATCCCGGGCGCGAGCTATGCGGCCACCACGCAGCTGACAGAGACCGCCACCGTGCACAACCAGATTTGAGGATGCTTGCGGCGTTATCGGACAAACGTGGGCACTGGCTTGCGACGAAAGAACGAGCGCGGGATCATCATCACCCTGGTGGCGATGTTCATGCTGTTTGTCGTCGGAGCGATGGCTGCACTTTCGATTGACGTGGTGACGATCTATACCGCGCGCAGCGAGGCGCAGCTGGCGGCCGATGCCGCAGCTCTAGCGGGCGCCCGCGTGCTCGCCAACTCGGGAGTGACTTCGAACCCCTCCACGGCGCTGATCACGGCGGCATGGAACCTCGCATCTGCGGTTGCTACTCAGGTTGCGGAACAAAACCAGGTGGGAGGAGCGTACCTTACTGCCTCCGAGATCGCGATTCCTGCTTCTGCTGGTGGGGCCTATCCCAATACCAACCCGACCATCACTGTAACCGTGCAAGTAACCACTCTTCCAACATTCTTCGCGCGCATCTGGGGACGAACGAATTTTACCGTGGCGGCCTCGGCCACGGCAGAGGCTTACAACCCTTCGGGCGCAAATGCTGCAACTGGGACGACGGTCCCGGTCGCGCCTATTTGCGTGAAACCCTGGCTGCTGCCGAACATGGACCCCACTGGGACAACGGCAGGAGCAGCGATTTTCAATCCTGACGGTAGCATTGTGACTCCCACTCTGGTTGATCAAGGCTGGCCATCAGGGAGTAACGCCAGTGGCCTGCAATCCATCGACGCCGGGACGGCACCAGCGCCGGGGCAGTTTTATGCGGGTGTCATCGATGCCACCGACTTTCCTGTCCCCACGCAAGCGCGGCCCGCTTGTAGCGCCGGCTTCAAAGATTACGAACTTGCCGTAGCGGGCTGCGTTCAGCGGCCAATTCCGTGTGGCGCGGGTGCCACCATCAATATAGATACAGCGGCTTACACGTCCAACACAGGCAGCCGCAATGGGGACACAGTCGAAGCGGTAAACTGCCTCATCCACTATAATGGCGCGGCGGGAGACACTGATAGCATCGACACCACGGTCTCACCGACTCCGCCCTTTCAGTTCCTGGCAGGCAACCAGAACCCCGTTGTGAGCGGAAAGGACGTTCTGGTCAGCAACTCCCTCGTGACGATTCCCGTATACGACTCCGGGGCCGGAGGTCCTCCGGTTCCACCTGGCAGCGCATCCGTCACCGTGATCGGTTTCCTGCAAGTGTTCCTGAATCCGACATCCGCAATTATGCCGCCAACATCACCCGGTTCCGGTGCTCAGATTCCCGTGACAATCATCAATATGGTTGGTTGCGGAACCGGCGCCACCGGACAGCCGATTCTCGGCAATGGCGCGTCTCCGGTGGCCGTGCGGCTGATCACGCCGCCGTAGCGCGGGTGGACGCCGGGCGTCCGCGTCCGACTGGACGCGCGGGATGCATTCGCTCCGCCGTATGGCTTAATACGCGGACACGGTCCTAGAAGATGTTGGGGTCGCGGCGGGTCAGGATGACGCGCTCGAGGGTGAGTTCTTCGCCGACGAAGATGAAGTTATAGGCCGAACCGTTCAGCAGCTCCGCCAGCACATCGCGTGCCGGAGCCGGACCCAGATCGGCGACGACTTGTTCCTGCTCGGCGCCGGCGGGAATGGCAATCTCGGCCTGCGTCTGGCGCTGCACTTCGAACAATACTTCGGCCAGCGTGGCCTTGTCGGAGCGGATGCGCAACATGCCGTTTTCAAAAGTCACCGTGACCAGCGGCTTCGGCTCCGGTGGCGGTTCGTGGACGGCGGCGGGAAGCGGCGGGTTGGAAACTGCGGTAGAGAGTCTGGCGTCCGCAACTTTCGTGCCCGCGGAGAGCGAGGCGTTCTGTAGCCTCGCGGCGGACGCAGCCGGCATATCGGGAACCTCGGCTCCAGCGGCGGCCGAGCCCAGTCTTACCGAACCCAGCTTTACGTTACCCAGCTTGATAACGATCGCATTCTGGAGCGTCGAAATGCGATACGACTGGGGCTCCGCGAGATCGAGCACGACGCGCGTAATCGGAGGGTTGTCGAAAAACAGTCCGGCGCGAATTCCCTTCAGGGCGCCGCGATTCACTTTCAGGGCGCGCAAGTCGGCGGCGGGAAGCGCGCCGGGAAAATCCACCACGATGCGGTCGGGTCCGGCGAGGGTCTGGGAATCGGGCTCGACCGGAGTCCCCGAGGTCTGGATCTCAACTTCCATGGCGGCGCCCGTTCCGCGCACCAGAACGTGTTGCACGCGGGCGCGAGTCGTTGCGCTTTTCGGGGCAGGCGTCTGCGCACAAATCGGAGCAGACAAGATTGCCACGATGCCCAGCAGGGCTCGGAAATAAGAGAGACGTGGCATGGAGGCTCTGAGCGAAGTTTAGCAGTTATGGGGCAGGCCATCCGCACCAGAAGTCGTAGTACCAATTGCGGGCGCTGGCGCAATCGACGTCCAAGGCCCACTTCTCAAAGCGCGAGAAGTGGGTCACCCGGAGAAAGCGCAAGGAGCGGGACGCTCCATAATCAATTCATAAGCTCGCGCCACTGCTGACATTGTTGTAGGCCGAGCTGGGCGTGTTCGGGTTTCCCTGCGAGTCAGGGTCGTACGAATCGGGACTGTAGGGAGGCGGATTGTCTGACCAGTCATAATCCGCGCCATAATCCGGATAGTAGGTGACACAATACAGGCCTGTGGTATTTTGCCCGGGTGAATCACAGTGATCCGATAGTGTAGCAAGGGGTAATTTTTCAGTGAATTTGTTTAAAGCCTTGAATCTCATTTCAATTCCTGGAGAGATGTTTCCCCCCTTATAGAGATCAACTGAAAGAAAATCAAAAGTTATAGCACTGCCGGCATCAATTATAAGAATTTCTGCTCCGGGAAAAAGATTGAATGCACCGGCCACAGCCGCAATTCTGTCGGTTCCAAGTGTCTCGGGTGTTTCATAACCGATCCTGAACGGAAGCCTGGATTTGTACGAAAGGACATGTACAAATGGGATATTTGCAAAAATCAGATCTTTAATATATGGAGGGAGGTTTCTTACAGACGAGACAATAGCCTTTTTTATTTTAAAACCTTTTAACTCATTTTCAAGTTCTTCGCAGCTTAATTCATTAATACGCGAGACTGACAATTTTTCACGGCCCTCGTATACTGCCAGTTTTGTACTTGTATTTCCTATGTCAACTATCAGGTTCATGGTTCTTTTCTGAAAGTACAAAGGTAGGAAAAGCCAAATCCATTAACCGCAAAGATCGCAAAGAATTTACTCAGAGGACGTACGAGAGACAAATGTTATTGATCTCCTTTGCGAGCATCGCGGAGCTGGGCTCTCCGCGGTTACAGAAACTTTCTCACCAGCAAGCTGGCGCGGATTTGTAATCCGTACCAACAAATTGTAATTGACTTTCTAACGACTGAGGATCAAGCTCCGATTGCAAATCGCTACGAGCGTTCAGGGGACTGATATTTGAAGTGTGGCATTAAGAATTTCATTCAATATGTATATCGCTGATTTAACCGATCTTCACATCAGATACAGTAAGGCTGAGTTTAGCTGCCTTCTGCTTCATATTCATCCTGTTATGTTTACTGTTAACATAGTTCATTATTGAAACGAAAAGCTGACTACGATAAAATTTTGAAGAGGTATCTGAAATAAAATATGCTATCAGTAAGTTGTTCTTCAGCATTATCTTTTCGATGCCAATCTTAACTGCAATCCACTTGATTCTGACTATATCAAGCAGAGCTTCCGCAGGAGCCGGAATATTTCCGAACCTGTCAATGAGTTTCTTTTCAAATTGCATTAATCCCTCTTCTGATTCAATCTCATTCAACTCTTTATATAACCTTATCCTTTCAGAAATATTTGGAGACATTACTCATCGGGGAACATTATTTCCAGATCAGTATCAATTTGAAAGTCAGAAACATACGGTTTTGCAGGTAACGATTTAGATGT
>CAWABC010000059.1:0-29374 GCA_963780105.1 uncultured Acidobacteriaceae bacterium
GCTGAAAGCGGCAGGCGGCTCGATGAAGCACGGATAATATAGGCAGATGACCTCTTTAACATGACTTTTATTCCCGAAAGCTCCTTTAACAGGATACGTTCTGGCAGGTCTTCTGACTCATCCCTACTCGCCGGGCCTTCCCGTCCGCCATTTGGCGAACAGTGGCGGGAATTCCGGCTGTAATGATCCGCCTTTCGGCGGAACGGGCTTCACAGCAGCGGGTACTGTCCCTGATTCTAACAGGGTTCCCTTTTCACTGCCGGGGAAAACCGGCAGCACCAGAATGAAACAAAGGTAACTATTAGGTGCATCACTTCTCAATGATACTTATCAACAAAGGGATGCCCGGCTGTTCATTTCATAACGAACCGAAGTTCCCCGCCGGCCATAATCTCCTCATATGTAATGAAGTTGCGTTCAAGTTCCTTTCCGTTGAGGAACAGATGCTGAAACATTCATTTTCTCAGGTGAATTGCCCTCAGCAATAACTGTGAAGAGATTCCCGCCGGGCAGCTTAACCGAAACCTTATCAAGAACAGGACTGCCGATAATGAATCTGCCGTCGGCAGGATTGACGGGGTAGAATCCCATGGCGGATAAGACATACCAGGCTGACATCTGACCGCAGTCCTCATTGCCGCAGATGCCGTCATGGGCATCTTTATACATCTCAGCCATGATCCTCCGCACCATCGTCTCAGTCTTCTCCGGAGCACCGGCCATTGTGAAAAGGTAAGCAATATGGTGTGAAGGCTCATTTCCGTGGGCATACTGACCTATCAGGCCGCTTATATCAGGAGAGGCATTCTCCCCCTGCACTGCCTCGGTCACCCTGAAGAGGGAATCGAGCCGCCGAAGGAAGATCTCCCGGCCTCCGAAGAGTGACACCAGTCCGTCAACATCATGGGGAGCAAGCCAGGAGTACTGCCACCCGTTTCCCTCAGTGAAATCTGAACGGGTATGATGCGAATAGAGCGGATTAAAGTCAGGACGCCAGCTGCCGTCACTCATTCTCCCCCTTACAAAAAGGATTGTTGTGTCAAACAGGTTGCGGTAGTTATGTGACCGCTCCAGGAACTTGTCCGGCCAGCTCAGGCCTGCCCATGTCGGAAGCCATCTGCGATATGCACCAGTCATCGATGCTGTACTCCATTGTCTTTGCAACTGATTCATTTTCAAGTTCAGAGGGTATGTACCCGTAATTACGGTAGTGATCCAGGCCCCGGAAATCAAGCGATGCGGAGTGGACAGCAGCTTCCAGCGCCTTCTCGTAGTCAAATCCCTTTAACTTCTTGTGCACTGCATCGGCCAAAACCGGGACGGCATGGTAGCCGATCATGCAGTTGGTCTCATTGCCTGCAAGTGACCATACCGGCAGTTTGCCCTGCTGTTCCCTTATTGCAAGCATTGTATTGACAAAATCAGGCACCATCTCAGGAACTGTCACAGTAAACAGCGGATGGGCAGCACGGTATGTGTCCCACAGCGAAAAGACAGTGTAGTTGGTGAATCCCCCGGCAGGATGTATCTCACTGTCAGTTCCCCTGTACCTGCCGTCAGTGTCACTGTAGAGATTGGGTGCAATCATTGTATGATACAGTGCAGGTGTAGAACACCCTTAGAAGTGAGGTGTCAGCAGATTCGGCCCTGATCACTTCAAGCCGCTTCTGCCAGGCCTGGCTGGCCGAAGCGGCGACGCTGGCGAGGTTCCATCCCGTCATCTCGGCAGCAAGGTTACCTTTCGCCCCTGCCACATCAACCGCGGAGATACCGGTGCGGATGATCAGATCCTCCCCTTCTTCACTCGAAGTGAAAGCATACAGGCGACGTTTCTGCCTTCAGCTGCAGTAGTTCCGGTGACAATTCCGGAACTGAGCATGGAGATGGCTGCAGGCTATGAGGAGAACTCTGATGAAAAGAAAACAAACTGTTTCTCAGCCCAACCCGAGGAGATACGTCTGCCGGAAAGAGCTTTTCCGTCCCAGGAGAGCCCGCAGTCCACCGGCCTGTCCCAGTTGACTGCAAACCCGAGGTCAACCAGGACGTGCATTGTACCGTCAGTGACTGCAGTATATCTCTGAATGCCGCAGCGGGGTGTGGCTGTAAGCTCTACATTAACGCCGTTGGCAAGCGCCACGGCGTAGTAACCCGGCCGGGCCTGTTCTGCCTCATGTGAAAAGAGGGTTCGGTTGAGCCTGGCCAGCGAAGCGCTGCTGTCAGGCAACGAAAGGCTGAATTCGTGCATTGATGGCAGAAAGAGGATGTCGCACAGGTCGCCGATGCCGGTCCCGCTCAGATGTGTGTGACTGAATCCGGCAATGAGAGAGTCGGAGTAGTTGTATCCCGAACACCAGTCCCAGCCTGAAGTGCCGTTATCAGGACTGAGCTGCACCATCCCGAACGGTGTGGTGGCTCCCGGGAAAACGTGTCCGTGAGCTGCGGTGCCGATAAATGGATCAACGAAAGCGGTGAGATCGTCGCCTGAGGGTGCGGTGCATGAGGTAACGGTCAGCATCGCTGCCGCAAGAACCGGTGTAATCCTTTTCATGATTCAGGTTAGTTCTTTGTTTTTTTGAGTAGCTGCTGACCGGTACCGATCCTGATACCCCTCCGATGGCCAATAGCACCTCCCTTCAGCTGTTGCAGTAGAGGATCGACGGGCCATGGTGGTCCCTGGCGGCCGGTACTGCGCCCGGCACCGACCGACAACATCCTCCAGTCCCGGATCAGAGGCGAAAAGTGTGTTTTCCGGTGTTCCGCCGACCGATTCGGGTGTAAATCCCCCGGGCGTCCTTTCCGGGTCAGTAAGGAAAGACAAAGCATCCTCCCCATCTGTCGAACTCCTCCTTAAGTGCGGGAAGATCATTGAGCAGGTGTCTCGTCGGCTCCTTTCCGGGTTCTATCGGTACCAGTACCAAACCTTTGGAGGACAAGGAACTGAGGGCTTGGGTTTCACCGCTGAAGGACTTAACCGTAGGCTCAAGGCTTATTTTTAACCCAGTAAAGGCACTCTCCGGGAGGTCCCTGAGGGTTACACTCACCGGGAGCTCCTCCCCGGGTTTAAGTTCGAGGAAAGATACAGAGGCCAGAACATTGCCAGCCTCATCCCTGTTCCCGGTGGTGAGCATGTATATACCGGGGTCAAGCGGGATTCGTTGAGGAAGATTGCTTATCTTCTCACCGTATCCGTAATCGAGGGTTATGAACCTCCCGTTTTCAACCCGTGCAAGGGTGAAATGGACGTGGTATTCAGGTTCCAGTCCCTTTCCCCCTTTTTCCCGGCTTTCCGTCTTTGAAAGTTATGTATCCGGGCGTTCCGGAAGGTTTTGTATCGCCTGTAAACCACACATCATGCCATTCTCCGGCATCGTAAAACTGAGGTCTTCCTGTTCCCGGTTCAAGCCTTGCAGGGATACCTGAGCTTCTGCAAAGAGCAATGAAAAAGATGTCCCTGGTAATGGCTGTCGGCCATACGGAGCCTCAGCACACCGGCAGGAATCAGAGGTGTTGCATAATGATTCAGCAGACAATTCTTGCGTGCAAAAACCGGACGCCCCGACCCAGATCCATCGGGCACGAAACTACCATCGCACGGGCCCCCAAGCTGCATGGAGGCAGCGGCATAACCCTGAATGAAAAAAAATATTGAACTCACCCCTGACATCGAGACCCTGTTCGGCACCCGCGATGAGAATCTCCACGTGCTCGAAGACGGCCTGAACATCAATATCGACCTACGCTCGGATCGCATTGAACTGGAAGGCGCGCCCCGTGACGTAGCCCGTGCCGAACAGTTATTCGCCGACTACGAGTATCTGCGGAAGTCGGGCCACCAGTTCGTCAACGGCGACCTCGGCAGCATGCTGCGCGTGGTGGTCGGCGACCCGAATGCGAC
Organism: uncultured Acidobacteriaceae bacterium; assembly: GCA_963780105.1. Classification (GTDB taxonomy): domain Bacteria; phylum Acidobacteriota; class Terriglobia; order Terriglobales; family Acidobacteriaceae; genus Acidiflorens. The sequence continues at coordinate 3,896 of CAWABC010000059.1, forward strand.
TCTGCGCGGACTAGCCGAAGCTGGCCGCCAGCGTTCCTTTGGCCGCCGCACCGTCCAGCCGAAAAGCCCCAATCAGCGCCGCTACCTGGAAGCCATCGAGCAGCACGACATGGTGTTTGCCGTGGGCCCCGCGGGCACCGGCAAGACCTACCTCGCCGTGGCCATGGCGATCTCCGCACTGCTGAACAAGCAGGTCAACCGCATCATTCTGGCGCGCCCGGCGGTCGAGGCCGGAGAACGTCTTGGCTTTCTCCCCGGCACCTTGCAGGAGAAGATTGATCCCTATCTGCGTCCCTTGTACGACGCGCTGTTTGACATGCTCGAGCCCGAGCGTGTCGAGCGCTATCTCGAAAAAAATATCATCGAGATTGCGCCCATCGCCTTCATGCGCGGACGCACCCTCAACGATTCGTTCGTCATCTTGGACGAGGCGCAGAACACAACTTCCGAGCAGATGAAGATGTTCGTCACCCGCCTGGGATTTGGTTCTAAGGCCGTCATCACCGGCGACGTCACGCAAATCGACTTGCCCACCGCGCGCCGCAGCGGACTGATCGAAGCCGTCGAAATTCTGCAAGGCGTAAACGGCCTCGCCTTCGTGCACTTCGACGAAAGCGACGTGGTGCGTCATCACCTGGTGCAGAGAATCATCCGCGCCTACGACGAGTACAAGACAAAGCTGGCGGAGCAACAGTTGTTGCTGCTCGAACCCAAGTCCGAACCAAGGCCGGTCTCGCCGTCGTCCGAAGAGCCGCGCCTGCGCAATTAGCGTGATAGAAATTGTGGATTGTCATCCTGAGCGAAGCTAAGGACCTGCTTTCTTGTCAGTGCAAGAGAAAGCAGGTCCTTAGCTTCGCTCAGGATGACAAGTAGGGCAGGAACTTGGTCATCTTTCAAAAGCGCGTTGCGGATCTGACGGAGTTGGCGCTCTCCCGTTTCGTGGCTCGCGCCCGGCGCGCCGCTGGATTGAAGGGCCTGGTCAACGTGCTCGTAACCTCGAGCGCCGAGATGAAGTCTCTGAACCGGCGTTTCCGAGGAAAAGACAAGCCGACCGACGTGCTTTCGTTTCCCGCCGAGTCCGGCGCTCAGAAACAATTCGCAGGCGAGATTGCCATCTCGGCCGAAATCGCGTCACAAAATGCGCGCGCCCTGCGCCACTCGCCGGCCGAGGAGATTAAGATTCTAGTGTTGCACGGCGTCCTCCATCTCGGCGGCTACGATCATGAGTGCGACAATGGGCAGATGGCCAGGCGCGAAAAACAGTTGCGCGCAAAACTCCACCTTCCAGTGGGACTCATCGAGCGTACCGGACCAAGTAGGGACAGCCGCCCTCGGCCGTCCAGCGGGGCGAAGCCCCGCCAGGCCTCGGCGCCCGTCTCGGGTTCTATGAAGAGGAAGCAGCCATGATCGGCGTCGGCATAGCTCTCGTGCTCCTGTTCGGCCTGCTGACGCTGGTCTCCTACGTCGACCGTCTTTACCAGGAGCTGGGCAAATTCCTCTCCCGAGATTTCCAGGACAACATCGACGCCTTCGAGCAGATCGTCGAGCCGCGCCTGGGAGTCATGCGGGAGCGCGCCGCACTCTCCATGGCGATCCTGACGCAACTGGTCACGGCGGCTATCGCCATGATCGTCGGCTTCACCGTGTTTCGCGACCGCGCCTGGAGCATTTACGAAGTCCTCGAAGCCACGCTCAGCCTGGTGCTGATCATCATCGTCTTTAATCGTCTGCTGCCCTTCGTCTTTTTTGCGCGAACCCAGGGACGCTGGCTCCAGCACTGGGCGCTGCCCTTGCGCACGCTCATCTACCTCGTCCTGCCGGTGACGCTGGTGCTCGGATTCTGCCAGTCGGTCACCGCCCTGACCCGCGAGCACGCCGACGCGCAACCGGAAACCTCCTCCGAAGCGGTCGACGCCTTGATCGAAGCGGGACAGGAAGAAGGCATCATCCAGGAAGGCGATCGCGAACTGATCCAGTCGGTAGTCGAATTCAGCGGCAAAACAGTTCGCGAAGCCATGAAGCCGCGGCCGGAGATGGTCGCGGTCCCGTCCGACTGCACCGTCGAGCGCGTGGTCGAAATGCTCAGGGGCAATCATTTCTCGCGCATCCCCGTGTACGAAGGTTCGATTCACCACATCAAAGGCATTCTCCACACCCAAGATGTACTGCAAGTGCCCGACTCCGAGGCCCACACACGGACGGTAGCGACCCTGATGCGCAAGGATGTTTACTTTGTCCCGGAAAGCAAGTTAGTAAGTGATCTGCTGCGCGAGATGCAGCGCAGTAACATCCGCATGGCGATAGTAGTGGACGAATACGGAGGCGTAGCCGGCCTCGTAACCATCGAAGACCTGGTAGAAGAAATCGTCGGTGAAATCGGCGATGAGCACGAGAAAGCGCAGGTCGTGCAGGAAAACGACCACTCCTACGTCGTCCCCGGCAACATGGATGTCGACCGCCTCGACGAACTCTTCGGCATGAGGCCCGAAGGCCGCGAGTCCTCCACCATCGCCGGCCTGGTCAGCGAACTCGCCGGACGCATTCCAAAAAAGGGCGAAGTCATCGAAGACGAGGGCCTGCGGTTCGAAGTCCTCGACTCCACCGATCGAAGGGTAGAGCGCGTGCGCATCACAACCGCCGAACCGAAGCAGATGAAGTTGATCTAGGAAGCATATCTTCGGTAACACCTACATAGACATCAAATCAAGTAACATCGTTGGGTGTGATTGCGAGGAGGCATCTGTGAAGACTCGTACTGTCATAGTCTGTTTTCTGCTCATCGGCTCTGTGGTTGCACAAACCAAGACCTCTTCCCCCGAAATCCTTCCTAAGCCGCAAGCTGCACCGGAATCGACTGGCTCTAGTGGACCCTCGAAGATTGATCCTGCTAAAGAGGCGGACATCCGGCGATTGATGGATCTGGCTGGCACTAGGCTGATGGTCACTCAAGTGATGGATGGAATGGAGAAGGGCATTAAGCCCTTGCTGACGAATGCTCTGCCCTCTGGAGAATACCGCGAGAAATTAGTTGACCTTTTCTTTGCTAAGTTTCACTCGAAAGCAGTCCCGCAGCAGCTCTTGGATATGGCCGTGCCAGCGTATGACAAGTACTATACGCACGAGGAAATCAAGGGTTTGATAGAGTTTTACGGGACGCCACTGGGGCAGAAGCTGGTCTCGGTACAACCCAAGATGACGGGCGAGTTGCAGGAGGCCGGTAGGAAGTGGGGCGAGGGATTGGGACGCGATTCCATGCTTGAAGTCCTTGCCGAACATCCAGAGTTGGCAACGGCACTCGAGGCCGCGAAAAAAGCAACAGAACCCCAGTAGAGGCTCCCGGCTCGTTCTGGCGTTTCAGGAAGTGACGGAAAATCAGGGACTAGTTCCCCTTCCCAGCCGGGTATATACTGCTCCCGATACTTTTGCGGTAGCCCAGTACAAACTGGGAACGGGGCACAATCTTAATTCATACCGCCCCGTAAATAGAACGCTGGCGCGGGGGCATTCCATTTCATTCGCCCTGGACGACCGGCGGGGGCGGGAATCGCTTGAGCGGTGCCTTCCCCGAGAGAGGTATGGCTCGTGGACGTCGTACTCATACGCATCCTGTTTGTCCTCATCGTCGGTATCATCTGCTTCCTGATTCATCCCTTCAGCCTGCCCGCAAACCAGGCCGGTGGCGTCGGCCTGTTGATCGGCGCCGCCATCATCGTGTTTGAGTGGAGGCTGCGCGCGATGAGCCTGAAGCGCCTGATTGGCGCAGCCATCGGCAGCGTACTGGGCATCGTGGGCGCTTATCTTTTCGCGCTCGTCATTGGCAACAGCATCCCTGCGAGCCCTACCCGGAGCTTCCTGCAGATCATGGTCATGATGATCATGGCCTACGTGGGATTGGTGGTCGGCGCCAACAAAGGAGACCTGCTCAATCTGGCGGCGTTCGGCGGGGTCTTCGGCGGCGAAAAAACGGGCAAGAAGAGCTTCAAGATCCTCGACACCAGCGTCATTATCGACGGCCGCATCGCCGACATCGCCGAAACCGGTTTTCTCGACGGCCTGATCGTGATCCCGCAGTTCGTGCTTCGCGAACTTCAACTGGTAGCCGATTCCGCCGACTCGCTCAAACGCAATCGCGGACGCCGCGGTCTCGACATCCTGCAGCGTCTCCAGAAGATGGCCTTGGTCCAGATCCAGATCGTGGAAGACGATTTCCCCAGCGTCCGCGAAGTCGACATGAAGCTCATCGAACTGGCCAAGATGTACGAAGGCAAGATCATCACCAACGACTTCAATCTCAACAAAGTCGCCCAGTTGCAGGGCGTGGCCGTTCTCAACATCAATGAACTGGCGAACTCGCTCAAGCCCATCGTGCTGCCCGGCGAAGTGATGCGCGTCTTCATTCTTAAGGAAGGCAAAGAGTACAACCAGGGCGTCGCCTATCTCGATGACGGCACCATGGTGGTCGTAGATAACGCGCGCAAGATGAAAGACAAGACCATCGATATCTCGGTGACCTCGGTCCTGCAGACCACCGCGGGCAAGATGATCTTCGGCAAGTGGGATGAGCGCGGGATAGGCCGCCATGACGTAAACGTAAAAGGACCAGCGCCAGCGCCGGCTCCGGCGGCAGGAACCACTGGGCCGCCCTACGAGCCGCCAAAGAAACCGGCACCGGTCGCGACTGACCGGGCAGCCGACTAGTTTTGTATCAGGCATCGCGTTAGCTGTAGAGACGGGGCTTGCCCCGTCTCACTCCGCGGCAGGAAGACGCGGCAAACCGCGTCTCTACGGCAAATAACCCGCAACCTGTACTATACTGATCCCCCCTATGAAGGTGTTTGTCATCGTCCCGGCGGCCGGACTGGGCACGCGCATGGCGCCACCGTCGGCCGCCCCCTCGGCCGGAAAGCCCAGGAAAAGAGCGCCGAGCAAGCAGTTCAAAGAACTGGGCAGCGTGCCCATTCTGGTCCACACACTGCGGAAGTTCGCCGCCGTTCCAGCGGTCTATGAAATCATCGTCGCGTTGCGCCATGACGAAATTTCCCCCTTTCGCGCCCAGGTCGAAAAACAGTACCCGGAAATCCTGGCCAAGCGCCTGCAGATGGTCGAAGGCGGCGAGCATCGCCAGGACTCGGTGGCGAGCGCCCTGGCGCACACCGCGGCCGATCCCGAAGATATCGTCCTGGTGCACGACGCGGTTCGCCCGTTGGTTGCACCCGAAATCATCGCCAGCGTGATCGAGGCCGCGCGCGAACATGGAGCCGCCATCGCGGGCTGGCCCGCCGTGGACACGGTGAAACAGGTGGAACGAACCGCGGACGGCGCGCTCATCAAGGCCACCATCCCGCGCGCCAGCATCGTGATGGCGCAAACCCCGCAGGGTTTTCGCTACGAGCTCCTGAAGAAAGCTTTTGCCGACGCCATCGCCGACGGCTTCGTCGGTACCGACGAAGCTTCCCTGATCGAGCGCGCTGGCCTGCCGGTCGCCGTCGTAATGGGCTCGCCTCGCAATATAAAAATCACCACGCCAGCCGATATGGAACTGGCCGAGTTCTATCTGAAAAGCGCAGGCAGCTAAGTTTTTGGGAAGGGCACGGCTTCAGCCGTGCCGATTAAGACGACAAGAAACGCGGGCTTTAGCCCCTGAGGGCCAGGCTGGAAGACGGGACAAGATATTGAAACCTGAAATGCGCATCGGCTACGGTTGGGACTCGCACGAATTCAAGCCCGGCATTCCACTAAAAATCGGAGGCGTGACTCTGCCGCACGATAAGGGTCTCGGCGGCCATTCCGACGGCGACGTTCTGTTGCATGCGATCACCGACGCACTGCTCGGAGCCATCGCCGGTCCCGACATTGGAGCGCTATTTCCGCCGTCCGACCCGCAGTGGAAAAACGCCGACTCGGCGGTTTTTCTGCAGGAGGCGTTGCAGCGCGTCAAGATCACAGGCTATGAACTCGTGAACCTGGACTCCACGCTGATCCTGTCCATGCCGAAAATCGGCCCGCATGCGGAAACGATTCGCCAACACGTCGCCGAGTTATGCGGGATTCCCGCGGACTGCGTAGGGATCAAAGCAAAAACGCCTGAGGGTATGGGCACGGATAACGCAGCGATTGCAAGTGTGGCCGTGCTATTGAAGCGCTCGGAGTCGGACAGCACTGAGGGTTTGCTCGACGTCCTAACAGCGATTCAACCTCGGCGCGTCTGATGCGCTTTCCATATCAATCATAAATTGTCATCCTGAGCAAAGCGAAGGACCTGCTGTCCCTGGCACTGACAAAAGCAGGTCCTTCCCCTTCGGCTGCGCTCAGGGTCAGGATGACAATTTATGAAGGGTGTTGTTCCAACTCTCCAGCCAACTCCGCATGTTTCGCCCTCGCCGCCTCGATGAACGCGCGGAAAATCGCCTTCGCCGACTCCGCCAGCTCCGGCCCGTCGTGCACACTCCGCTCCGGATGCCACTGCACCGCCAGCACAAAATGTCCGGGAGCAGTTCCTTCCAGAGCCTCGGTGATTCCGTCTTCGGCGCAACGCGCCACCACGCGGAGCCCATTGCCCACCGCGTCCGCCGACTGATGATGCGAAGAATTCACGGCCAAGGTTTTGCTCGCCCCGACAATCTCCGCCAGCCGCGACCCCGGCTCGATCTTTACCGTGTGCGCCTTCGCCACTGCCCGTCCCGGGCTGTGGTTGATCGTCGACTCGATGTGCTGCACGAGCGATCCCGACCGGTACACATTCAATGACTGGAGTCCGTAGCAGATGCCCAGCACGGGCTTGCGCTGGTTGTAGGCATCCTGCAGCAGCAACCCATCCGTCGCATCCCGCTTCGGGTCGGCAACAGAAGTTCTCTGGTGGCGCTCCGCACGATATTTTCGCGGATCGATATCCGCACGGCTGCCCGGCAGCAGGACGGCGTCGCAGCACTCGATCTGCTTTATTGCCTCCTCCGGGACCTGATCGAGTTCAATGCGCACCGGCTCTCCCCCGGCTCCGCGCACAGCTTGTTCATACTGCGGCAGCGAGCGCTCGGCATATTCGCGATCCCCGGAATGCGGTACGGGAATGGCAATCCGCGGCACGGGAGTTTTCGGCTCATCCACGATCGACTCACTACGCTCACTTGCCCGTTCGATCGCCTCCAGCGTTTTTCGCTCCCGGTAGTTTCGGAATTCCATCCCCAGCGACAGCACCAACACGATCGCACCCACGGTGATCGCGAACGGAAACGCGATGTGCCGGTAAGCGAATGTCAGGTTGGGCGCCACGTGCTTCACCCGCGAATACACCATCGTCCCCATGATGCTCAGCAGCAGCGCGACCGCGAACGAAAGCAGAGTGAACAGAAACGTCATCGCAAATATGCGCGCCGGAATTCCAATCCAGCGCGGCCCGTCCGAACTGGTTTTGCCCATGCTTCTAAGCTACACCATCGGACGGAGCCATGTTTCCAACGGTTTCAGAGTTTCAAGGTTTCAAAGAGAAACCTTCGGCCGTTAGGGAAAATCCCGGAGTCCTCCGTGCACTCCCGTGCACCCCGTGGTTCAAGCTTTTCGATGGTACTTAATCGGAGTTTCCTAAGCATTGAAGCCGCTGCGCCCACATACGCTACAATACCGTCATGTCGCAAGCCGCCTCGGCGATCGTCCGCAGCCCCGCGGAGATCGTGCAAAACAGCCCGGTTTCACAGGCGCCGAATGGCATCTGTTATGCCCGCTCGGGCGAGATCACGATTGCCGAAAACGATCTCGACCGCATGATTGCCGCCGTGCCCGTGCCCATCGCCGCAGCCCTCAGCCGCAAGGCGTACTACTTCGTGCCGCTTACCGTATCCCAGGGCGATGAAACTGTCATTGCTGACCGCTACGACGTGGCCCTCAGCGACAACGCGGTTTGCCATCGCAACCTGAATCTCGGCGACTCGCAGTGCGTCTTCATCTCGACCCGTTTGATGGAAGACAAGTTTTCGGTGGCGTTCGAGTTCTACATCAACGTCGGGCACGCGCTGGTTGAACGCGCGGGCGTATCGCAGAATTTTGCCGACCTGGCCTGGCAGCAAGTGGAATCGGGAGTGCGCGGCGAAACGTCACTCGACGCCTGGGAGGCGCGCAAGTTCGCCACCGCCCACGGTCCCGACGCGGAGAAATTCAAGAACGATTATCTTACCGCCAGCTTCGCGGACGCGATTTCCATCTATCTGCTCTCACTCTACCTCGATGTCGACTACCACGATCTGCGCGAGCGCGACTATCCGCTGCTGGCCCCGGCTCCGATGGCGGAGCGGCTGCGCAAGATTGCCGAGATCTTTCCGCCGAATCCGGGGTTTGAATTCAACATTTACTACCGCCGCCGCGCGTAAAGCCTGCCGGTGGAGCGCCGGGCGTCCCCGCCCGGCTGCATCCGGTGCGAAGGCTTACTCGCTCGAAAGCAGAGGCAGCGCTTAGCGCATAACTAAAGAAAAAACTCAGGGGCCGGGTGTGGGGCCAGCCCCTGTTCTCCGAGCTCACGGGTCAAAACGGAGCCGTAAGGCCCGTATAGTCGCCCACGACTTTGGCGTCGTAGGGCGCATTGAGCTCGTTGAAGCCGGTTCCAACCACTCCAATTTTTCCCTGGCTAAACACGATATTCCCCGCTGGATCGACTTCTAATACCCTGATCTGTGCTCTAATCCCGCGCCTTCAAGGTCCAAATCAGGAAAAGGTTGACGCTATCGTCCACCGCAGCGAGCCTGGCGGTCTTTCCTACCGTTGCTACGGCCAATCCAAATGAGCCTCCCGAACCTGGATCGAGGGAAATTTGTTTGACAAAGTGCCCCTCCACGGTGAACTCGACGAGCTCACTTGGTTGCGCGGGATCGGGGTTGATGGCATCGTTGTTGGTGACCAGCAGGTGGCCGTTTGGCGCCATCGCCAATCCAAGCGCCCCGTGCAAGTGTTTCGAGCTTCTGTAAATTAATGTGCCGATCCCTCCATCATGCGTTCGATCCGCCGCGTCATTCACGGCGTATACGGCGTTGTCCGCCGTCGAAGCCACGTAGAGAACATTTCTTGATGGATCGTAGACCAGACCCGTAGGCGCGTCGACAAACGTCACTGCGTCGCAATTGTGCATATAGCCGGACGCAACTTGCGTCGCTTTGGTCACAGTCACGCCTGAGTCGCTGACTTTCAGGTCGTAACGCACAACTGCCCCACTCAACGCATTGGCAACGAAAAATTTTGCCGTGCCTCCCTCGTCGAACAGTGCAGAATCCCACGGTCCCTGAATCATTGGATCTGTGATGGTCGAAACCAGATTCCCGTTCTTGTCGATCACCAGGATCGATCCCGCCGAGGCGTTCCCGCAGGTCCCGTCTGGAGATGGGAAGTTGCCAACCAGGACGAAACCCTTTCGCAGAACGTTCAGCGCGGTGCTCAGTCCCAGTGGAGGCTCCCCTTGGAAAAAGAGCGTTACCGGCGCGTTGGCGGGTACATCGACGATCGTTGTACCGCTTCCCTGAAGATTCGTACTGGCGTTGAAATTCGAAACTAGAACATCGCCGGGGTTGATTGTCCCGCCCTTGGGGAATGAGGGCGGCACGAATGCTACGCCGTACGGATTCACATCCCCATTGGCCGGCACAGTCGATACAACCCGAACGGGCCCGGGAAGAAATTGGTCGTCCGCCTTCAACACGGTCGAGCAAAACACACAGAACAGGACCGCGACAGTGACTGGCATCAATAACTTGACAGAAAGTTTCATGGACATCCTCCAAGTGAACGGCGGGTCCTTGCGTTCAGAGAACTAAAGACCGCAGACTTGGTACCGACTGCCAAGTGCCCGCCAAGCGCGAAATATAGACCCCGGTCCCTCCCGGGTTGTCAAAGAACTGTCACTTTCTTGTCAATTGATGTGCAGGGATCGTCGCAGTGCGCGGGATAGATGGTCGTGGTCGGGGAAAGAAAACTGCCTCGTGCACCTTACGTGCCCTTGGCGGCCGGAGCGCTGACGGCTTATGCTGAAAGCAGATGGAAAGGTTTAGGATTCGCTTTGACCATGATTTCGCTTCGCCTCTACCCCCTTGCGCTGGGCGCGATTGGCTTGGCCGTCGCCAGCTATGCCCTGCTGCGCCGCAAACCCAAAACCGCGCGCGACGTCGAACACGAACGCCGCACCTGGCTGAATACGGTCGGGCGCATCACCGATGGCACGGTCATTGATGTCCAGGAAATCACGCATGACCCCAGCCGCCCCGCCACCATGCTCATTTACCAGTACGACGTGGCCGGAGTTTCCTACGAGGCTTCGCAGGATGTCACCTATCTTCGGCAGTGGATCAATCTGCATTCCTGCCGGCTCGGCCTGCCAACCTCGGTGAAGTATGATTCCCGCAACCCCGGAAATTCCATGGTGATTGCCGAAGGCTGGATGGGATTGAGGCAGTAGGTTGGTGGACCGACCCGTCCGGAGGGCACATCGGGACGGGCGAGGACGCCCGTCGCTCCACTCCATCAGAGCTTCCCCAGTGCCGCAGCAACCATGTAGAGAATCTGTGCCGCCGCCAGCCCGACCCAGATGCGCTGCCGAATCCGCGATCGCCGGATGTCGCGCAGCAAGTCCGCCGTCAGTAGGCTCGGCGGCCAGAGCTTCCCGCTCTCTCCGCCGGCAATGCCGCCGGTTGCAGATTGACCGGCCTCACAGCGTCGGCCGTTTTCGGCTTGTCCGGATAAAACACTTTCGGCGTGTCCACGACTTCCGACCACATCGGCAGCAAGACCCATGACTTCGGAATGATGTCCAGAATCGGCTTGGCAGTCAGGTTGAGTGCCGGCTGTGTTTCCGGCGCGACGCGATCGGCCAGATTCCGCAGCAGCGAGCCCCACCAGAAGTGGCTGAGCTGATCGGTGATGAGTTCCCCAACGTCGACGGGCTGCGATTCCAGTTCCAGCGGCGGCAGTGTCTCCGGCGAGATCACGTCGCCAATGTTCGTGAATACCGTGCGAAACCAAGGCAGGCGCAAACGTTCCCCAAGCGCCAAGCCGACATACACCGGCCGGGAAGTGAGTACCAGTGGCGGCAACTTTTCCGGCGCCAAGGTATCGCGCAGATTGCCGGCCAGCGACCTCCAGAGCGGCTGGGTCAGGCTCGCCGGCGGGAGCAAATCCAACGGGATCTGCGGCGAGGGCGCCTCGGACGGCGGCTCGGGATACCAGGCTTCAGCGGCATTTGAGCGGTAAGACATGAGAATTCAGATTGCTCCAGGCGCGGCTCGGTCAGCACGATCTTCGGTGCGATCCCCGGAAGCCCGCAATCCATGTTAGATGCTGCACCGGGCGTCTGTCACGCGCCTTTTAAGCATCAATACCCTCCAAATGCCGTCTCGAAACCTGGAATTGGTCTCATATAATGATTTTGGGCATGACTTGTAAATAGGTTCCAAATGAAAGCCGGCAACGGGGAAAAAAGAAGCGCCTCGGTGGCGACGTGGCGGCCACTGCTCTTCGCCCCGGCGCTCCTTTCGTTGGTACATGCCCTTTGATGCCTTGAGGGGTGAGCTTGTGTTGGAGCACAATCGACAGCAAGGTCTCAAAGGGATGTCTGCAATGGAGAACCTGGATTGAACGACTTCGAACAAAGGGCAGCCCAAGCTCACCGTGCGCAGCGGCGTTTCTCCCGTAGTCGCTTCGATGTGCGCATACAGGTGGCGATGTTTCGCGAAGGCCGGACAAGCACCTGCTGGGGCCGAACCAGCGAACTCAGTTTGGATGGCATCGGGGCGACCCTCAGCGGCGAGTTGCGGATCGGCGAAGTGGTTTCCCTGGAGTTTCCCATCCCGCTCCCGCCTCACGTCATCAAGGTCCGAGCCGTGGTGCGCTATAGCGACGGTTTGCGCTGCGGTTTCGAGTTTCTGGTCGTGACCGACGAGCAGAGGCTTCTGTTGCGCGAGGTCTGCGTCGTGTTGGCGAACGCCGGCTGAAGGTTTCCGCCGGCCCTATTGGAAAACCCTCATTACGGTGGTAACTATCGGCGGATAACCCTGCTCGCTTAACATCGCACTGTCGTCCAGAGGACTCGGGGGAAGACTCTATGGGTGAGAAAAGCGCCCCGGCAGCAACTTCGCACGAACCGCTGCGGACAGGGGTGTTGCGGGAGGCTCTTCAGCACGGCGTCCCGCCGATCCTTACCTACGTCGTCTCTAATCCCAATTCGGGCGATTCTCCCGCCAACGGCAATGGCGCCGAAGACCCGCCCCCAATCGAGAAAGCCTACTTCGAGCAGATCATCGAGAGCGCGCCGGAAGCGATTAGTATTATCGACCAGGATCTGCGCATCTTGCGCATCAACGGGGAGTTCACCCGCCTGTTCGGTTTTACCGCAGCCGAGGCTGCAGGGAAACGGCTCGATCAGCTCATCGTGCCGCCCGATCGCTACGCGGAAACCGCGTGGATCACCGACAGCATCCGAACCGAAGGCAAACTGACGCTGGAGACCAGCCGCCAGCGGAAAGACGGCTCCCTGGTCGAAGTGCTGCTCTCCACCTCGCCGGTGACGCTGAACGGCCAAAGAGTGGGAGCGTACGCCTCTTATAGCGACATTACCGAACGGAAGCGCGCCGAGCAGTTGAATGCCGCCTTGTACGCCATCGCGGCGCGCAGCCAGTCGGCGGAAGATTTGGAGCAGTTTTTCGCCGCCATTCATAATATCGTCGGCCAGTTGATGAATGCGCGCAACTTCTACATCGCCCTCTACGATCCACAGACCCAGTTGTTAAGCTTTCCCTATTTCGTCGATGAACAGGACCCCACCCCAGCCCCCAAGCCTTTGGGCCGCGGTCTGACGGAATACGTGCTGCGAACCGGCGAGCCCCTGCTGGCGACCCCGGCTGTCTTTGAGGAACTGATGCGGCGCGGCGAGGCGGAGTCTATCGGCGCTCCGTCGCTGGACTGGCTGGGTGTTCCCCTGCAAACCGGCACGACCTGCATCGGAGTTCTGGTCGTCCAGACTTACAGCGAAAACACCCGCTATGGAGATCGCGACCGCGAGATACTAAAATTTGTTTCGCAGCACTTGGCCGCCGCCATCGAACACAAGCGCTATGAAGAGGCGCTCCGCCGCTCCGAAGCCCGCTCCCGTTCTCTGATTTTGAGCGCGGCCTTCGGGATTTGCCGTTGCACTCTCGGCGGAAAATTCCTCGATGTCAATCCGGCGCTCATCAACATGCTGGGGTATGGATCGGTCGAAGATATTCTCCGGCTGGATGCGAAGTGCGAAGTCTTCATCAATCCCCTGGAGTTGGACCGCCTGACCGAGGAGTATCGCCGCAGCGGAAGTCTCAATGGCGTGGAGGTTCAGTGGAGACGCAAAGACGGCCGCGTCATTATCGTGCGGCTCAGCGGCGGCGCCGCCACCATCGCCGATGAACCCGAAGAAGTCCTGGAACTGATCGCCGAAGATATCACCGACCGGCGTCAACTCGAAGAGCAGCTGCGCCAGGCCCAAAAAATGGATGCCGTCGGCCGCCTCGCCGGCGGCGTAGCCCACGACTTCAACAACCTGCTAATGGTGATTAACGGATACACCGAGGTGTTGCTGGAGCAGTTGGTAGACGGCAGCGCCATGCGCCATAAGGTCCAGTCCATCCAGCAGGCAGCCGACCGCGCCGCCACCCTCACCCGCCAGTTGCTCGCGTTCAGTCGAAAACAGCTCCTCGAACTCAAGGTGGTCGACGTCAACACCGTCATCGGCGATATGGAGCGCCTGCTGCGGCCGCTCATCGGCGAAAACATCGAGTTGATCACCCGGCTCTCCCCCGACACCGGACACACCCGCGCCGACGCCGGCCAGATCGAACAGGTCATCATGAACCTGGTCGTCAACGCCAAAGATTCCATGCCCGAAGGCGGCAAGATCACGGTGCAGAGCTCCGACGTTACCGTGCGCCAAAATTTCCGCGAACACCGTTTCATTCAGCCCGGACGCTATGCCGTGATCTCGGTTGCCGATACCGGCCACGGCATGGACAAGGAAACCCAGTCCCAGATCTTTGAGCCGTTCTTTACCACCAAGGAAAAGGAAAAGGCACCGGCCTCGGCCTCTCGACCGTCTACGGGATCGTCAAGCAGAGCAACGGATACGTGTTCGTCCAAAGCGAGCCGGGAACCGGAACCACTTTCTATGTCTATTTGCCGCGCGTGGAGGATTCCACCGAAGAGATGAGCCCGGCCAAGTCCCCTCAGAACGAAGCCGGCGGTTGCGAAACCGTTTTGCTGGTGGAAGACGAGGAATCCGTGCGCGAACTGGTCCGTGTCACTCTCCTCTCTCGCGGTTACAACGTCCTCGAAGCCGAAAATGGAGAGCGCGGTTTGCAAATTGCCGAGTCCTACAAAGAGCGCATCGATATTCTGATCACCGACGTGGTCATGCCCGGTATCGGCGGCCGCGAATTGGCCAAGAGACTGCTCCTGTTGCGTCCCTCTGTCAGCGTGCTCTATCTCTCGGGCTACACCGAAGATACCGTTGTCACCCAGGGCGTGCTCGGCCCGGGCACCGGGTTCCTGCAAAAGCCCTTCACCCTGCAGAATCTCGCCAAGAAAGTCCGCGAAGTCATTCGCTCCACGCCCGCCGCCAAGTCCACCGCAAAATCGGCCTCGAATTGACCTTGCTGTAGGGTTGCAACTTTTTCCCCGTCCCCGCGTCCTATACTCAGTTGTGGGGATTTTGGCAGCGGACACATCCATGTCCGACCGCCGGGCGTACGTCAATTAGGGTCAACAACAATCGGGGTGAGCAATGCTGATCAAGAAGCCGGCTGCGATTCCGTCGTCTGAAATTACTCCCAAAGCGACTTATCTGAACCGGCGCAACTTCCTAACCGGCGCAGCGATCGCCGGCGCGGCCGCCGTCGCCGGTGTCGCCTTCCGTGATCTCGCCGATCTTGTCAATCCGCCGCTCACCGCCCAAGCCAACGCCAAAATCGATGGCCTCCAGAAAAGTCCCTTCAGTACGACGGAAAAGGAAACGCCCTACAAGGATGTCACCAACTACAACAATTTCTACGAATTCTCCACCGACAAATACGAGCCCGCCGGCCTGGCAAAGAATTTCAAGACCCGTCCCTGGACGGTGACCATTGACGGCGACGTAAAGAAAAAGCAAGTCCTCGACGTTGACGCGATCATAAAGATGGCCGCTCCCGAAGAGCGCATCTACCGTCATCGTTGCGTCGAAGGCTGGTCGATCGTCGTGCCCTGGGTCGGATTCTCGCTGAGCGAACTGATCAAACGCGCCGACCCTCTGCCCAAAGCAAAGTTTGTCGAGTTCACCACCTTGTACGATCCCAAACAAATGCCCGGCCAGCGTTCCAGCGTACTGCAATGGCCCTATATCGAGGGTCTCCGCATGGATGAGGCCATGCACCCGCTCGCCTTGCTCTGTTTCGGCATGTACGGCGAGGTGCTTCCGAATCAAGACGGCGCCCCGCTGCGCATCGTGCTTCCATGGAAGTACGGCTTCAAAAGCGCCAAGTCGATCGTCCGCATCCGCTTCACCGTCGATCAGCCCATGAACACATGGCAGCGGGCCGCGGCCAATGAATACGGCTTCTATTCGAATGTGAATCCGAACGTCGACCATCCCCGCTGGAGCCAGGCCAAGGAACGCCGCCTCGGTGAATTTCTAAAGCGGCCCACTCTGATGTTCAATGGCTACGACCAGGTGGCGAGCCTATATTCGGGTATGGACCTGAAGAAAAACTTCTAGAATTGTTGGTGGGGAGACGGGCGTCCTCGCCCGTCCAGCCGAGCGCGGCTCGGCAGTTGCCCGCAGCCAAAGCAACTCCCGATTCGCGATGGATCGTGCATTTGCTCGAGCACAGAATTACAAAATGAAACTACGACTCACAAAGATCGCGATTTTCCTGGCCGCCCTCGTCCCGCTGGACCGCCTCGTCTGGAAGGCTTTTCATGACGGCCTGGGCGCCAATCCTATCGAGGTCATCACCCACTCGACTGGCGACTGGACGCTGATCTTAGTTCTCACCACGCTCTCCATCACTCCCCTGCGCAAGCTCACAAAGCAGTACTGGCTGATCGGCGTCCGCCGCATGATCGGACTCTTCGCCTTCTTTTACGGAACTTTACATTTTCTGACCTACATCTGGCTCGACAAGTTTTTCGACGTCCACGCCATGCTGGCCGACGTTGCCAAGCGCCGATTCATCACCGTAGGATTCTCCGCCTTCCTCCTCCTGATCCCCCTCGCCCTGACCTCGACCAAAGGATGGATTCGCCGTCTCGGCGGCAAGAACTGGCAGCGTCTCCACCGCCTCATTTATCTCACCGGAATCCTGGCCGTGGTGCATTACACCTGGCTGGTGAAGGCCGATCTCCGCAAGCCCATCGAGTACGGAGTTGTGCTCAGCCTCCTGCTGCTCTACCGCGTCGCCGTCTGGCTGTCCGAAAAAGCCTCCGAAAAGAGCAAGCAGCAAACCATCCCGGCCCCAGCCCGAAGTCAATCCAGCCCCGGCAGGGGCGAAGCAGCTTAGCCCCGCGCTTCAGCGCGGGGTAAGATCGAGAAACCTGCGAAGTCCCGGAGGGACGACCCAGCTTGGACGCGCATCCTTTCCCCAGTTCGCCGAGGAAACTCTCGTGACAATCTTTTACACCGAAACTTTCATCTACAATCAGGGTTAGCGCATCACAGGAACTAAAGACAGGAGCGTCTTATGAATCCCCTTGCCTGCACCAAGCCTGCCAGACGCCTGCTCATGGCTCTGGCCGCGATCGCCAGCATCCTTTTGATGGCAGCCTGCGGCTCCGGCGGTGCGCCCCCCATGCCCAACCCCGGCGGCTTCAACAACGCCACCCTGACGGGCACCTACGTTCTATCCATATCGGGCACGGACGTTACGGGCAACGGTTCTTTCTTTGCCATAGTGGGATCCATATCGGCCGATGGCAAAGGCCATATCACGGGGGGCACGGTTGACATCAACGACCTAGCCCTCGGTGGCACCGGCGTGTTTACCGGCCAAACCCTCAGCGCGAGCACATACGACGTCACCCAAGACGGCCGTGGCACCGGCTCGCTGAATACTCCGAAAGGAACGTTTCGTCTTGATTTCGTCCTGACCTCGAACAGTCACGGGCTGATCACCCGTTTCGACGGCTCCGGTACTGGCAGTGGCGCCCTTGACTTGCAGGGCAGCACCTCACAAAGCTCGCTCCAGTCCCTCGCTTTCTCTTTATCCGGGGCTGACGTGAGCGAAAATACTCTGGCTGCGGTCGGAGCGTTCACACTCAATTCCTCCGGGTCCGTTACCTCGGGCATTGAGGATGTCAACGACAACGGTGGCAGTTCCGGCGCACTCGCGGGTCTCCCCCTCGCCACAACATCCTCTCTGGTCCTGACTAGCGGCACCAACGGGACGGCAAACCTGAATAGCACCTTCGGATTGCTTGCCTTCGACGTGTGGGTCGTCGATTCGAACCACCTGAAGTTCATTGAGACCGACACTTCGGGGCCAGCCCTCTCCGGCGATGCTTTCACGCAGCAGACTTCCTTTACCGCCGGTCAGCTGGTCTTCGCGCTTGGCGGTTTCGACTCCACCTTGAATCCCTTGGCCGCCGGTGGCTTCGTAACCACGGACGTCAACGGCACCCTCAGCAACGGCACGGAAGATTACAACGACGCTGGTAGCGCCAACACAGTGAACGACTTCAGCGGGGCCTGCAGCACGTCTGCTCCATTTCCTTCGGGACGGTGCCAACTCGCACTGAATGGCTTCAGCAACGGCGGCCTGAATAGTTTCGTATTTGCCGCTTATCCCTCCAGCGGCGGAATCCAGTTGCTGGAAATCGATAGCCTTGGGCTATTGCAGGGCACCGCCTACGCCCAAATCGCCACGTCATTCACAGCCCCAGCAGGCTACGGACTCAACCTCTCTGGCGTGAATACAGACAACTTGGGAGATGTCGGAGAGGTCGATGGCATTGCCCAATTCGATACCACCACTGCAATGGCGCCAGCAACCAATATGACCGGCGTATTGGACGAAAATCCGATCCTTGGCGTTACGGATTCGAGTGCGCTGTCCGGCGCCTACACTCCGGATCCGACCGCGGACGGCCGCGGTTCAATCGTTGCCACCGCCGGTAATTCGTTCATCGGCGGTCTAACCCTGCAGTACTACGTGGTCGACAGCTCAACCGCCCTCTTTATCGAGGTCGATAATACCCAGCTCGCGGTGGGGACATTCGAGGCGCAGAGCACCCCCGCAGCCGGGGCAGCGGCGCGGTCGCACATGTCGATCGTGCACCCGCTAGTCCGGCCGCACGCCGCCATCCGGCGCAAGTAGACGCCAACGGATCGCACAAATAACCAAGGGCGCGGCTCCAAAGCCGCGCCCTTTCTTCTTTGGTGGAGCGCCGGGCGTCCCCGCCCGGCCAGAGGGATGCCTGCGGTGGCCGGGAGAGGACGCCCGCACTCCATTGACAGAGGGCGCGATGACCACCGTGAAGAAGATCCCCGGAGCGTGGAAGTCCATCTCTCGGTTTAGGAAAATCTTGTCAAGCCCCTGTTTTGGCGATTTTCCGCATAAGTCGATGAGCTGGCTGGGAAAATAAAGTCGCAAAAGTTGTCGGGGTGGGTAGGTTGGAATTGATATAATAGACCTATAGATAAGAATTACGGGTGCGGGGATTGTTCCCGCACCCTTTTTCCTTGGGTCCTACTAGCGGCCGGGTCTTACTGGCAACTGACCACCTAAGTCCTTGCCGCTGAGGCATTTCCATCTAAGTCATCTAGATTGAGGCATTTTGCGAGATACTCCGCTAACCCACTGATTCCAATAGATCGAAAAAAAAGGGGGTAGGGGGCATCAACTGGGAACGGAGAACCGAGAACTGATTTAGGAGCCATCATAAATGTCAATTTTTCCAGGCGAACGTTGCCAGCACATAAAAATGAACGGAGATCGTTGCGGGGCGAGCGCCCTGCGTGATCGGAACTTTTGCCGCTTCCACAACTCCTGTGGCCCAGTGCAGGTCGACGTCAGCACCTCTGCGACCGTCCCTCCCGCTCCCTTCTTCCTGCCCGTCCTGGAAGACGCCGCCTCGATCCAGTTAGCGATTACGCAGGTCTGCGCCCACTTGCTCCACCGGCGGCTCGACGCGAAAAAGGCTGGCGTTTTGCTCTACGCCATGCAGGTCGCGTCCTCGAATCTGAATCGACTGAATAATGCTGAGGATAAAAGTCAGCATGAAAATCAGCAGAAAAGTGACGAGAATAATCGGGCGGCTAGTCGCGAAAACCAGTGTAGAAGCGTCCTCGCCCGTCCCAGCGTCGTCCGAGGCTGCTTCGACTGCCCAGGTGGGGTGAATATGATTTTGAAGTTCGGCTGAAAATGGGGTAGGCGACGGTATTCGTAGGGGGTACACACGTAAGGTTGGCCACGAACTCAGACCGGTACAGTAACGAAGTCGTCCTTTCGAGCACTATCCTGCAAGGCAGTCTTACAGGTATAAGATTGACATCAGGATGGGAATCTTCCGTGATATGATCCCACGCTTGGATGGCGCTGCAAACAAAAGGCTTCGTGAACCTGAGACAGCGAGACCGCCATTTTTCCGAACATGGCGCGGACTTTGGCGCATCGAATGCTAAAGATTACGAGGTGTCTGCCGACCTATTTCTTGGTGGTACTGCGTCATCTAGCGTGCATGAATGTACCCGAAGGGCAGGCGACAAAGTGAGATACGATCCGGCGACCGAAGCCTACGGTGTTATTGACAGCGCTGGCGTGATCCGAACTTTCTTCAAGCCCGTACCGTGCTCATCCCTGCCAGCATCGGTGAGACACGCGGTCAGGTTGTCGGGACGATGCCACGGGTATCAAACGAATCTCTTATACTTTAAAGCGGAGTGCAAAAAATGGTAAGCGAAGCCAAGGTTGAGAATCTGTGTCCAGTGTGTGCTTACGAACTCGATGACCCGCCACGGGATCACAACATCTGCCCGTCATGCGGGACAGAGTTTGGTCTTCACGATGTGAACGCAACCATTGAAGAACTGCGAGAGGCCTGGATAAAGACTGGACCTAAATGGTGGAGCGAAACCGATCCCAAGCCCGCGGACTGGAATCCGTTTGTCCAACTCGCTAGGCTCGGGCTGTCATCCGGCATGGTGGTGCCCACAGCCGTGGTTGTTCGTGTCACATCAACCACGAGCGATCCAAATCCGCCCCTCAGCGCTAGTTGGCTGGGCCTTGCGGTGCAGACATGGGGCCAATCTGCAAATAGGCAATCCGCATTGGAATGGCAGTAAGCACGCGCGCTGGCAGGGCCTGACCTGCCAGCGAAACCTCGAACCAGTATGTTCCATCCTCTTGCACTGGAAAGGCCAACGGGGCCACAAGGCTAATACCCTTGTCGTCCTCGCCTTCGAAGAGCACCGGGATTACGATTGCCTGCATTCTGGTGTTGGTTTGCGGCGTTATTGGAACGATGCTCAACTGGGCGTTACCCCGGTAAACACCAGACTTGAACATAATCACGAGTGACGCTTGGATGACTGCTGGAGCGGTCAGGGTTTCCGTTGTGCCGTTGATGTTCCATCGGTCCACAATTCGGACGGCGCTCAATACCCCATCCGCCTCACGCAGAACCTTTTCGCACAAGAAAGCCGCTGTTAGGTACGGACCACCTGCAATTGGCATAGCGGAAATATCATACAGGAATGAATAGAAAAGCGGACCAACCCTGCCACGCCGTCTCTGGTAATCGTCAATCGCGCTGAGGCGACACGGATCGCTCGGCGCCAGTTTTTCCGCAGCCTGTTTAGGCGCGGCGGAGCTTCACCACGGGCCGCTAACTTACTTAATCGCCTCCGCCGCAATCCTCTCCGTAACGAACGCCTCGATCACATCCCCAGCCTTGATGTCGCCGTAGTTTGAGATGGAGATACCGCACTCCATCCCGCTGGTAACTTGCGAGGCATCGTCTTTGAAGCGGCGCAGCGATGCGACTTTGCCTTTGAACACGACCACGTTATCGCGCAGCAGCCGCACTTCGGAATCGCGCTTGACCAGGCCATCGCTGACGCGGCAACCGGCAATCGTCCCAACTTTCGGGATGCGGAATGTTTCGAGCACATCGGCGCGGCCCTGGTAAGTTTCTTTGATCGTCGGTTCGAGCAAGCCCGTCATGGCGCGCTTGATCTCGTCTTGCAGTTCGTAAATGATCGAGTGCAGCCGGATGTCGACTTTTTCCTGATCGGCCAGTTCCTGCGCCTTGCGTTCCGGACGCACGTTAAATCCAATGATGATGGCATTCGACGCCGAGGCCAGCAGCACATCCGTCTCCGTGATCGCGCCAATGCCCGAACGCAGCAACTTCAGCCGCACTTTGTCGTTCGACAGTCGTCCAATCAAATCGCCCAGCACTTCGACCGAGCCCTGCACGTCGGCTTTCAGGATGACGTTCAGTTCCTTCATGCCCGCCGTCTTCAACTGCTCGGCCAGGCCTTCGAGCGAGACGCGTGAACTCTTGGCGAGCGTGGCTTCGCGCGCTTTCTGCTCGCGGTATTCCGAGATGTCGCGCGCCTTCTCGCGGTCGGTGACCACCACGAACTGATCGCCCGCTTGCGGCAGCCCTTCCAAGCCGATGATTTCCACCGGTGTCGAGGGCGGCGCTTCCTTCAGCGGCTTGCTGCGATCGTCGAACATCGCTCGGACTTTTCCGTAGACGTTGCCCACCACGAAGTTGTCGCCGGCGCGGAGCGTGCCGTTCTGCACCAGGATCGTCCCCACCGGACCGCGTCCGCGATCCAGTTTCGCTTCCAGCACCAGGCCGCTCGCCGCGCGTCCCGGAGTCGCTTTCAATTCCTGCAGGTCCGCTGTCAGGCAGATCATTTCCATCAGCAGATTGAGGTTTGTTTTCTGCTTGGCGGAAACGTCGACGAACACCGTCTTGCCGCCCCATTCTTCCGGCACCAGCCCGCGATCCGCCAGTTGCTTCTTGACCCGCTCGGGCAGCGCGCCCGGCTTATCGATTTTGTTGACCGCCACAATGATGGGAACTTCGGCGGCGTGCGCGTGGTCGATCGCTTCCACCGTCTGCGGCATCACGCCGTCGTCGGCCGCGGTGACCAGCACCACAATGTCGGTCGCTTTCGCGCCGCGCGCTCGCATGCGCGTGAACGCTTCGTGGCCCGGAGTATCCAGGAACACGATCTCGCGGCCGTAGGCCGGAGACGCCTCGTCCGAGATGCGAACCTTGTAGGCGCCGATGTGCTGCGTAATGCCACCCGCTTCGCCTCCGGCCACATTGGTCGAGCGGATGGAATCGAGCAGCGTCGTCTTGCCGTGGTCGACGTGGCCCATGATGGTGACCACCGGAGGACGCGAGACGGCTTCCGCGCCTTCCTCGCTGCTCTCGGTGGCTGCGTCGGTATCTTTCGCGGCTTGTTCTTCGAAGGTGATCACTTCGGTATCCGCTCCGAAGAAGCGCGCCATTTCACTGGCGAGTTCGGCGTCGAGCGTTTGATTGATGGTCGCGAACACGCCCCGCACCACCAGCCGCGCAATCACATCCTTGGCGCGAATGCCCAGCTTCTCGGCCAGGTCCTTCACCGAGATTCCTTCGGTAATGGTGATGTTGCGCGTGATCGGCGCCGGCTCGTTGCTGATGGTCATGCGCGGCGGCGGAGTGTAGCCCTTCATCGGGCCTTCCTTCACGCCTCGCGGCACATACCTCTGTCCCGGTCGCCGCGACGGACCTCCAGGACGAGCTCCCGGACGCGTCGCTCCCGGAGGAGCCATTCCCGCTCCCGGACCCACGCCAAGAGGACGCGATCCGGCGGGCGCAACGCGTGTGGGATGCATCGGCCGCCGTTCCCCTGGACGAAGCGGCGGACGCGATTGCCCCGGCGCCAGCGGCCGCGCCGTACGCTGAAAAATTGGCTGCCCCGGTACCGGCCGTCCCGGAGTCGACCGCGGCGGCGCTCCCGGCACCGGCGGAGGCGCCTTGTACACCGGGCGCGGGCCGGTCTGCGGCATGATCATTCGCGGCGGTGGTGCAATCGGAGGCGCTGGCTTCGCGGGTGCCGAAGCCTGCATCTGCGCAGCGTTATCTTGCGCCGGAGGCGGTGCCGCAGGCGGAGGACTTCCGGCCTGCGCGGCGGGCGCCGAAGTCGGAACTCGTGGCGGAACGGCGATCGCAGGCGGTGCGGTCGTGATGCTTGTAGCGGCAGCCGGTGGGGCTGCGGCGGGTGGAATCGCGGGCAGTTTAGGTGGAATCACGACCACCGTCGGCGGACGATAGGTGGCAGCTACCGAAGCCGGAGTCACCAGTCTCGGCGCGGGCGGCGGCGGCGCGGGGGCTTCGCTCGCGGGTTTGGATGGCACGGCCTTCCACTTCGCTGGAGCAGTCGGCGCCGCTGCCTTTGCTTCCACCGCGGGCGGCGTCGCCGGAACTGGCGGCTTGACTGCCGGACGCGGCGCAGGATGTTCGACGGCTTCCTTTTGCTGCGTGATGGCGCGCAGCACATCTCCAGGCCGCGAAATATGGGAGAGATCGATCTTAGTCTTGATCTCGTCTTCGCCGCGAGCGGCACGCGTGGCCTTTGCCGAACTCGGCGACGCATCGGAGCGGCCGCGGAGATGTTTCCGCACCAGGTCCGCTTCGTGATCTTCCAGAGAACTGGAGTGCGTCTTCTTCTCCGTAACCCCCACCGTGGTCAGCACGTCAAGAATTTCCTTGCTCTTGACTTCCAGCTCACGGGCCAGATCGTTGATTCGAATCTTACTCATCCGCTCTCGCTTCCTCTTCTTGTCCCGCTAATCTCGCTTATCTAAGCTCGCATATCTGACCTCATAAAATCCCTGTGCAGTCTTACTTCTGGCTGACGAGGACCGCACCTTCGGTCCGGATATACCTCCGAACTCGCCACCATCCCAGCTTTCAGCTCTGCTTGTCTTCCGGGGCTTTTTCAGTCGCGACTTCTTCGGTCGCCGACTCTTCAGTCGCAGGTTCTTCAGTCGTAAGCTCGGCGCTTTCTTCTGCTGGCGCCGTCTCGGTGGGCTCCGCTCCCGCGGCCAACGCATCCGCTTCTACTGAGCCTTCTGTCAGCGACTCCTCGCTGGAAGGCGCTTCGGTCGCGGCTTCTCCGGTCGTTTCCGCGTCCGCGGCAGCTACCGCTTCGCCGCCATCCAAACTGGCGAAATAATTATTGACCGCGATACTGATTTTTTCCACCGTTTTCGGGCCAATGCCTTCAATCGCTTCCAGTTGCTCCGGCGTCATATCGGCCAGCGATTCCACTGTGTTTACACCCGCCGCCTTCAGTTTCTCGACCAACCCCTCGCCTAGTCCTGTAACCAGTTCCAGCGGAGTTACGGGTTGCGTGACCAGCGCCGACATCTGCTGTTCCACTTCCTGCCGCTTTTCTTCTTCGCTCTTGATGTCGATCTTCCAGCCCAGCAGCTTCGCCGCCAGCCTCACGTTCTGCCCTTTTTTCCCGATCGCGAGCGAGAGTTGAGTATCGTCCACCACCACTTCCAGATGCTTGTCCGTGGCATCGACAATCGTGACGCGGCTCACTTTCGCCGGCTGCAGCGCTTTCTCCGCGAACGTAACCGGGTCTTCGTGATACTCGATGATGTCGATCTTCTCTCCGCGCAACTCGCGGATGATCGACTGCACGCGCATTCCCTTCATGCCCACGCAGGCTCCGACCGCGTCCACGTCCTTGTCCTTCGACAGCACCGCGATCTTCGTGCGCTCTCCAGCTTCCCGCGCAATCGCCCGGATCACCACCGTACCGTCATAAATTTCCGGTACTTCGGTCTGGAACAGATGCTGCACCAATTCCGGAGCGGAGCGCGAAGCGATCACGCCCGGACCCTTCACCGCTCTTTCCACCCGCACGATCACGACCCGAATCCGCTCGCCCACCGCGAACGACTCCAGCCGCGACTGTTCCTTGCGTCCCATGCGCGCTTCGGCCTTGCCGATATCGAGAATCACGTCCGGACCCTCGATTCGCTTCACCGTCGCATTCACGATCTCGTTCACATGCCCGATGTATTCGTTGTAAACCGTGTCGCGTTCCGCCTCGCGCACCTTCTGAAAGATGACCTGCTTCGCCAGTTGCGCCGCGATCCGTCCCAGAATTCCTTCCGTCACTTTCGGGATCAGCAACTCTCCGCCCGCTTCGGCCGCCGGGTCGAGCTTTCGCGCCTGCTCCACCGTCACTTGCAAGTTCGCGTCTTCCACCTGCTCCGGAGTCTCGACAATCGATTTCACCGCATAGGCATTGATCTTGCCGCTGTCCTTATCCAGCACCGCGCGCAAGTTTTCCTGCGTCTTGTAGTACTTGCGCGTGGCCACCACAATGGCGTCCTCGACCGCGCTGACCACAATTTGCGGATCAATGCCTTTCTCCCGGCTGACCCCTTCGATGATGTTGTAGAGCTCACTAGCCATAAAAGTCAGTTCTCG
>CAWABC010000060.1:0-17239 GCA_963780105.1 uncultured Acidobacteriaceae bacterium
GGGGCGCTAGTGCATCGCCGCCACGTTCGTGAGATTGGAATTCAGGTAGCGGCTCATCGCCAAGTCGATAATCATCCCGATCATCTCCGTGTAGGAGAGTCCAGAGGCCTTCGCCGCCATGGCGAATTCCTGCCGGCTCGCGAGCCACGGATTCGGATTCGCTTCGATGACATAGACATCGCCGTTCGGAGCCAGCCGCATGTCGATACGGCCATAGTCGCGCAGTTTCAGCGCGCGATAAGCAGCCAGCGCCGTGTCGGACAACCGCTTCCTCGTCTCTTCGTCCAGGTTCTCCGCGATCTCCGATTTAGTCAGCTTGTAGGCTTCGGTATTTTTCTCGAACTTCACGTCGTAGCTGGCGATTTTCGGCGTGCCTTCGGGCAAGCGTGACAGGTCGAGTTCGACCAGCGGCAAAACCTGTGCCCGTTCGTAGCTGCCCAGAATTCCAGCGTAAATTTCGCGCCCCTCAATGTATTCCTCAATCAAGGCGGGCGAGTCGAATTCATCCTGGATGTACTGGACGCGCTCCATCATCTCCTTGACGCTTTTCACGACCGAGCCAGCATCGATGCCGATCGATCCATCCTCCCACGACGGTTTGACGATGAGCGGAAAAGAAATGTCGTGGGCATGTTCGATGCGTCCGCGATAGGAAGTCGCGAAGAACGGGGAGTCTTGATACCGTGAAACGCGAAGATCTTTTTGGCAATCGCTTTGTCCTGAGCGAGAATAATGGCATGCGGGCCGGCGCCGGTGTAGCGCAATCCGAGCAGGTCGATATAGGCGACCACGTTCATTTCCTTGGTATCGTCGCCGTCGAAAGATTCGGTCAGGTTGAAAAGGAGGTCGGCGTCGCACCGCGAGAGCGAGTGCAAGGACTGCGGACGCCCGTCGAGTTCAAAATACGAGGGCTCGTGCCCCAACTTCTGCAGCGCTTCGAAGATCTCCTCGCGATCGGTCATTTCTTTTTTGACCTTCTTCACCTTCTTGCGAGGCTTGCGCGCGGGAGCCGCTTCTTCCTTCTCCGCTGCCGCGATCGGATCTTCGTTCCACACGTCATACAGCAGCGCGATTTTCAGTTTTGCTCCGATCATCGTGTCTCCTAAGCTGTTCGATGGAGCGCCGGGCGTCCTCGCCCACGCTGCTGGCGGACGGGCGAGGACGCCCGTCGCTCCATTTTCAATCTCTACGGCTGAATAAATTTTCCTTTCGTCACATAGGTCATTACCAGCGCCGTGGCATAGGCCGTGACTTCGGCGAGATGCTCCGCGCTGCGCGTTGCGTCGGCGCACAAGTCGAGTTCGCCGGCGCGTTTTTCAATCGTGTCCATCAAAGTCTTGACCAGCGGACGCTGCGCACCCGTCCACTGCGCAACTTTGTCGATCACCGCTTTGCGATGCTGACGCAGAAATTCGTGCGCCGGCAGCGCCGTCTTGCGCCGCTTCGATACGGGAAAAATGTCGCGTAAATCCGTATCCGGCGTCAGTTCGGTAACCGCAACTTCTTCCCGCGCAGCCTGCTGCAAGTGGTAGAAATCCGCCACCGTCGTCTCCATATCGTCCACCGTGATGTCGGCTTGTCCGCGCCGCCGCGGCGGGTCGCTCTTCCCCAGCTTCCGCACCAGCCGGTTCAGGTAACGCAATTTTTCCATCGCCGCCCAGCCGCGATAGCGCTTTCGCCAGTTCGAGCGCGGCGTCAGCCACACCGCAAACGTCTCGGCAAAATCTTCATCCGGATGCTTCTGCGCATACCATCCCGGCAAATGCCGCACATAGTCGCGCGAAAACGGTGCGGGCCGGTAATTGTCGTGATATGGCCGGCGGAATGGCCCGAAGACCCGCTTCCACTCCGGCGTATTGTGCAGCTTGTACGCATAGGTGAACGCGTGTCCCGCCTCATGCCGCAGGTACATCATGATCTCCCTCGCGTCTTCGAGGTCGTGCGTTTCCTTTTCCAACTGCGCCAGCGCCGCATTCGCCAGGTAAAACGGAATGCCAATAATCGGCTCGCCCGACGGACATCCCCACTCGTCGGTCAAGTAACAAGCCGGACGAAATTTGGTCAGCCCCTTGGCGTCCAGCTCGCGATAAAGCTGTTCGACAAAGCGCTCCACCGGCGACCCTTCGAGCTTAAGCCCCAGCTCGCGAATCGGCCGGCTCAGAAGCTCCTGGTACGCGGGTTCAGGTTTTGCGTTATCGTGCACAAACGCTCGCTCACAAATAGTCTGCAACCGCGCGGGCACACACGGGGAGGAGTGTCACTACGATTAACAGTAACGGAAAGCGGGGTTATTTAGAAGTGACTGCGGTAATGCGGCGGTCAAGGGGACCTGAAGAGTGACGGGTAAGTTTCTGTGAGAAAAGCAACTACTCCAGACTTAACGAGTACTCGATCGACGAGAAACGAATCGACAGCACCAGCCGCCACGCCTCCGACAACGTTCAACAGTCCGATACCGGTGGTTGCAGCAAGCCTTATAGCCTTTCCACTGGCGCTTCCCGCCAAAGATGACATCTTGCTTCTTATGCCTGTGACCTGCCTCCGAATCTCCGAATCGCTGAGATCCTCCGCCGTTGAAAGCCATTCGCGAAATTCGCGACATTCTGCGCTGTCTCGTACCTTCAAGAGCTTCTCGACGTCCACTCTCTGACCGGGCTTAATATCGGGGATATCTGTAAGCTCAATGACCCGCTTGAATTGCTCTTCGGCCAGCGTTGGATTTAGCGGAGCTATAACCCCTGACAGCTTGCCGAACAATAACGGTGCTTCGCTCTCCATGAATCCTGTGATCGCCGAGTAGGCCTGCATATCGGCGAGACGTTGGTTGAGATTTGCAACCGCGGTGACCCCCGCCCCGAGAACGTTGTGGGTCTGTTCTGGGGAGAATCCGAACGTCGCGGCCAGGGTATTCTTGATGTGGAAAATGCGCTCATGAACCTCCTCCACTTCAACCGGTATGTCCCCAATCGTCGACTCGGAACCTGCTAGCTCTGCCTTCAGCCGTTTTACGATGGCGTACTTTAGCGCAGGGCTGTTTGTGCGAAGGTCGCTCTCAACCTGCGCCAGCAAGTCTTTGCCGTATGCCTCGGGAGGCCTAACGAGAGAACTCCAGATCGCCTCCTCGATGGAGGCGCGCTCGGGATTCTTGAGCCCAGAAACGCTCTGAAGAGCAATTAGTTCGGATCTGAGAATCGCTTCGCGATTCGGTACGTTAAGCGAGGCAAACGAGAAATGGTCGAGGGGAACGTGCCGAACACCGTCGCGGCTTAGATCACATATGATGCTGGCGAACTCGCAGCAAAATTTCAAAAGGCCGAGATTAAGAAGGTCAGAAAATCCGGCCTTTCCAAAAGACCGGACAAGAATGGGTGCTTCTCTAAGCCGAAATGACCTAATAACTACGTGATCGAAGAGCACTAAGCGTCGGACGAGCGACCCGAGGTCAACTCCGGCGAATTGAAGGCCGGAGCGAACTGCTACCTCACCGAGGACAGACTGTCGAACATTCATCTACCTCGCCTGCCTTTCGCTATCCCTTACTGTATCAGCATCCCATTCCCATTCGGCTCTTCTGGAGGAATCACCACCGCCGCCGCCACCCGGTCTCCCGGTTCGACATTCAGCAGCCGCACTCCCTGCGCCGACCGCCCCGATTCGCGGATGAACTTTGACTCGATGCGGATGATCTTGCCATACTGGCTGATCAGCATCACTTCGGATTTCTCACTCACCTGCGAGATGCCGACGACTTTGCCGTTGCGCGCCGTGGTCTTGACGTTGATCACGCCCTTGCCACCGCGATTGGTGAGGCGATACTCGTCGGCGGGAGTGCGCTTGCCGTAGCCGTTCTCGGTAACGGAGAGAATCAGCGAGCCTTTCTCCGGCACTAAGTCGGCGATTTCGGGAGCGACATCGCCTTCTTTGGCTACAGCTTGAACCTCAGGCTTGAGCGTGGTGGCCATGCCAACGATGTAATCTTTTTCGGCCAGGTTCATGCCGCGCACGCCGGTGGCGTTGCGTCCCATGGAGCGTACGTCGTTCTCGTCGAAACGAATCGCTTGTCCGTCATGCGAGGCGAGGAAGACGATCTGGTTGCCGTCGGTCAGCGAGGCCGCGACCAGTTCGTCGCCCGCTTCGATATTGATGGCGATGATGCCGCGCTGCATCACGTGCGAGAAGTCTTTCACCTCGGTCTTCTTCACCGTGCCGTTGTGCGTGACAAAGAAAACGTACCTGCCTTCTTCTTCCAGGTCGCGCACGGCGAGCATGGTGCGCACGGTTTCTCCGGGTTGCAGGCCCACCAGGTTGCCGACGTGCTTCCCTTTGCCGGCAGCGGCGATGTCGGGAATCTCATACACCTTGAGCCAGTACACGCGTCCGGTGTTAGTGAAGATCAGGATAAAAGCGTGGGTCGAGGCGATGAACAGATGCTCGACGAAATCCTCGTCGCGCGTTTTCATCCCGGTGCGTCCGGTGCCGCCGCGCCTCTGCATGCGGTAGGTCGAAATCGGCGTGCGCTTCATGTAGCCGGAGTGGCTTACCGTGACCGCGACCTGCTCGTCGGCGATCAGGTCCTCCAGCATGATTTCCGCAGCTTCGTCTTCGATGACCGTACGCCGCGCGTCGCCGTAAAGCTTCTTGACCTCTTCCAGTTCCTTGATGATGACTTTGCGCAGCTTCGCCTCGGAAGCAAGAATCGATTCGTACTCGGCGATAGCTTCGCGCACCGACTTCAATTCGTTCGCAATTTCGTCGATCGAGAGCTTGGTCAGCCGGTGCAGTTGCAGTTCGAGAATGGCGTCGGCCTGCTTCGCGGTAAACGGCTTGTCGGCTGCGAGCTTCGGAGCGCGTCCGGTGGTGTTAATGTCGATTTTCTTGCCGCCGAAATAAGCAACCAAGTTTTCCCGGGCGTCGGAGCGGTTGGCGCTGCCGCGTATGATCGCGATCACATTATCAAGATGATCGAGCGCCGTCAGGTAGCCTTCCAGAATGTGCTCGCGATCGCGCGCCTTGTTGAGCAAATAGGAAGTCCGGCGCCGCACCACATCGACGCGATGGTCGATGAAGTGTTTGATCGCCTGGATCAGCCCCAATTCCTTGGGCTGGCCGTTGACCACAGCCAGCAGAATCATGCTGAAGCCTTCCTGCATCGAGGTGTGCTTGAAGAGCTGGTTGAGCACGATCTGCGGCTCGGCCCCGCGTTTGAGTTCAATCACAATGCGCATGCCGTCGCGATCGCTTTCGTCGCGAACGTCGGAAATGTCGTCGATAGTCTTCTCGTTGACCAGGTCGGCGATGCGCTCGATCAGGCGCGCCTTGTTCACCTGGTAGGGAATCTCTGTGACGATGATCGCCTGCCTGTCCTTGTTGATGTTCTCGATGGCGGCGCGGGCGCGCATCATGAAACGCCCGCGGCCAGTCCGGTAAGCCTCAAAGATTCCGGCACGGCCGTGAATAATGGCGGCCGTAGGAAAGTCCGGTCCCTGCACAAATTTCAGAATTTCCGGCAGTTGCGCGCTGGGATTATTCACCAGCGTGATGGTGGCATCGACGATTTCGGTCAGGTTGTGCGGCGGAATCTTAGTCGCCATGCCCACCGCGATGCCGTCCGACCCGTTGACCAGCAAGTTAGGAAACCGCGCGGGCAAAACCGCGGGCTGCGTCTCCGTGCCGTCGTAGTTCGGGTAGAAGTCGACCGCTTCCTTGTCAAGATCTTCCAGCAGCGCGGTGGAGACGCGCGTCAAACGAGCTTCGGTGTATCGGTCCGCCGCGGGCGGGTCGCCATCGACCGAGCCGAAGTTGCCCTGACCATCGACCAAAGGCGCGCGCATGGCAAACGGCTGCGCCAGACGCACCAACGCGTCGTACACAGCAAGGTTGCCATGCGGATGGTACTTGCCCATGACTTCGCCGACGATGCGGGCACACTTGCGCGTGGCGCGGCCCGGAGCAAGCCCCATCTGCTGCATGGTGTAAAGAATGCGGCGATGCACCGGCTTCAGTCCGTCGCGGACGTCGGGCAACGCGCGGCCGATAATCACCGACAAGGAATAGTCGAGATACGACCGCTTCATCTCCTCTTCAATGTTGACGGGCTGCATGTTAAGGGCGCCCGGGCCCGTCGGACCTTGTCCGTCGCCGCCAGGAGGAGGAGTTAAAGGAAGTTCAGGATTCTGATCGTCAGCCATGAAATTAGCTCTCAGCTCTCAGTAAAGGCCTGTGCCGGCCCGTGTAGGGACGGCACCTCGCCCGCCCAAGCGGAGCGAAGCTCCGCCCGCTCCGTCTCACCACAGAAATGTCGCTAAGTTCTTGCATCTACAGGTGTTTATCTGGTCGGGTTTACGATGGAATTATACCACGTTTGGGGTCGTTCAGGGCTGGCCAACGTTGGCTTTTCAGGCTCTCCTCAAGGTTAGCAGCGTGATCTCTGGCGGGACGCCGAGCCGCACTGGGAAACCTAAGGTTCCGAGGCCCCGGTTCACATAGAGCGCAGCTTTCTGCAAACCGTCGCCATTCATCGGCAGGTGATAAAGTCCTGCGACGAAAGGAGTGATCAAACGAGCCGGGCTGATGCTGTGATCCACGATCTCAAACTTTACCTGCCCGCCATGCGTGTGCCCAGCAAGGCTAAGCTCGATCCCAAGCTCAGCTGCGCGATGAAACGAATTGGGATTGTGCGAGAGCAAAACGTTCGGCATGTCGCGCCGGATCAGGTGCTCAATCTCCGCGAGCATCGGCCCAGTATGCTCGCCGCTGACCATGTGGTCGCGCTGATAATCGACGCCCAGCAGATTGAAGCGCCCACCGTTATGCTCCACAACCGCGCTAGCGGCGCGCAGCAGCCGCATTCCCTTTCGCGGAAGAGCCGTTCCACATCGTCTTCCACGCCCGCATAGATTTCGTGGTTGCCGTTGCATCCCCACACGCCCAGCGGAGCCCGCAGCCGGCTCAACTCGGTAATGCAAGCGTCCAGCGGATCGCCTTCGCTCGAGACAAAGTCTCCCGTAACAAAGGAAATGTCGGGCCGCAGGTCGTTAGCCATGGCAACCGCGCGAGCAATTTCACTCGGCGGCATGTAGTCGCCAATGTGGATGTCGCTAAGCTGAGCGATGCGCAGTCCATCAAGCTCCGGCGGAAGATTGGCGACGGGCACATCGACGCGCTCAACGGTGTAGCGCAAGCGCCCGGCGGCAAATCCATAGGTCGCGGCAAGAAACGGAAAGCCTCCAGCGAGAACAGCCGCATACTGAAAAAACGTCCGGCGCGAGGGACTGAACTCACCCGCAACCGCTCCAGAATGATGCAGAAGCCGGGCCGCAACATTCGTGACCCACTCGATCGCTCCCACCGATTCCACCGCCAGGAACCCAAAGAACGAAGCCACCAACCACAAGCGGGCAACTGTGGCGAGCGATCTGCCGAAATTGAAGCCGCCCAAACCAAGCCGCGAAATCGCGTGGCCCAGCAGCGGATCGAGCACCGTCGCGACCAGCGCGGCGGCGAGCGCGATCAGTCCAGCGTGCAGACCGAAACGCCAGTAAAGGTTCGAGAACGTGCCAATCGACGACCACGCCCGCACGAACCAGAATCGCTGGACGGCGTAGACAGCCAACAGAAACAACGCGAAGAAAAAAACACGGCTAAAGATCAGGGCCAACACTCCAATAAGAAGCTCAGGGAGTTAGATGCGTTCGCGCGCAGCACGACTCGGCGAAAAGCAGCGTCTACTGTCTCTTCGCTTTCCGAATCCGTCCGCGCCCCATCGCCCCGCGGCCCACGCTCGACGGAGGCTTAGGCATCCCTTCCAGCAATTCCTTCAGCACCGCAGCGTTGTTATGCTCCTCGTTTCGCGAAGCATACAGCAGCGTGATCCTGGACTTGCTTTCCGCCAGACGATGGAGCTTCTCCACCGCCGCTGCGCCCTCTTCGCTCACCAACTCTTTGAGATAGCGCTTCCGAAACATGCGCCACGCCTCGGGATTCGCATGGAACCACTGCCGCAACTCAGTCGAAGGCGCCAGGTCGCGCAGCCAGAACTTGGCCGCCGCGTCTTGTTTCGTCAGCCCGCGCGGCCACAAACGGTCCACCAGCACGCGCACTCCGTCCGACGGAGAAGCAGCCTCGTAAACGCGTTTGACAACCACGTTCATGTGTTCCGTATTATCCTACCTCTGCATGATCCGAACTTCGAGCCCCGTGCTGCCTGAAGATGCCGCAATCGTTATGAACTTCCCAAAATGTATTTCTCCGTGCCTCCGTGTCTCCGTGGTGATTTTTGCGATTCTAGCGCTCGCCGGATGCGATGCCGAGCGCCGCAAGTCCGATGCCGAACTCGGCCTCAATCCGCAACAAGCCGAAGGCAGAAAACTCTACGACAACTATTGCGACCGCTGCCATGAACCCTACTCGTCTCGCGGCAAGAAAGGCCCGAGCATGAAAGGCGTCTTCAAGCACCCGTACCTTTCCATCAGCGGACTGCCCGCCAACGACGAGCGCATGACCGAGATCGTCAAGTATGGCCGATCCAAAATGGAAGGCTTCGGCCAGGTCATGACCGACCAGCAGATCAAAGACCTGCTCGCCTACCTGCACACACTGTAGCCTGTGTGGCGCGGGCGCCCCCGCCCGCGTATCGACACCGCCCGAAAAATTACGGTTCGCACCTACCCAGGGAACCAGGCCGCGAAATCCCACCTTTCGAGAAACCCGAAAGGTCGGGCACCCCGCTGACAGTGCTTCGTAAGGAGTACCCCCTCCCCCTCCGGTATATTAGAATCATAGTGTTAGCAGAAAATTCCTCGCAAAGTATTCAAGGATAGTGACTTACATGGAAAGTATTCCGCAATAAGGACTTAAGTTGTCAAAGAGCGCTGAAAATGGGTTTGGGGCAGTTTCGAGGGCCGTCTTGGAGGACGGACGCACTCTTCACTGCCCCATCAGATGTCTTTCATTTATCGTCACGCCCGACGAACCTTAAGTCAATGGATTTCGATCACGGATGTTTGTGGTGAAAGGGATCCGGGGTGAGATTGCGGACGTGGAAACGGCCGCGGCATCCCACTCATCGCAAATGCGCGATGAGTGGGGCACCCGGCCCGACCTTTATTTCGTAGCTGATAACTTGTCATACAAGCGCCGCACCTTCTGGGCAATCACAACTACCTCGGGTTCGGTGGACTTCTCGGCCACAGCGAGCGCCTTAGCGGCCTCGACACGAGCTATGGACGTCTTGGCTAACAACTCTTCGCGGGCAAGGTAAAGGTCGGCTTGGATGCGATACTTTTCTATCCCTAACGCCCCGGCCCTGCGGATCGCAAGTCCGTAGAGTTCCCTACCTAGGTCTGGGGAGCCCGAGCGGAATAGCACAAGGCCATTGGTAGCCGCCAAGGTAATGGCCGCCAATCCACTGGCGGCCTTGTAGTCTGTGGGGCGCAGCACCTCCTTCGCTTCCTGCAATCTGTTTGCGCCCGCCAGTGCAAATGCGAGGTTGTTTAAGAGGACCGGATCCTTTTGATTCACCTTAAGGCTGGACCTTAGAACTTTAATAGACCCATCGTGATTCTCGATAAGGGAACAAACGTACGAGATGAACACAGCTGGCGCCTTGGAAAAGGGCTGATCCTCCAGCCAGCGATGTCCATTTTCTCAGGGCTAGAGCCCACTCCCCTTTCGCAGAGCCACCTGGGCGTGGACCTCGAATGATCGCGGCACATCAACCAGACTTCCCCTGAGCTCCAGACCGCCGATCTGGCCGTTGGCCCACTCAGCTTGCGCGGCGCTATTTTCGTTGGGAGCGGCCAGCGACCTCCGAAACAATTGTCGCGCTTGGCGATTCTTGCCGCTTTCAAGTTCGAGTGTGGCCAGCGCACTCGACAATTCCGTTCGCTCGAACTCCGACAGGGCCGAATCCTCGTTCCGGCGGCGGCCGACCTTTGCTAGTAGGGATGGCGAACGCGCCGCCGATGCGACCGCTATCTCCGCTGCCAGCAGCCAAGGGTCTGTCTTCGCCCCAGACGCGTTTCGAATCGTTCGGAGGGCGCGGCCGGCGTCATGCTCGTGGAGGAATAGCCGCGCTGCGGATCGAACCACGAACCGATTGTCCCCGCCAAGTTCCGTCGCAATACCCATGCTCTTAAGAGCGCGGGCGCTCTCTCCTAATAGCGTATAAAGTCGTGCGAGTTCCACCCATTGAATAGCGTTTCGAGGCTCACTTCGTAATCTGAGTCTGACCCTGTGAACCAACCGACGAACGGTTTCTTCCTCCATCATCTCGGGATTTCTTAAGGGCGGTTCTTTGGGCGGGTTGGCGATCTTGTCCGCTAACTCAATTAACGGGCGGGGAGCGAGATTTCGATTACCCCGAATGAAGTTAACCGCGTCCGAGAATTGATCGGCAACGCCGAGTACGAATGCGGAGCTGAGAAGATCTGCCGCATGCCAGATCGTCGGCGTGTGCCGCCATTCAGAAGCGCGGCGAGCCAAGGCCTCGCTGTCGGAACCAGAGGCCCTCGAAAACGACTTGGAATCTGAAAGCTCTCCCAATGCAAGGGTGGTTTGATGATCTCGCCATCTAGGGACTATCCGCCGATCTCGCTGGTCTAGGAACACGCTTTACGGCAACTCTAGAATGCCGATCTCCGCTCTTCGTGCGAGTAGATTGAACAGCTCTACGTAGCGTTCGAGGGAGTATTGATCCGCTACCCCCGCGCGATTTCTTGGGTGACCGCGACGGAGTGGGTCCGGGTCGCAAAGCTGGCTGACGGCCTCCCGCAACGCTGCCCGCAGCTTTGCCCCTGGGACGCTCAGCTCGAACTCTTGCACCGCCAATCCGAATGCATTTCGGACCTCCGGCAGCACCTGGTCGTAGGTGCCCGCCCAGACAGTGTGATGGTGTTCCTGAGGTAAGTGTTTGAGGATCATCGAAGTCATGCCGATTCCGCAAAAGAAAAATACGGCTAGGCTGCCCAAGTGATAGACGTCGCATGCCTGCCGACGCCGAGCCCATTCCTGATCGCGCTGTCCGTACAGCAATTCGGGCGGTGCGTATGTGCTTTCGCCTGCAAACACGCACCCATCGCGAGGACAGGACTCGCCCTTGACGGAGGCGCTGCCTAAGTCAGCCACCTTAGAGATCTTACTGTCGAAGACGAGCACATTCGACGGCTTCAAGTCTTGGTGCGCGACCCTGGCGGAATGTAGCTGGTAGAGGCCCGTGGCGACGTGGTGGAGACAACGGAGAACCCAAGCCTGTTCAACCTTGCCCGTGGCTGCGAGATGCCTGCGTATATCACCGTCCGCAGCCTCGAAGATTAGGTAAAAAACCGTCCCGAAAATGCCTGTATCCACTTTAACGTTGCCGTCTTCGAGTGCCACTACGACCCGGTCCATGCGCTTCTTTTTACAGTCATACAATAAATTGCGCTCGAAGTTATAGGCGCCAACGAGGGACTGCAGGGCGACCACTTGATCCACTCCCGTCTGCGATGCAATCTGCTCGGCTTGGGAGTAATCCAAGGCTTTCAAGAACGCTCGTTTCCCCCCTTTTTCTACCGTATATTGGCGCGAGAAGTTCCCCCCCGTTCCTCCCGGTAGTTCCGCAACGCGTCCGGTTACCCTCCAACCTGAGGCCAGCGTGAGTCCTTCCAGTTTTTCGGCTGGAGAAGTGGTGCCCATTAGCTACACCCGCTGGTACTGCCGCAGCTCATGCACTTGTAGCAACTGCCGTTGCGCACCATGATGGAGCCGCAGACGTGGCAACTGGGAGCGTCTCCCATGTCGATCATGCTGGCCAGCGCGTCGGCGGCATGAATGGAGCCGGAGCCGGCGCCAGTCGTTGGCCGCTGGTCGCTAGTCGTTGGGCCAGAACCCATCGAGCCGTTTAGGTCGCCTACGCCTTCGGCAGCGGGCCAGCTCTTGGGACGCAGGTTGTCGAACAGCAGTTGCTGTTGTCCGGTGAGGAAGCGCAACTCCAGCCAGCGGAAAATGTAGTCCACGACCGACTTGGCGAAACCGATGTCGGGATTGTTCGACCAGCCGCTGGGCTCAAAGCGGATGTGCGCAAACTTCTCGCAGAGCAGCCGGGCCGGCACGCCGTGTTGCAGCGCGATCGAGACGGCCAGCGCGAAGCTGTCCATCAA
This sequence comes from uncultured Acidobacteriaceae bacterium, assembly GCA_963780105.1. Classification (GTDB taxonomy): domain Bacteria; phylum Acidobacteriota; class Terriglobia; order Terriglobales; family Acidobacteriaceae; genus Acidiflorens. The sequence continues at coordinate 12,138 of CAWABC010000060.1, forward strand.
GCCGGAGACGGTCGAGCCTTCCTTCGCCATCTTGATGAAGATCTCGCCAGGCTCGCCGCTGGGATAGAGGCCGACGGTGACGTAACCCTCATGGCCTGCGATGTTGAACTTGTGCGTCACCGACATGCGCTCGTCTTTTAAACGGTGACGCACGGCGCGCGGAGGAGCGTCGAGATTGTCGTTTTCAGCATTCGCCAGCGCCACGGCCGCAGCGTTTCGCGCCGCATCGTCCTTGGTGGAGTTTGCCGTCTTCGTGCCCGCAGCGGAAAGCGGCTGCGACTGCTTGCATCCATCGCGATACACCGCAACCGCCTTCAGGCCCAACTTCCAGGCCTGAATGTAACGCTTCGGAAATATCGTCGACTGTGGCCGCATTCGGCAGGTTCACGGTCTTCGAGATCGCTCCCGAAATAAAGGGCTGAGCGGCAGCCATCATCTTCAGGTGTCCCATGTAATGAATGGAGCGCGTGCCCTTCGCCGGTTTGAACGAACAATCAAACACCGCCAGATGCTCGTCCTTTACGTGCGGAGCGCCTTCGATCGTGCCGGTCGCGTCAATGTAGCACACGATCGCATCGGTTTGTTCGTGAGTGTAACCGAGTTTGAACAGGGCGCTGGGAACGGTGTTGTTCACAATCTTGATCATGCCGCCGCCAACCAGTTTCTTGAACTTGATCAGCGCCAAGTCGGGCTCAATCCCCGTCGTATCGCAGTCCATCATGAAGCCTATGGTTCCGGTTGGAGCCAGGACTGTCACTTGGGAGTTACGATAGCCGTGTTTTTCTCCGTGGGAAAGAGCCTCGTCCCAGCATTGTTTTGAGGCTTCTATTAGCTCGGAGAGTTGAGCGGCTGCGAAGCTTCGCTCCGCTTGGACGGGCGAGACGCCCGTCCCCACACGAGCACTGCCTATGTTGTTTACACTGGCTCGATGCATTCTTATTACGTCTAAGAATGGCTCTCGATTGATGTACCAGCCTGGACAAGCGGCTCCTGGCATGTCTTCGGCGGTAGTTACTCCCAGACGCGTTTGTACGGTGTCGGTAATTGGGACCAACGGTTGGCATTGTCCCGCTATTCTTGACGACTGGAGATAGGCTTCGCCGCACATGATTGCGGTCACGCTGGCGGCATAGTCTCTTCCGGCATCGCTGTCGTAGGGTAAGCCTGCGGCCATTAACAAGGCGCCTAAGTTGGCATAGCCTAATCCTAGCGGGCGATAGTCGTGCGAGTTCTTGCCTATGATTTCGGTGGGATAGCCGGCGTTGTCTACCAGGATTTCTTGCGCGGTGATTACTACATCTACCGCGTGCCTGTAGGCTTCCACGTCGAAGGAGCCGTTGGGCGCGAACTTCAGCAGGTTTAGGCTGGCCAGATTGCAGGCGGAGTCATCCAGGAACATGTACTCGCTGCAGGGATTGCTGGCGTTGATTCTGGCTGTGTTTTTCGAAGTGTGCCAACGGTTGACGGTGGTGTCGTACTGCATGCCGGGATCTCCGCATCGCCATGTGGCTTCGGAGATTTTCTGCAGCAGGTCCTTGGCTTTGTAGGTATTCACTATTCCGCCATCGACGATCGCGCGGGTGGAAAAATCTGTGTCGCGCATTACGGCTACCATGAAGTCGTCGGTGACTCGGACGGAGTTGTTCGCGTTCTGGAAGAAGATGGAGCTGTAGGCGTCGGAGTCGGGATGAGAGCCGTCGTATCCCTGGGCTACTAACGCGTGGGCTTTAGCTTCTTCTTTGCTCTTGCACTCTATGAAGTCGACTATGTCGGGATGGTCGATGTTCAGGATCACCATCTTGGCGGCGCGTCTGGTCTTGCCTCCGGATTTGATGACACCGGCGAAGGCGTCGAAACCTTTCATGAAGCTTAGCGGGCCGCTGGCGGTGCCTCCGCCGCTTAGAACTTCGGTGGAGGAACGCAGCGGCGAAAGATTGGTGCCGGTGCCGGAGCCCCACTTGAAGAGCATGCCTTCGGTCTTGGCTAGAGTTAGTATGGAATCGAGCGAGTCTTTCACCGAGTTGATGAAGCAGGCGGAACATTGCGGGCGCGTGTATCCGGTGGCGCCGAACTCGACTTGCTGCGTGGTGAAGTTCCAGTGCCAGTTGGTGGCGTCGGACTTGGGCTCGACGCGTTCGCAGCCTACGTTGAACCAGACCGGGGAGTTGAAGGCCACATGCTGGCGGATTAGCAGGTGGACTAGTTCGTCGTGGAAAGTGGCGGCGTCTTCGGAGGAGCGGAAGTATCCGTCTTTCATGCCCCAGTCGCGAATGGTTTCGGCTACTCGGGCTACCAGTTGACGCACGCCGGTTTCGCGCTCATCGGTACCGATTTGTCCGTGGAGATATTTCGAGGCGACAATGTTGGTCGCGGTCATGGACCAGTCTTTGGGGACCTCGACATTGGTTCTGCTCGAAGATCATGCCTCCCTGGGAGTCGGTGATCTGAGCGGTGCGAAGTTCCCACTCAACTTCGGAGTAAGGGGAAACGCCGGGCTTGGTGAAAAAGCGACGGAAGGCGAGGCCGGGGGCCTTCTTCTTATTCGTGGTGCTGGCGGCGGTTTGAGTTTTGATTTGGTCGCCCACTTCTGGCATATCCTTCTCCTATGATTAGATGATGGCAAAGAGCAGTTGATCTAAACAACGGGTTCAAAGTCTCGTGGTTTCAAAGTCGAAACTCACCAGAACATCTAAAGAACTTGAGGTATCGCTCATGCGATACCCTGATGCAAAGCCTGCTCCTTACGGAGTTGGATCGGCCTGCGGGCTTTTTCGGTAATTATGGTCTGGGAGCGCGGTGGTAAGGGTGGCTCAGCGGGGCGGTCGGCCTGTGCGAGTTTCGGCTGGGCGGACGTCGTTGGAACGGGCCGGTCCAACTGAGGGTCGCTGGCTGGGCATTCGATGCCATGACGGGCAAAAGAGGCGGCAACGAGTTCGATCAGATCTTCCATCGGGGGCTCCTAATGGCGCGGAGGAGGCTGGCCGGTTGGGGAGCAGCTTCAGCCGCGAAATTCTAATTCCAATTCCATCGATGAGCTCCCCCGGGGGAATGCCTGGCAATGCCAGACGGAGGAAGCCACCGCTGATTTCCATCCACTCCGGAGGGATGGTTTCCGTAGAGGGGAGGACGCGCAGTCATTTCAACCTTGAGTCTCGCCCCGTTTTTTTCTGTCGTAGCCCCCTGTAATGGAGGTCTGCAAAAAGTGCTTGGGATGCTTAAAGTACTCCCGTATATAGGGCCTGTCAAGAGAGAAACACAACATCTTGTAGCCTGAAAGTGTAAGGGTACCGAGTTGGGAAAATGGAGCCAGGTTTCAAAGCTTCGAGGTTTCAAAGTCTGAGACATCATGAAGCGCTTTGGAACCTTGGAACCTGGCCTTATGCGGTGGCACGGGTGCGATGTTCCGGGGAGGCTCGGGCTACGGGCCGGACGAGGACGCCCGGCGCTCCATGGATGTGCGCGAGGGGCACGTAGATGTCTTCGAAGATGGCTTGCGTGGTGATACGTCTTATGCCGTCAGAGGACTCGACGAGGTAGTCGCCGGGGCGACCGGATTGTTCGCGGCCGAGAGCGTCGGTAAAAACGAGTGATTGGGTGAGTTGACAGGCACGTACCAGGAAACGGGTACGGTATACGGTCCACTGGGTCTCTAGATTCATGGCATTTTCTTTCACCCTTTAACAGGGCTGGTTCGTGTCTGGCTATCTGGTTTCTTGGTTTCTGGTTTTGATCGGCAACGGTCGCTGCTCGGAGCGAAATGCTTGCTTCGAGTGGAGCGACTGTACGCGCACGGAGAGGGCGGGTCAATACCATAAGAATTGTGCAACGGTGGAATTTCGGTTGGCAAACTTGAGGCGATGAATCGGCATCAAGTATGGGTCGAGGTGAACGGCGGCGGGCACACGAGTGGCGGGGTTTGCGGGGCGGGCAGGAATTGCGGCGGACGCGGCCCGCGCACGGCGGACGGAATTTGCACAACGGGCGCACAGGATTAGAACAATTGCCGGTACCCAGTTGGCAGTTGGCCGGTAAACTGGGCCCGTGATGCGGAGGTTTCGAGTGAGGAAGTTCTTCCTTGTATTGGTGATGGCGACTGCTTCTTGCGCTGGTGCGTTCGCTGAGGAACATGCCGCGCCTCCTACTCGCGTGGTGGTGTTGGGGACGGGCAATCCCAGTGCGGACCCGGAGCGGTGGGGGCCGGCGGTGGCGGTGGTGGTGAATGATCGGGCATATTTAATTGATTGCGGACCGGGAGTGGTGCGGCGGGCGGCGGCGGCGGAGAAGAATGGGATTGCGGCCCTGAAGGCGAAGGAGTTGAAGATTGTTTTTATTACGCATCTGCATTCCGATCACACGCTGGGGTATCCGGACCTGATTTTTTCGCCCTGGGTGCTGGGGCGAGACAGAGGCGCTGGAGGCTTATGGTCCGCATGGGCTGAAGAATATGACCTCGCACATCGAGAAAGCGTGGGAGGAGGATGTGCGGATTCGGCGGCGCGGGCTCGAGCAGGCGAACGCGACTGGATACAAAGTCAATGTGCATGAGATTCAGACAGGAGTCGTGTATCGCGACGCGAACGTTAAGATCACGGCGTTTCCAGTGAAGCATGGGATCTGGAAAGAGGCTTACGGGTATAAGTTCGAGACTCGTGATCGAAAGATTGTGATTTCAGGCGATACGGCGCCGACCGATGAAGTGGTGAAGGCTTGCGATGGGTGCGACTTGTTGCTGCACGAGGTCTTTAATCCGCATGGGGAGGAACTCAAGGAAGAACATTGGAAAGAGTATTTCCGTACGTTTCATACTTCTCCGGCGGAGTTAGGGGAGATCGCACGTCGGGCTCGTCCGAAGCTGCTGGTGGTGTATCACCAGTCGCTGGAGAAATTGCCGGAGGCGGATCTGGTGGGGCAGATGAGGAAGGAGTATTCGGGGGAGTGGGTGTCGGCTAAGGATCTGGGAGTGTATTAAGGTCAGAGGTTAAAGGGCAGATTGCAGAGGTAAAACCTTCACGCCGGTTGCCAGTGAAGGTCGGAGGCGCACGACGCAGATGTTTAGGACTCGATTCAAATGGGAGATTGAGCCTTAGGTGTAATAGCTTAGA
>CAWABC010000061.1:0-27948 GCA_963780105.1 uncultured Acidobacteriaceae bacterium
CCCGACGAAGCCCGCACCTTCGGGATGGAGGCGTTGTTCCGGCAGGTCGGCATCTATTCGAGCGTCGGCCAGCTCTACGAGCCGGTCGATATGGCGACGCTCCTCTACTACAAAGAGGCGAAGAACGGGCAGATTCTGGAGGAAGGCATCACCGAGGCGGGCTCGATGTGCTCGTTCATGGCGGCGGGCACGGCCTACGCCAACCACGGCATCAACACGATCCCCTTCTTCATTTATTACTCGATGTTCGGCTTCCAGCGGATCGGCGATCTGGTATGGGCGGCGGGCGACATGCGCTGCCGCGGCTTCCTGGTGGGCGGCACGGCGGGACGAACCACGCTCGCCGGCGAAGGGCTGCAGCACCAGGATGGACATAGTCACGTGCTGGCGCTGTCCGTGCCCAACCTGGTGGCGTACGATCCCGCGTTTGCTTACGAGATCGCGATCATCATCCAGGACGGTATCCGGCGGATGTATGTGGATGGCGAGTCCATCTTCTATTACCTGACGGTGACGAACGAGCCACTGCCGATGCCGGAGATGCCAACTCGTCCGGGCGTCCGGGAAGGCATCCTCAAGGGCTTGTACCTGTACCGGGCTTCCGAGAAGAAGGATGGCAAACTGCGCGCGCAACTGTTGGGCAGCGGGACGATTATGTACGAGGCGCTCAAGGCGCAGGAAATCCTGGAACACAACTACGGCGTGGCCGCCGATGTGTGGAGCGTGACCAGCTACAAGCAGCTCTATCGCGAGGCCAACGATTGCGAGCGCTGGAACATGCTGCATCCGAGCCAGACGCCCAAAGTGCCGTACGTTACGCAGGCGCTGCAGGGTGCACCCGGGCCTTTCATTGCGGCATCGGATTACATGAAGGTCCTGCCGGAAAGCGTCGCGCAGTGGGTGCCGGGGAAACTGGTCGCGCTGGGCACGGACGGCTTCGGACGCAGCGAGAACCGGGCGTCGCTGCGCGACTTCTTCGAGGTTGACGCCAAGCATATCGTGCTGGCAACGCTGCATGCTCTGGCGCGCGAGAAGCAGGTGGGAGCGGACGTTCTGGAGAAAGCGATTCGGGATCTGGGGATCAATCCGGAAAAGCGCAACCCGGCCGGTGAGCTAAGCGGCGGCCCACAGGGTCGCAAGCATGAGTTCGATGTTGTCATCCTGAGCGAAGCGAAGGACCCTGCTACGTCGCGGTTCCGTCCGACAGTGCATAGCGGGTCCTTCGCTTCGCTCAGGATGACAAGGTTATTAGAGGATAAGGGAAGGGAATGGCGACGGAATTCAAACTGCCCGAGCTCGGCGAGAATATCGAAACCGGCGACCTGGTGCGCCTGATGATCCGTCCGGGCGCCAGCATGTACCGAAGGCCAGCCGGTCATGGAACTGGAAACCGACAAGGCCGTGATTGAAGTCCCTTCTTCGGTCAGCGGCACGGTGGGAGAAATCCGCGTCCAAGAGGGCGACAAACTCCGCGTCGGACAGGTCATCTTCACGGTCGAAAACGGCGCCGGTTCAGCCGCCGCGCAGAATGCGAAGGCTGCGCCCGCGGAAGTGAAAGCGATTCCGCCGCTTCAGCCGGAAGCGGCGCCGGTGGAACAGAAACCAATTCCCCCGCTTCAGCCGAAACCCGTCCCCGCCGTAATTCCCGAGACCGCACCGCCGGCGGCTCCGCCGCCAGTCCCGGGCGCCAGTGAATTCCGGCTCCAGGAACTGGGCGAGAACATCGACTCCGGCGATCTGGTGCGGCTGATGATCTCGCCCGGCGCACCCGTCTCCGAGGGGCAGCCGGTCATGGAACTGGAAACCGACAAGGCCGTCGTTGAAGTGCCTTCGACGGTTGTTGGAGTGGTCCGCGACGTCCTAGTGCAAGAGGGCGAAAAGGTCAAAGTCGGACAGGTCATTTTCACGCTGGAGGGCGGCGCTGCCACGCAGGCGGAGCCTCCGCGGAAACATCGAGCCGGTGGAGCACATGTCCGGACAGCAAGCGGCGCGGCTGGCGTTTCAGATGGCCATGCAGGCCGAGGGCAAGACCGAAGAGCAGGCGCTGCCTCCGGACCATCCGCTGGCCCCGCCGCCGGCGTTCACCATGCCGGTGCAGCTGGGAAAGGTTGCGGGGACCGAACACCGCGATCCTGTTCCCGCCGCGCCGCACGTGCGCCGCCTGGCGCGTGAAGTCGGAGTGGACATTCACGAAGTGAAAGGCAGCGGGCCGGGCGGACGCATCAGCGAAGATGACGTGAAGCTGCATGCCAAAAGCATGCTGGCGGCCGCCGCTTCCGCAGCCCAGTCTCCGCGCGCCGGGCACTTCGCCGAGCCCGAACTGCCGGACTTCGCCCAGTGGGGCAAGATCGAGCGCGTCTCCATTCGCGGCGTACGGCGCCGGACCGCCGAGCATCTCTGGGAGGCCTGGAACACGATCCCGCATGTCACCCAGCAGGACCGGGCGGACATTACCGAGCTCGAACAACTGCGCGCACGCTTCGCCCCGCGGGCGGAGGAAGCGGGCGGCAAGATGACGGTCACGGCCATCGCGCTGAAGGTGTGCGCCTCGGCCCTGAAGGTGTTTCCTCAGTTCAACGCCTCGATTGACATGGGGAAAGAGGAGATCATCTACAAGCAGTACATCAATATCGGCATGGCGGTGGACACGGATCGCGGCCTGCTGGTGCCGGTGATCCGCGATGTGGACAAGAAAAACATCGTCGAACTGGCGGCGGAACTCGCGCAGCTCTCGAAGAAAGCGCGGGACAAGAAATTGTCGCCGGACGAGATGGTGGGCGGGACATTCACCATCACCAACCTGGGAGGAATCGGGGGCACCGGCTTTTCTCCGATCGTGAACCATCCCGAAGTGGCGATTCTGGGCCTCTCGCGTTCGCGGATGGAGCCGGAGTGGGTCAACAATAAGTTCGAGCCGCGCTTGATTCTGCCACTCTCGCTCTCGTACGATCACCGGTTGATCGATGGCGCCGACGCGGCGCGTTTTCTGCGCTGGATTGCCGAGGCGTTTGAGCAACCGTTCCTGCTGTCGGTGCAGGGATAGGCGAGGGCCTTAATGGAGAGGACGCGGAATACATCAGGTGAGTCCACCGGCGGAATGAGTTATGCCAACACCCGGCAGTGAAGTAGGAAATGAGGAGAGCGGAGCATGACTTCATCAGTTACGGATGAAAGAATTGGGGATGGCCTTATCCTCGAGCGGATGTATGTACGTGAGCAAACCTTACTGAGTCAGGCAGATGCCCTAGACATGAAGGCTAGTTACCTTTTAGTAGTCCTTGTTTTTCTGGCTCAACTCTCAACCACATTTCTTTCAAGCCAAAATCTTCCTTATTTTGGCAAGGTTAGCCAGTTGGTTTCCTGTGTCCTGCTCCTGGTATCTGGAATCCTTTTGTTGTTTGAACTGAAGGTTAAATCATTCAGTAATGAAGACGGAGCGGGCTTGGAAACCTGGCGGGATGAAATTATCGAAAAATCTTTGGACTTAGAGGGATATAGAAAAGCGACCCATCCTGAGGACTATTTACGTAGTAGGTTGGTTTGGGGCTTGATTGCGGGCAGCAAGGCTCGAATATTCGAAAATGAGAAAGCCAACAAAAACAAACTCGGTTTGTTGAAACTTGCTTACTGGATTGCTTTATTGGCGTTCCTATTAGACATTTTATTTATCACTACGGTTACGACTCACCTTTATCAATCTTCTCTAGTTTCTTAGATGGTGCTGGTGCAGGCGGAGGGTCGTTGGCTATTTTTCTGAATGGTGCAGGATTACTATCTCTGACTGGAATATCTCTGTGCTCGGTCAGTGGTTGTCGCTGTGGTCGAACTGGCTGTTGTGGTTGAGAGGGTTTTGGTTCGTCTGTCTTTGCCATTATACTGTCCTCGTACGTTCAGAAAGATCGTAGAATAAACCGCAAACGGGAGTCAATCATATAAATCTTTGTTTTTGTAATTATTGTTTCCTGCGTCCTCTGCGGTTAAACGCTTTCGCTGGGGATAATAAAGTTTGGCGAACTACGAAGTTTAGCAAACTGAGGATACATAAGAAATGGCGAACACTTCGAATCTGCGTGTGGCGGTCATCGGTGGCGGTCCGGGCGGTTATGCCGCCGCATTCCTGGCGGCCGATTTGGGCATGAAGGTGACGCTGATCGATCCGGAAGTCAACCCGGGCGGCGTTTGCCTGTTATCGCGGCTGCATCCCGTCCAAAGCCCTGCTGCACGTGGCCAAGCTGATCGAAGAGGCCGAGCAGGCCAAGAACTGGGGAGTTGAGTTTGCCGCGCCCAAGGTTGATCTGGGCAAACTGCGCGGATGGAAAGAGAGCGTGGTCAAGCGCCTCACCGGCGGGCTGGGACAGCTGGCCAAACAGCGCTCGGTGCAGTTCGTGCAGGGCAAAGCGGCGTTCGTGAACTCGACGACGCTGAAGGTGACGAAGACAGCGGCCGGCGGTGAAGAGACCCTGACCTTCGACCGCATCATCATCGCGACCGGCTCGCGGCCATCAGTTATACCCAGCCTGAAACTCGACAGCCCGCGGATGATGGATTCGACCAGCGCGCTTGATCTGCCGGACATCCCGAAGACGCTGCTCGTCATCGGCGGCGGCTACATCGGACTGGAACTGGGTTCGGTGTACGCCACGCTCGGAACGAAGGTGACTTGCGTTGAAATGATGCCCGGACTTCTGCCCGGCGCCGACCGCGACCTGGTGCTGCCTCTGCACAAGCGCCTGGAGAAGCTATTTTCTTCGATCCTGCTGAATACGACGGTCAAATCGCTCAAGGATGAGAAGAATGGAATCCGCGTAACCTTTGACGGCCCGGACGTGAAAGAGAAGGAGCAGGTGTTCGACCGCGTGCTGATGTCGGTCGGGCGCCGGCCGAATTCTGAGATTCCCGGTCTCGACAAAACCAAGGTCAAGGTAAACCAGAAGGGCTTCATCGAAATCAACGCGCAGCGGCAGACCGGGGATCCCGCGATCTATGCCATCGGCGACGTTGCCGGCGAGCCGATGCTGGCTCACAAGGCGATGCACGAGGGCCGCACCGCGGTCGAGGCGATTGCCGGACACAAGGTCGCTTTCGAACCCAATGCCATTCCCGCCGTCGTCTTCACCGATCCTGAGATCGCCTGGGCGGGCTTGACCGAAACGCAGGCCAAAGAACAAGGCCGCGAGATCAGCGTGGCCAAGTTCCCCTGGGGCGCTTCGGGCCGCGCCATCACGCTCGACCGGCCGGAAGGCCTCACCAAGCTGCTCATCGATCCCAAGACCGAGCGCGTTTTGGGCGTCGGCATCGTGGGCGTGGGCGCCGGTGACCTGATCGCCGAAGGCGTGCTGGCCATCGAGATGTGCGCGCTGGCGGCCGATGTGGGCATGACCATCCATCCGCACCCGACGCTCTCAGAAACGATGATGGAAGCGGCGGAAATCTTTTACGGACAGGCCACCGATATCTATCGTCCGAAACGATAGTCTGGAACGATAGTTCAGAACGAGTTCGGAACGATGAAAAAGCTGATCCTTTTCGTTCTTCTCGTTTTCGTTTCCTGGCGCGCGCTGGACGCCCAGTCCCTGCCCGGCGTGCTGGGAGGGACTTCGCCGGCCCAGGAGCCAGCGGCCCCGCCCAGCGATTCGCTCGGCCGCGAAACCCCTTCGGGAACCGTTCTGGGATTCCTGCAGGCCGCCCAGGCGGGCAACTACAAGATCGCCGCCGATTACCTGCAGATCAGCGCCGTCCATCGCCAAGCGCAGGGCCCGGAACTGGCGAGCCAACTGAAGGTGCTGATGGACCGCGCCTTCGTGGGCAGCCTGCGCCGTCTCAGCACGCGTCCGGAAGGGAGCCCGGATGGCGGTGGGGTCGAGCAGCAGACGATCGGCACGTTTGTGAGTGGCGATGCCGATGTTCCGGTTGTGCTGGTCCGCGTCGTGGACCCCAACTCCGGAAAAATCTGGCTGTTTTCTTCCGCGACCCTGAGCAAAGTTCCTGACCTGTACGACAATCTGCAGGTCCACCAGATCGAAAAGAAACTGCCCCAGGTGCTGGTGGCGAGGCTTTTCCTGGGGATGCCGCTGTGGCAATGGCTCGCTCTGCTGGCGGCCATTCCGGTCGCCATCGCCATCGGCTGGCTGATGGTGGTGATACTGGCGGTCCCGCGCCGCCTCTGGCTCAAGTACAAGAAGCGTCCCAACCTGCATTCTTTCAGCCGGGTTTCTACCCCGCTTGTGGTGTTCTTCGGCGCCATCGCCCATCGGGCGATCGCGGCGTACCTCGGGCTGCCCCTTTTGCCGCGTCTTTACTACTACCGGACCATCTCCGCGGTCGTGGTGGCGGGGTTCTTCTGGTTTCTGCTCCGCGCAACCGGGCTGACCATGCAACGCCTTCGGACGCATGCCATCACCGCGGGCCGCACCGGCACCGGGACACTGGTAGTGCTTGGTGAGCGGTTGCTGAAGGCTTTGGTCGTGATCGTTGCGGTTCTGGCCATTCTGAGCACCATCGGCTTCAACCTGACGACCGTACTTGCGGGCCTCGGGATCGGCGGGATTGCCATTGCGTTTGCGGCGCAGAAGACGCTGGAAAACCTGTTTGGCGGGATCTCGGTGCTGGCCGATGAAGTGATCCGGGTGGGCGATATTTGCCGCTGGGGATCGTGTCGGAGTGGTGGAGGACATCAGCTTGCGCTCCACGCGCATCCGCACCGTGGAGCGCACCGAACTTTCCATCCCCAACGGCGCGCTGGCCGCGATGAACGTCGAAAACCTGACGCGGCGGGACAAGATCCTGTTCAATCCCACGCTTGGTCTCAGGTATGAAACCTCGCTCGACCAGCTGCGTTATGTGCTGGCCAACGTGCGGCGAATGTTGTACGAGCACCCAAAGGTCGAGAGCGAGAGCGCCCGCGTCCGCTTGGCGGGCTTTGAAAATAACTCCCTGGCCTGGAGATTTTCAGTTATGTTCTGACCAGCGATTTCACCGAATTCACCGCGATCCGGGAGGATCTGCTGTTCGGATCGGGAGATCGTCGGAAATTCGGCACGGGCTTTGCCTTTCCGTCGCGCGCGGTGTAGTTCTCCGCGAAAAGGGCCTGGACACGAAAAAACGGAGACGCGGAACGGCAGGTCCGGAACGTGGCGGGACGAACAGCAACTCCCTTTCCCCGACTTTGCCCCGGGGAGACATCCGCTTTTCGCGGTTCGATTGTTTATCCCCCACCCGATTCGGCCGTCAGCAGAGAACCCCGTTACACCCAGGGAAGGCCCCCGCTTACCGGCGTAACTTGCAGCGTGTGACGGAGATTCCTAGCATAGAAGGGCTATGTCTCCTCGTGCTCTGCTTTTGTCTCCGGATGACCAGGCGGTCAGCGCGATTACCGGCGTTCTCGAAGAATTGTCGGTGAGCTGCGAACGGCCCCTGGACGGGGCGTCAGCCGCTCAAAAACTGAATTCGCAGAGTTTCGATCTGGTACTGGTGGATTGCGACAACCTGCCTGCCGCCAAGCTCATTTTCGACGTTTGCCGGCGCACCCGGGCCGGCGTTTCGATTCCCATCGCCATCGTGGACGCGCCCTGTCGATTCCCCCCGGATCGAATCACAGGGAGCAAGGGAGGGCGGGAGGAAGGAACCGACTGCGGCGCAACTTCGGAGGCTGGGTTCGAGGTGCGGCAGACTCGGTCAGTCACCCTGCGGTTCGAGCCTCCCCGTCTCCCTTCCTCCCTGTGATCCCCCTCGGGGATTCCCGTTTCGGGCCGACCCAGGGACGGGACCCCGCGGTCGCTCACGGCCAGGCCAGTCACCCGGTCGCCCGAGAACAGCTGCTCGAGCGGCCTTCCGCTCCGGCGACGGAGTGGTTCTTCCGCAGCCTGCCAAGAGCGCCAGGCACAGAACCGCCCCGAGGCCCAGCTCCCGCCTCGGTGGCCTCCGAGTGTCGAGCATCCGCTGCCTCCGCCGGAGCCCGACTGTGCCCGGACCGTTCGTCTCGCGTAGCCGTCATGCGCCAGGTCGAGCGGCGCATGAGAGAAGGTTCCGTCCCCGCCGCTACCGTCCATGACCGCGAAGACCAGGCTCAACGAGCCTGCTCGCTCCGGCGCCGTCCAGAACGCCGTCCACTCCCTCGCGTCCTGCACGGCTCCAGTCGAGACCACGGCAGCCGCGTCCGCCGACACCCGAACCGACTCCGTCTGGCCGGGCGGGACGCCGGGGCAACCTTCTTCGCCCGGACGGGCGCACCAGGTCCCGGCCGCCGATCCGTGCCGTCACCATTGACTGCGCGGGCTGCGAAGCCGTTCAGGTTGCAGGATTGGTCGACCGTGGCCAGGCGACTGCACGCCAGCCGAGGCCGCGGCTCTCGTTCTGTAGGGTGATCACATCGTAGGTCGTGCCGGGCGTGTACCGATCGCGCAGGAGCTCCGATGGATCCGCGGAGATTGCGATGTCCGGCCTGCCCTTGCCGTCATCCAGGTGGCAGACCGAGCACTCTAGGCCCAGGTCCGGCGCGTGCCGGTGAAGTAGACACCTCCACCGCCGCCCTCGACGGCAGGCGTATCGTACCAGGCCGCCTCTGCCCAGGCTCCAGCTCTGCGGCAGTTTGCGGTGGGCGCGCAAACTCTTCCGACCGCTACCGGGAGCGCGAACTGCTCTCCTAGAAATCCATCGATGAATCGCCCGCCACGCACTTCGCCGCGGTCTTCCAAGCGGCGATAGCCGATCTGCAATTCACGCCAGCGCGGCAGGTTCGTTTCCCGCGCCAGCAGGTCGCGAAAGACCACACCATAGCGTCGCAACAACATCCAGCAGCAGGATTCGACGCTCGCGTCGCGCTCGGCGCCCTCGGTGTGCAACAGCGACCAGCGCCCCGGCGCATGGCGTGGGCGGCGAACTCTACCGATCGCCCTTCCTGGGCCGATGCCAATCGCGCCCTTCGGTGTCACCAGCGCGCGCAGGTTCTCAAATCCGTCGGCGGTCACCAGGCCGGCAGCGACCAGCTCCCATAGTCCGGTTTCTATTTCCGCTTTGAGCCGGCCCGTTGCCCGTACCATGTCGGGGAAAAACAGCGCACCGCGCTGCTTCAAAAGTTCGAGCACCGCTTGCGCCACCGGGCTCAAGAACGAATTGGTAGAGTTCTCAGCTCCAGGATGGCGAGTGCGAAGCCAATCCGCATCTTCGCGCACAAAAAATGCAATCGGCGCGACTCGCGTGGGAATCACTCGTCGGCGGTGCTCATCGTTTCCGGTTGCTTCAAGGGTCGCGGGATGCGGCGACAGGCGGCCCCACCCCACCGCGCCTGTCAGGCACAGCTGGTCGAGGTGCGCGGGATCGTAGTCCGAGATTCTGCGCGCGAGAACAAACCGTTCCCACGCACTTGCCGGAATTTCAAACCCCTGCAATTGCCGGATCACTTCGAGCGTCCCATGCTCGCCCCGCACTTGCGTACCCGGCGCGATATGTTGCCAGCGAAAAAGCCAATTCATGAATTGCGAAGCGGTGACGGGCTCGATTTGCTTGCGCAAGGTTGCGACCGTCAGGCGATGAATGCGAGCCAGCAGACGGCGCTCGCACCACTCGGTTTCGGGTTCATGTTGAGCCGACGGGGTCGGGCGCGAATCGGCGGGGCGGAATTGGCCGCGCAGGATTGCTCCGCTTGCCTCGATGCGGAGTAGAGATTTCTCAATCTCAGTGGCTGCCAGTCCCAACAGTTCGGCAATTTCCGATGCGGTGGTAGGACCAAGATGTGCTATCCATCCCTGCACCGCGAAGAGCACGGCGTCATCAAAGCTCGGCATAGAGACGCAGCTTGCCGCGTCTCCGGTCGCGTTGGTAGCGCTCTCATTCGCAGTGGGAGACGGGACAAGCCCCGTCTCTACGGGATGGATTGCGCGGAACCATTCGATCCGCTCGGCCGCCATCCAATATTGTTTGCCAGCGCCTTTCGCCACGACTGCGCGACTCTCGCGCTGGAGGCGCTCGAAGAATTCGGTCCAGCCGACGGTGAGCTGCGGGCCACGGGTTTCGAGCTGATTGCTGATTGCTGAGGGCTGGGTGCTCTCCACCGGCATCATCACCAGCGTATGCAGCACGTCGTGCAATTCATCTGCGTCGCGCACATCCGGCCATGCTTCTTGCTGCACCTGCGCTATGGATGCGGGATCGAGCGCGCCCACTTCTTCCAGAACGGACGCGGGCAACACCCGCCGCATCTCGACCGCTCGTGCCCGGCGCTCCTCGAGCGGCGCATCATCGAGGTAGGCGTACGGATTCGCATTGAGAATTTCGTGCGAGAATTGCGACGGCACTGGCGTATCCACCGCCAGGCAACGAATCCGTCCCTGCTCGATTCCGCGCAACACTTCGCGGAGGCCGTCGATATCCAGCGCCTCGGTGAGCACGTCTTTCATGACCTCGGCAACCAGAGGATGGTCGGGAATCTTGATGTCGCCTTCGATGTTCTCGAAACATGCCGCTACATCGGGAAAAACCGAAGCCAGCAGATCGTCGGAGCGCATGCGCTGAATCTGCGGCGGTACCTTCTTGCCGCCCTGAAAGCGCAGCAGAGCCAGGGCTCGTGTCGCATCCCAGCGCCAACGCGTCTGAAAGATCGGCGACGCGAGAGCTGCCTGCTCCAGGATGGGCGCCATGGTGTCGGAGTGCAGAAAATGAAAAACATCGGCCAGCGGAAAGCTATGCTGCTCGGCGAGCGCTATGTTCAAGCCATTGTCAGTGGCTGCCGCCTGCAGTTCGAAATTGAAACCGCGGCAGAAGCGCTTGCGCAGGGCCAGTCCCCAGGCTTTGTTGATGCGGCCTCCGAAGGGCGCGTGGATGATGAGCTGCATCCCGCCGCCTTCGTCGAAGAATCTTTCGGCGATGATGGTCGTCTGCGTGGGCACATCGCCCAGCACCGCACGGCCTTCGATCGTGTACTGAATCAGTTGTTCGGCGCCGGAAAGATCGAGCCCGCATTCTTCCCGCAGCCAACTCACGGCGTCAGCGACTAAAGGAAGACTGCGCCATCCTTCTACCGGAGCCACACCTGCCAGCCGCTCGCTGATTTCTTTCCGCAATTCACCTAACTGCGCTGACAGCTCGGCCGTGCGCGCCGGAGCCTCTCCACGCCAGAACGGTATCCCGGGCGGAGCACCCTGCGCGTTTTCCACCAGGATGCGCGACGACTTGCCTTCGATCCGGCGAATCCGCCACGACGTGTTGCCCAGCAACATGACCTCTCCGGCCATGCTCTCGACCGCGAAGTCTTCATCGACAGTTCCAACGATGCCACCCTCTGGTTCGGCGACCACGGTGAACAGGGCGTTGTCGGGAATCGCGCCGCCGCTGGTGATCGCCGCCAGACGCGCCCCCCGCCGAGCCCGTAGTTTGTGATTGATGCGGTCGTGATGCAGGTAAGCGCCATAGCGGCCGCGCTGCGATGCGATTCCTTCCGAAAGCATCGTGAGCACGGCGTTGAATGTTTCGCGCGCAAGATTGCGATAGGGATAAGCTCGCTTGACAAGCGCGAATAGCTCGTCCTCATCCCATCCGTCATTCGATTGATCGCCCGATTTGTTCGCTGTCGCGGCGCTGCCGGACGCCGCACAGCAAGCCACGATCTGCTGCGCCAGTACATCGAGTGAAGCTTCGGGAAAAATCAGGCGGTCGAGTTCGCCGCGGCGAATCGCGCGCACCAGCACGGCACATTCCGCGAGATCGTCACGGGTGGTGACAAAGAATCGTCCTTTGGGAACCGCGCCGCGCCAGTGGCCCGACCGCCCCACGCGCTGCAAAGCGACCGCAATCGAACGCGGCGAACTGATGTGACACACCAGGTCCACCGTTCCTATGTCAATGCCAAGTTCGAGCGATGCGGTAGCGACCAGCACTTTTACCTGGCCTTCTTTCAGCTTGCGCTCCGCCTCCAGACGCAACTTGCGCGATAGACTCCCGTGATGCGCGGCCACGTTTTCTTCACCCAGGCGCTCGCCGAGTTGATGGGAGATGCGCTCGGCCAGGCGCCGAGTGTTTACGAAAACCAGCGTCGAGCGGTGCGCATTCACCAATTGCACGATGCGTTCGTAAATCTCGTCCCACATTTCGTTCGACGCCACCGGACCAAGTTCAGACGACGGAACCTCGACTCCAAGATCGAGCGTGCGCTTATGTCCGACGTTGACGATCACGGGCACCACCCGCCCATTGCCCGCAAGGAAATGCGCGACCTCTTCAATCGGTTTCTGCGTCGCGGAAAGCCCGATGCGCACCGGCGGACGATGAGTCAGCGCTTCCAGCCGCTCCAGCGAAAGCGCGAGATGCACGCCGCGCTTGTCATCAGCCACGGCGTGAATTTCGTCCACAATCACGGTCTCGACATCGCGCAGGATGGCGCGGCTCTTCTCCGCCGTCAGCAGGATGTAGAACGACTCGGGCGTCGTCACCAGAATGTGCGGCGGGCGCTTCAGCATGAGGCGCCGGTCTTTCATCAAAGTGTCGCCGGTGCGCACCGCCGTCCGGATCTCCGGCATCAGCAGGCCGCGATCGCCGGCCATCTGCAGTATTTCTCCGAGCGGGATTTCGAGGTTTTTCTGAATGTCGTTGCCGAGCGCCTTGAGCGGAGAGATGTAGAGAACTTCGGTGCGGTCGCGCAGTTCGCCCGCCAGCGCCTTACACACGAGGCGGTCAATGCAGGCGAGAAAAGCGGCCAGCGTTTTGCCTGATCCGGTGGGAGCCGAGATCAGCGTGGTGTGGCCGGCGAGGATGTGGGGCCAGCCTTGCTCCTGCGGTTCGGTCGGCGTGGAGAAGCGCGCGGTGAACCACTCCTGCACCAGCGGATGAGCCCAGGCGAGGGAAGGGGAGACTGCGGACGGCATGGGAATGTATTGTAGCGGGATTTTGGAGTTTCGTAAAATGTTCGCCTGGAAAGAGCTCCCAGCGATCTAGCTGTCGGTCTGCTTGCCAGTCGAGGCGGAGTGCAGCCGCAGGGGCAGCACAGAAGCATAGTTCTGGAAATCCCGATCGGTGGTGAGAATGGCCCAGCCGCGACGGTGGGAGGCGGCGCAGATCAGGAAATCGACAGGTGATCCGGCAATACTACGGCCACGGCATTGGTTGCTCATGCGGGCAGCGTCTTCGTAATCCTCTGCTTCGAGCGAAGGCTCGCGAAAGGCTCGTAAATAGTCGCGGATCTTCCTGAATTGAGCTTCCTCGCGGATTCCCGAGAGCAACTCCTGGCGGACCGGTCCAACTAGCTGCGCGCGTCCCTCGCGAATCAACTCGGCCAGGACCTTGGTCAGTTGTTGCTCCTGACCGCTGAGATGCTCAGGCCGCCGCCGGCGCAGCGCCAGTGACCAGACCGGGGTATCCACCAGCACCATCATGGCCGCGATTGTCCACCCGTACGGCGCGAACTCCGCCGTCGTTCCGCCTTGTAGTCGTAGGCGGGATCGAAAGTAACGGTGCCAAAGGCATCCAGTATCTTCATCTGCTTGCGCCGTCGGACGTACTCATCGAGGGCGGCGTTTACCGCTTCTTTCTTGGTCTTGTGCTTTCCTACCCGACGGGCTTCTTCGATCAGGCGGTCGTCCAGTGCGAGGTTGGTTGCCATGTGTATATTATTACACATCGTAGTGTGTGAAACAAGAGGAGAAATCTCTACTGGACTCAAGTCCTGCCGATTGTGGGCAGGCTGAGTTGGGCTTGGGTTGCAGCCTTCGGTTCCGCGCACAGCAGACCGACGAAGCACCCGTCCTCAGCGCCCCCAGCCTGCACCCTGCTAGAATCGCGGCGATGGCTAAACCTTCCGCTACCGCTCGCGCCCGCAAGATCAAACTCATTCTCTTCGACGTCGACGGCGTTCTTACCGACGGCAAAATCTGGATCTTTCCCGCACCTGGGGGCTCGCAGTCGGGCGTTCAGCAAAGTGTTCTTGAAAAATCTGCTCAGCATGGCGGGCAGGGCGGCTTCGGACTCCACAGCACGAGCCTGATCGAAGCCAAGGGTTTCCACGCCCACGACGGCACCGCTATTTCGTTGGCTCGTCTGGCGGGAATCAAGACCGGGATCATCACCAAGCGCATCTCGGAAACCGTTGCGCTGCGGGCTCGCGATCTGAAGATTGATCACGTGTATCAGGGAATTCAGGACAAGGCGTCAGTATTTGCGCAGATTCTGGAGAAAGACGGAATCACCGCCGCCGAGGCCGCTTTCGTTGGCGACGACGTGATCGATCTGCCGGCGATGCGCCGATGCGGCCTGGCGATCGCGGTGAAAAACGCACGCCCCGAGGTCAAAGCCGAAGCGCACTGGGCTACATCGCACGCCGGGGGAGATGGCGCTGCCCGGGACGCCATCGAGTACATTCTAAAAGCGCAGGGCAAGTGGAAGCGGGTGGTAGAGGAATATATTGCGGAGCGAAGCTAAGAGCCCAGAGCTAACAGCTAAGATCCACCCGCCGGTTGCTTGCTTGGGGCGTGCTCGGGTTAGCAACCGGCGGGTTTGTTCTCCTTACTCACCCTGTTGTTTTCAGGAGCAGTGATTACAAGAACCCAGATTCGGCGGGGAAGTTTCGCGGCGTCCTCCGATTTTCGCGACCCTCATTGGCCAGCCCTTGAAATCGTCGTGTTTCGAAGAAGTTGCGGTCTGGCTGAAAGCGATACCCTGATACGAACCGGGCATTGCTAAAGAGATGCCCCTGAGACAAAGCAAACGTGAATATCGGTTCAGTCGGGGATGGCCGTGGTCTTCGCCGCCATAAGTTCGGCGAAGCGAGGATCTTTGCGCAAGGTGCTGAACTCGTCGTCTTTGTAAACGTTCTTGATGTCCTTGTAGCCCTCTTCCATCGCCTTCTTCAGATAATGCAACGAGCGGTCGGGCTCGCCCGTCCTGGCGTATAGCTTGGCGAGAACGTAATCGTAGTGGGCGCGATCTTCGGGGGAAGGTAGTTGAGCCATCACTCCAGCGTGCGAGGTGCGCTCGAAGATGTCGGGATCAAGCTCCATCGCCTTGGAATAACTTTGCATGGCTTTGTCGAACTGCCTCTTGCCGAAGTAGGCCGCGCCCATGTTGCTGTAGTAGGAGGCGGCATCGTCCTGCAACGAGATCGCTTTCTCATAGTGCCGGATGGCCGCATTGTAGTTACGCGCCTCGTAATCAATGACGCCGAGATTGTTGTAGGCGTCGGCATGTTTGCGATCGGCCTTGATGGCGCGTTCGAAACTCTTCTTGGCTTCTCGGTAGCGTTGCATCATGAGTTGGCAGATGCCGATCTTGTTGTACACCGAGGCGCTGCCCGGCGCGCCTTTCAGGGCGGCATGGTAGAAGTCGATCGCGTCGAGGAAGTCTTTGTCCGTGCGCAGTTCGTCGCCGCGTTTTTCGAGTTCTTCGGGCGTGGCTCCGGGCGCGGGTGGCTCGGCGCGGTGTTGCGGCGGAGGGCCGACTTCCACCTGCTCGGTGTTCTGAGCCTGCGAGGGGAGAACGAAGAGGGCGCAGAAGAGCAAGGGATACCGAGCTGATGCGAATCCAGGAAACCATATTCACCCCCGGCGAAACGCGATCAATCTTCAAACTTTCATAGTTTTCAGCGTACCTGTGTTACGTCTTGCAAGTTTGAGGCCGCAATCCCAGCCCCTAAAAGGGGCCTGTGATTTCGAAAGCATTACGGCATCGCTAAAGCGATGCCCGGATACAAATAGGTCTATTATCTATCTATTGCGGCGGCGCGCTTCGGTCGCTGCCCTTAGACGGCGCAGGCGTGTTTTTGTCATCCTTTTGGGGGGTGCTGTCTCCCTTGAACACGCCAATAATCTTGCCGAATAAGCTCTTCTTTTTACGAGCTTCTTCCTCCGATTGGACACCGGCGGCCGCCTGCGGGTTCCCGTTCGGGGTGGGCGGAGGCAGCGCTTTTTCGGAATTTCCGCCGAACATGCGGGAGAAGAACCCCTGCACCCCGCCGCTCTGGTCGCAGGTATCGCGAGGCTCGGTGCCGGCCACGAAGGCAATCGTGTAATCGTCGGGGCACGATGGCGTCGCCAGGCGGTTGGTGATTTTGTCGAGTTGCACGTCGATTACGCCTTCGGGTTGGGTGAACGGCTTGACGTCCGCATATCGGGGCAGGGCCACCGCTTTCTTCATGAACTCGGCCCAGATGGGGGCGGCGGTCTGTGCGCCGCTCAGGCGGAGGTCGCTGTAATCGTCGTATCCCACCCAGACGATGCACAGCAGATTGCTAGTGTAGCCGGCGAACCAGCCGTCGTGTGAACTGCCGGTCTTGCCCGCGGCCGGGGCGTCGAATCCTCGAGAGCGCACCCCGGCGGCGGTGCCAAAGTTCATGACTCCTTCCAACATGCTAGTCATGACGGAGGCGATACGCGGATCGAGAACCTGCTTGCGCTCGGTTCCGAAGTTGACGACGATGTCGCCCTTGGCGTTGCGCACCGAATTTACGAAAACGGGGGAAAGCCTGATGCCACCGTTGGCAAAACTTGTGTAGGCGGCAGTCATGTCGACCGGGGTGGCATCGTAGGCGCCCAATGCCATTGCCGGCGTGGCTTTCACCGAGGCGATGCCGGCCGATCGGGCCAGTTCCGCCACTTTGTCATAGCCCACTTCTTCCGCCACTTTGACGGTCGCGTTGTTGAGCGAAAGCGCCAGCGCGTAGCGGAGCGTAACGTCGCCGTGATACTCCTCTTTGTAGTTGCGCGGCTCATAAATCTGGTCGCCATAGGAGAACGTCGAAGGCTGATCGGGAACGGTAGAGGCCGGGGTGATAACGGTTGCCGAGCCGTCGATCGCCGTATTCATGGCGGCGGCATACACAAAAGGTTTGAAGATGGAGCCGGTGGGACGCTTGGCGAGCGCGTGGTTGAGCTGGCTGGCTCCATAATTTCGTCCGCCGACCAGCGCTTTGATTTCGCCGGTGTGCGGATCCATGGCAACCAGCGCCACCTGCGCCTGCGGGCCGGGCGCGACCGTGGTTTCAATCTTCTTTCCGACCTTGGTCCTTTTGGTGCGCATCTTCGTGACTTGGTCGTCCACCAGCTTGATGCCGGTTTCGACCGCTTGCGCGGCAGCCTTTTGCAGATCGGGATCGAGTGTGGTGTAGATGCGGTATTCCTGTTCGTTGACCTCGCGCTCGTTCAGTTTGCCGACAACGGTGTCGCGGACCATGTCCACGAAGTAAGGCGCATCACTGGCCTCGACGTTCGGCGGGGCCAGCTTGAGCGGCATGGCCTTGGCTTTGTCGGCTTGTTCGCGTGTGATGGCGCGGGTCTCAACCATCGCCTCGATCACGGTATTGCGACGTTCGAGAGCGCGCTCGGGATGACGATAGGGCGAAAGATAGCTGGGCGCCTGGATCAATCCGGCGAGCAGCGCGGCTTCCGGCACGGTGACGTCTTTCAGATCCTTGTTGAAATAGGAACGCGAACCTTCGGCCAGGCCGGAGATGGTGAACGAGCCGCGCTGTCCCAAATCGACGCGATTGGCGTAGAACTCGAAAATCTGTTGTTTGGAAAACTTCTGCTCCAACTCCACCGCAATCAGCATCTCGATCAGCTTGCGCTTGAAGGTCTTCTCCGGGCTCAGAAAGAAGGCCCGCGAGAGCTGCATGGTGATCGTCGAACCGCCCTGCTGATGGCGCTGATGAGTGAAGTCGATCCAGGCGGCTTCCACCAGGCGCATGAAATTGACGCCGCCGTGCTGGAAGAAGCGGCGGTCTTCGATGGCGGTCACCGCATCCACCACGACCTTGGGAATATCGTCGTACTTCACCAGTTGCCGCTTGGAGCGCTGCTCGGCGTCGAACAGGGAAGCCAGCATCTGGGGCTCGAGTTCATAGGCCTCCAGCTCTCCCGAGGCATGGCTGTTGATGGCCGCGACTGCTCCGTCGGCGACGGTGATGGTGGCCGGTTCGGGGCTGTGATAGGACTCGGGACCGGGCAGAACTTCAATCGAGCCGCCGTGCACGCGGTAGCTCCCAAGCTGAGATTCGCCATCTTTTTCGGAATATCCGGCATGGCGCAGTTCGGCTGCAATCCCGGAAAGGGTCAACTTCGACCCGACCCTCACCACGTGTGGAGAAGCGAAAATCTTCGCTGAACTGGCGAACACTGGACCGCGGAAACGCTGCTCGATGATCCGGTCATACTTTACATACCAGTAGGCAAAAACGCCGACCACCACCAGCGACACCGAGAGAAAGCCGAGCAGGGCCATCCGCACCATGGGATCGCGGGCCAGCCCGCGGCTTCTCCCTCGGTTTAGCCCACTTGGGCCGCCGCTTCCAGCCTTCGGGATTCTCAGTTTAAGGGCCATGGAGACAGCTGTGCTTCAGTCCAGAGTGCATTTCGTGGTCCCAACCCTGATTCTGGAGCCAGGGTGCGTTGCTGGTTGATTCTAAATCACAAGGCAACCCCTACAACCATTTGGGATGCGTGTCAAAGGATGGGCGTGCGTGGGCAGTGGGTCAGTCTCCGAGTGGCCCGTAATCCAAGCACAATCGCCAAAACCGACGGGAGACGTTCCCCGCCAGCCCTTTCAATAATTACCTTCCCGGAGACCATGCTTGCTGCAACGCTGTCAAAGCTGCCAACACCTGCTGGCTTTGCTGGACTGGGGAGATCACGTCGGTGAATACTTTCGCGATCTTCCCCTGCGGGTCAATCACAAAAGTGTTACGCGATTCGAGCTTTACGAATAGAAGGTTCGTCAGCGAACCATAGTTGCGCGATACATCGCCTGACGTATCCGCGAGCAGCTTGAAGCCCGCATTCTCTTTGGTGCAGTTCTTTTGCAAACCGACATCATCGACACTTACGCCCAAGATCACGGTGTTCTTCTTCTCGTAGTCAGCTTGGTCTCGTTGGAAACTGTCCACTTCCAATGCGCAGCGGCCGGGAAACGGATAAAAGAAAAGAACTACCCACCTGCCGCGATAATCCTTCAGCTTTACCTTATGTCCATCCTGAGATTGCAGGGTGAACCCCGGAGCCCTGCTGCCTACTGCAGGAACAGGCGCGGCAAACAAAAGCGCCGGACTGGCACACAGGAGAACCAAACTCAACATTCGACCGGTCCGAAGCATTTCAGCTCCTTCCTTCTAAAGGCGCAACGTCTGAGCGTCATCCTGTTCTTTCATTTGGGTAATCCTCGCACACTGAGGATAGCTTTCGGCTGACTCTGGCACCTCAGGTTCAAGGCGTTACGAGAGAGCAACCCCTTTACTTACTTCGGTCGATTCAGCCAATGCGTACTCAATCATAGCCATCCAGAGCGCCAAGGCAACTCTCGTCATGCCCCGAGTCGATCATAAGGTTTCAACCTCCGCCTGCAGGCCACGACAGGAACTGCGCTCGCGGTTCCCCACCTGCAACTTGATGACAGCAGTAACCATCACGCGGTCGCGGCCTAGCTAGTGGTTGTACACAGTGGTTCGCGGGTTATAGTTTTTCCAGTCGAACCAGTAGTCTTTCAAGAAATTGATCTTCTCCAGGCACTGGCCCGCCGCCGGCCCGTTGGTCGCACATCCGGCAAAGTTCCACGTGTTGCCTTGCGAATCGACGAGGCGCCACTCTGGACTTTGCCCATTACTCTGTCCAGTACTTTGCCCATTACTCTGTGCGTCGCGATAGAGTTCGATGTTCGATCCGTTCCACTGCGAACGGAATATGCGCACCGACTCTCCATCCGGCCCGGTCACCAGCGCCACCGGAACGCCGCCAACTTTATCCTCGACCGGGCTTTCATCGCGCACCTTCGCCAAAGGAAAAGCCCGCGCCTGCCCTCCGATCTCGACCCCTAGAATCACGTCGCGATCTTTCAGCCCCTGCCCCGGAAACGTCAGCGGCACCGGATACTTGGCAACTTCCTTTTCCCACTCCTTGTCGTAATCTTTTTCGTGTCCGGCCACGGGCGCCAGCACCAGTCGATGTTCCTGCCCTTGTCCAGGCGGCGTCTCCGACTTCCACAAGGCGAACGTGAGCTCGTCGTTCGGCATCAATTCCAGCGCGCTGCCCGCCAGTTCGCCCGCGATCGCGCGCCCCGTGACCTGCTGCCACCACGAGCCCGTCTCGCGATCGCGCATCAGAAAATTCTGGTTATTGATCCCCGCCAGATAGAAATGGAGTTCGCGTCCCCGCGCCGTTCGCTTCCACACCAGACCGGTGTGACAGAGCGTTCAATAGGTGACGACGATCGGTACCTCGGCTACCGTGTCGTTCAGGATGTGGTGGTAGGCCATCTGCACGATCGGGTAAGCGCGCGCTTCCCGGCCGATCCGCACCGCCATCACCATTTCCTTGTCGCTGAGGCGAGCATCGCCAGGCGAGACGAACCCGGCGGCCGTAATCGGATGAAACATCCATTCAAAGTAGTTCTGCCGTACCATCACCGTCGAAGCCGCGCTTAGCGCCAACGCCATCGCGATGCCGGACCGGAACACTTTGGACGAGCCCCGCCACAGACGCCAGCCCAGTGCCAGCACGCCCGCCAGGGCAACCAGCGAGAGCGCGGGTGCTATCCGCTTCACTGTGATCGCCAAGGCTAGCGCTCTCTCCGACTGGTACCGGAATGGCCGGATGACAAACGCGGGAAACACAAACAGGCCCACGGCAAGCGCCGCCAGCAGTCCCAGCAGCAGCCATCGCCCACGATTCTCAGATTTGGTGGTTGCCTGAATATCCATTGCCCCTGGCGGCCCACGCGACCTCCAAGGCCGAAGACCTTGAGGATAACATTCCTAGCGCAACAAAAACCCCGATCCTTGTGCGTGCGGATCGGGGTTCAGTGAATCGGTTGCAGTAAGTTAGTTGCTGGCGGTGCGTGCCGTAAACAGCTGCCGGTATCCCAGGCTCTCCACGTCGCGGAACATCGGCGTTCCGGGCGGCAGGCCTTCGGGCTTGGTGAAGTCCGTGTCGAAAATATAGCCCCGATTCGGCGGCTGATACACCGAGTAAGTACAGCACTTGAATATCCCGGTGTTATAGGTTGAGAAGTACAGGCTCACCAGCGAGCCTCCGTAATTCAACGTGACTCCGTTTGGGCTCCAGTCTTCCAGGAAGCGCAGGAAGTTGCCGACGCCTCCATCGGTGCCGAAGGGGTAGTCCGTACTGGTCTCCCATCCCGGGAACGGGAACGACATGTTCTTCCCGCCAGCGACGCCGAGCCGGTAGTAGGTAGTTACGGCCGTCCGGTTTACCTGCGGCTGCGTGGGCGGCAGAACCATGCTGTTTCGATCGTCCCAGTTATTGGAGAGAATCGTGACCGCGTCGGCAATCACCGAGGCTGCAGCATGTCCGGCTATGTCGTTTACCCCCGCTTTCACGCCGATCGGCCAGAAATTGTCGGCCGCATTGCTGTTGTAATCGCCCTGGATGTACACCGGGTTTTCCGATGCCACCGTGAATCCGCCAGGGCCCGTGGGCGTGGCGCCGGCGTCGGTTCGCAGCGGCACGTTGCCGAGCGAACCATCCACCAGTTTCAAGACGTGGCGCGCCCCACTGACCCAGTTCTTGCGCCCGGTGGTGCTGCAGCTGTTGATGCGCGTGTTGTAAGGATTGAAAGCCGCTCCCGTGTGGGCATTCAGATTTGTGCTGGCGGTGATCGCGTTGGCGTTGTTTACGGTGATGTTGTACTGGCCCAATCCCAGGTTCGATGTGCCCCAGTTGTCCAGCGCTCCGTTCTCATTGTCATCCTCGGGAGATAAAGCGATCCCCGCAGGAGATTTCGGCCCCCCAGCCGGAGGCGGTTCCAGCGCTCCGTCGGGGGTGCCCGGCTGACTGGCGGCGTTCACTACATCCTCCAAGCCTGAGTCCCCGCTTTTGGTGCCCGCTGGGTGCGGACCGACGGTGTTCTTGCTGTATAACATGCCCCGCCGATCCGAGAAATACAACACGTAACCATTCTGCGCGAGGTAATCCACGCTTGGGCCGCTACTTAAGCCGGTGGCAGGGTTCTTGCCGATCTGTCCCAAGAGCCATCGCTTCAAGTTGCCCACATCGATTTCAACGGCGTTCATCACCCCGTTGGTCGTGCAACTATCGTTGCCCTGGTTGGTTGTGACGTCCCGAGCCTCGCCTTCGCGAGCGTCGTAGAAGTTAATGGGATACCAATTGAACTGAGTGATGCTCTGCGTAGTGGCAGGAGTCGGAGTAAGGCCGAACTGCCAAAGTGGGATTGAAGTCGCGAGTGGCGGCAGTGTGTCCACCAGAACTTGCGGCAGCGTGGCGCTCCACGCTGTACATCTCTGGTTAACGCCACTCCCCGTATGCGCGGTGCAGGCCGGGGCTATCCCGGTCGCCGGTGTCCCGCTGAGCCCCTTGGCGCTCAGCAATGCTGCTGTAGTAAGCCCTCCTGCACTTGCAGTGGCGCGATCCGCCGGCTGTTGCAACAGTAGAATCGCGTTCGGATTGATCGGGTTTGAAATCCCACCAGCAGGGGCACCCGCCCCGTTGGCGGTCGGCGGGGTCGTGTCTCGCGCAAATCCCAATGCCAACCATTCGTTGGTCACCGGGTTCCAGTTGCCATTTGCATCCTTGTATTCCACGCGCAGCCAGCCGTCAATCAGGTTCCAAGTTGGGTTCGCTTGGATGTTGGAGAGGACGTTAGGGGCCGCGGCGAAGAAGGACTGACTGTTCACAGCGAGATACGGATATGGCGGCGCCGTACCCGACGCCGGGCATCCCGCTGGAACCGCGGCGCTGGGTAGCGGACTTGCCGGAGGGCAGAGGCTGATCGGCGCATACCCGGTACCACCAAAGAGATTGAGATTGTTGGTGTTCGGCGTGTTCCACGGGGCCCAGACCGTAACACCCGTTAGCACAGTGTTCGAATACATCAGGGGCCAGGTGCTGGCCGGTGCCTCTGTCGCCTGCATCACAGCCGTCCATGGCCAAGGCGCGATGGGCCAGTCCCCGACGCCGGTTGCCAAATTGCAGTTAGCCGACGTCGTGCAGTTGGGAGTCGCGATCGCATTCGACGCGGTGGCAAAGTACAGGTTGTAGGTGCTGGTGTTAGGTACTGGCGCCGGCAACGCCGGGGTGTAATTACCCGCAGCCAGCTGGACCCCATATTGCGTTACCGTCGTCGACGTCTGCGTTACATTCGCCAAACGGACGTTGTTCGTGTCCGTGTTCCCGGGGTTGTGGCTGGTGGTGATCCCGACAAAATCCTGTGGATCGTCGCTCAACAGCACGCGAATCTGTGCCATGTTGTATTCGCGCGATGTAGCCAGCGCCGAGGTGGTGTCTTCGCCCAGCGGTGGCCGGCGAATGATTTCGTAAGGCAAGGCGTTCCCGCCGACGAAGGGCATCGACAGTTTCTTAGCCCCCGTCCCGGTCTGGTTGACAACCGTATTTCCGTAGTTCCCGTTGATGACCTCGTAGTTTACAGTGGTTTTGGAGAAGGTATACCAACCGCCGGTACCGTTGTAGCCCGACGCCGGCGGATTTCCACCCTTCCCCGTCACGCTGCCTTGATTCGGCGACATGATCTTGCAAGTGCTCGACGCCACCGGTGCGGCCGGAGGCATGGGACAATCGCCGTCGGCGATCGGGACGTATACTGTGCCGGTGTCATTGGCGCTACCGATTCCCAAACCGTTCGGAATATTATTGGTGACAATGTTCCCGTAGGCCTCGAGTTTGTCGTGAAATGTAATCGTGCTGCTACCCGCCACGCCCACGTACAGATCGCTGTTGGTGTGGATGCGGCCGTTAAAGTCGATGGTGGGGTTGCTGAAGAAGGCCAGATCGTTCTCCGAGAACACGCCGAACTGGAACACCGGAATCAGCGCCACCTGCGCGCTCCGCATCATGTCCACTTCCTGCCCGCCAAATACGGATGCCGACGCCTCCAGGTTGACCGGGATGATCTGCGCCCACAAACCCTGGCTCGGTCCAGCACTGATTTGTCCCCAGTTTGCGGGCGGCTTTGCGTTCGGGTCTCCCGAGCAACCCAGGGGAGGCGGCGGCGACACCGAATAGGTCTTCCAGGTGACCCCCGTCATCACTGGCGGCGTGTTGCCGACGTTGCAGATTTGGCCCGCCGTGGGAGACTGCGAGTTCTGGAAGGTGGCGGCCAGGTCGGAGGCCATCTTTTCGATGCCACCCTCGGCGCTGTGATAGGCGACATCATTCTGCAGGTCGGACCCGCCCACCTTTTGTTCGGTGTTGACCATCATCAGCAGCCCGACCGACATCGCCGACAGCAGCAGCAGCAGCATCAAGGACGCAATCAGCGTGAATCCTCTGGTGTGCACTCTCGCGCTCTTCATACTGTAACTCCCCATGGTGTCAATCCCCATTGTCATGCTCTCCATTGCCACTTCCGTTGCTAGTTGGGATAGTTGTTAACAAAGGTCAGATT
The DNA here is from genome assembly GCA_963780105.1 of uncultured Acidobacteriaceae bacterium. Lineage (GTDB taxonomy): Bacteria > Acidobacteriota > Terriglobia > Terriglobales > Acidobacteriaceae > Acidiflorens. Next base: position 24,343 of record CAWABC010000061.1, read on the forward strand.
CCGTGCGCTGACCGATGTCTCCAAATCCAATCCCTGGTAACCCTTCGTGCCGTGCATCGCGCTGTCCATCGCCATGTGCAAGATGTTGATCTTGGTAATCTGGTTGGGCAAAAGTCCGGCCGAAGCGGCATCGGCGGCATCGTTAAAGCCCGGGTTGGGCTGGTTCACGGCCGGCGCCCCGGTGGCATCGTTGAACAGGTCATAGCTGAACTGCATGTAAACCACGCCGTCCACCACCGGCATGGGAGTGTGTCCACTAATCTGCCGCATCAGTCGCGGCGGGCTAACGGTGTTGTCAATGTAATAGGTGATCACCAGAAGCCGGCATGGCAGCAACCCCGTGCTGTTCAGCGGCACGTTGTTCAGGCCGGTGCTGGTGAGTTGGTTCATTCTCAATGGATCGCCGGCGTTGAATTGGACGCGGTAAGTGGTTCCCACCGCGTTTACGCCCGTCGGAATAGTGCTGCTCCCGTACATTTCGGCTATTACGGTCTTGCCACCCAAAGAGGGGAAGTAGACCAGATCGCCAGGCGTCAACCCGACCTGCGGATCGTTGACGGCTTCCACGGTGGGTACGCCGGTCGGCAAACAACCCGGCGGCGGAAAAACCGGAAGCAGGCCGGTTTTGGGGTCCGGAACGGTATTCGGTCCGAAGGTCACAACCCCCGCAGCCGTGACGGTCGCTGCGTAACAGTTCAAAGTGAAACTGGTATCCGTGTAGACCACCGTGATCGCATCGGTGGGATTTGGATTGGAGGTGAGCGTTGGCCCTTGTTGGTATCCCGGAATCAACCCATAAAGAGTCGGCGTAACCCCGCCCTGCAAGGGATAAGTCCCCGGGGTAAGGTTGGCGGGGCCGAGGTAGCATTTCGGCCCCTGATCGCAGGCATACCTCGGGGTGATCGCGCTCGGCAGGACGATCGCCGCGCCCTGGTTGAGTCCCGCCCCGGCCAGGCTCACGTCCTTGGTCATCATGTCGGAGGCGGCCCGAAAATCTTGCTGCAGTTCGGCCGTCTGCGAAACTGTCCAGGTTGCGCTCACACCCTGGCAGTAAAGCTGCACCGCCGCGCCCAGCACAACGGATCCAACCGTCATCGCGATCAGCATTTCTAAAAGGGAGAATCCACGCTCGCGTTTTGTTGAACGATTATTCATAGCTCGCCTTTACGGGTATTGCGAAATATACGAACTTACAGTGTAGGTTTTCGGCAGTCCCGAGTGGGAAGTCATGTACTGCACCGCGACATTGATTCCTCGCAACGTGCTGATCGGGTTGTTGTCCGCGTCTTTCAGCGACGTGATCGTAATCGTGCGCGTGTAGCTAGTTAAAGGGAGTTGCACATCGTCGGCGTCGCCATAGAACCCACCGGGTCCGGGTTCTCGAAGCGTTTGCTCGCCCAGGTGATTGTTGGTTCCCACGATTCCGGCGTTGGCTCCGCTGGTTCCCGGCAGGTAGATCGGGTTCGGCCCAGCCAGGAAGATGCCGCAACTGCCGGCGCCGCTGAGGGGACAGCTGGTTGAGCCAACATTCTGGATGTCGTCCCAGCCTATCTGTGTCGTGTTGCGCGCCGTCACGATACTCTCGTACGCCTCGTTCGCCAATTGCTTGGCAATCATGTCCTTTTCCGAGGTCTGCGTCGACGCTATGGCCACCCCGAATACACCCAGCAGGCTCACCAGTCCCACGGTCAGCACGACCATCGAGATCAAAACTTCGAGCAGCGAAAACCCGCCCTGCGCTCGCTTCCGCACCGAAGAATTTCCGTCGCGTCCGATCATTGCCGTTGCCATTGATTGACTCCTAGTGTGTTGACGAGACGCCATCCGCGAAGGCGGCCGGTTCCACCCCACAGCGTGATCGCCCGCGAATACTGCAGATTTCCCGGATACACGATGTAGACGACGCCTGCATCCCAACTGCCCGGACAACTGCCATCGAGGCCCGGCGCCAGCTGCGAGGAACCGTCCGGGCAGAAGTAAACCATTGCGTTGCCCCCGCCGCCTCCGTTGGCCGTATAGCCAAAGTCAATCGGCGCCGTCCCCGTTCCGTAGTTGTCCGGAGCCGCATTGGGGAACCCTGGCAGCACGTTAAACGACACATCCACCGGCAACTGATAGGTCGTGGTCTGCAAATCGCCCGAAAATCCCAAGGTCATCGGGATCACCGCGACTGTGTTGGGCGTGACCGCCTTGTTGAACAGCACTTCGTACGATGTCCGCTGCGCGACCGCGCTGTCGCGCGCCAAACGCATGGCCGAGAGCGTCGTGTTATACGCATTGACCACATGCTGCTGGTGCAACAGTGGCCCCAGGCGCATGACGGCGAATGACGACATGATGATGGTGACGAACAGCACTATCAATAATTCGGTCAAGCTGAAGCCACTGGTCCGATGCTTCACATTTTTGTTCAGGCTTCTCATAAGCATTTGCCGTACCTGCGGCGCTCCGCTCCGTGAAACGAAATCTTCCAAACAAATTCGTGTAACTGGAAAATGCCAGCCCGGTATCTCCAGCGACCCTTGTGGATCGCCACCCCGATACCGTCCTGACTCACTCGATGTTAGGAACTGTCCGGAGGTACGTCAAAGTACCGGGGTACACCGGCCTTTCGTACACCGTCTTTCGTAAGGTAATTCGAGGAGAGTTACGATCGTGCCATGCGGCGGGCTTGCCTGAGCCCCGCCGCAGGCACGTTCAAGAGGAAGATCCATAAGTCGGTCTGCTAACTGGGCGCGGTGACTACGGTCTGCCAACGAAGGCTTGCCCTCACAAAATCCCAGGTCCATCAACTTGGCGGCCACAGGAAACGAATTCGAGAAAGGAAGTCAATCTTGAGTCCAATCGTGACACAGGTAACTTGTCGCGGGTACCAACCCTCTCTTACTATGATTTCACTATGGATCTGCGAGCCCTCGTGGTGTGCCCGGATCAGGACTCGGCGAGTCTGATTACTCTCCTTTTGTCAGAGATGGGAATGGTGGCCGAACACACGCCTTCGATTTCTCGTGGGCTGGAAATGCTCGACCGCCAAGGCTTCGACGCCATCGTCCTCGACTATCGGGCCGACCAGAGTTCCGAACAATTCCTGGCGGGCTTGCGTCAGTCCGGCAAGAACCGCGCCTGCATGCTGATTGCGATTGTGGACAGCGAGTTCAACGCCCGGCCGGTGTTCGGGCTGGGGGCCAACTTTGTTCTCTATCGCCCGCTCTCTTCCGAGCGCACCCGCATCAGTTTGCGCGCCGCCCGCGGCCTGATGCGCCGCGAACGCCGCCGCTCTCCCCGCACGCCCGTCCATTCGATGGTCAACGTCGCCTGTCCCGGAGCGTCGGAACTGAATGCCGCTTTGACCGACCTCAGCGACGGCGGAACTGCTCTCCAAACGGCCAGCCGTATTCCGCCCGCATGCAAGGTTTATTTCGAGTTCGCTCTTCCCGGTCAGCAGCAACTGGTCCGCTTGTCGGGGGAGGTTGCCTGGCAGGACGCGAGCGGCCGCACCGGAATTCGTTTCCTCGACGTGCCTCAGTCCTCGCGCCGCCTCATCCAGACCTGGCTCCAGTTGAGTCATTCCCACCCGGCTGCGGGACAGCCCGCCCGGCTCTCGGC
>CAWABC010000062.1:0-16041 GCA_963780105.1 uncultured Acidobacteriaceae bacterium
GGTCTGGACCCGACCGCCTTGGGCTATAAATCGGCCAACGTTCCCACCTGGCTGGGCAATGATGGCAGCACCACCGGCGTCGGCAATTACCAGAACGACCACCCGGTGGGTCTGAACGCCGTGATCGGCTGCGGTGGATACAGCTGGGATTGCACCATTGCTGCTAACGGCCATATCATCCCTGGCCCGCTGCAGACCCAGTTCATCGCTAACTACGGCTTCACGGTGAGCCCCTCTTATTACAACAACACACCCGTGGTAATGTGCACGACCTGCCACAACCAGCACGTCATGACCGTGTACAAGGGCACGATTGCCGGAGTGGCTGGCTACTACCAGACGCAGTTTGGCATTCGTGGTTACTACAACCCGACCAACCCGACAGGTAACTCGGTCGCGCAGTTCTGCCGCAATTGTCATGGCGGCGAGGCGAACGAATTCAACAATGCAATGACCATTCCGACCACGTAGTCCTCTTTCACGGGGAGGACTTTGGTCCTCCCCTAATTTTTCAGGGCGCCGGTTCAGGGTGCCTGATGAACGAATAGGAATTCTTTGAGAGAAAGATCGATGAACAGATTGTCAAAACGCGCGAGGCTGGCGATGGTGGTTCGGCTGTCAGTGGCCCTGGTTTCGGCGCTCCTGGCCGGTCCTCTTCCAGCACAAGTCGCCTCGCACGCTCCGACGGTGCTGGCCACGCAACCAACCCCGAACGCATTCGCGCAAAGCCCCGCCCCAATCGTAACGGGCAAGCCGGTGGCACGGGTGAACGGAGTCGCCGTGACCGACCGCGACCTGTTGCGCGAAATGTACACCATCTTCCCGTATGGGCGCCAGCACAATGGTTTTCCCAAAAGCATGGAAGCCGATATCCGCAAGGGCGCGCTCGAAATGGTCGTCTTCGAGGAACTGGTCTACCAGCAGGCGCAACGGCAAAAAACAACCGTGCCGGACGACCAGGTGAACCACGCGCTGTTTGAGTTTAAGAAGAAGTTTCAGTCCCTGGCGGAGTATCAGAACTACTTGCAGACGGAAGCTTCCGGTTCGGAACGGGTGGTCAAAGATAGGATTCGGCGCTCGCTGGTGATCGACGCCTACTTGAAAACCGAAGTGAAAGATAAGTCGGCGGTATCAATCGCCGAGGCCCGCGAGTATTACGAGAAACACCCAGACAAGTTCGCCTACAAGGAAAGTTTCCTGTTCCAGTCCATTTCGATAATGCCGCCTGAAACCGCTAGCCCAGAGGTCATGCAGGAGGCGCGGCGGCGCGCCGAGGACGCTTTGCGCCAAGCCAAGGCCACCAAGAGTTATCGGGAGTTCGGCTTGCTGGCGGAAAAGATTTCGGAAGACGATTTTCGCGTGAACATGGGCGACCACAAGGCAGTGGAGCGCGAACAGCTTCCCCCAGAGGTTGTCAAGGCCGCCCTGGCGATGAAGCCGGGTGAAGTCAGCGATCTTATCCCGCTGGGCAAGACTTTCACCTTCTTCCGCCTGAACGACCACGTTCCGGCCGGGAAGCGGAAGTTTGACGAGGTGAAAGACAAACTGCGGATCGATCTGCAAAAGGAGAAGGAAGACCGGTTACGCACCGGACTGGACGCGAAGTTACACAAGAACGCGAAGGTGGAGGAGCTTTAGCAAGGTGTAGGAATAACCTGGGTTTTGACTTTGTTTTGAAGGGGCGCGGCTTTACCGGCTGCGGAAGAATGGAGCTCCATATCTGGGCATCTCTTTAGCGATGCCGTAAGGTCTTCGAAGTCAGGCGCCCCTGTAGGGGTTGGGCGCGGACATCCTGTTTTTTCGCAACCTCTTAGGGAGCAGTTATGCGGGGTCGCACGACAGCGGTTTGCCTGGGATTGATGATATTGCTGCTGCTGGTGCTGCCGGCAGCGGCGCAGTACCAGTTCGGCGACACACAATTCTCGAAACTGAACGGCATTCTCGGGGCCGGCTACTCCGGAGCCTTTGGCAACGAAGAGACCTCGAGTCACCAGCTGGGCTTGAACGGCAGCGCCTCCCTGGCGGGTTTCTATTACAATCCTAACTTCCTCAGCTTCAGCTTCACACCCTACTATGGCGAGAACCGGGCCAACTCAGACTACCGCTCGGTTGACAGCTCTTCGGGTCTCGCTTTTTCCAGCGCTATCTTTTCCGGCAGCCATTTTCCTGGAGCCGTGAGCTACACCCGGGATTACAACAGCAGCGGTACTTTTGCCATTCCGGGCACGCCCGATCTTACCACGCATGGGGACGCCCAGAACCTGGGTGTAAGTTGGGGCGTAAACCTTCCGGACCTGCCCACTCTGTCCACCTTTTACAACCGGTCCAGCAGTTCAGCCTCGTTGTACGGTACCGACGCTACCAGTGACTCGGCGAGCCAGACTTTTGGGTTGCGCTCTCTCTACAATCTAGATGGCTTCCAGCTCAATGCCACATACAACCATGCCGGGAGTCACTCGGAGTTGCCGGCGTTTCTGCAAACTCAGGCAGAGAGCTCCACTTCGACGAGCGACGGTTACTCATTTGGCGTCTCCCACAAGCTGCCCTTCAATGGAGGCGCATCAGCCGGCTACAACCACTCGGACTTCAGCGCGGAGTCTTTCGGATACAACGAGAACGGTTCGGTGAACAGCGCTTTCGGAACGGTGAGCCTCAATCCCACTGCCAAGCTCGGGCTGATTGGGAACGTGAATTACGTTGACAATCTGGCAGCGAACCTGACCGAAACGTTGGTCAATTCCGGGGTTCAGGGTCAATTCTACAACTCGTCCGGTTCTCATTCGCTGGACATGAATGCCATGGCTACTTACAGGTTGCCCGCCAATGTCTCGGTCGATGGCGTGGTCGGCCGGCGGGACCAGTCATTTCTTGGCCAGACATACTCCTCCACGATGTTTGGTGGAGGGGTTACGACTTCCGGCACCTTCCTCGGGGGAATGGCTTCGGGCGTGTTCCGGCTGGTAGACTACAGCTCGAGTGGCTTGGGAGGAAGTCCAAGCACCAGCGCGCTTTCTTTGATTGCCAGTGGCAATTACTCGCGCGATTTCAGGCGGTGGCGCTTCACTGGCAACCTCAGTTACTCGCAAAACCAGCAAACCCTGCTCATCAGCTATCTGACCTCTTTCTATAGTTACGGGGCTGCCGTTTACCGCCCCTTCTGGAAACTGCGCTGGACGGGTTCCTTCACGGGGAGCCATAGCGGATTCGTGCAACAGCTGGGGAGTTCGAACAATTCGCAAAGCTTCTCGACCGGCTTGGGTTCGCGCCACATAACGTTTGGCGCAGGCTATTCAAACTCGACCGGGATTGGCGTCCTGACTCCGACGGGGGTGGCGGCGCCGCCCGTGCCGATTCCGGCGCAACAGATCCTGTTCGGCGGCAAGAACACCAACTTCACAGTGGGCGCCTCGCCGATACGGTATCTGACCATCACAGGGTCCTACTCGGTCTCGCACGGCAATACAACCTCGTCCAGCCTCGCCACTTCCTACCAAACCAAGAGCCTGAACGCGCTGGTACAATATCATTTCCGGCAAATGGGGTTCACCGCCGGCTACAGCCGGCTGCAGCAAGGATTCGGCCAAGCTGGGGTGAGCCCGTTCGATGGAACGACGTTCTATGTGGGTGTGAACCGATGGTTCAGCTTCTTCTAAAGCGCGCGCGCCGAGGAAGGTCGGGGACCATCGAGAAACGGGCTTCTTTCCTTTTGGTTTTTCTGCTGCTGGCAGTTCCCGCCTGGAGCCGGTCTAAGGAAACGCAAGCGCCCGCGCCTCAAGTTGGACCTGAACTTCTGATGGATGGCGGACGCAGACTTACATACGAAGGCAGCTTCAGTTCCGAACGCGAATTGCACGGCAAGCGCGGCTTCTGGAAGAAGGTGCTGGACGTGGTCGTGGGCGCACCCGATTACCGCCGCCTGCTACGGCCGTACAGCATCGCGGCGGATTCCCGCGGGCGAGTCATCGTAACCGATCCCGGAGCCGCGGGCATTCACATCTTTGACTTCCGAGAGAAGAAGTACAAGTTTCTCTACCGCTGGGACAAGGATAAGGACCCCCTGCTAACCCCGCAGTGCGTCGCCGTGGATGCGCAAGACAACTTTTACGTGACCGACTCGGTCTCCGGCAAGATCTTTGTCTTCGACGCCAACGGAAAGTTTCGCCACGTGCTCGGCAGCATAAAAGGTGGGGAAGGTTACTTCAAGCGGCCCACAGGAATCGCGGTGGATTCCGACGCGAAACGAATTTACGTCACCGATACCTTGCGCGACAAAGTGTTCGTTCTCGACCTGCAAGGCACCGTACTGGCGAGTTTCGGAAAGCGGGGCGCGGGATTGGGAGACTTCAATCTACCCACGGAAGTTCACCTGCAGGGCGATAGCATCGCGGTTGTGGACGCGATGAACTTCCGGGTGGAGGTTTTCGACCGCGCGGGGGCCTACCGCTTCAGCATTGGAACCATGGGAGACGGGCTGGGACAGGTATTCCGGCCCAAGGGGGTCGCTTTCGATTCCGAGGGGCACCTGTACGTGGTCGAGGGTCTGGCTAACATGGTGCAGGTGTTCAATCGCGAGGGCCAACTTCTCTACTACTTCGGCCAGCGCGGCTCCGGTGCGGGGGAGTTTCAGCTGCCGGCCGGGATGTTCATCGATCACGACGACCGCATTTTCGTAGTGGATTCTTTCAACCGTCGCATACAGATTTTCCATTACTACGGGTTGCCAAAACAGGCTGCCTTGGGAAAACCATGAAGTTGAGACTGCTCATCGCCGGAGTGCTGATCTTGGCGGGGAGCAGTGTGCTCGCCCAATTCAGCGGCGACGTCCTTGGCCAGCACCAACTCACGGTGGGCAGCGGTTCGCCCGTCACAGGAGTGGCAGGAACGGGTTGCCTGTACTGTCACGCTCCGCACTCGGGACTGGCCAGCGGAACCGCGCTTTGGAACCAAAAACTAACGAACACGACGTATGTGCCATATACCAGTTCCACGTATCACCAGAAGGGGAATTCGAACCCGCTGCTGGGCTCGGACAGCACTCTTTGCCTGAGCTGTCATGACGGAACAGTAGCCGTGGGCCAGACCATCGCTTACGGCCCTATGATCATCAACGGCACCATCAATGGCACTGACTTAGTGGGCGGGGCCGACGTCAATAATCAGCACCCGTTGCAACCACAGCATCCCTTCAGCCTGGTGCTGCCGCTGCAGGACTCGGTGGATTTAATCGCAACCCTGGTGGCTTCGGGGAAGACGGGTGATCCCGCGGTGAATCTCATCAAGGGCAACGTGGAATGCGGCAGTTGTCATGACCCCCATGTGCAGAACAAAGACCAGGTGTCCACAACCTTCCTGGTTCGCGACAGTTCGAAAGGACAGATGTGCCTGGCTTGCCATGACCCAACCCGCACCGTTTCGGGTCCGGGTCCGGGACAGTGGCAAAAGAATCCACTTACGCTCTGGGCGACGAGCGCTCACGCGCTGGCTTCGAATCAAGTGGCATCGAATGCGAATGTCGGGGACTACGCAACCGTCGCCCAAAACGCGTGTATCTCCTGTCACATGCCGCACAACGCGCCGGGGCCGACGCGCTTGACGCGAGCTCCGAATGAATTGGATTGCGTCAACTGCCACAGCGGGGGCGCCAACGTCTCGCCTGCTGCCCCGAACGTGTTCGCCGAATACACCAAGGCGGGAAACGTTGGTCATCCTTTCCCGCAGGGCACGAACAACCACGATGCGGCCGAGGATCTGATCGGACAAGACGTTGTCCTCAACAACAATCGCCACGCCACCTGCGTCGACTGTCATGAGCCCCACTCGGCGTTTGCGGTTGCTTCGTTCACGAGTCTGCAGCCTCCGTCGATTCGGCCGTCGCAAACCGGCGTGGCCGGCGTCAGCGCTGACGGGACAACTATTGTTAATCCCGCAGTGAACCAGTACGAGAACTGCTTGCGCTGCCACGGTAACAGCAGCGGGAAAGTTGCGAATCCTGTCTTCGGATACTTGCCCGTGCGCGCGGTAGCGCCGGCCGATGCTCTCAACTTGATTCCGCAGTTCGGGTCCACCGCGACCTCGGCTCACCCGGTAATGTACCCCAGCAGCGGCTCGGCGTTACCTCAACCGACGCTCCTCGGTAACATGTGGAACCTGTTCGGTACCGCCCAGGGACGCATCATAGGTTCACAGATTTTCTGCACGGACTGCCATAACAACGACGACAGTCGCGAGTCCGGCGGAAACAGTCCGAACGGGCCGCATGGCTCGAAGTACAGCCACATTCTCGAGCGCCAGTATCCGTTCGCTGAGGCTCCAGCTCCCGGCCAGCCCATCCCGAGCCAGTATCTGTACCCCAGTCCGGACCTGAGTCCGACCGGGACTTACGCCCTTTGCGCCAAGTGCCACGACTTGACTAAGCTGGACCAGAGTTGGACCCATCACAGTTCTCACGTCGTCACGGACGGGTTCTCCTGCTCCGTCTGCCACACTCCCCATGGCATGGGCTCAACCTCCGCGACCATCTCCGGCCAGCGCCTGGTGAATTTCGACGTCAACGTCGTCGCGCCGAATGGGGCAACCCCAATCACGTACTCCTACAATGGTGGCAACGACTCCTGTACCCTCACGTGTCACGGACATGCCCACAATGCAAGCATGGCTCCGATCAAGGGTGGAGGGAGAAGGCTCAAGTAGTCGGGACCAAGGCGAGTCATACGTCATGCATCGACCCATCGAATTCGATAGCGGCAAAGGGCCTCCTGTGCACTGGCGTCGAAGTCCGCTGGATACGGTGGGGATACGGATCGCTGTGCTGCTTGGAGTTATTACCGTCGCCGCCCTGTACCAGGCCACTCATCTGAGTGCGTTGACTGATCCCGACATCTGGTGGCACCTGCGTACGGGGACGTGGATGTTACAGAACCACACGATTCCCCATGACGGTCTGTTCTCGCAATCGACGACCCTGCCTTGGGTTGACTGCAACTGGGGGTTTGACCTTCTGGTGGCGGCGGCATACAGCGTCTTCGGGCTGCGTGGTTTGCCTGTCTTGTTGATGGTGCTGCAGGCGGCGATCGCGGCAGCGATCTTTCTGCTGGCGCGCCACGCGCAAAGGAATTTTTGGCAGGCTGCCATTCTCGCGGCCGTAGCGCAGTACTGTATTTCGGGACTTAAGCCGAGTCCGGCCCTGGTGTCTATCTTATTCTTTGCCCTGGAACTAACTCTGCTTCTCCGCGCGAGGCGCTCCGGCCAGATACGACCAGTGTTGTGGATGCCGCTTCTTTTCGTGATCTGGGTCAACCTTGACCGCCAGTTTGTTTATGGACTCATGGCGCTCCTCCTGTTCTGTGGCGCGATGGTTGCGGATCATCTGGGGCGACGATTCGGAAGGCCTGTTATCGGCAATCCTTGGTTTGAAAACCATGGTCCCCATCTTCCCCTTGGAGTAACTACAGCAGTTTTCGGCGCGTGCGTGCTTGCCACCCTGGCTTCACCCTACACCTACCACCTTTACGAACTGATATGGCAAGGAGCCACCAAAACCGCGGCCGACCACTACCTCGCCGAGTTCCACAGTATGCGCTTTCGACAGCCTCATGATTACTTGACGATGTTACTGGTGATGACCTCTTTCCTCAAGCTTGGCCGCCGTCGATCGCGCGACCTTTTCCAAGTCTCCTTATTAGTCGTCTGCGCGGTTATCTCATTCCGGTTACAACGCGACACGTGGCTGGTTACTCTTGTCGCCGTTGGCATCATGGGGAGCGCGGTCGCCACCGACGACCAGGGAGAGATCCGGGAGCCGGTCCAGCCAGCCTGGCGCGGGCTGCTGACAACGGCAATGGTTCTTGCCACACTGGCCGCCGGTGCATTGCGACTTCCAGTTCGAGACGAAGTTCTGATGGCCAAAGTGGGAGAGACTTTTCCGGTGCGCGCCAGCGACTACATACGCCAGAACAGCCCGCCTCAGCCTCTATTCAACAGCTATTACTGGGGCGGATTTCTGACGTGGTACTTACCCGAGTATCCGGTGGTCATCGACGGGCGCGTTGACTTTTACGGTGAGGCCTATAACCTGCCTTACTTCGAGCTAACGGCAGCGAAGATCCCTTTGGAATCTCACCCTGGGTTTCGGCAAGCGCAGACCTTTCTGCTGGAGGCAAAATCGCCGCTTGCGGAAGCGCTAGCGGCACTTCCCGGCTTTCGCGTCGCGTACCGCGATGACCTGGCATGTGTACTAGTGAGGAGTGACTAAGCGGTCGCGGGGCCGTCCCGCATGGACTCTATGAACGAAGACAGCACCAGCAGTCCCATTCGAGTCGCGGATTCTGCCGCAGCGGCGCAGGTTACAGCCCGGCCCGCCGCACGGTCGCAGGTTCCCTGGTGGCGGATCGCGGATTTTGGAGTGCTCGGTCTGTGGCTGGCCATCGTCGCAACCTCGGTTCGACATCACGAACAATGGGCGGATGAAGCGCAAGCCTGGCTGCTGGCCCGCGACCTCGATCTTCGCACGCTGTGGTTCCATGAACTGCGTTACGAGGGCACTCCCGGCCTTTGGCACACCATTCTGTGGTTGGCACAACGCGTTTTTCACGCACCGTATAGCTCGATCGGTTACATCGGCATGGCTTTCGCGACGGCGGCCGTGGCTCTCGTCCTATTCTGGGCTCCTTTTCCCAGACCGCTTCGATGGCTGCTCGTGTTCAGCTACGTTATGGTTTACCAGTATGCGGTAATCGCCCGGCCTTACACGCTGTTGCCGCTGCTGGCATTTGCGGCGGCCATCCTGTTCAAAGACGTAGGGCATCCCGAACGAATCACTGCGGTTCTGGTGCTGCTGGCAAACGTGAGTCTTCACGGGGCCATCATCGCGGGCAGCCTCGGGCTGGCCTATTTGATCGACGGGATCCAAGCCTGGGCCACGCTTGAGAGGAGCGTGCGGCGACGGTACGTACTGTCGGTTGCCGCGATGGCGCTCACGTTTGTGTTCCTGTTCGTGATCCTGAAGCCAACGCCGGACATAGAAGTGTTCGCGGTCAAGAAGAACCCTGCGAAGTACAACCTTGTTGAGCCGCCAAAGTTAGCCAAGGTGGAGTCGATTCTTTCGGGCGCATTCCTCGATTACTCCGTGCCCTCTGGCGTTTTCTATCTACTCGCTGGGGCCTGGTGTTTCATGCGGCGCAGGCTGTTGACCTTCGCTCTCCCGACTGCGCTGCTCATTTTTCTGTACACCCTGGTGCATGGTGCTGGGCATCATCACGGCACGCTATTTGTCGCGGCGATCGGGGGTCTCTGGATTGCCTGGCCCACAGAAGAAGAACAGCAGTCTTTTACCATCGGCGAACGCCGGGCCACGCAGGGCCTGATTGCGCTGCTGGTGTGCTTGTTCGGCATCAACATCTGGGATGCTGCCGTATCCATTCGATACGACTACCTTTATCCCTATAGTGGTGCGGAAGACGCTGCCAACTACCTGAGGTCGGAGGGAGCCGTCGGCAAGCCGATCTTTGGCTATATGTATGGCATGGCTGGAATACAAGCTTATTTCGACCGCAATATCCTGTCTAACATATCAACCACTTATTACCACCACGGCGAGCCGCTGCAGGGGAGGATCCTCGATTGGGCAGAAATCAGCGCCGTAAGGCCGGAGTATCTGATCATCCACTCCCTCGATCCGGACATTGATTACCGCATCGTGAACGCGGCCTTGAACTCGCAGGGTTACAAACTGGTTCATCTCTCAGATGGCTACCTGTTCTATAAACGTTCGGTCTATGAACGGCAGGCGTATCTCATCTACCGGCGCGTGGCCCCCTGAGGAGGCTGCAGAAACGTGCCTTCCGCGCGGCAGCCTCACTTCAGCGGCTAAAGCCGACGCTGGAAACCCGCCGGGTATCGCAGCGCTGAAGCGCTGCGCCACCCAAAATCAAGTACAAATCCGAGTTTTTCCACAACCTGTGAAACCTCGCCCTGCCCAGTTCTCTCTCTTCATGAATCATGCTGACTAGCGTCTCACGAACACGGTCGCGAGTTCGTCTTCGTAGATCCTTTGGAAATTGGGGTCGAGGGTCAGCGAATAGACTAGGCCGTCGGTCTTGCGCAGCAGGATCACGCCCGCCTGGTTCAGAGATGGGTCGGTTTTGTAGGAGAGGTCGCCACTCTGGATCAGGTAGAAGCGCTCGTCCAGTTCATCGCCGTAAAGATCGTTGCGTCCGTCAATGGCGACCGGGTATTGCGGCATGTACCACATCAGAAACCCGCCCCAGTCGAAGGTGTTATACAGCGGTCCAGGTTGAGGATTTCGGCGGAGGAAGTTGACGGCCTTCACCGGGAATGTACCGGTGATCGCACGATCGAGACCCCGAGTGGTGAAGTCGGCTTCACGGGCAAAAAGCAGCATCGCCAGGGCGGCCATGGCGAAGACGCCAGCTAATTCGAAAGGCGTCTCTTTCTTCTGGACGTCCCGCTCCTGCACCTCTCGTTCGGAATCCTCGAGCGGATTGTCGGCAAGGCACGCCGCTGCCGGTACGCACAGGAACCAGGCATCGCGCATGGTACGAAACGCCACCACACTGGCAATTACCAGCAGGGCAAGCTTGAACAGATCGATTCTTTTCCGCCATCCGACCATGTAGAACGCTGCGCCCGCCATCAGTAACTCCACATAGTTACTGTATTCTCGAAAGCTCAAAGCTTGGAGTTCGACGATCATGGAGTAAGTCACTTTTGCATGCGAATAGTTGGCGATAACTCCGTACACATGGTAGGAATACGGCCCGACCAGAGTGGCCAGCACGCAAGCACCGAAGACGGCCGTCAGAGCCCATGGTGGCAGGGTCGATGGCGTCAGAAAACCAGGCTCGATACCGAGACGGGCGGCTGCACGCTCCACGAGATTGACGCCCAGTAACAGTCCTACGAGGAACAATCCGTAGATGAACTGGATATGAAGGTTGGCCCAACAGAGAAAGATCAGGGGTAACCAGTAGAGCGTCCCCACTTGCCCACTGCGCTGCGCGTTCAGAATCAGAGTGAGGGTTACGGTAAACAGCACGATGGATAGAAATCCCGGCCGGGGCATCATGTCGAACAGAAAAGCCGAGCAGGTCACCGCCGCCAGCAGGCAACTGATCCAGAACCGGCCGGAAAGGCGCCGCGCCATCCAGTACACGGCAAACGCAACCGCGATCGTGAGCAGCGTCCCAAACACTCCGACGCCCAGCAAACCGAACCAGGCGTAGGCGCGCGAGAGCATGACTTCATAGCCCCAACTGTAGGCCACCCAGGGGCGGTTGGCTGCGGTTCGGGACAGGATACCAGTGTGCGGGACCGCGAAGTGCTGGACGATCCAGTCACCCACTTTGAGATGCCACCAGATATCAAGGTCGAGAACCGAGAATTTGAGCTGAAAGGATTTCCAGGCCACTGCTGCGAGGAACATGGCCAAGGCGAACCACTGCAATCCCCGCAGCCGCAGCAGTCCGCGTAACTCCTGGGCCGTGCTCATGACTTTCGTTATTGCGGCAAAGGCTTGGCCGGGGTCCCGGGCTTGATGCCGGCGTGTTGCTTGACCTGGGCCATCAGTTCCAGCACCTTTTCCTTGCCTTGATAGTTCGGATTCGTGTCCAGCAACTTCTGCCAGGTGGCCAGTGCGCCGGCGCTGTCCATCTTGCCCTGCCATTGGACAATGCCTAAATTGAAGAGCGTGTTCCCGTTGTTCGGTTCGTAGGAAAGCGCTTTTTTGAACTCTGCGATTGCCGTATCCGCATTGCCCGTGTACCAGTACGCCGTGGCCATATCCGTGCGGAGACTGGCGTTGGCAGGCTGCACCTTCACGGCGCGCGCGTAATATTCAATCGCGACGGGATACTGCTGGGCGTCATAGTAGAGGTTGCCTATGTTAGCGAGCAAATCCCCATTGTTTGGGTCCGCCTTGAGCCGCTCGACCAGCGGCGCGGCCTGTGTATCGGCCATTTCCTTAAATCGAGCGGGGGACGGCATGGCAGACGCGGGGCTGCCGCCCATCTCCGGCGGCGCCGATGCACTGGCTGTTTCAGCGGGCGCGGTTGCCGCGGCAGGCTGCGAGCCATGGATCAACCATCCGCCGGCGATGCCGACGAGCAGGCAGATAACCGCCATGGTGTAGGCCTGCGTGCTCGTCCACTCGATTGAAGTAGTCTGACCTGGCTGGTTCATTGCTTCATTCCTCTTCCAATTTCGAACTTTTCAACTACAAAGCTGTCTCGCAGGCTAGGCTATTGCGTTTTCGAATCCGTCAACGAGCCAGCGGTCGTCGGCCCGCTCTTGGTGCCGCTCATGCCATTCCCCTTGGCTTCCTCAATCAGCTCCTGGACATTGGCTTTCCGGCTGGCGCTCAGCTGGGGGTTCGATTTCAGGAGCTCGTGCCATGCCGTCAGCGCTCCCGCGGCATCCTGCTTTCCCTGCCATTTCATGATGCCAATGTTGAACAGCGAATTCGCATCCTTCGGGTTATACCGCAGCGCCTGATTGAGCTGTTCGATCGCTTGATCGACATCGCCGTCGTAATACAGGCAGGAAGCGTATTCGGAACGAGCTGCGACGTTCTTCGGATCGATTTTCAAGGCCTTGTCGAAGTACTCGCCGGCTTCCTTGAACTGGTGCGTCGCCTTGTAGATGGCCCCCACCTGGATCAAGAGAGTGCTGTTGTTGGGATCGCTCTTCAGTTTTTCGAGCAGTGGCTCCGCCTTCTTCTGGGCCATGTGCTTCATCTGCTCGAGAGTTGGCATGCCGCCCGCATGTCCAGCCATTCCCCCCGCCGGGCCAGTGGACTGCCGCGCGTCCGAGATTGCAGTCGCGGGCGACGCCGACCCGCGGAACAGATATCCGATCGCTAACCCGACAACCAGGCAGACGGCCGCCATCGTGTAAACCTGCTTGCTCTGCCAAGCCACAGTGGACCGCTGGTCGATTGCTTCGTTCGGCATGTTTCTAGGACTCCTGGAACTCAAGTTGCGCGGGCCGAGGTGAAGATATTATCTCGAAAACTGGTTGTGCAACCATTCGTCCACGGCAAGACTAAAGGCACCAGGCGGGTGGGGCAGCGGTCGTCGTCACAGCAGCTTGTGATACTGGTCACCGCAAGCACTTTGGCGCTGGCACAGTGATGCCGCTCACTAGCAGCCGAGACATCGCCGGCCAGTTGACGATTTCTCTCAGGGTTCCGACGGGCACGCGAACGACAACCGGGGACGCAAAAGTGGCGCTGGAGTCATTGCGATTGCAATCACTTCATTTTGTGATTACAATCACAATAATTTGGGACGAGATGAATATTTCGTTTCAATTCAATGACTTGCAATCCTCGCCTTTACAGGCAAGCAGGTTCCGACATTAGAGTTGAGCAACCGATAGTTGGAATAGCAGAGGGACTATGGCACGACCTTCCTCGGATCTCAAGCAGTTCGCGCCCTCAGTTGCAGACAAGACTATGACTGACGTCCTCCTTTCCAGCGATCTCCTGGAAGCTCTTCCGGATGCAACCATCGCCGTCGACCGCGCCGGAACCATTGTTCAAGTCAATTCCCAAACCGAGGAGCTCTTCGGCTATGAGCGCGCGGAACTGATCGGTCAGAAAGTCGAAATACTCGTCCCGGAAAACTATCGACACGAACACCACCATCATCGCGAGAACTTCGCGGAAACGCCGAAGACGCGCCGCATGGGAGCGAACATCGATCTCTACGGAAGACGGCGCGATGGCTCGGAGTTCCCGGTGGAAATCAGTCTGAGTCCGGTCTCCACGGAAAAAGGAATGTTCGTATTGAGCGCGATCCGCGACGTCGGCGCGCGCAAGAGGATGGAAGAAGAGCTGCGCCGGGCGAATGAAGAACTGTATCGGAGAACGGTCGAGCAACTGGGGGAATACCGGTCCCGGCTGGCGTTGATTATCGATTCCTCCGAGGACGCCATCGTCGCCAAAAACCTGGACGGCATCATTACCAGTTGGAACAAGGGAGCCGAGCGCATCTACGGTTACACGCCGGAGGAGGTAATCGGAAAGCACATATCCCTTCTCGTGCCCAGGGATCCAGCGCCCAACGGCCATCCTGACGAAATCGCCGAGATTCTGCAGAAGGTTGCGCGAGGGGAAAGCATCGAGCATTGTGAATCGGTGCGCGTGACCAAGGACGGACGCCGTCTGGACGTTTCCATTTCCGTGTCCCCCTTGCGCAATGCTAACGGCGACGTCATCGGGGCCTCGGCGATCACGCGCGACATGACGGCCCAAAAGCGGGCCGAGACCCAACTTCACCAGTCGCAGAAGATGGAAGCGATCGGCCGGTTGGCGGGAGGAGTTGCGCACGACTTTAACAACATCCTGGGGATCATCAATGCCTGCACCGAATTCCTCCGCGACCGCATCGATCCCGCCACGGACTCGTCGATCTACGTCGAAAACATCAAGAAGGCAATCGAGCGCGGCTCGTCGCTAACCAAGCAACTCCTTGCCTTCAGCCGGTCTCCCGCCATTCAACCCCGCGTCCTCGATCTGAACGAGCGTTTGAAGGACATCGGCAAACTGCTGCGTCCGCTGATGGGCGACGACGTCGAGATTCTCATTGTGTCCAAATCAACCTCGGCCGTGGTCGAGGCCGACCCGGGCCAACTCGACCAGATCGTGGTGAACTTGGCAGTGAACGCGCGCGACGCCATGCCACGTGGCGGCAAGTTTATTCTCGAAACTGGCACCGCGAAATTCGATGAGGCCTTCGCCGAGCAGCGTCAAGCCATGCCCGCTGGAAAATACGTTCTGCTCGCGATCAGCGATACTGGCAACGGCATGGATGAAGCCACGATGTCGCGCATCTTCGAACCCTTCTTCACCACCAAAGAGGCGGGCAAAGGAACCGGTTTGGGCTTGGCCACCGTGTATGGCATTGTCAAGCAGAGCGCGGGACACATTCTCGTCTACAGTGAACCGGGGCATGGAACGACGTTCAAGATCTATCTTCCCAACGCGGAGCACAAAATCGGGCTCGCATCCAAGGCTGAAGCGGAGACGGTCGGTCCGAAACGGCATGGGACTACGATTCTGCTGGTGGAAGACGACGAAACCATGCGCAACTTGACGCGAAAAGTCCTCGAGGAACACGGCTATACCGTCGTCGAGGCGGATGACGGCAAGTCCGCGCTGGAATGGGCGGAGGCTCATCCTGGTCCCATCGACCTGTTGTTGACCGACGTCGTGATGCGCCGCATGAGCGGTCCTGAATTGGTTGACCGCCTGAGCGCGTCGCAGCCCAGCCTGAAAATCATATACATGTCGGGCTACACCGGTGAACTGATCGCGGAACGAGAAGTGTTGAAGCGCGGCATCACGCTGCTCGAGAAGCCGTTTACCCGAACCGCTTTGCTCAATACCATCCATACGACGTTGGGGTGAAGCTTGGCAATCCGAACTTGGCAACGATCGCGGAACCAACCCCTTGGTCACGTAACCAAGGGCTCGGTGATGGGGATCACACATCGCTGTGTGAAACCACCCACTTCCCGGCATAACTCCGGCTAGGTAGCGGACCTGGCAGCAACCCGCCATATCCTAGCAAACCATTTATTCTGTTTAACTTAAATGACCTTCAGCGAACGGATTCCCGGGCCAGAAAGGAATGGCCAGGGACTTGCCAATGTACCTATGACCGGAGGCAATCATGGCCACACAAATCGTGAACAACGCCCAGAGACTTGCGCCAGCAGACAAGACCTTTTGCGATCTTCCCCCAGCCATAGTCGATGCCTTGGAACAGGAAGCACTCACCACCAGCTATCCCACGGGAGCGGTTTTGTTCGCCGAAGGGCAGGCTCCGCGAGGAGTGTTCATCATACGTCGAGGCCGAGTAAAGCTGTCCGTTTGCGGCAGCGAGGGCCGGACGCTGATTCTACGAATTGTCGAGTCCGGTTGCCCGTTGGGAGTGGCGGCGGTGGTTGCCGGATACAAGTATGAAGCAACAGCCGAAACCCAAGAACCGTGCGAGATTAGCTTCCTGCGACAGACCGATTTGC
>CAWABC010000063.1:0-56325 GCA_963780105.1 uncultured Acidobacteriaceae bacterium
TTTTCGCTATTCACCACCTGACGGAGGGGAATGCCCGCCTGCTCCATGATGCCCACATGTTCCCCGAGGTCCATCAGGAAGCGTGAATTCCGCGGTAATCCCTCAACCACGCGCTGCACCGCGGAATTCAGAGGACTCCGGATTCTCCAGTTTCTCTGCGCTTCCTGCAAACATTGGGGTTCCGCCTTCCACACCGATGCGTAACTGACTAAGATCAGCGCAAACAGCACCGCAACCAGCTTTCCAGCGTGCCTCTCCCCCGCACCCAGGAGAAAGACAGACGCAGCCAGCAGTCCGGCCGAAACCGCGAACATCGGCAGCAACTGGAGTCCGTAGCGCTGGTTGAAAGTGGCAAACGGCCACCAGGTGTGGACATGAATCGGCACCGAGCCATAGGCAATCGAAAGCGCGTAGAAAACCAGGGGAATCCACAGCAGTAGCATCGACGCCAATTGCGCCCGTAGTTTCCAGGCTCCGATGGCCACGGCCACAAAGGCCGCCGCCAGCCAGAACCGGCCCCAGTTTCCCTCCGCCATATTCAACTGCGCCGATTTCAGAAAATAGAGGGCTGCGACTCCGGCATGGTGGAGCGCAGGATTCGGCGCACCCACGCGCCGCTCAATCGCCTTCGCCGAGTACGGACCGTTCGCGAATTCCAGCGCGTTGCCATACACCACGCCGTTGTAGACCAGCCACAGGACGGGGACCGCCGCGATGCCCACCAGGAACTTCACGGCATTTCGGAGTAGAGCGCGATTCTGCCATCGGCGCAGCGCGATGAAGACTACCGCCGCTCCCATCACCGTCGCCAGAATCCATCCGTCGTAGCGCGTGAGTTCCGCTCCCGCCAGGCACCAAGCGCAGCGGGTGAGCCCTACCCCGCGCTGAAGCGCGGGGCTAAGTTGGTTCGCCCCTCCGGGGCTGGATTCTCGTCCATCGGCATCCTCGTTTTTTCGCCTGTCATCTTCCTTCAGCGCGCGCAGGAATTCCGAGAAGTACACGACGGCCCAGATGAACAGCGCCAGATAGATTGACTCGGTCATGGCGGTCGCCTGCATGTAGATGAGGTTTGGATTTGCTCCATAAGCAAATGCCGCGGCCGATGCGCCCACGCTAGCGGCCGAGTTCGTCTCCGGTTTCGCGAGAAGGCCTGCTTGCAGCACGCCCCGCACCAGGCGGAATATCCCCATAACCCCGAACACGTAGGCGATCATCGAAGGAATCGAGCCGCCTGCCCCGCTCTGCCACATTGAGTTCGACCAGATGAACGGGATCATCAGCAGATGAGGCAACGGCAGCCAGACCGTTCCCAACCGGAGCAGGCCAGGAGTCTGGGAATCGAACACGCGGCGCGCGATATTGATGTGCGCGACCGCGTCGCCATAGAGCAACAGGTCGCTTCGTTGAAAGTAATAAAGAAAGGAAAACAGGGAGACAAGGACAGCGATTCCGGCCACGCGGGCCATGCTGCGGTCGGGCACGGCGACTGTCTTCACGCTCACTCTGCGCTCGCTGTGGAATTTGTCATGGCTAATTAAGGATAAAGCATGCCCGTATGGTAGCTGCCGGTGGAGCGACGGGCGTCTCGCCCGTCCCGACGGGCGGGGGACGTCCGGCTCTCCACCACCAAACCCCGCAAGTCCTACTCCAGGTGGGTCAGTTCTCGGAACAACTGAAAGCGCGCCTCAATTTCGCCGCGGGTAAGATTCTGCAGCCGCTCCGTCCCGAAGCGCTCCACCGCAAACGATCCCATTACTCCACCGTAAAACAAGGCACGTTTCAACACCTCGCGACTAATACCTCCGTCGCCCTGCGACGCGATGTATCCCATGAATCCGCCGGCAAACGAATCGCCGGCGCCGGTGGGATCCACGACTTCTTCAATGGGCAACGCGGGCGCGCGAAAAGGATGCGATCCAATGCCGAAAGCTCCTTCACGAAAAAAGATGGTCGCTCCGTATTCGCCGTGCTTCACTACCAGCGCGTTCGGCCCCATGGAAATAACTTTCCTGGCCGCGCGTGGAAGATTCTTCTCCCCCCCGGCCAGCATCCTGGTCTCGGTATCGTTGATCAGGAGAATGTTTACCAGTTTCAGCGTTTCGGCCAATTCCTTGGGCGTGCCATTAATCCAGAAATTCATGGTGTCGCCGCCGGTCAAGCGCACATCCTCCATCTCTAACCGCACTGCCGATTGCAGGGTGGGGTGAATGTTGGCGAGGAAGAGAAACTGCGTATCGGAATACTCTTTGGGAATGCGCGGCTGGAACTTCTCGAACACATTCAGTTCGGTGAAGTCGGTCTTGGCTTCGTTCGGGTTGTCGAAATACTGGCCGCCCCAGCGGAAGGTCTTCCCCGGGGCGCGCTCGATGCCACGGGTGTCCACCCCGCGCTTCTTTAGCACGGCTTCGTGTTCGGGAGTAAAGTCGTCACCCACCACCGCGACCACGCGTACCTCAGTAAAGTAACTCGCGGCTAGCGCGAAGTAAGTCGCAGCCCCTCCGAGAATGTCGGTCACTCGGCCGGAAGGCGTGGCAATCGTGTCAAAGGCTACCGAACCCACCACGAGAATGCTCATGAGTCTCCGTGAGGTAGTCGCTCGTCGTGGAGGGCCGGGCGTCCCCGCCCGGCTGGACGGGCGAGGCGCCCGTCCCCACACCGGCTTATTTCAAGTATTTTCCCAAAATCAATTGCAGCTTCTCTTTCGTCGCCGCTGGGATTCTCACCGGATCGGTCAGAATGGCACTCGCAAGCGCCCGCCCGCACTTACACGACCGCGCCTGCGGCATTGCCGCCACCGTGGCCTTCACGACTTTCGCCGCGTTCTCCGCGTTCTTTACCAGCACTGAAACAATCTGCTCCACCGTTACGGAATCATGATTCGGATGCCAGCAGTCATAATCGGTGACCATGGCGATGGTGACGTAGCAAATCTCAGCTTCGCGCGCGAGCTTGGCTTCCTGCAAGTTAGTCATGCCGATTACATCCGCGCCCCAGCTACGATACACGTTCGACTCGGCCTTGGTGGAAAACTGCGGACCCTCCATGCAGACGTAAGTACCCCCCAGCTTCCCGGTTACGCCTGCAACCTGGCATGCGTCGCGGACTACCTTGGTCATTTCGCCGCACACGGGATCGCCAAATCCAATGTGCGCGACAATGCCGTCGCCGAAAAAAGTATCGATGCGATGGCGAGTGCGGTCGAAAAATTGGTCGGGGATAACGAAATCGAGCGGCTTGTGCTCTTCCTTCAGCGAGCCCACGGCCGACACCGAAACGATGCGCTCAACTCCCAACTGCTTAAAGCCGTAAATATTGGCCCGAAAATTGAGTTCGCTTGGCAGCAGTTTGTGTCCGCGGGCATGGCGCGCGAGAAATGCCACCTTGCGCTCCTCCAGGGTCCCCAGAATGTACGCGTCCGAAGGATCTCCAAACGGAGTCGGCTGCCGCAGTTCGTGCGCGTCCTCAAAACCCGGCATGTGGTAGAGGCCGCTGCCGCCGATAATGCCGATCTCTGCCTGCTGCAAGTGCGCTCCTGGTTGGGTTGGGAACAGATGCCTTTCAGATCGGAAGGCACATCCCTCAGGGGCTAAAGCCCGCATTCTTCTAGCCCTGATCGGCACGGCTGAAGCCGTGCCCTACCCAAAACCGATTTGTGAACCCAGTTCTATTCTGAAAATGAACGCGGAACTCGTGATTATACAAGACGGAAACTTACTGCTTCGCGGGCACGGCTTTTTCCAACGATTTTTCCTCCGGCCAGAAATCGCCCTCGACCCGCTTCGTCGTCTCGTCATCCAAACTCTCGCTGATCAGTATCTCGTCGCCCCGAACTTCGATTACTACCACTCCCTCCTCTGTCAGCCAGGCGTGCCGTCCGCGCAACGTTCGCCAGGAATCCACCGGCGGCGCGTCTTCCGCAACCTTGCCATCCGTACCCAGCCCTTGCCGCTTCTGATAGCGCTCGGCCAGCGACTTCGCATATACGGCCGCAAACTCCGCCGCCTTCGCCGCACTCGACCAGCGGGAAACATAGAGCACCCCGATCGGCGCCGATTTGTTTCCCTTCGGCTTCCCGGCAAAATAATATCCGCCGCGCCACTCCGGATAGATCGCAGCAGCCGCTTCCCGGCCCGCATACTGTTCCGCCAACACATCAACGTCAAACTCGCCCATGGCGCCGATATCGAAGGGCTCGTAGCCGTTGAAGTCTTTCTCCATGTCGATCATCTTCAATGGCTCCAGCTTCTCGTGCGTCAGATAGGTTTTCGGCTCCATGATTTCGCGCGTCGTCTTCGGCGGATCCTTGAAAGCGCCCGCATACGCCAGTTCCTTTCCGCCCGCACGCAGGAGCGCGGCGGTAAAGTCGAGTCCGTAGCGATACGGGAATGTCAGCTCTTCTTTCAAAAAGATCGGAGCATCACGAAACTCCGGAGCATCCGCCGTTCCCACCAGCATGCCCTGCTTGAGCGCTTCGACAATCTGCGGCGAGTTGAGCAGCGTCTTCCCGCTGGGCGCCAGCGAATAATCCAGCAGCACCACCATCGCCTGCCCCTCAACAACCGCCTGCCGTGCCGACGATTCTTCGTCATTCACTATGTCAGCCGGACTTGGGTCATTCTTTTTATTATCAGCATCTTCCGTCGATCCCTTCATCCATTTCTCGATGCCAAACGATTGGTCCTGGAGGGCGTGCGTCAGTTCATGCGCCAGCACCGGTTTCTGCTGCTCGGCGTCCACCCAGTTGAGCAAATTCACAGTCTTCGTTTTGACGTCGTAGTATCCCGCCACCTGCTCCCGGAGCATGGTCACTAGAAAACTGGACAGGTCGAAGTCCCGCGGCAACAAGCCGAACTTCTTCAGTACCGCCGACGACCGCTCCAGTCGTTTCGCGTCCTTGTCGTCTTTCATGCTCTTCTTGATGTAGGACTCCACCTCGTCGCGCTTGGTCAGCTTGCGCTTCACCTTGTGCTTGATCGGCAGGTCCGTGTCCTGGCTGGCAAACTGCAGAATTTCGTCGACCGAGCGAAAGAGCTCTTTCGCCTCTTTGGGCGAGACGGTGGTCTCTGGTGCAGGAGAATTCTGCGCTGGCGCGGTCTGCGGCTGGTCCTGCGACCACGCCCCACAAAGCAGCACGGAGATTAACAGGACAACTAGAACAAACTTCCACACCTTCATGTTCCCTCTGTTTTGAAAAAATGATCCGGAACCTTGCAGTTCTTAGCGACTGGCGACTCTTTGCGCCACCCACGCGCCCGCCTCGCGCGTCCCCAGCGTTCCGCCGATGTCAGCCGTCACTTTTTTCTGCCGCACCGCTTCGAGTACGGCCGCTTCGATCTTCTGCGCCTCGGCGGTCATTCCCAGATGCGCTAACATCATCGCCGCCGTCAGAATCGCGCCGAAAGGATTGGCAATGTTCTTCCCCGCAATCGGCGGCGCTGAGCCATGCACGGGCTCGAACATCCCGATTTGCCCCAGTGAAGTCTTCCCCGGATGCAAATTGCCGCTCGCCGCCATCCCCAGCCCGCCCTGCAGTCCCGCCGCGAGATCGGTGATGATGTCGCCAAACATGTTGTTAGTGACGATGACATCGAACCCGCGCGGATCGCGCACCATCTGCATGGCGAGCGCATCCACGTACATGTGCTGCGTCTCGATGTGAGGATATTCTGCCGCGACTTCTTTGAACGCACGCTGCCACAAGCCGCCAGCGTGCGTCATCGCATTCGATTTATCGCACATCAGCACTTGCCGGCGCGGCGAGCCATCGAGCTTCTTGTTGCTCGCGCAGTATTCAAACGCGTAGCGGATAATGCGCTCGACTCCCTTGCGCGTATTGACGTCTTCCTGGATCGCAACTTCGTCGGCAGTTCCCTTCTTGAAGACTCCGCCGAGGTCGCCGTAAACACCCTCGGTGTTTTCGCGAATCACCACGAAGTCGACGTCTTTGGGTTCGATGCCCTTGAGCGGGCACAGCGAGGCATCCAGCAACCGCACCGGCCGGACATTGGCGTACAGGTCCATCTGGCAGCGCATGCCCAGCAGAATTTCTTTCGCATGAATATTGGAGGGCACGCGCGGGTCGCCAAAGGCGCCAACCAGGATGGCGTCGAAATCGCGGGCTAACGTGGCAAAGCCGTCGGGCGGAACCGTGACTTTGTCGGTGAGATAGCGGTCGGCACCCCAGTCGAACGGCGTCAATTCGACTGCGGCGCCAGCGGCCTCGATGACCTTTACAGCTTGCGGGATGACTTCCTTCCCAATCCCGTCACCGGCAATTACGGCAATACGCTTGGTCGCGCTCACGCTGGCAACGTTAGCACAGCCGGGAACCATTCATAAACCCGGTACCTCAAGCGTCAGCCGCCGAGGCCGCGGCAAAACCGCGTGGAAAACAAGTGGCGCCGGCATGCTTACGACTTCGCTCAGGACAAGCCTTGCCGGCTGTCCTGAGAGCGTCCTGCCCTCGGCGCGGCGGGCGAAGACGCCCGCCGGACAGCCGCCGGGACGGCGGCGCTACACGTCACGGTACTAGACGTTGATCACCCCGACGAGTTCTTTCACGGCAGCGGCGCTCTTGTCGAGGGCCGCTTTCTCTTCGGGAGTGAGTTTGATCTCGATGATCTGCTCGATCCCCTTGGCGCCAAGTTTCGCGGGGACGCCGATAAAGAGCCCGTGGATGCCGTACTCTCCGTTGAGGTAGGCAGCGCAGGGGAGAATCTTCTTCTTGTCTTTGAGGATGGCCTCGACCATCTCGGTGGTAGCAGCCGCCGGCGCGTAGTACGCCGATCCAGTCTTGAGATACTTGACGATCTCGGCGCCTCCGTCGCGCGTGCGCTTGACGATGGCATCGAGCTTGGCCTTGTCCATGAGTTCGGTGATCGGAATGCCCGCAACGGTGGAATAGCGGGGCAGCGGGACCATGGTGTCGCCGTGTCCGCCGAGGACGAAGGCGGTTACGTTCTCCACGCTGACTTTGAGTTCCTGCGCGACAAAGGCGCGGAAGCGGGCGGAGTCGAGCACGCCGGCCATGCCGATGACGCGCTCACGCGGAAAGCCGCTGAGCTTGTAGGCGGCCTGCGCCATGGCGTCGAGCGGGTTGGAGACGATGATGAGGATGCAGTTCGGCGAGTGCTGCACCACCTTGCCGACGACGTCGCTCATGATCTTGTAGTTGGTATTCAGAAGATCGTCGCGGCTCATGCCGGGCTTGCGTGGAAGTCCGGCGGTGATGACGACAATGTTGGAGTTGGCGGTGTCGGCGTAGTCGTTCGTCCCGAGAATCGCGCAGTCGCGCTTCTCGATGGGCATGGCTTCGAGCAGGTCAAGGCCTTTGCCCTGGGGAACGCCTTCGATGATGTCGATGAGGACGACATCGGCTAGTTCTTTCGAAGCGATCCAATGAGCAGTGGTGGCGCCTACGTTTCCGGAACCTACGATCGTTACTTTATTGCGCATGAGGTTTTCCTTTCTAGAATGTTTAGCAAGAAATTTCTTGTAGAGACGCGGCTGGCCGCGTCTCCGGCGGCGGAGACGGGGCAAGCCCCGTCTCTACACAAAGGCGATCTCTTAGTCCGCTGCCACTGCAACGGCCATGTTGTCGATCATGCAGGTGGCAAACTCGCTGGTTTTCACTTTGGTTGCGCCTTCCATCAGGCGCTCGAAATCGTAGGTCACTTTCTTCTGTTCGATGGTGCGCTCCAGACTTCGCTCGATCAGATCGGCGGCTTCCTTCCAGCCCAGGAAGCGGAACATCATAACACCCGAAAGAATGACGGAGCCGGGATTGATGACGTCTTTGTCGGCGTACTTGGGGGCGGTGCCGTGGGTGGCTTCGAAAATGGCGTAGCCGTCGCCGATGTTGGCTCCGGGAGCGATGCCGAGACCGCCGACCTGCGCCGCGCAGGCATCGGAAATGTAGTCGCCGTTCAGGTTGGGCGTGGCCAGAACGCTGTATTCGTCGGCCCGCGTCACCACCTGCTGGAAGATGGAGTCGGCGATGCGGTCGTTGATCATCAGCTTATTTCTTCCAGACGCCCTTGCCGTGCGTGGCATAGATGGAATCGAGGCAGGCTTTCACTTCTTTGTAGATTCTTTGGCGGAAGTCCTCTTGGGCGAACTCGAGGCCGGGCTCGACCAGGCTCGCGTTCTCTTCGACGCGAGATGCTGGGATTCTTGTCTTTGTTGTCGAGGATCCAGCTCTCGCGCTCGGTGACGACCTGGTCGCGGAACTCCTCGGTGGCGAGTTCGTATCCCCACTTGCGGAACGCGCCTTCGGTGAACTTCTGGATGTTGCCTTTGTGGACGAGTGTGACCGATTTCAGCCTGTTTTCGAGCGCATGCTGGATGGCCATGCGCACCAGGCGCTTGGTGCCGGTGACGGAAATCGGCTTGATGCCGACGCCGGAGTCGAGGCGGATTTGCTTCTTGCCGCCCTTCAACATGTCTTTGTTGAGGAATTCGATGAGACGGGCGACCTCGGGCGTGCCTTGTTCCCATTCGATGCCGGCGTATACGTCTTCGGTGTTTTCGCGGAAGATGATGAGGTGCATGCGCTCGGGATGCTTCACGGGCGATGGCACTCCGGCGTAGTACTTCACGGGACGCACGCAACCGTAGAGATCGAGGATCTGGCGCAGGGCGACGTTGAGGGAGCGGATGCCGCCTCCGATGGGCGTGGTCAGTGGACCTTTGATGGCGACGCGAAGTTCGCGGATGGCGCCGACGGTGTCGTCCGGGAGCCAGTTCTGAAAGCGGGCCTTGGCTTTTTCGCCGGCAAAGACTTCGTACCAGGCTACCGAGCGCTTGCCGTGATAGGCCTTTTCGACAGCGGCGTCGAAGACGCGCACGGAGGCTTTCCAGATATCGCGGCCGGTGCCGTCTCCTTCGATGAAAGGAATGATCGGGTGATCGGGAACGCGGTACTTGCCGTTGCTGTATTCGATCTTCTGTCCGTTGGGTGGGAGAGGAACTCCGTTGAACGACGCCATGAACTTGCCTCCAGAAGGTGGGAAGAAACACTCATTATAAAGAATAATGAGGGAGACGGTGATAGGCTTGCACTCACAGGAACGTGTGACGAAACGCACAGCGGAGTGCGGCCGAATTAGAATTGCAATGTCGCGTTGCCAACCGCTTCCAGGTCCTGAAAAACGCGAGACCTGGGGACCCGCAGAGCCCCGCCACCACACGCATTAGCGTTCGATCTTCACCGACTTTACTACTACGTCTTTGTTGGGACGGTCCTGGCGGTTGCGCGCGACCTTCGAGATCTTTTCCACGATTTCGTAGCCCTCGACTACCTCGCCGAAAATCGTGTGCTTGCCGGTGAGCCAGTCGGTGTTGCCGACGGTGATGAAGAACTGCGATCCGTTGGTGTTTGGGACCGGCATTGGCCATCGCCAGCTTGCCAGCCTTGTCGAAACGATGCGGGCGAATCTCTTGGTTTCGTCTTCGAACTGGTAGCCGGGACCACCGAAACCGGTGCCCATGGGGTCGCCGCCCTGAATCATGAAGTCGGGAATCACGCGGTGGAAAATAGTCCCGTGGTAAAGGGGATCGGAGGTTTTCTTGCGAGTGGTGGGGTGCGTCCACTCACGCTTGCCTTCGGTGAGGTCGACAAAGTTGGCAACCGTCTTGGGGGCGTCCTTTTCAAATAGGCGGCAAACGATCATGCCCTCGCTGGTTTCAAAGACGGCATAGGTTCCGGGTGTGCGAGTCATAGTTTTCCTTCAAATTCGTCAATGGTTATTTCTGCAGAGACGCGGCTTGCCGCGTCTCCCACGGCGGAGACGGGGCAAGCCCCGTCTCTACTAAAGTTACTTCGCGCTTGCCGACGGTTTGGGAGCGGCTGCGGCGTTGTGGATTTCGATGTGCGTAATCTTCACGGGGTTGACGGGGCGGTTATCGCGCGAATCGCTGGCCATGCGCGCGATCTTCTTCACCAGTTCGACAGCGGTCTTATCGCACTGGCCGAAAATGGTGTACTTGCCGTCTAGGCTGGGGTAAGGAACTTCCGTGATGTAGAACTGCGAACCGTTGGTGTCAGGCCCCGAGTTGGCGTAGGCGAGACGGCCGGGGCGATCGAACTTGACGGCTGGCGAAGTCTCGTTCTTGAATTTGTAGCCGGGATCGCCTCCGCCTGTGCCATCGGGAGAGCCACCCTGAATCATGAATTGCGGAATCACGCGATGGAAAATGGTGCCGTCATAGAGCGGAACACCGGTTTTCTTGGCGCGAGTGACCGGGTTGGTCCAGTCCTTGGTGCCGCTGGCAAGACCGATGAAATTCTCGACTCCGATCGGGGCGACTTTCGGAAGCAGTGTGCAATGCAGGTCGCCGGCCGTGGTGTGGATGATGGCTGCGGGCTCGGCCTGTGCGGCGCCGAGCAGGGACGTGGACATGATCAGGACAAGCGTATGCAGTAGAGTTCGCATGGATGCTCCTATAGGGTATTTTGGCAAAGGTCAATTGTACGACAGCCAATCGTGGCTTGTCGGTGGAGCGCCGGGCGTCCCCGCCCGGCCACGATGCTGCTGCAGGCGCACGGGGAACGGGCGAGACGCCCGTCGCGCCACCGTTCATTTGCCGGCCTGCATTTCGCGGCTGACTCTTTCCGCTTCGCGGAAGACGCGCAGCAGGTTCCCGCCCAGGATCTTGCGGATATCGTCGGCGCTGTATCCGCGATCGAGCAGGGCCTGCGTGATCTTGGGTAGGTCGGCGGCGGAGTCGATACCTTCGGGAGTCGCGCCGCTGACGCCGTCAAAATCTGAGCCCAGGCCAACGTGATCGATACCGGCAACCTTGGCGATGTAGTCGATGTGATCGATCAGCGATTTCAGGGGAGGGCGCGGAATCTTCGCGGCCCACTCGCGCTCGATGCGGTCGGAGTCGAGGTAGGTGACGGTTTTTCCCGCGGCCTTGAGCTGGTCGGTGTAGGCCTTGACGGCAGCGTCACGGTCTTTGGCTTGAGCTTCCGCGGCTTTGCGGTAGTTCTCGTCGATGAAGGCGCTGTAGAAATTTACCTGGACGACTCCGCCGTTCTTAGCAACCGCGCGGAGCATGTCGTCGGTCATGTTGCGGGGATGATTGGTGAGGGCGCGTGCGGACGAGTGCGAGGCGATCAGCGGCGCTTTACTGACGGCGATAGCGTCATAAAACGTCTTATCGGCAACGTGCGAGATATCGACCAGCATCCCAAGGCGGTTCATCTCGACGACGATCTGCTTGCCGCCATCGGTGAGCCCGTTATGGTGTTCGACCTTGGGATCGTTGATGTCTCCCGAAGAGTCGGCCCACTCGTTGGTATTCGACCAGCTCAGGGTCATGTAGCGAACCCCGAGGCGGTAGAAATCGCGCAGCAGGCGAACGTCGTTTTCGATGGAGTGGCCGCCTTCAATACCCAGCAGTGCGGCGAGTTTGTGCTCACGGTGGGCGCGCTCGATGTCGTCGACGCTGAAGGCCATCATCATCCGGCCGGGATGGCGGGCCGCCTGCTCATAGACCGAATCGATGAGATCGAGCGTGTGGCGGGCGAAGTGGCCCCGATTGGTCTCCGGGTCCACCCAGATGGAAAAGAACTCAGCGCCGAGATTGCCGGCCTTGGCCTTGTCGAGGCTGATGTGGCCAGGGTCTTTGGGGTCGGTCGATCCGATGTCGTAGTTTTCGTCGAGGAAGCGCTGCGGGGTATCGGCGTGGGTGTCGACGACGATGGCCGAGTTGTGAATCTCACGGGCCTTGGCGCTGATGTCGGTTTGGGCAGAGACGGGACCGGCACAAGCGAGGAAAAGTGCGACGGCGAGAATGTGCTTGTTCATGATGATCCTGTTCTTGACGCACAAGGATTCTATACGAGACGCGGAAAGCTACCAGCTTCGAGCGAGAATCTGCTGGGTCGTGCTTGCTCGCAGTTCGCAGCTTCACAATGCGAAGAGCGCTTGCTCCACACACTGCTCCAACGGCTGGTCAGTGGAGATTATCGTTTTGGGGTGAATGATCGGTTCAAAGCGGGCTTTCACTTCGAGGTAGAGCGCGTAGGTCCGGTTGTGCGCGGGGTGCGAGGAGCCAGGTTCGAGGTCGAGACGCCGCCGAGCGGTTTCATCGGAACAGGTGCACTCGATGATCGCCCACGGCTGGGCCAGGTTCCGCGCGAACTTGAGAACCCGGTCGATCTGATAGCGGCGGGAAAAGGGACGGCCATCGAGGAAGATCTTGCGCGCAGGGACACCTTGCAGCAAGAAGCGGGCAGCGTCGAGCATGACCTCCATCACGAAATCGTCTTGTTGGACCGAGTATTCGACATCGTCTGGCGAGAACAACGCGGCGCGGATTTCGTCTTTGCCGAGAAGCGCGCCTTGAGTGCGGCGGGCCAGTTCGCGAGCGAGCGTCGTCTTACCGGTTCCAGGGAGCCCGGCCATCAGAATAATCATTCTGTGAAGAGTGTAGTGGAGGCTGACTGAAAGCGGAGACTCAGTTGGAGGCGCTCACGGCAGCGGCAGCTGTGTTGGCAGTGACAATGCCCGGTGCGGCGGCAGGTTCTTCCAAAGGCGAACGCGGGAAAATCGTTTGAGTCTGGCGCCAGTCGTTGTAGCGATCCGAAACCATCACGTGGAAGCACCAGTGGCGGCGCTCTTCTTCGGGCTCGACCAGACCGAGTGCCTTCAGATAGAACAAGTA
The DNA here is from genome assembly GCA_963780105.1 of uncultured Acidobacteriaceae bacterium. Classification (GTDB taxonomy): domain Bacteria; phylum Acidobacteriota; class Terriglobia; order Terriglobales; family Acidobacteriaceae; genus Acidiflorens. The sequence goes on from CAWABC010000063.1 coordinate 12,673, forward strand.
GTGTTCAACGAAGCGCATCTGCTCATTTGTCATGCCGCGGCGCTGGAGATCGACGGTGATGCCCGCGAGATGAGAAGACGCGGTGTCGCCATCCACCGGAGCCGCGTTGCGGTTATGGCGGCGGAGCTTTTTCTGCACCTTGACGGTGCGGACGGCGGAGTTAACCTGAATCTGCTGGTGGAACTGGCGGTAATAGACCTCGGAAAGATCGGCGACGAAATCGCGGGTCCAGGGACGGCAATAGCGGCGCGAGGGATCGAGACGGCGTTCAATCTTCAGCGACTCGGTCTCCTCGATGGGCACCAGCGCGCCCGAAGCTTTGAGCGCCTCCAGTTCATCGTCGTTCTGAATACGCGGCAGATCGAGGCGATCAATCTCTTCGTTTTGCCGGACCAGGGATTCGTGGGTGGGAGGGAACATCGGGTTCCAGAGCAAACCGCGATGCCGGCGGAAGTGAACCGAGTGCAGGAACCGGCGGTGGTGCTGCTGGTCAATGCGGTGCAGGGCAAAAGCAGTTCCCGGCGCAAGCGCGATGATGGTAACGAACAGCGCGAGCATGAACAGCGCGGTCGGCAGCGGTCCCGGCGGTTTGGAGCTTCTCATCATCCTGATCAACATTGCGCTTGCATCGTTAACTTTGTGTGGCTCCTGGGCTGTGGAAAAGTGTCCATTGCCCTATAGGCTCTCGAATTGTAAATGAGAGATGAAGAATTGTGTGAGGCAATTCGGGATAAACCACATTACTTAAGGGAGTTGCACTTGGTTACCGGGGCGCAACTCGCTGATATCAGGTGCCAGGGTTGGGAATCGTGGCGCTTGGGAACTGCAAACTTGTATTCTCCCAGCGCCCGAAACGGAGGCGAATTTCGGGAGAACGGGCGGCTGCCGTTCGGAGAACGCCCCTTCGTTATAATCAATGTCTGAATAGTGAAGGTTTGACCCTATGACTTCGACGGCACTTCCCCGGGCGAACCCAGGTGAGTACAGCGGCGCGACCACTGCGCCCGATTTCGGCGACGTTCGCGCCGAGTTCCAGGCCTTGCTCGCAGGTTGCGGCCTTTATGACCTGAGTTGGCGCGCCAAGATCGCGGTGACCGGAGGCGACCGCGTCCGCTGGCTGAATGGCATGGTCTCGAACAACGTGCGCGATCTTGCCCCCGGCCACGGCGCTTATGCCTTCCTGCTGAATGCACAGGGCCGAATTCAGGCGGACCTCTACGCCTTTCAGCGCGGAGAGTCACTTCTGGTAGATACCGAACGCGGACAGCGCGAGAAAGTACTGCAGCTCTTCGATCACTACATCATCGCCGACGATGTGGAGATTGCCGACGTCAGCGACCAACTCACCGCGCTCGGCCTGACCGGACCTGAATCGCGCCACGTTCTCGAAGGCACCGGTATCGCCATACCCGATCTCGCGCATCTGCAGTTCGCCGACGTGGCTTGGCGGCGCGCCGGTCATCAAAAGACCATCACGCTCTTGCGCTCAGGCGAGGAAGCGCGCGAATCCTGGCAAGTCTGGGTTGCTCCCGAACATGTGGGCGAACTATGGGACGCGCTGCTTAAGGCGGGTGCGCAACCCACCGGCACGACCGCGCTGAATCTGTTCCGCATCTCGCGCGGCATTCCCCAATTTGGCGTGGACATACGCGAGCGCGATCTGCCTCAGGAAACCGGGCAAACGCGCGCATTGAATTTCACCAAAGGGTGCTATCTGGGGCAAGAGATCGTGGAGCGCATCCGCTCGCGCGGCGCCGTGCACAGGCAGTTCACCGCCTTCGCGGTCGAAGGCACGCTGCCCGAACCGGGCGCGAAGATTCTGGCGGACGAAAAAGAAGTTGGCGACATCACGAGCGGCGCGATTTTGCCTCTGCCCGGCGGAGATCGTCCGATCGCATTGGGTTACTTGCGACGCGAAGCTGCTGAAAAAGATTTGCGCGCGGGCGCGGCGAAGCTGAAACCGGCATTGCTTCCGATCATCTGAAATTAAAAGAAAGACTCTCAAGAGATTAGGTAACCATATGGCTCAAAAAAGAAGAGAAGAAAGCGAATTCAAGGTGAGCGACAAGCGCTTGTTCACCTCCGACGGAGAACTTCGCGATTCCGCGGAAGAACAGGCGCCGCCACCAGCCGCGGCGACAGCTGCTGCCACGGCGGTCTCGACAGCGGCCGCTTCGATGCCGGCCATTCCTGCGATTCCAGAAGCCGCGCCCACGCCAGTCGCCTCCGCGCCAGAGTCGGATGTCCCCGAGCCGCCCACCGCCTCCGAGCAGCAGGCACAGCACGATGCCTACCGGCAGTCGTCGCGCGATCTGGATGCACGCGTCGAATTGAGCGGACACTCGGCGAAAGAACTCGAAATGAGTTTTGAGCGCTTCATGGCCTCGCTCTACATGACCGCCATGATGCAGCTCGGCCTGATGCACGAACAAGGCGGCCAGCCCGGACTCGATTTGATCGGCGCGCGGCAAACCATCGACACGCTGGGCATGATCGCCGAGAAAACCAAGGGCAATCTCACTCCGAAAGAGCAGGGATTCCTGCAGAACTGTCTCTACGAACTGCGCATGGCGTATGTGGAAGTGACCAACTCTCTGGCGCGTCCCCCGCAAGCGCCCGGCCCCATTACGGGTACAAACGGCTGATGCAGGCGACTTTGACCGTACTCGGCAGCGGCACGTCGATGGGAGTTCCCACCGTCGGCTGCGACTGCGCCGTTTGCCACTCGCCGGACCCGCGCGACCGCCGCACTCGCCCCTCCGTGATGATCGGCTACCGTGATCCTCAAGACAATGCCCGCCACGTCATGATCGACTCCACGCCGGACTTTCGCGAGCAGGCGCTGCGCGAAAAGATCACGCACCTCGATGCCGTGCTCTACACTCACACCCACGCCGACCACATCCTCGGAATCGACGACCTGCGCCCCCTGACTTATCGGCACAAACCCGGCAAGCTGCCTCTGTATGCCACGCCACGAGCCTGCGAGTTTCTGCGCAGTATGTTCCGCTACATTTTTGAAGCTGACTATAAATTCGGCGGACTGCCGCTGGTCGACTTGCGGCCCATCGAAGGCCCGGTCGAGTTGTTTGGCGCGCGCTTTGAGCCGGTGTCGGTCATCCACGGTGAAACTCCGATCATTGGCTTCCGTTTTGGATCGGCCGCCTACCTGACCGATCACAGCGAGGTTCCGGCCGAAACACTGGAGAAGCTCAGGGGCCTCGACATTCTGTTTCTGGACGCGTTGCGCTACAAGCCGCATCCCACGCACTCAACCGTAGAACAGTCGCTGAAGATCGCGGCCGAAGTAAAACCGAAGCGAACATTCTTCACGCACATCTGCCACGACCTACCGCACGAGGCCACCAATGCCGCGTTGCCGCCGGACGTGCGCTTGGCGTATGACGGAATGAAGCTGGAGTTTGAAATTTGAGGATGAATTAAACCGCGGAGATCGCAAAGTTCGCAGAGAATTTAGAGATGAGATAGGCGGGTTTTTACCCCAGATTTCTCTGCGTTCTCGGCGTCCTCTGCGGTTCATAGCATTCATGAACGTCTTTCACAAACTCGACGATATTCCCCGCGACTTCGGCCCCGCCCTCGTCAGCGTCGGCAACTTTGACGGCGTGCACCGCGCGCACCGTAATGTTATCGGCGAAATCGTGTGGCGGGCGCAAGCCACTCACGTGCGGTCGGTGGTGGTCACCTTTGAGCCACACCCCGCCCGCATTCTGCGTCCCGAGCAGAATCTGAAATTGCTGACTCCGCTTCCGGAAAAATTGCGCCTGCTCGAAGCGACCGGGATCGACACGGTGGTGCTGCTTCCCTTCTCTCGCGATCTTTCGTTGATGACGCCGCACCAGTTCGCCCATGAAATTCTGAAAAAGCGCCTGCATGCCCGCGAAGTTCACGAAGGCTACAACTTCCACTTCGGGCGCAAGGCGGCGGGAAACATCGAACTGCTGCGCGAGTTCGGCGGCGAAATGGGATTTGAGGTCCACGATTATTCCGAGATGCGCCTGCGCGGAGAAAACGTTTCGAGCAGCCACATCCGAAAACTGCTCTCCGAAGGCCGCGTGAGCCGGGCACGCCATTTGCTGGCGCGTCCGTTCAGCATTCTCTCTACCGCTGGGCGAGGCCGGGGTTACGGGGCGAAATATACGGTCCCGACCATCAATCTGGCACACTATGAAGAACTCGTGCCCAAGGATGGCGTGTACATCACTCGTACGCGAATCGGCAGCGATCATAACAACGAGTGTTTTGATTCAGTCACGAACGTCGGAAACCGGCCCACGTTCGGCGCCGATTCTTTTGCCATTGAAACTCACCTGCTGAACTTCCATCCAATCGCACTTTCGGCGGAAACCGAAGTCGAGCTGCATTTCCTAGATCGTCTGCGCGATGAGATCAAGTTTCCGTCGGTCGAAGCTCTGAAAGAGCAGATCGGGCGCGATGTGCGGAAGGCGCAGAAGTATTTGCGGCGGCTGGGACGGGCAGGGATTCGTCCTTAGCGGTGGAACTTTTCCCTTAAGATGGACGATTGACAATGCCCGAGAGCGAAATCAGGGTCAACGAGGCATACCAGCACTACTCTCCTCCAGTTAACGCGTCTGCTATTGTTCGGAAACTCTTGCGCACCGTTCCCAGAGAAGTACCTAAAGGGACTGGACTGCGTCGTACTCACGAATGAGATCGCTCTGTCTCGCAAGGACCGCGTCGGAAAAGTCTGGTCGCGCAAACGCCGAGTCGACAAGTCACGTGTGCGGGGTCTTTACCATTACGCATCGCGCAATTCTTTGCCTTATATTGAGCTTCGGGTGGGTAAGATCATTGCCGCATCGGAAAGATGGGCGCTTTTCATCCCGTTCTTAAGGGACATTGTGTTCGGCCATGTGCTTTTTCACGAACTTGGGCATCACATTCACAGCACTATTCGTCCTGAACATAGTGAAAAAGAGGACGTGGCGGACACGTGGGCGGGAAAACTTCGTGTGAATTTCGTCCGCAAGACCTACTGGTACGGGATTCCCTTCCTCAAGATCTACATGTTCATGAGGCGCAGGCAGTGGATCTGAGATCGACCGCTTTTGCCCCGCTCCGCTGATACAATCGCTCCTCGCATGGCTATTGGGCCGATTCAACTGCTGCGACAGGCAACGACCGAGCAGCGCCGCACCCTGCTGGCGGCTGCTCTCGGCTGGATGCTCGACGCTTTTGACGCCATGCTGTACGCGCTGGTCCTGGCGTACGTCATGCGCGATCTCGGCATGTCGAAGGCGACCTCCGGACTTCTGTACACGCTCACGCTTCTGGCTTCCGGCATTGGCGGTGTGTTTTTCGGCTTCCTTGCCGACCGCATCGGACGCAAGCGCGCCCTGATGCTCAGCATCCTGACTTACTCGATCTGCTCGTTCGCTTCCGGGCTCTCGACCACCGTGCTCATGCTGGCGGTGTTTCGTTTCATCCTCGGACTCGGCATGGGAGGCGAGTGGAACACGGGCGCAACCCTGGTCGCAGAAACCTGGCCCGACGAGTTGCGAGCCAAGGCGATTGCGATTGTCCAGAGCTCTTGGGCTATCGGCTATGCGCTGGCCGCATTGGTCGCGGGCATTGTTTTGCGTTACGCCAACTGGCGGATGGTGTTCTTCGTCGGAATTCTGCCCGCCATCGTTACGCTCTGGATCCGGCGCAGCGTGCCGGAATCGCCGATGTGGAAAGAGCATCGTCTAGCAGCGCAAGATCAAAAGCTTGAACCACAGGGGACACTGAGGACACGAGGGAACGAATCTTTTTCTGTCATCTTTCGCGCGCCTTATGGCAAGAGCACCATCGTTCTGCTCCTGCTCAATTTCTTCGGATTGTTTGCCTGGTGGGGACTATTCTCCTGGATTCCGCCTTATCTTTCGCTTCCCGTCGCGCAAGGCGGGCGCGGCTTCGGCATTATGGGCACCACCACCCTGCTCCTCGTGCTCAACCTGTTTGGCATGTTTCCCGGATACATCAGCTTCGGCTGGGCCGCCGACCATCTGGGCCGCCGCAAAGCTTTCATGCTGTACCTTTTTGCCGCCGCCGTTCTGGTGCCTTTCTACGCCATGGCGCGTTCGCAGGCCGTGCTGCTCGTATTGGGCGCGGCCGTCGCATTTTTCGGGACGGGGTTCTTCTCGGGCTCCGGGCTCATCGGTAGCGAGATCTTTCCCACAAGTGTGCGGGCGCGTGCCTTGGGCTTTACTTACAACGGCGCGCGCACTATGAGCTCCATCGCCCCGTATGTGATTGGACGCGTCGGCCAGACTAAGGGACTAAGCTGGGCTTTCTATCTGTGCGGCGCAGCTTTTCTTCTGGCGAGTTTGATGGCAACGCAGTTGCCCGAGACGAAGGGAAGAAGTTTAGAGTAGCGGCCCTCAGGGGCTAAAGCCCGCATTCTTTGCGGCTCTCAGCGGCACGGCTAAAGCCGTGCCCTTCCCAAAATCTCTTTGTGAAATGAGTTCGCCCTCACTCAATCGGCTCGACCAGCAACTCTTCGCCGCGAGCCGTCCGTTCTGGCAACTGGATCAGCACAATTGCCACGAGCACCAGAACGATGCCAACCGTCTGCAACGGACGCAGTAACTCTCCCAGCACAACCGCCGCAATCACGATACTGAACACCGGTTCCAGACAACTGGCTACGATGGCGCGGGTTGGTTCCAGGTGCTGCAATCCGGCAAAGTAGCAGGAAAATGGCCCGAGCACGGAAATTAGCGAAAACACCAGCATGAATCCCCACTGCGCGCGGCCATAGTGAGCGGCAACAACTTTCCACGGGGGATTCACGAAGATCCAGAAAGTCGAAGTAGCCACCAACACCCACAGCAGGACTTTCCAGCGGTCGTAGCGTGCCAGCACGCGGTGTCCACCCACGTTATAAAACGCAAACGAGAATGCAGCCAGCAGGGCGGCCGTGACTCCGACTGCATCCATGCGGAAGCCGCCCGAACCGACAAAGCCGACCGCCAGGGCGCAACCGGCCACGGCCAGTCCCACTGCCGCGCTTCTCCGCAACGACGGCCGTTGCGCCGCGCGTACGGCCGTATAGAGCAGCACCCAGACCGGCGCCGTGTATTGCAGGATAATCGCCGTCGCCACGTTCGTCCGTTGAATGGCGAGGTAGTAGAGATAGTTCGAGGCCGCGACTCCCAAGATTCCCAGCAGAAAAAACCGCACTAGGTCGCGTCCGGGAACACGCAGCGCGGACGCCCCTCGGCGCGCCAGCAGTACCGGCAGCAGCACAGCCAGCGACAAGGTTGCACGGCTCTGCGACAAGATCAGCGGATCGATCTTCTTGAGTGAAGCTCCCAGGGAAAAGCCCAGCAGCAGATGCCCAGTGAACGCCGCGCGTCCGAGCGTCGCCGAGATACCCCACAACAGGGCTGCACTTCCAATATAAAAGTAGCCTCGCAGCGGATGAGGACTCGCCTTCACGAGACATGCTCAATCTTATAAGTGATCTTTGCCGTCTTCTCCAGCATGGCGGAAACCGAGCAATACTTTTCTTTCGAGAGCCGCACCGCGTCTTCCATGGCTTTCCGCGAGACCTGTCCCCGAACGCGATAGGTCAAGTGAATCGAGGTATAGACAGCGGGATAGCCGTCCGCGCGTTCGGCCTCGGCACGCACTTCGAGCCCGGTTAACGGCTCGCGCTTTTTGCGGAGAATTCCCACTACGTCCGATGCCGTGCAGCCGCACAAACCGAGCAGCACTAACTCCATCGGAGTGTTGGCGGTTTTCTCGGCTGCCGTATCCATCACGATCGAGTGCCGCGAAGTTGCCGAGCCCACGTATCGGTCTTTGTCGGTCCAATTGACTGAAGCTTCTATCATGGTGCCCTTTCTCGTCTGCTACTGCGACCGCGTGATGATTTGTGCGGTGGAGCAACGGGCGTCGCGCCCGGTCAGCCGGGCGGGGACGCCCGGCGCTCCACTCGCAGTGCTACCGCCGGTTGTCCGTCATCGGCTCGGGATGGATCAGCACTCGGAACAATTCCGGCGCGTCGTGCTTGAAGCGAATCTCGAGCGAGGTCTGCACGTCGTGCACTCGCGATAGCGGCATCTCGTCGGGCAGCGTGCAGTGGCAGGAAACATACAGGCGAGCCCGCACCTTCTTGAACTGGAATTCGTGCACGTCCATCACCTCGGGAAACTCTTTCACAATGTCCTTGAGCCGCTGTTCCAATTCCGGCTCGCGAACGACTTCTTCTCCCGTCTCAATCGTGGCCGGCTCACTTTCAATGTGCGTAAGGATGGTCGCAATCTCCGGCACCCCGGCGCGTATCTCGGTTTCCAGACGCGTAACTTCGTCGTGCGCCTGTTTCATGTTGAGCTGCTCGTCGAGTTCCAGGTGCTGTTCCACGTGCAACTGCCCATTCAAATCCTGCACGCTGATGTCGTGCACGTTGAAGTTATAGCGGGTTGCCACGGCGCGGATGCGGTCAAAAATGTTTTCCGTCCCCCGCGCTCGCGGAACCGAATGCACCACCACGTCGGCATCAGGCAAGATCTCTCGCACTCGTGAGGTCACCGCATCGGACACCTGCTCCGAGCGCTGGAAGGTGAAATTGCGCTCTAGTGCCACCGAAACGTCCGCGAAATAGCCATTCCCAGCCTTCCGGAACCGGACGCGCTCCACCTCCAACACGCCATCGACGGTCGCGATGCGGTCGAGAATCTGGCTGCGTACGCCGGCCGGCGCCGCATCGAGCAGCGCATCCGCCGTTCTCCGCGCCAGCCGCCAACTCACGGAAATCACCACGCCCGCCACGAACAGCGCGGCGATCGGATCGGCCTGGCGCAGCCACTCCACACGATACCTGTGCCCTAAATTGCTGCGCCCCATCCAGACCAGCGCGAGGCCCAGGATCACGACCGCGCTCGACCAGATGTCGGTTGAAAAATGCAGCGCGTCCGCCTCCAGCGCTTGACTGTCATACTTCGCCGCCATGCGTCCGAGCGCGCGGGAGCGCCAGGCGTCGACGGCCATCGACAGCAACATGACCAGGAAGGCGGCTACGGTCGGCTCAATTTCCACACTGTGGAAGAACAACCGCCTCGTCGATTCATATACGATCCAGACGCAGGCCACCAGCAGCAGACCGGTTTCGATGAAGGCCGAAAAATTCTCGAACTTGCCATGCCCATACTGGTGATCGGCGTCCGCCGGCTTGTCGGAAACCCGCACCGAAAAAAAAGTCACCAGGGCCGCGATCAGGTCCAGTCCGGAGTGCGCTGCCTCCGACAAAATTCCCAGCGAGCCGGTCGCGATCCCCACCACAATTTTCAGGCTGGTGATCACCAGGGCCGCGAGCACGGAGTTCCCGGCAACGTTTCGCTTTTCCCGGCGCATCGACGCGGAACTGAACGGGGCCCGCATTGCTGACATAAATGTCATTATCGCTTTGGATTCGCCCGCCGCCAACCCCTTGTCCCCGCGCCGGTCTGCGGTGGGACATGCTACGATGACATCCGTCGCAATTTCTCCCTTGGAGGACATTGATTCATGCGTTTCCAGTACCTCGCGTGTCTCCTGCTCGCGGGCTTAGCCTACGGACAGGCTGCGCAACCGGCTGCACCTCCCGCCGCCGCAGCGAAGACGGAACCAAGCGCTTCTGCGGTACCCGACCAGGCCCCCGAAGTAAAGGTCGCTCCCGATGATCCGGTAATCACGCTGAAGGGTCTCTGCGCCGATGCCACTCAACACGGTGACTCCTGCAAAACCGTGGTCACGCGCGCGCAATTTGAAAAGCTCGTCGATGCGATGCAGCCGGGAATGCCGCCGGCCATGCGCCGAAATCTCGCCAGCAACTATGCGCGCGCGCTGAAGATGTCCGCGGAAGCGGAGAAGCGCGGCCTCGGCAAAGGGCCCATGTTCGACGAGAAGATGGCCCTGGCTCGTATACAAATTCTTTCCCAGGAAATGAACGGCGCGCTGCGGGAAGATGCCAATAAGATCACCGATGGCGATATCGAGGACTATTACAAGAAGAACGCGGCTTCCTACGAGCAAGCCACCTTGGCGCGGATCTTTATTCCCCGGACAAAACAAATCGTACGTCCAGTCGTAAAACTCAAAGCTGGTGCCAAGCCCGGAGCGACCGCCACCACGGCGCCGCAGCCTCCGACCGAAGCACAGAAGAAAGCTGCTGAAGAGGCGATGACGAAGGTCGCCGACGATCTGCGCGCCCGCGCCGCCAAAGGTGAAGACCCCGACAAGCTGCAAAAAGAGGCCTACGTCGCCGCGGGACTCCCGGGAAGCGCCCCGAACACAAAGATGGAGAAAGTGCGCAGCACGACGCTGCCTGCGAATCATCGCGCGGTCATGGATTTGAAGCCCGGCGAAGTGTCGGAAGTGATCTCCGATCCCAATGGGCCCCACTACGTTTACAAGCTGGTTAGCAAAGAAACTCTGGCTCTGGATACCGTGAAACCGGAGATCCGCAACCTGATTTCCAGCCAGCGCTATCGTGACAGCATGCAAAGTTTTCAGAGCAATGTTGACATGAATGATGCTTATTTCGGCCCTACCCGAAATCCAGCCATGCCCCCGCCTCCGAGAGGAGCAAAGCCGCCTGCTCAGCAGGCCGAGGATCCCGACTAAGAAGACCCCGACTCAATGGATACGGCAAAACCAACCATCATCGTCACTGGCGTTTCGGGTAATCTTGGCCAGCGCCTCGTGCAGCAACTCTCGGATTGCACGGTTGTAGGCATTGATGTCACGCCCCCAACTCATTCCCAGATCGACCGCTTCGTGCCGCTCGACCTGGGAAGAGAAGAATCCACGCGCGAGTTGCTTCTTCTGCTGCGCGAATTGCAACCTGCGTCGGTTGTGCACCTGGCGTTTGTGATCGATCCGCAGCGCACGGGGGTTCTGGACGTCGACCGGATGTGGCGGATCAACGTGGCCGGAACGGCCCGGGTGATGGAAGCCATTGCCGAAGCTAACCGCAATCCCGGAACCACGATTCGGCAGTTTATTTTTCCCAGCAGCGTTTCGGCGTATGGCTCCGACCTGCCCGCTCCCGTTACGGAAGACGCGCCGCTCGGCGCGCACACGCTGCCCTACGCGATCCACAAGAAAGAAAGCGACCTGGTGGTGCAGCAGCGGGCGCCTTCCCTGCGCGGGTGCGGCGTCTTCATTCTGCGTCCCCACATTTTTGCGGGAGCCACCGTCGAAAATTATCTGATGGGAGCGTTCCGCGGAACGCCTAATGGGAAGGGGCGTCGCGCCGCCCGCATGCGCGAATCGGCAACCCGCTTGCCCTGCATGCTTCCCTACGGCCAGAAGTATGTGGACAACAAAATCCAGTTTGTCCACGTCGACGACATGGCCCGGCTGATCGCCTGGATACTGCGCCGCGAACCGGAAGCGCAGCGGCTGACCATCCTGAACGTTGCCGGACGCGGCGATCCTTTAACGTTCGGCCAGTGCATCGAACTCGCGCACGCGAAATTGTTGAGAGTCCCTGGGCAGTGGACGATGCGCCGCATTCTGCAGTTCTTGTGGAACTGGAACATCTCGGCGATTCCGCCCGACGCCGTCCCGTACATGACCGGCCAGTACACCATGAACACCGACCGGCTGAAGAAATTTCTCGGCGGCGACTACGAACGGGTAATTTCGAAAACGAATCTTGAGGCGTTTACGGATTCGTTCGCGAAAAACTAGTTCACCGCCGAGACGCCGAGTACGCCGAGACACTTCGAGAAAAAGGCATACGCGCCGATTGGGGTACCCGCTCCCCCCTAACCAGCGGTCTATTGGAATCATCAACTTACAGATATTTTCCTGCTAAAGTCTTCATGAATCAAGACTTATGGGCAAAGTCTTGAACGACTAGGACTTAACTGGCGAAGAGTGCTATTTTCTGCCCAGTTCGCCTGGACCCGGCTCGCAAAGTATTGATTCCACAGGGGAGATACCGCAAAGTATTCCGGACAAAGGAGTTAGGGGCGCGCCTGCGCTCCGATTGATTTCAAAGACTAATTAACTGCGCCTCCTGGGAGGCACTTCCGCAGCGGAAGGGGAGCACAAAAATTGTCTGCTATGACTCTATTTTACGCTGATCTGTCAAGCGATCCTCGCAAATAGCGCTTGAGGGTCGACGACCCGCCGGATCTTGCGAAAGTCGACTAATCTCGGTAGAATGGCATATACATATGTATATGCCAAAAGCATCGGCTGGAGGGCACATGCAACGCAAAGCGAGAATCTTCATGAACAACCGCAGTCAGGCGGTGCGCTTGCCCAAGGAGTTTCAGTTCAGCACGCAGGAAGTGTTTATACGGAAAGAAGGAAGCGAAGTGGTCCTCTCTCCGCGACCGTTTGATTGGACTTCCTACCTCGCTGAAGGTCCGGTCGCCTCGGCGAATTTCATGGAAGATGTCGAAGATCTTCCTGTGCAAGAGCGCGAGTCGTAATGCCGCGCTACATGCTCGACACGGACATCTGTTCCTACATCATGAAGCGCTCGAATGATGCGGTGCTCAAGCGCCTGAGCGCCCTTCCCGTCAGCGATGTGTGCATCTCTGTAATCACGAAGTCGGAACTCTTATATGGAGTCGAAGTCTCTCCCCGGCGGCGGCAGGATGCGGCGGCGCTAAGCGCCTTTTTGAATTACATCCAGATTCTGGATTTCCCCGACGAAGCATCTCTTCACTACGCCCGCATACGCTCTGACCTAAGAAAGCTGGGCACCATGATTGGAGCGAACGACCTGTTCATCGCCGCCCACGCCCGCAGCCTCGGCTTGACACTGGTTACCAACAACACGCGAGAGTTTGGGCGAGTCTCCAGGTTGGTCGTTGAGAATTGGACGCTTGGGTCTTGAGGTTGGCGACAAAGAGTGACACGCCCGTTTTGCTTGCGGCAGCTAATCTTCGAAGAACTGGGGAACGTCCCGTCTGTCCGCGGGTTTCCGTCGCGGCGGCGGGCCACTTCTCAAAAAGCGTGAGAAGTGGCGCACCCGGCAACAAACCAAATAGTGCTCCCTGCCGGTTACAATGCCTCTAACATGGTCGATGCAGTCGAACGGAAGGCTGAACTCGCACCCGAACCGGGAATGGACTGGGCAGAGTTTCTGGCGAACTCGCCGCCCGACTCCACTTCAGAGGTAAGCAACCTATGGGTTCAGACCGGAAACTACTACCAGGTGCTGGAGCCGGATGTTTTTCTTTACTGCGATTCTGAAGAGTGCGACGGGCCCCGAAAATGCCAGCACTGCTCAGCGACTGCTTATCTTGAGCACGGAAAATGGAAATTTTTCTTTCTGACTGTTAAATGCCGTAATTGCCTAAAAATACGAAAAACGTTCGCGCTTGCGGCACTGATGAAGTCGAGCGGTGTGGGAGTGGCGACAAAGTTGGGCGAGACACCGCCGTTCGGACCTCACACCCCTGCGCGCCTGGTCAAAATGATCGGCGGCGATCGGGAGCTCTTCTTACAAGGACGCCGAGCTGAAAATCACGGCTTGGGAATTGGCGCGTTCGCCTACTACCGTAGAGTCGTGGAAAACCAGAAAACTCGGATCATCGAGCAAATCGCGAAGGTGGCGGCGAAGCTCGGAGCGAAACCGGACATACTCAAAGACTTCGAGGCGGCTGCGAAAGAGACGCAGTTCAGCAAAGCGATCGATCAGATAAAGCACGGAATTCCCGACGTTCTGCTCATTGATGGCCAGCACAATCCGCTGACTCTACTGCACACCGCGTTGAGCGAACGTCTACACGCACACACTGACGAAGAATGCCTCGAAATAGCGCAATCGATCAGGGTCGTTCTGGCGGAACTGGCGGAACGCATATCCCAGGCGCTGAAGAAAGAGGATGAGTTGACGGAGGCTGTTACGCGACTGCTGAATAGAAAGAGTGAGAAGCCAACCACCAAAGCGCCCACAGGAGAGTGACTGTGAGGCGGGTGGCCCGGGCCATCGCAATCATTCGAACTCACAAGGGTGCCCCGTTCAAGCTCCGCTTGGGCGGGCCCGCTTAGGCGGTCGGATCCTTCCGCACGGTTGCAAAGATACCTGCCCGCTCTCTCCGCCGCGCGGTCCACTGTGACTCGGTTTCTACTCGACCCACCTTACGGGAGCGAATAATCGAAGGTCCAGGTGTGTTTACCCTGAGCGTCGATATGGATCATGAGCGAGCCAGTGAGTCCGGTCAATTCTCCAGTGCCGGAATTGGGTACAACCATCACGCTCAGCTCTCCCGCAGAGGGGGCGTCGCCTTTCATCATCGTGGCGCGGTGCGAGAAGGTGAAGCTGCCCTGTCTGCCGTTAAGCTTGCCGGTCATGCGCTCAATAGCAACGTAGGCCATGGAGCCAGTGCTCGCGGTCGAGCCGGTGATCATTTCTCCACGGCTGACGCCTTCGAAGTCACCGTGCCAAGTCTTGTCGGATGTGACCCGAGTAATGTCGTTCGCCTTCTCGAAGTCGGTTGGTTCGGCGGGAGTCATTTTGATATCGAAAGAACCTTTGGCGTGGACCATGTCCATCTCTTTCTGGGCCGCGACACTCAGCGCGAGACTCATCACCGCCGCTGCCACTGCGAATCTCACTCTCATATCGCCCCCGAAATGCAACTTACAGAATTCTTGATCCGAGCTCGATCGTATCCTACCCAAGTCCAACCAGTTTGCAAATATGGTTCCACGGGCGGGAATTGTAAGCCTTGGGGGCAAAACCCAAAACAGCCCGCTGCCCAGCCTTCGCAAAAAGCGCGAAAGGATAGGATTCCCGATCGCGTCGCGCTTGGGATTCTGACTTGGATTTTACGCGCCGCCTTGGGTACCCAGGCACACTACTTATTGGCGTAGTGGTCAGCCCCGAGAAAATGCAGCGAGACGTAGGGCGCATCACCCACCACCCAACTGTCGTGACCGGGAGGTCCGGGTGGAATGTAGAAGAGCATACCGGCGCGGAGTTCGTGGATCGTGCCGTCCTCCATCGCAGCCGTGGCGCATCCGGAGAGCACCATCCCAACATGCTCGACGTTGCAGCGCGATGCGCCCACGCTGGGCCCAACGTGAATGGACCATTTCCATCCTGGCTCGTACGTGGCGCGGCCGATGGTCATGCCCCCGATGCGAACGAGTTCAAATTTTCCTTTTTCGAACGTTCGTATTTCATCGGGCTCTTCAAAACGCTTCAGAACTGTTTCAAGCATCGCCATAACTCGGTCTCCTGAAATGGGAGCTTCGCGCAGGCTGTCCGGCCCTCAGGGGCTAAAGCCCGCATTCTTTTGGCCCTGGGCGGCACGGCTAAACAGGTTGCGGAAAAGGTCTCTTCCGCATCGTCATCTCACCTCAGCGGCTAAAGCCGATCTGAAAACAATATACTTATCGCAGCGGTGAACCGCTGCGCCGCCCAAAAGCAAGTGCAACACCGACTTTTTCCGCAAGCTGTGAAGCCGTGCCCTTCCCAAAACCATTTCCTCGGCGTCTCGGCGGTTAGATGCTCTTCACTCCGCGGTATAGGCCCGCAACGCCGAAGGTGTACGGAGTCCAGGAAGCTTCGCAAAAGCCCGCCTGACTCATGCGCCCGAGCATCTCAGCCGGTGCCGGAAAGCGCTCGACCGACGCCGGCAGATACGCGTACGGACCTCGCACTCCTGAAATCATGGTCCCGATCATGGGAAGAACTTTCTTGAAGTAAACGCGGTAGCACTGTCCGATCAACCCGCCCGGCTCTCCGAAATCGAGGATGCCGCATTCTCCGCCGGGAGCGAGCACCCGCACAATTTCGCGCAATCCTGCGTCGTAGTCGGCCAGGTTTCGAAAACCGAATGCCGAGGTCACTAAATTGAAATGCCCATCGGGGAAGGGCAGATGAAGCGCGTCGGCTTCGATCCAGCAGAGCGTCGCGCCGCTTCCCTGCTTCGCCGCCTTCTCTGCCGCGCGCTGCAGCATGGCGTGAGAAAAATCCGCGCCCAGAATCTGCGCCGATCCCGAACCGGCGCGGCGGCTCAACGCAAAAGTCATATCTCCGGTACCGCAGCAAAGATCGAGCACGCGAGCGTCGGCACGCTTCAGGATGGGGTCGAACTTGCGCGCCGTGCGCCACCACCATACGCGATCAATGTTGAACGAAAGAACGTGATTCAGCAGATCGTAGCGCGGCGCGATTGAGGTGAACATCTCTCGGACAGCACGCGCGGCCGACTCGCGGTCCGGCGCACCAGCGGGGGCCGCGCCCACGATTCGCGGATCCATTTCTTGATTCATCGACCCATCGCTAGAACCAGTCGGATAGCCTCCCGAGCAGGGCGCGACCCTCAGGGGCTAAAACCCGCATTTCTATTGGCTCTGCACGGCACGGCTGAAGCCGTGCCCTTCCCAAAACCCGCCCAACACCACTTATGCTATTAGTACTAATTCCGTGCAAGTTTCCGAATCTCGTCGACCGCTGAGCGCACGACTGCCTCCGGCACGTCGCTTGTGATCTCGACCTTGCCGATTTCCCGCGGCAGAATAAAGTGCACCACTCCCTGCCGCGTCTTCTTGTCGGAACGCAGCCGCTTCAGGATGCTCGCGGTCTGCAACTTCATGCGCGGCAACCCGCCAAATCCAAGAACGGAGTTCGAAATGCGTCCCGCCGTCACGCTATCCAGTTTGCCGGTGGAGAGCGCGATGTGCGTCGCCGCGATCATGCCCCAGGCTACTGCCTCTCCGTGGAGCAACTGCGCATAGCGGGTCTCAGCCTCCAGCGCGTGTCCGATGGTGTGGCCGAGGTTGAGCACTTGCCGCAGGCCGCCTTCGCGCTCGTCGGAGCTCACTATCGACGCCTTCAAGCGCACGGAATCGGCGATCACTTTCTCGACCACCACCGGGTCGCGATCCAAAATCTCGCGGTGTTTTTCTTCGAACAGGCGGAACAGTCCAGGATCCCCGATGATGCCGCACTTCAGCGCCTCATACAGACCAGCGCGGTATTCACGGGAAGGAAGTGTTTTGAGAACGGCGGGGTCGATCAGCACTGCGCGCGGCTGGTGGAAGGTCCCGAGCAGGTTCTTTCCCGACAGCAGGTTGACACCAGCTTTCCCGCCGATCGCCGCATCCACCTGCGCCAGCACCGTCGTTGGCACCTGGATGACGTCCACGCCTCGCATGTAGATCGACGCCAGGAACCCGGTCACGTCGCCGACTACGCCGCCGCCAAGCGCAATCAGCGTTGCGCCGCGGTCCGCGCCTTGCTTTACGAGCTTCTCCGCCAGTTTCTCCAATGTCGCAAGGCGTTTCGAGCGCTCGCCATCGGGCATTTCTAGAAGGTCGGTTTCGATTCCCGAGGCCGCCAGCGATTTCAGCAGAACTCTTGCCCAGCGCCGCCGCACCGGCGGGACGGTGACCACAAAGACGCGGCGGTTTTCCAGAATCTTGCCGAGGCATTCTCCGGCGCGAGTAAGCAGACCGCTTCCGATAAGCACCTCATAGGAACGTGACGGCGTGACTACAGGAACGCTAATCATGAACATTCATCATAGCGTATGGACCTTTGTGCCACGGTGCAGGGACGGGCGCCTCGCGAACCCGCCCTGAGCGGAGCCGAAGGGTCCTGCCGGGCGGGGACGCCCGGCGCTCCACCGGCAAGATTGGCTCGACAGCGTGAGCATCACCCGGTGATTTTCTTCTGCGGATTCACCAGCGAGGCTAGAATGGAAATCCCCAGAACAAGAAGCACGATCGCCAGCGCCCATCCGGTTGGAATATTCACGTAATGCGATCCCAGCATTTTGAGCCCGATAAGAATCAGCACCACCGACAGTCCGTAATGAAGGTAGTGAAACAGGTCCATCATGCCCGCCAGCGCAAAGTACATCGAGCGCAGTCCAAGAATCGCGAACACATTCGACGTATAGACAATGAAGGCGTTCAGGGTGATGGCGAGCACCGCCGGAATCGAATCCACGGCGAAAAGAATGTCACTGGTCTCGACCACCAGCAACACGACCAGTAGCGGGGTAGCGTATAGGCGGTCCCTTCGGGTAAAGAACTGCCCTCCCACATATTCCTTGCTGACGGGGCAGACTCGGCGAAACAGCCGAAGAACAGGGTTTTTCTCGGGATGGATTTCCGTTTCGCCCTGCCTCAGGAGCTTGAATCCGGAATAGACGAGCAAAGCGCCGAATGCGTAGGTGATCCAACTAAAGCGGCGAATCAGGCCCACGCCCGCCATGATGAAAGCACCCCGCATCACGAGCGCCCCTAGAATTCCCCAGAACAGCACCTTGTGCTGGTGCTCGTCGGGCACCTGGAAATAACGGAAGATGACGAGAAACACGAACAGGTTGTCGACGCTGAGCGAGAGCTCGATTACGTAGCCGGTCACGAACTGGAGCGCCGGAGCCCGCCCATGCCAGAACAACACCAGCACCGCAAACGCAGCCGCCAGCACGATCCAGAACCCGGACCAGGCAAGCGCTTCGCGAAAGCCGATGCGGTGGGAGCGGCGATTCAGCACGCCCAGGTCGAGCGCCAGCATCGCCACCACAAACAGGTTGAACAGGATCCAGAAGACGAGCACAACAAATCTTACGACAGGCGTCGTATCTACTGCTGTCTCCCCCGCTTTCCGTTGGCCCAGTCGTCCCACATGCCCATGTCCTTCAGTTCCTGGTCAAAATGGGTTTCATGCATGGTCTGCTCGATCTGGGCGCGGTTCAGGCGCGGGCCGATGCGATCGGCGGCATTGGCCAGCGCAAAAGTAAATTCCGCCGCTTCGGCCACGTTCTTCTTGAGCTGCGGGAAATCTACTTTGTCGAACGTGTCGGTCGTGGCGTGATAATTCTCCAGATAATTCGCTTCCTCCTGGTCGGCAACAAACGTCGGCACGCCTTCGAGCATGAAGTCGAAGTGATCGGTGCCGGACTCAGCCGTCGGAACCGCCTTGATGGCTCCGAATTGCTGCAAAGGCGCCAACATCGCCGCCGCCGCCGCAAGCACGTCTTTGCGCCCGCCGGTTGAGAACGCAGTCGTTTTTCCGGTACCGGCGTCAAAGACAACCACGCCCGCCGCTTTATCGAGTTCATTGCGATGCGCCACAGCGTAGGCCCGCGAGCCGAGCGGTCCTTCTTCTTCTCCGGAAAACAGGATGAAGCGTATGGATCGCCGTGGCTTCAGACCCGCCGCCTTGATCGCCCGCAGCGCGTCAATGACCAGCGCGGCGTTGCACCCGTTGTCGAGCGCGCCGGTTCCCAGTTCCCAGGAATCCAGGTGCGCGCCGAGCACCACAAACTCGTCGGGCTTCTCGCTGCCGCGAATGTCCGCCACCACATTCCACGTCTTGATGGCGCCGCCAATTTTGTTGGGAATCGACAGGTTCGCCCATACCGGATTCGCCGACGCCAGCAAACGGGCAATCCGCTCACCATCCTCGCGCGCCACCACCACCTGCGGCAGCGCGTCAATCTCACCGGCTCCGGAGTTCGTGTGACGATAAAGAATCCCGTGCTCGCGCGTGGCCATAAACGCGATCGCCTTGGCCTTCCCTTTTACCGCCAGCGCGATAATCCCGGGCGCCCGTTCATATTCGGCGAAAAGATCGTCCCAACTTGCTAACACCTTGGTGTGCACCAGTACGATTCTTCCCGCAACATCTCCCACCTTGGCAAATTCGGCGGCCGAACCTTCTCCCACATCGACGATGGGCACATGCGTGGCCGCAGCCAGCGCCGGCGCCCACGCGACCGATACAGCGTGAACCGGAAAAGTGGTTCCGGAATACAGCGACGCCGTCATCTCGGTCGGGCCCTCCGCCCACGAATGCTGAATGGCAAACTCTTCGGTATGCACGCTGTCGGCGCCGGCTTCTTTGAACGCGGCCACGCCCCAGTCCACCGCGCGCTGGAAGGCTGGAGTACCGGGAATGCGTCCGCCAATCTCATCGCTCAAGCGGCGAAGATTGGTTTCCAGCGGTGAAGGCTTGAGTGCTTCCGCAATCAGACGATCCGCGATTTCTCGATCCGAATCAGGATCGGCCGCGAACGCGGTAAGAATAAAAGCGGCCAGAAAAAAGAGACTGAACCCGAACCACCCGAGTCTGCGCGTCATAGGGCAGCATTAGAAATGAATTTGCGGGAAAGCGAAAGAGACAAGGCGACACTGCACGTTCGTCCAAGAGCCAACGGCTTACCTCAGGCGCTAAAGCGCGACGCATTGTCAAGGGTTTACGGCACGACTGAAGTCGTGCCCTTCCCGTGAACCTGCGTGAATCGGAGTTTTTCCGCAGCCTGTGAAGTCGTGCCCTTCCCAATTCTTTCCCGTTCGTTACAGATGAACAGGCTAGCGCAATCGCAGAATCTCGACCGTGATGTTATCCGGCCCACCGCGTTCCCGAGCCAGGTCGATCAGCTTGCGGCCCGCTTGTTCCGCGGGGTTGTTTTCCACGGCTTCGAGAATCTCCGCATCGTGCACCTGTCCCCACAATCCGTCGCTGCAGATCAGGAGCACGTCCTCCGCGCGCAGAGGCTCGGGGTGTCCGGGTGAGTCCATGACGAGGTCGGGATTCGTTCCTAAAGCCGCGGTCAGAATATTCCGCTGGGGATGACTCTCCGCTTCTTCCGGGCTAATGATCCCAGACTCCACCAGCCGCCCCACATAGGAGTGGTCACGTGTTACCCGCGTAATCTGGCCGTCGCGGATCAGGTAAAGCCTGGTGTCGCCGACATGCACGTAATAGAGCGCGTCGTGCGCATCCCCGTCCGCACCCCTGACGATCGCCGCCGCCGTGCAGGTCGTTCCCATGCCCCGCAATTCCGGATGCGCAAAGCTGTACTGCCGGACTTCCTCGTGGGCCGCTTGCAAAGCCTCGACCAGCGCCTGCTGTGGGTCGTCGCCGCCAAAGTCGCGATACCTTGTCACCAGCGTTTCCACCGCCAGTCGGCTCGCTTCCTGACCGCCCTCGTAGCCGCCCATGCCGTCCGCGACCACCGCCAGCCGTCCCTTGCGCAAGAACTGCTGGTCGTCCTCCGGCTCCCAGTAGCCGAACGAATCCTCGTTATTCGTGCGCTGGCAGCCGATGTCGGACTGGGTCGATACCTCAATACCGGCGCGAACCTTCATTCGGACACGGCTTCATTTGCGGGAATGACGAGCATAGGCGGCGATTCGAATCGCAGACGAACTTAGGATTATAGAGCCTGCGGGCAGGAGGCTCAAACCGAGCGCTGAAAAATGACCGGCTCAGACAGAGTGGAGCGTTTCTAGAACGAAACGGGGACGACTGCTTGGCAGCCGTCCCCGCAAAATCAAAATGCCATCGACCCGACCGTCAGCGCTCGCTAGAACTCTAGGAAGGCCCGCATGCTCCGGTTGGGTTGCTGAGACTTGCGACGCCTGCCGCCGACCCTACTGGAACATAGAGGGGCTGAGACGTGATGCCCTCGAATGAGGCGGTGACTATGTAATCACCTACATAACTCCATGCTGGAGTTGTGGCGGGATCCACGGCGGCGTTCTGCCATGTGCACTCCGCTGGGTCCACCGAAGTGATCAGACCAGTGGGGCTATACTCGACGGTCCCGCTGGTATAGTTCGGCGCGGTCCCAACTGGGCAAGAAGGAGCCTGGCAGGGAGGAAGCAGCACGCCGTCCGCCCCGTTCGAGGTTTCGTTCGGGTCCACTATCACCGTATACGTAACCTTGTTCGTGAGGTCAGCCGTATTCTTGCTGGAGTAAGTGCCGGTAGCCGCCAACTGGATCGTTGACCCGTAACCTTGCAAATTGACGGTGCCGGACTGACCCGTGGGAACCGCGCCGTTTATCAGCTTTACGCTGAGCTGGATGGACTGCAGGTGATTGGTTGTTTGTAAGGCGTTGCAGCCCATCATGCTGAAAGCCAGCAACGCGCAGCCCAACGCGGCAAAGAGAGTTTTACGGTTCACTGCCGAGTACCTCCAAAATGAAATCTTCCGCATCGTCGCAGCATCCGTCACACGTGACAAGGTAACCAAAGTCACGGCACCTATCGGAGGTGCGCATTGTCCCGCGGCGCCCGTTGCGGTGTAGAGAGTGGGCTTTTGCGCCGTCTCCCGCCGCGAGTGGAGACGCGACCAGCCGCGTCTCTACAAGAAATCAAAAGCTCCCGCTGGAGGCTGGAATCGCGAATCGACTTCTTCTGGCAAGCCTACTGAATCTACAATCACCCCATGGCCGATCCCATACCCAATCAACCCACGCCCCCACCCCCGCCAGGACCGATCACCGAGTTTCACATCGGCGACGAATTCGGAACGGCCAAGCGCAATCTTCCGCCCGCCGGCATTGTCCTGATCTGCATCGCCGCCCTAGCTGTCATTGTGGGAATCTTCGCTTTCGAAAAGCGGCAAAAACCGCAGGGTGCGGGTTCGATCGATTTCGTGGCTACCGCCGAAGTGCCCGGCCAGAACCTGACCCTGGCCGCTATCACCATGACGCTGAGAAATACTGCCGACAGGCCGCTATGGATTAAGAACCTCACAGCGCGGCTTACCACCGCGGATGGCAATACCTTCGACGACGCGGCCGCTTCGGCCGTGGATCTCGACCGCTATTACCAGGGGTTCCCGGCGCTGAAAGAAAGTTCCGAGCCGCCGCTTTCGCCCGAAACCAAGCTGCTAGCCGGAGCACAACAGAAAGGGACCATTATCGTTAGCTTCAAGGTCACCAAAGAAGCTTTCAATCAGCGCAAGGCCCTGACCGTCACGATTCAACCCTATGACCAGGCGCTGCCCGTGGTTTTGAAGTGAGGTGTTATGGAGCGACGGGCGTCCTCGCCCGCCTGCCCGGAGCGAAGTCGAAGGGTTCAGCAGTATAGCGGCCGCGCCCGGCTCTCCACTAGCTTGCGCTATTCATTTTCGAGTTGTTGCCGCGCTTCGGCCAGCGCAGCCCGCTCCACCCCGCTCACCTTGGGGTACTTCAAATTCATGCTCTTCAATGCATCCACCACAGCTTGGGAGACCACCAGCCGCGTGAACCACTTGTTATCCGCCGGCACGACGTACCAGGGCGCATGCTCACTCGCCGTGTGGCCGATCATATCCTCGTACGCTTCTTGATATTCATCCCAGCACTGCCGTTCCTTCACATCGGACGAAGAAAACTTCCAATTCTTGTCCGGCGTGTCGAGCCGCTCCATGAACCGACGCTTTTGCTCTTTTTTCGAGACATGAAGAAAGAACTTCACCACGGCAATGCCATTCCGGGTAGCGTAGCGTTCGAAGTTATTGATATCTTCGAAGCGCTCCTGCCAGATATGTTTGGTTACGAGCGGCTTCGGCAGTTTCTGGCTTTCCAAAATCTGGGGGTGGACGCGCACCACCAGCACCTCCTCGTAATAGGAACGGTTGAAAATGCCGATGCGGCCTCGCTCCGGCATGGCCTTCATGGTTCGCCAAAGGTAACCATGGTGCAACTCTTCCGCCGACGGCGCCTTGAAGGACGACACTTGCACGCCCTGCGGATTCACGCCCGACATGACGTGCTTGATGGTTCCGTCTTTCCCGGCCGCGTCCATGGCCTGAAAAATCAGCAGCAGTCCCCAACGGTCCTGGGCCGCGAGAACGTCCTGCAGGCGGCTCAATTCCTTAACGCCTCCAGCCAGCAATTCCTTCGCCTGCGGCTTCAGTTCCGACTCCAACCCGTGCGTGTCCGCCGGATCGTAATCCTTGAGGCGGAAGTGTTGCCCATCATCGACGCGGTACCGCTTCAGCAGTTTCTCGATTTTCATAGCTTTCGCTTGGGCGACTCTCCTTAGCGTTCCTGCTTATAGACAGAGTTGTTCGGTGTAGGTTCATCGTACTCGCGGCCATACTTGTTCTTGTGCGCCATGTGCTGCCCATTCGCTTCGGGAACACGAATCACTCCCAAGGATGAAGCATCCGCCGCGATCGTGATCTCCCGCGCCAGCGGCTGCCCATTTTCCGGCCCCATGCCCTCGCTCCAGACGCGCAAGAGGTAACGCCCGTAGGGGACACCCGCCATGCTAATCTGCCCATCCTTGGTGGAGATGGCATACAGCGGAGTCGCAATGGTAATGACCACCGCACTCATCTCGGGATGAATATTGCAGAAAATGTAGCTGATTCCGGGCCGGTCGAATTTGACCATCCGTGAGGTGCCCGCCTCGTACAGTCCGAGATCAAATCGCTTGCCTTCAAAGAGAGAAAAAACGTTATGGAAGAAGGGATCGCGATTGGGAAACTCCACCATCGACCCCGCCTGAACCACCAGGATGTGCGGCTGGAAACTCTTGTTCTTCTGCACCAAGCGCAGGTTTGCCGCCGGACCCGCTGCGGGACTGGGCGGAGCCGTAGTCACTTCGCCTGCTGCTGCGGTCGTGGTCGCTCCCGCCATGGGCGTCAGCCACACCACCGTCTCGGGAGTCGCACCATGCCGTGTGCTGCCCGCGCCCCCTGCAGCGATGACCTCGACGCGCCCGCGCACCGTCGTTGTCGTAGTTGTCGGAGGCGCCTGCGCGAGCAATCCGGCCGCGCCAGCCCACAGCATCGCGATCCAGATCCAGTTCCTTCTGTGGCTCATCGTTGATGGCCCATCTGATGGCTCATGTCAGTCTCATGCGATGCCAGCTCCACTGGTTTCGTCAAAAAAGAACGCCCATCATCAGATTGAGGTGGCCCGCGCTGGCCCCGCCGTTGGCGATCGAATCCGTTGTCAGGTGCCGATACTCAGCGGAAAACAAAAGGTCCGATCGCGGACGATAAATCATGTTCACAAAACTTCCCTGATTTCTTGCCAGCGTCGCATTCCCGCCCCCATAGAGCAGCGAGTATGGGAAGTATTTCAGGTCGGTGGCATACGGATTGTCCATCCCGAACGCCGCGTTGAACTCCCATTTACTTGCGGGCCGGTATTTTAGCTGAGCCCAGCCACCTACCGAGTTCAATCCGCGCACTTCCGTGCTCGCCGATGTCGGATCCCCATTGAACAACGCACTCTGTCCGAATGCACCATACAGTCCGCCCAGACCCTTACCACGATACACTTTCCCGCTCAACGAAAACTGGCGACTGACTGGCAGATCCACGTCCGCCATTCCGGCCCACGCATCCACGGTCCGGCTGAAACTATAATCCTGGCGGCTGTAGAAGCCTCCCACGCCCACCCGCAACGGTTGACCGAAGACATTCCGCGTCCATGCCACTCGCGTAGCGTACGCCGGTTGGCGCGACGACTCGCCAGGCCCCGCCTGCCGGTTATAGTTCCCGCCCGGCACTTCCCCACTCAGTGGATCCAGAATTCCTCCCTGAAACAGCAGGCTGGAATCTTCCCCCAGAACCACCCGGTGTTCGACGCGTATCTGCGGAACCCAGGCCCACAAGTTCCCCGCCGACGAAAGCGCCGGAACCGCCAACGAAGCAAACGAGGTCGGCGAGTTCGGTGAAAAGAAAATCGCATCCTGCCCGACCACAACCGAGGTATTAGTCCAGTCCATCCGCATCGTGCCCGTCCGCAAACGCAGGAGCCCGGAGTTGATCCCGTTCGGCACCGACGGAAATCCGCCCGCGAGGTCGAGTTGCAAGTCGGCCCTCGTCTTCGCGCCTGCTACCGTCGGACCGAATGCCTCGAACCCGATCTCCGACTGCCGCAAGGTTGCACCGAAACTTCCGCCCGGATCGCCCGCCGACTGCGGATATGCGACGGTAGGAAGATCGATGCTATCGACCTCACCGTGATTGCTTACCAGGTTCATCAAAACGATGCCCGACAGCCGCAACCGGTACTTCGATGCGCTTTCCACTTTCGTCTGATACTGCTCGTCCACTTTCCCGGTCAGCAGTTGATATTCCTCTTCCAGGCTGGCGGCATGCTCTGCCTTTTGCCGATCTTCGTCTTGACCCGGTTTCGCGCCTTGCGGTCCTCCGCTCTGTAAGACGATCTGCGGGCTGTCTTGTAATCTTGCTGTTCCCTCAGAGTTGGGAATCTCCGATTTCTCGACCGCATTCCTCGGCGCGGTTCCGGCGCGGACTTCCCCCGTGCGAATCTCATCGAGCTCCCGGCGCAGTTCCGCGGTTTCCGCTTGGGCACGCTGCCAGTCGGAGCGCATTCCGGCAACCGCCGTCTGCAATTCTCGCACCTGCTCGCTCAACTCGCGGACCGCGTCGCTCGCCGAGCTGCTCTCCGACCCCGGAGAAGGGGGCTCTGCCCGATTCGCAGCTTCCTGTGCCATGCTGGATGCGGCCCACGTCATTACGCCCAGCAGCACCACCCATCGCAAACCGTCGAACCAGCGCGTTCTGCTCATGTCGCCTCCTGTCCCTCTTCGCACTTCGAGCGAGTATTTCGGATGTGCATTTCGAATCCACGTGCCAGGAGTTCCCTACGGAAAAAAATGCCGTTTACGTAGCATGACGGGCTGCCAACGCATTTTCCGCCTTGGGGCTCAGCGGAATATTGATGCGGAATGTCGTTCCCGAAGCTGACGTCTGCTCCACCGCCACGTCACCTCCGTGATCCTGAAGAATCTTCTGCACCACCGTCAATCCCATCCCCGTCCCGTTTTCCTTGCCGTGGCTTACAAACGGTTCGAACAACCGGTCCCGCACCGCCTCTGCGATTCCCGGCCCGTTATCTTCGATGCGTATCTCCAGACTTTCGCCAACGCGCTTCAGCTCGATATCGATCTTCCCAGATTCCGGCGGCACCACCTCGCACGCGTTCAGCAGTAAATTCAGCAGGGCGCGCTCCAGCTTCTTGAAATCGAACCAGCCCTCGCTTGACCCGTCCCCGGAAATCCGAATCCGGATGCGCTGGAACTCCGGATGCGCCTTCACTCCCTGCACCGCCCGGTCCACCGCCGACCGTACGTCGCCGTAGGTGGGGCGTAACGACTCTCGTGTGCGCGAGAACTCCAGCAGCGACTCGATCAATTCCGTCATCTGGTTAACCGCAATCCGTATCTCGGCGTAGAGATCTTCGCGCTGGCCCGGCGTCAGGCTGCTCTCGCAAAGGAATTCGGCATTGGCCACGACCGCCGCCAGAGAATGCCGCAGATCATGCGATATCGAACTCGCCATCCGCCCGATCGTTGCCAGCCGTTCCGCGTCCAGCAACTCTCTTTGTGTTTTCTGGAGACTCGTTCTCATCCGGTCGAAGGTTCCGGTCACCTCGGCGACTTCGTCTCCACCCCGCGCGTGCAGCGGATACGCATAATCCCCCTGCTCCAGCGCGCGCACGCCCGCCACCAGATTCTCCAGCGGACGCGTGAAAGTCAGCGAGATCAGAAAAACCAGCAGGCTTCCGGCCAGCACCGCGGTCAGACCGAGCGCCAGCAGCAACTCATTCAGGCTGCGCAAGAATGCCGTTGCCTGATCGAACGACTTCAACACCCACAGAGTCAGCGCGGGCGCACCCGGCGCAGGCAAATCCACTGCCGAGGCCAGAAAGCGCTCCTCGCCCAGCCGGATTTGATCCCCCTGCGGCGGGCCTCCGGCGGCCGTTCTCGGCGCTACTCGCAACAACTCCGATTCCTGGGCAGGCTTCAGAGTGCTGCGCACAATCGAATCACCATAACGAAACGCCACTTCGCTTGCGGCCACACGGCTCAGGTCTCGGGCTACGCGGTCGTCAATTTCGTAGCCCAGTACCAGATATCCGAGCACCTGACGACCGCTGGCCGGACCAAAATAAATATCCTGGAGGAACACTTCGTAGAGATGCCCTTCGACGTACCACCAGTGCCGCGTCTCCTCGCGCAACACCACGCTGCGGAAAGAAGTCTTGCGCCTGGCGAACCGTGATCTCCTGCGGAGTGGCCTGCAGCGCCATCACCTTCCCGGAAGAATCGGCCAGCAGCAGCAAGTCGCTGCCCGCCAGGTGCCACAAATCCCGAGACGCGTCCTGGATGGTTGCCGGGTCGTGCGTAGTCATCAGCGCCCGTACATTCGGCAGGTCGGCCAGCAGCGCCGCCGAGCGCTCGAGCGTCACTTCTCTCTGCTTCTGAAAGTTATGGAAAGCGGAAACGGAATTCTCGAGATCGCGCTGGATTCCGAGCCGCACTTCCTGCTGCACGGTGCGCCGCACCACCAGCAGAGTCGTGAAGGTCAATGCCGCCGATACCGCCACCATGGAAAGCAGGAACTTGGTCCGCAGCCGGATTCCTCCCATGGTCAAACCTCGATCCCCCCCAACAAAACTTGTTGGTGGAGAGCCGGGCGTCCCCGCCCGGCTGGACGGGCGAGACGCCCGTCCCCCACCGTACCCACCCGCTACGGCACAAACTTGTAGCCCGAGCTATGTACAGTGCGGAAGTGCAAAGGGTTTGCCGGGTCTTTCTCCAGCTTCTGCCGCAGCCGTAAGATGTGATTGTCCACGGTCCGCGTGCTGGGATAATTCCGGTATCCCCAAACCAGGTTCAGCAGCTCCTCCCGCGAGAGCACGCGCTCCGCGTTCTGGATCATGAACTTCAGCACCTTGAACTCCTGCGAAGTCAGCTGCACCGGGCTCCCGTCGCGCCACAATTCCATCTTCGTAAAATCAACCTTCACGTCGCCAAAGGTGAAGGTCTCGGTCAGCGGAGTCCGCGTCGAACGGCGCATCGCCGTCCTTACCCGCGCCAGAAGTTCCCGCGGGCTGAAGGGCTTGGTCACGTAGTCATGCGCACCCAACTCCAGCAGCAGCACCTTGTCCATGACTTCGGTTCGCGCACTGAGAATGATGATCGGCAAGGCCGGCGCTGCCTGACTAATCTCCCGGCACACATCCTGCCCCGGCGTCCCCGGCAAGCTCAAATCCAGCACCAGCACGGCCGGCGCCGCCGCCCGAAACATCTCCAGGCCCGCCGCGCCGTTTCCCGCAATATCCACCGCAAAGCCTTCGCCTTCAAACAATCGCTTCAGCGCCTTTTGGACGGCACGGTCATCCTCGATCACCAGGATCCGCTCCGCACTAGACGGAACCGCTTCCATCGTCATGGTTGCCACCGCTACTGCTGAAGATAGGTTCCTGTTCACGACCGGCCCCCGCACGCGTAAGTCGAGAATCATACCCCTAAACTCTAGCCCCATATCAAGTTAATGACGCATTTCAGGGGATAAAGTGACATGAATTTGACACTTTATTGACAAACGGGAATCGGGTGATCGGGCCAGAGTCTGGACTGCGCGTGCCAAATTGCCTATTTATGAAATTGAATGGTGGGCAGTGCAGGACTCGAACCTGCGACCTCCTGCTTGTAAGGCAGGCGCTCTAACCAGCTGAGCTAACCGCCCGCTTCCGCGCGGATGCAATCGCGGCGCTGTTTGTATCGCTCGCGAAAGAACTTCGTCGAAACTTATGGTGAGAATACTGGACCCTCCCTCGCCGGTCAAACATACCGAACTCACAGGCGAGGCTGCTACACTTTCTGGGTGCGAAGGTTAATCGTCAACGCCGATGATTTCGGTCTGACCGCTGGAGTAAATCGAGCCATTGTGGAATCCCACAGCGGGGGAGTGGTGTCGTCGGCAACCTTGATGGCCAACGGCGCCGCGTTCGCGGAGGCGGTGATCGCGGCGCGCTCGACGCCGCGCCTCTCCGTGGGATGCCACGTCGTATTGGTGGATGGAACGCCGGTGTCGCCACCGGACGCGGTGGATACGCTGCTGGCGATTCGCTCGGCACAGCCGGACAGGTTCTACTCCAGCCTTTCGGCGTTTGCCGCGCGCGCCACGTTGGGAGGCTTCGATCCCGATCAACTGGTCGCGGAAATCACTGCGCAAATAAGAAAAATTCAATCCGCCGGGCTCGTGGTCACTCACCTCGATACCCACAAGCATGCGCACATCTTTCCCGTGATTCTTGCGGCCATGCTCCGAGCCGCGCGGATTTGCGG
This sequence comes from uncultured Acidobacteriaceae bacterium, assembly GCA_963780105.1. GTDB lineage: Bacteria > Acidobacteriota > Terriglobia > Terriglobales > Acidobacteriaceae > Acidiflorens. The sequence continues at coordinate 42,508 of CAWABC010000063.1, forward strand.
CGTCCCCGCGATCCGCAATCCGTTTGTTCCCGTGAAAACGATGCCCGCGCGGCAATTCAAGCGCAAACCGGATCTCTGGAAGCGTTATGGCCAGGTCCGCATGCTCCACACCTTCTCCGGACAATTTCTCCAGCGGACCAAACGGGCTGGAGTGCTCACGCCCGACGGCGTGATCGGCGTCATTGAGACCGGCTCGGCCGCTAGTCGTGACGATCGTCCGGGCGAGAGTTCCGGTTACAGTTCCCTGCTGCGCCAGGCGCTCGCCAATCTGCCGGAGGGAACCTGGGAGTTAGTCTGCCATCCCGGATACGACGACGCCGACTTGCGCGGCGCCGGCACGCGTTTGCTGGAATCGCGCGAGGAGGAGAGGCGCCTGCTGACTTCGGCGGGACTGCGGCAGTTTCTGGAAGAGCGAAAGATCCAAGTCGTCAGTTATCATGAGTTCGCCAAAAAGCTTGCGGAACATTCGCGGAAAACTGCCCCTGCATGAGGATGGACAGGTACCACAAGCGGTACTTCGCTGATCACGTCCCTGGCCAACTTTGTAATGTCGCGGGGGCCCGAGGGCGGTATGATCGCAGCAACCGGAACAAGGATAAGACATGCCTGAGCATCAATCCGAACCTCGCCTGACGGTGGACCTGCCGGTGCGTATCTGGGGGATGAGCGCCGATGGGCGCCCCTTTTCCCAACATGCTCGCGCTCAGAACATCAGTTCGGAGGGTGCACTGATCTCGGGTGTCGAGAGCGAACTAAAAGTGGGTGACATGATCGGGGTGCAATGCGACGAGAAAAAAACGCGCTGCACGGTGATCTGGGCCATGAACGCCGGCGCGGCCAAGAAGAATCAAGTAGGAGTGAAGCTGCTCGCCGATCAGGAGTGCCCGTGGAAGAACTACCTGCCCCTCGACGGCGCGACGGTGACGATTTCCGGCGCCAACCGCCGGCGCTGGCACCGACATAAAATTTCCCTTCCCATTGAACTGCGCGACGAGCGCGCCAACGCGCCCACCCGCATCAATGCCACCGACGTGAGCGGCAATGGATGCTACGTCGAAACCATGCTGCCCTTGCCGCTCGGAACCATGCTGCGAGTGGATTTCTGGCTGGACTCGGAGCGCGTCAAGGTCACCGCGGTGGTGCGGACCTGCGATCCCGGCGTGGGCAATGGCATCGAGTTCACCGGCCTGCCCGTTGACGGCAAGGCCCGCATGCAGGCTTATCTGGACGCGATTGACCCGCAGATGGGAATCTCGCACCCCAAGCCAAAGTAAGTTTATTGAGGCATTGAATCATTGAGTCATTGAATCATTGAATCATTGAAAACCTAAGTTCTCACCTGTTTTCAAATGGCTCAATGATTCAATGACTCAATAGCTTCCGGGTTCCGCGTAGCGGGCAAGCACAATCGCGCGAATCAATCCACCCATGGTGAATTCGCGGGCCTCGATCGCAACCGGCATCCGCAATTCGCGGAGCGTCGCCGAAGTTACCGGTCCAATCGACGCAAACTGGACATGCTTGAGCGAACCGGCGCCGAGTGAACCTGCCTTGACCTTGCCCAGCAGTTCGGCAAAGTTCTTCGCGCTTGAGGAACTGGTGAAGGTCACGATGTGCGGACGGCGCGCCGTATTTTTCATCAGCGCACGCAGACGCGCACGTGATTTCTCCGGCGCTACGGTTTCATAGGCCTCGACCACATCGACTTGCGCTCCGGCCGCACGCAACTCTTCTGGAATCACATCGCGCGCGACTTTGGCTCGGATGAGCACCACGCGCTTACCGTTGACCTTATCGCGCAGTCCCTTCACTACCGACTCGGCGACGTACTCCTCCGGAACCATTTTGACCTTCAGGCCATGCTTCACGATCGCCTTCTTGGTCGCAGGCCCGATGGCGGCGATCTGGAGATGCTTGAGCTTCCGGCGCGTGATGCGAAGTTTCCGGACACGCTCCCACATGGCTTCAACGCCGTTGGCGCTGGTGAGAATGAGCCAATCGTATCTCTTCATATTCTTCAGGGCATCGTCGAGCGGACGGTACGATTGCGGTTTGCGGATTTCGATGAAGGGGATTTCGATCACGGCTGCGCCCAGACTGCGCAAACCGGCGGAAAGGCTGCTGGCCTGATGCCGGGCGCGGCCGACAAGAATCCGCGTTCCGGCGAGGGGGTGTTTTTCGTTGGGCTTCATGGATCAGGTGTCAGGTCTTAGGTGTCAGGTCCCAGGGTTCAATTAAAACGTGCCAGAATGTGCGATCTTCGTCGAAGTCGCCTTAATTGCATGATTCCGACGAGCAGGCCGAACAGCGTGCCGATCAAGGCTCCGATAGCTGCGGCAACAGTTTGCTGGGCAACGGAAGAGTAGGGCCGCACCCCAGCACCAACAAGGAGGCCAAAAAATAGGCCTACCAATGCGAACGTGGCCGACCAATATGCGACGAGGCGTCCTGTGGGATGCTTTTGGTCGAAGATGGTTCCTAAGCCATACCCGATGCTTGAACCCCAGATCGTACCCAGGGCAACCCACCATGCGTCACTCGGAGTATCTAGTGCCTTCCCTCCGAGAAGAAGACCAGCAGTGCCCATTCCGACCGTCCAGAGAATTCGCCTTCTTGTCCAGAGGACCTGTCTCATCGCTAGCCCCGTGTCGACTCAGCCTATTCCTCACGGCCGAGCTCCCAAATCAGCGCGCCATATCGGAATGTGAGACCTAAGACCTAACACCTGAGACCTGTCTCACGGTTGTTGCGGCAACGCGAAGCCTTCGCCGTAAACCTCTTCGAGAATAACATCACCGCCTCGGCGCAGAAGGGTTTCGCCGACTTCTTCGCCCAAGCGCACGGGATCGTCTCCCTCACAAGTCTCGCGCAGCACCTTGGTTCCGTCGGGATGCGCTACGAGCGCGTTCAGACGAATACGTCCGCCCATAACTTCGGCAAAGGCTCCGATGGGGACCTGGCAGCCGCCGCCGAGTTTGTTGAGCAGGGCGCGCTCGCAGGTAGTGGTGGCACGGGCGGCAGCGTCATCGAGGAATGCCAGCAGCGCTCGTGTTGCCGCGTCGCCGTTGCGAATTTCGATTCCCAGAGCGCCTTGTCCGGCGGCGGGAGTCATCACTTCCGCGGGAATGACCTGGCGGACCAGTTGCGTCTTGCCCAGACGGTTCAGGCCGGCGGCGGCCAGAATAATGGCATCGTAATCGCCGGCTTCGAGCTTGCGCAGGCGCGTATCCACGTTGCCGCGGAGTGGGTGAATCTGAAGATCCGGACGCAGAGCCTTCAACTGGGCCTGGCGGCGCAGGCTGCTGGTGCCCACCTTCGCCTGCCGCGGCAGCGCGTCGATGCTCGAAAACTTCACCGAACAAAAAACGTCGCGCGCATTTTCGCGGGTGGTAATAGCGGCAATTTCGAAATCGGAGGCTAACTCCGTGGGCAAATCTTTCAAGCTGTGCACGGCGAGATCAACCCGGTTCTCGACCAGGGCCTCTTCGATTTCCTTGGTGAACATGCCCTTGGTGCCGACTTTCGCAAGGGCAACGTCGGTGATTTTATCGCCGGTGGTCTTGATGATCTCGAGCTCCACGGTATGGCCCTGGGCGCGCAGCAGATCGGAGATGTGATGGGCCTGCCAGAGCGCGAGTTGCGAGCCGCGGGAGCCGATACGCAGACGGGCCATCAGTTTTCGGTTCCTTTTCCTGAACCTTTTTCCGCAACCTGTCCGCGGCCGGACTTCGACGCGGCAGCTTCTTTTTCTTCGTCTTCGTTGTGCAGGTTGAAAAGCCGCCGCACCAGGTCGATGACCGTGGTCGATTCAGGATCGCGCGCAGCGGTTTTTAAGGTGCTGATGGGGGTGTGCATGATCTTGTTGACGATGCCGCGAGTCAGCGCTTCGACCGCAAGTTCCTGGTCGGTGGTCATGGAGCCGAGGCGGCCACGAACCCGGTCAATCTCGGCTTGGCGAATGGTTTCTAGGTGGTCCTGCAAGCTGACGATGGTCGGTACCACGTCGAGAGTCTGCAGGCGAACATGGAATTTTTCGACCTCGCCATTGACGATCGCCTCCGCCTTTTCCGCTTCCTTCTTGCGGTCGGCGACGTGCGAACTGACCGCTTGCTGCAGATCGTCGATGTCATAGACAAAAATGCCATCGAGCTTGTTCATCTCCGGGTCGACATCGCGGGGAACCGCAATATCGATGAAGAACATGGGCCGGTTGCGGCGCCGCGCCATCAGCTTTTCGCCGTGTTCGCGGCGGAAGATGAAGTGGGGCGATCCGGTCGAGGTAATCACGATATCGGCACGCTCGCACGTGTCATAGAGCCGGCTGAACTCGATCGCCTGCCCGTCGAATTTTTGCGCCAAGCGAATCGCCCGGTCGTAGGTGCGATTGGCCACAAACAGAGAGGCAGCGCCGTGCGCCAGCAGATGCCGCGCCGCGAGCTCGCACATCTTTCCCGCGCCCACCAGATAGACGCTCTTGCCGTTCAAGCTTCCGAAAATTTTCTCCGCCAGTTCGACGGCCACCGAAGCGATCGAAACCGACGACGATCCCACCGCGGTTTCGGTGCGGACGCGCTTGGCCACGGCAAACGCCCGGGTGAGCAACTGATCCAGTTGCGAGCGCACCGCTCCCACCGCGCGGGCGGTGGCGTAGGCTTCCTTGACTTGCCCTAGAATCTGGGGCTCGCCGACGACCATGGAGTCGAGGCTGGCCGCGACGCGAAAAATGTGGCGAATAGCTTCATCTTCGCGAAATTCGTAAAGATGACTCTCAAACTGGCTGAGATCGGTTTCGAAATACTCGCGCAGAAATTCGCGCAGATCGCCGGTGCCGTTCTTCATATTGGCGATAAACTCGACGCGGTTGCAGGTGGAAACAATCATGCCCTCGGCCACGGCGGAATGCTCGGCCAGTCTCTTGCAGGCCTCCGGCAAGCGCGATTCGGGAATGGCCAGGCGCTCGCGCACCTCGACCGGCGCGGTTTTGTGATTGACGCCGATGAGCTGGAATCTCATGACGAGATAAACCTGTGCATTCCGCTGAAGTAGTTGGCGATCCAGGCCACGATGGCGGCAACGAAGGCCATGCTGGCGAGCAGGGCGGCGCGGCGGCCCCGCCATCCGGCATTTAGGCGCATGAACACCATCAGCAGGTACACGGCCCACATCAGGACGGAAAGCAGAATCTTGGGATCGAAGAAATCAACTCGGCCGTATGTCGATTCGGCAACCACGGAGCCCGCGATCAGGCCCAGCGTCATGAAGGGAAATCCGAGCATCAGCGAGCGATAGCCGATGTCGTCAATCACTTGCAGAGCGGGCAGCCGCGAGAAGAGCCCGCTTGCATTCTTGGCCTTCAGAGCGCGTTCCTGCATCAGGTACAGAATGCTGGCGCCGAAGCTGAGGAACAGCGCCGCGTATCCGGTGAAGATCATCAGGATATGCAGGGCCAGCCAGCCTTTCTTCACGACATCCGAGGCGAAAACCAGTGGCTGCTGGCCGGTGGAGGCCACAAAGGTCAGCAAGAAAACCAGGGGGAAGACCACGATGCCCGGGGTAGTCGTCTTGTAGACCAGATAGGCGAGCATGAAGACGACCATGATCAGAAAAGCCAGCAGCGACTCCGCGTTATGAACCGAGGCCGAAGCGAGCTGTCCGGTCTGAACGACGGCTTCGGTCAGCGAGACGAGATGAAACACCATGCCGAGGTAGGAGGCATGGAGCGCGACTTTGCTGAGAATTTCCGAGGTGCGGGTGAGCGCGACCAGCGCATAGAGCAATCCCGCAGCGTAACAAACCAGCGCAACCCGCAGCCAGATCAGAGTCATCATTCTTTGTTCTTTATTTCCTGGTGCATCCGCAGGCCGGTACGATACTCCCCCACCCCGCCTGGGTGATTATAGTGTGCCGGGCGGAGAGGGCGGGGCGAAACAAGCGCTATCACAGGTGCGTGTGACGGAGGTCACAGGGGAACGAGGACAGCAGAACCTAGAGCATTCTCGTGATGGTGTAGAGTGCGCACCCTCAGCGGCTAAAGCCGAACCAGTTGCAGTTCCTGGTGGCACGGCTGAAGCCGTGCCCTTCCCGTTCCTGGCTTCCCTATACAGCAACTCGAGAACTGCTCTAGCACGAAGAAGACACGAAGAACGGCGAGAAAGGGCCAGTGGCGAAATGGCGATTTTGACGACAGCAACGTCAAAACCGACAGATGTTCGCTAATCTCCTTCGGCCCCGCGTTGGGCCTTGCATGGGTTCGGGGGCGGCGGCGGCGGCGCCGGTAATTGCTGCCACGAATTCAACTCGGCAGGCGGAATCTCATAGACTTGAAGGTGTATCCAAGCTAACAGCGCAATCACTATGAGCAGAACCGCGACAGCGGCACCGCCGACGAGCTTGGGCGATGGTCTGTGAATCGGGCCCGGTCTCTCTTTGACAGGAAAAAATGATTTCATCGGCAAGAGTAGCGCGGTCACCATGAACAAGAAAATCAGAACCGACTCCGCCACAATTCGAGGAGATCCTGCCTGGTAGATCGCGCTGTAGAGCGACTCTGAGAATGTTAGGACAATAGTTCCTTTGAATAGCGGCAATACGAAGAGAGGGAATGCCCAGACCCATGTGACGACAAACATCACAAGCCACGCGGAGCGAGCGCGCTTAACGTACCCCGTCCACACAACGATTAGCCCGATAAGGATAACCGCCAGACAAGCAATACCGAGATAGCTCGACGTTTGGGCTTCCGCCCGGAAGCCTGCATCGAGCTTCGCAAGCACCACCTTGTCATGTCCGGCTAAGGCGTTCCACAAGGCTGCTCGAATGAGGCAAAGCAGCGCGATGGTAAAGAGCACGCTCGATATAAAGGCTGAGTCGGCGCGGATTCTCATGTCGGTCCTCCCAAAGAACACGCCCTCCAGTCCCATTCTTACGCCAAAGGTCAAGACCTGCCACTTGCTAGAGTGTGTTTCATAAATGCCTTTCTGCTCGGCGGGCTCGTCCCTCAGGGGCTAAAGCCCACATTTTTCCAGGGCTAAACGGCACGGCTAAAGCCGTGCCCTACCCAAAACCGATTTATGAAACACGCTCTAGCGAAACCAGCGTTCTCGCCATTGATAGGGAACACCGATACTGCGGCACCCGCAGCCTCTATTCCACGCCCAACGCCGCCAGCGATTCTTCCAGCGACTGCGAGTCGATCTGCAATTGCCGGCCGTGCGCCTGCATGTCTTCCAGGTCGTCGAACGCCCGGAACAGACGCATCTTGACGGCGGCGTACTGCTCGGAATCAGCGAGCGGGCGTCCGTGGGATTCGGCCCAGGCCGCGACGACCTGGTGCGGCAGGAAAATGCTGACCGCGTAGGTCAGTTTGCGGTCGGAGGTCACGTCGAAGATGTATTCATTGGCCGCGGACTCCGGCGAAAGACGCTTTCCGACGAAGTAGTACTGGTAAACGTAGCCTTGCGATCCGGTGTAGGTTTTGAGGCGGCGGATAGTCATGAGGCAGTCGTTGGTCGTCGGTCGTTGGTCGTTGGCTTGAGGCAAACCTGCCAGATATGAGTGGAGTATGTTTCACAAATGCCCTTTCAGCTCTGAAGGCGCGCCCCTCAGGGGCTAAAGCCCGCGTTCTTCTACCCTGAAAGGCACGGCTGAAAGCCGTGCCCTACCCGAAACCGTCTTATGAAACAGGCTCCAGAAGCGCCCAAGCTGAAAGCTGACGGCTGATAGCTGATAGCGGTTTCTAGATCTTCGCCTCCCGCAGCCGCTTGACCGCCGTCTCCGACGTGACCGGAGAATAATAAACCTCCTTGAACGTGTAGGACCGTGCCTTGGCCGCAAGAATGGGCAGGATTTCAATATGCCAGTGGTAGTCGTCATCGAGTGTTTTCCAGTATCCGAGCGACGCCGAAGGGTGTTGGCTGTTGGGCGAGGTGTGGAGCACAAGATGGAAGTCCTCGGTGACGGTGCGGATGCGTTGCAGGGTACGCCGCAGGACGCGTTAGTAATCGAGCTCGAAATTCAACGCCACGCTTCCTCATCGCATGGCCCGCGCCCATTCCACCGCCGCCTTTGATTATATTTCCATTTACAAAACTGCCTTTTTCTGATACCATTGGGCCGTTTCTGGAATACCGTGCTGATTCTGGAAACCACGGATACGCTGGCTGGCAGTTCGTGAGGATGTAACTGCTTAATTTTCAAAAGGACGTACTACCAATGAAGAAGGGCGTTACATGGACTGTTCTCTGCGTGGTGATTGCAACAGGTTTGTTTGCCTGTGGCATCAAAGGCGGCTCGGATTCAACTTGCTACTGCTACGACAACGTACAGTATTTCAGGCACGGTTACCGCGTCCAGCGCGGGAGTACGATTACAAGGTGTCACCATAGCCTTGAGCAATTCAAACCCTGCAGCAGCGGCGTCAACTGATGCAAGCGGCAACTTCTCTTTCCCCCGGCTTGCAAATGGAAATTATACGCTGACTCCGGCGAAGACAGGATACACGTTTTCTCCGGCAAGCACCACGCAGATCGTGAAAAATGCGAATATTACGGGGAGTAACTTTACCGCCACGACAACTACCCTCTATTCGAATTCCAGCCTGAACGGGGCATGGCTGTATTTGTTCCCAAGCTCACCGGGAAAGAACGGCTTTGCCGAATTTGATGGAAATGGAACTATGACGAATACTTCGGGTTTTTATCCGGGCACGCCTCCAGGCAGCTATCACGTGCGATCAGACGGGTCTTTTGCCTTTACGACGAATCCTGTCGGCTTCCCCCCGGAGCAGGGAGGCGGGGTGCTTACCTCATCATCAATTGCGACCATGACATTGCCGGCGGCAGGCGGCATGGTTAAAGTATCAAATATTGCCGCATGTCAGGGAATGTGGACCGGCATCCTTACCGAAATTGCCGGGGGTTCGGCCACTCATGCCTTCAGATTTCTTGTCGATGCAAACGGTGCGATAACGTCAATCACGGGTTTTACATCGCCGGTTTCAGGAGCAATGTTTTCCGAGTCCGGTTACCTGGTGGCTTTTTTCGATACAGCGGAACCATCGTTATACGATCAATTTAGATTAGCGGGACAGATTTCCGGAAGCCAAGCATCCGGGACGTTCACGGCAATTGGAATAGGCGCCGGTCTGTCCGTGACGGGAAACTTCACGTTGACAAAACAATGACAACAGGTGAACCTGAAAAAACCATTCGGACACACCCTGCACTCGCGATGCCACTCGTAACCGCTGGGTGCAGGCAAAGGCACGAAGAAAGGCACTTTGAAAAAATTGAGAATTATCTTTGTGATCTCCGTGGCTTCGTGTGAGACTGGACTTATTACGAGATCATCAAGCAAATACGATCGAATACCGTGACCTCACCCGTTGGGTGAAATGCCCGTTGAAAAAATCCATCCGTACCTTCCCGGTCACTCTCTTTTAATAACTGTACCGCAGCGCCAGCGACAAGATGTTGTCCGTTGCGCTCGTCCCCGTCGAGTTCTCGTTGCTGACCTGGAGATCGTATTCCCCGGAAACAGCCCAATGCTTCCTCACCATGTGTTCAGCGCTCACATAAACGGTCTGCGTCTTCATCTCGGCGCCTGACGGCTCATCATACGTCTGGACCAGATAGCTGTAGCCGAGCGTTGCACGGGTATTCTTCATAACGGCATAGCCTGCCTCCATGCCGATCGTCGTGCCGGTATAACTGAAAACAGAGGTATCTGCGCTGTTCTTTTCATACTGGCCGTACTCCCGAAGCCAGAACGAGGAATTCAGCTTTTCCTTCAGACTGAGGTTCCCAGCGTAGGCGGTGCTGTCGCGCTGGCTGTCGTCAAAACGCTTGATCTTTCCGAGGACCGCCATCCGGGTGGAGAGGAGATCACTGAGAATGACAGAAATGCCCGTGCTGACGCCTCCGATGTTCGAATTCAGGTCAGTGTAGGTGTCGTAGGAGGTATGTGAGGCAAAACCCTTCGCGAATACCTCCGCGTCACTCCCCACATCGCGGTATCCTCCTGCCTCGCCCGACAAGGTCGCTGAAAAATCTCCCGGAGACCGTGTGGAACCCGAGCCTGGCCCGGTATATCTGTTCTTTCCGCCTCCCATGCTGCTGGCCAGCATGGCTGTGCCAGGGGACATTCCTGCCCCGGCACTGACACCGCCCTTCTGCTGGTCAGAGAGAAGGCCGACTACGTTGTCCTCATACTGGAGCCGCAGCTCCGCGTCGAGAATCAGGCCGGCAAAGACGTATCCCGGAAATGCAAAAAAGCAGAGGATCAAACCCATGAGGAGCAATGCAGGGGGAAAATATGTTTTACGCGCTTTGAATCGGTCCTGTTTTCTCTTCACAATAGCAGCTCCTTCTTCTCGATAAGATCATCACATAGATACAAACGAAGGACTATCTTCCTCTTTCCTGAACAAAGCCTTGCCGAAAAGAATGAAGACAGCCCTGCGTCCATTTCAGCGCCGGCTCATTTCCCTTTGTCATGGGACATGCCATGGCCGCCCATGTCTTCATGCTCCATGGACCCATGATGCATTTCTTCATGTCCTTCGTGATGTTTCTCCATCTGCTCCTTGTCGCCTTTGGCCTCGCGCCTCATCTCCCTGTGCGCCTCCCTGATGGACATTCCTGACCTGGGAGACCGCGGGACCCAGTTTGGTACCGAGCTTTTTGGCGATCTCGCCCCAGCCCATCGCCGGCGTTCCCTGGCGCATAGCCATGACCTGCTGAATATTGGCGTCCGTGGCGCCGCCGGGCATCTTCTGGCAAAGGGAGAGGGCAATAGCGATTTCGCCATATCCCATCTTCTTGTCTCGCATTCCCTGCACCTGCGCATCCGTTACGTTGAAATCTTTTTCAAGCCTTTGGGTCACGACCTTCTCGCCTTGAGGATTGGCCGCCGTGGCGTTTATCTCAGCGGCCTCCTTCTGGAGGTTTTTTCTTCCTTCGATTCGCCGCCCAGGCGGCCGGGCGAGTGTCAGCGAGTACTGAAGAGAACTAGATGTATTCGGACCGTTTCATGGCAATTACCTCCGTGGTTTTATGTGCGCATCCGAGGCTTTCGTTATTGTATAATACTTAATTTCGATTCTGCCATAGACCATTCTTTCCCGTTTTATTGATGCGGGGAGCATCGCATCAGACCTTGTCTTTACATTCCCTGGAAAGCATGATATTTTTAGATCAGGACCTCGTTGGAGTTCAGCTTCATCGACAGAAGAAGGGCGGGAGAATCATGCATCCTTACCAACAAGATGTTGAGGAAATCATCGATTCGCTGAAGTCGTCCCTCCAGGGCCTGACCTCGGAAGAGGCGCAGGTCGCGCCTTGAAGCTCACGGCCCGAACGAGCTCGTCGAAAAAAAGAAAAAGACCCCGCTGATGATGTTCCTCGACCAGTTCACGGACTTCATGATCCTCGTGCTGATCGCCGCGGCGGTGATCTCCGGGATCATCGGCGAACCGGCGGACACGATCGCCATCATCGTGATCGTGGTCCTGAACGCCGCGCTCGGCTTCAGCCAGGAGTACCGCGCGGAGAAGGCCATGGCGGCCCTCAAGAAGATGGCCGCGTCCCTCGCCGTCGTCGTCCGCGACAGCGAGCGCACCGGACCATCCCCGCGTCCGAGCTGGTCCCCGGCGACGTCGTCGCTGCTCGAGGCGGGCAACATCGTGCCGGCTGACATGCGGATCATCGAGGCCGCGCAGCCTCAAGATCGACGAGGCCGCGCTGACCGGCGAATCCGTTCCCGTGGAGAAGACATTCGGATGCGCTTCACGAGGAGCCGCTGCCCCTCGGGCGACCGGAAGAACATGCTCTACAAGGGCACGTTCGTCACCTATGGCCGGGGCATGGGCGTGGTGACCGCAACGGGCATGGACACGGAGCTCGGCAGGATCGCGGCCATGCTCCAGCAGGAAGAGGAGGGGAAGACGCCGCTCCAGAAACGGCTCGCCGACTTCGGCAAGAAGCTCGCCTATCGCCGTGCTCGCGATCTGCGCCATCATCTTCGTCGCAGGACTGCTGCGGGGCGAGGACGCCGATCACGATCTTCCTCGTTGCCGTGAGCCTTGCCGTTGCCGCCATCCCCGAGGCGCTTCCCGCGGTCGTCACCATCTCGCTCGCCCTCGGCGCGCGGAAGATGGTGAAACAGAACGCCCTGATCCGGAAACTCCCCGCCGTCGAGACCCTGGGCTCGGTCACCTATATCTGCACGGACAAGACCGGCACGCTCACGCTGAACAGGATGACGGTGGAGGAAATGTGGGTGGACGGGAAGATAGTCAAGAGTCCGGAGTCCGGAGTTCGGAGCAAAGGGAAGAACGGCAACATTCTCTGCACCCTGCGCCATGCCCATCGCTCCGACTTTCTTCACCGCCCTCGCCCTCTCCAACGATGCCCGCGCTGGACGCGTCCGGCGACGTCATCGGCGACCCGACCGAGACCGCGCTCTTCGCTGTCGCGCGCGAGAACGGGTTTCAAAAAGCGGGAACTGGAAACAATCCTATCCCCGCGTCGCGGAGCTGCCCTTCGATTCGGAACGAAAGCTCATGACGACGTTCCACAAAGTGGCCGGGGGCATAGAGCATGGTGGTCAGGGCAAGGCGGCGACTATGTCTCCTTCACCAAGGGCGCGGTCGGAGGTGATGCTCGAACGCGTGCGACAGCGTGCTTACCGCTCGAAGGCATGCAGCCGATCGACATCGACGGAGCTGCGCGCGTGAGCGACCGGATGGCCGCGGACGGGCTCCGGGTCATGGCCATCGGCATGCGGCACGTGGGACGCAGCTGCCCGCGGACCTGTCTCCCGAGAAGGCCGAGAACAGGGCTCGTCCTGCTCGGTCTCATGGGCATGATGGACCCGCCGCGGGAAGAGGCCGAAGAAGTCGGTCGCGCTCTGCAAGACCGCGGGCATCACGCCGGTCATGATCACCGGCGACCATCCGCTCACCGCGCGGACCATCGCAAAGCGGGTCGGCATCCTCGAGAGCGACGACCCCGCGGCGATCATCACCGGCGACGGAGCTCGACGCGCTTTCCGCTCGAGGAGTTCGAGAAGCGCGTCGAGTCCATCCGCGTGTACGCCCGGGTCGCGCCGGAGCAGAAGCTCAAGATCGTCAAGGCGCTCCAGGACAAGGGCCACTTCGTGGCCATGACCGGCGACGGCGTGAACGATGCGCCGGCGCTCAAGCGCGCCGACATCGGCGTCGCCATGGGCATCACGGGCACGGACGTGGCCAAGGAGGCGTCGTCCATGATCCTGCTCGACGACAATTTCGCCACGATCGTGAAGGCCGTGAAGGAAGGGCGGAGGATCTACGACAACATCCGGAAGTTCATCAAGTACCTGCTCTCGCACGAACTCCGGGCGAGATCTGGACCCTCTTTCTCGCGCCGTTCCTCGGGCCTTCCGATCCCGCTCCTGCCGATCCACATCCTCTGGATCAACCTCGTGACCGACGGCCTGCCGGCGCTCGCGCTCTCCATGGAGCCGGAAGAGGGCGACGTGATGAAGCGGCCGCCGCGCCATCCGCAAGAAAGCATCTTTGCCCACGGGCTCGGGCATCCACGCCATCTGGGTCGGCCTGCTGATGGGCGGCCGTCGCGCTCTCGCTCCAGGCCTGGGCCATCCAACGGGCGATGCGCACTGGCAGACCATGGTCTTCACCGTGCTCTGCTTCTTGCAGCTCGGTCACGTGATGGCCATCCGGTCGGAGAGGGAGTCGCTGTTCCGCCAGGGCGTCTTTACGAACAAGCCGCTCTTTCTGAGCGTCTTCATAACGGTGATCCTCCAGCTTGCCACCATCTA
>CAWABC010000064.1:0-17671 GCA_963780105.1 uncultured Acidobacteriaceae bacterium
ATCACCGCGTGTGGAAGCGGCCGTCGGATCCCGAAGGCCTGTGGGAGTGCGCGCTGGCCGATCCGCCGCGCTACGTGGATTTTGTGATTGCCTTCGATGGCGATCTGGTGGACCAAGGCGCGAATCGCGCCCATCTCACGCTGCTGACGGAAATCCACGCGACCGGACGGCCTCATGCGCGCATCTACGCGGCGCGGATCGTCCCGAATCAATCGCGTTAACCCTGTGCGCCAAGCAACCCAGAAAGCGTCTGGATGGCGGTGATAGAATCCGCTCCGGGGACCCAGACCGCGCGCTTTTCGGGGGCTGGGTGGCCGAAGCCGGTGCGCTGCTATGAACTTATTCCATCAAGTCATCGAACTGCTGCGGAATGAACTGGGCGTTGTGCTGAGCTCGACGCTGGCGCGACTAGTGCTGGCGGCGATTCTGGGCGGCATCATCGGTCTGGAACGGCAACTGCGGCACAAACCCGCGGGGCTGCGCACGAATATGTTTATCTGTTTCGGCTCGGCGATGTTCACGGTGCTTTCCAACCAACTCGCGAGCAACCTGGGAGGCGATCACACGCGCATTGCGGCGCAGATCATCCCCGGCATCGGCTTCATCGGCGCGGGCTCCATTCTGCACGCGCGGGCATCGGTGACTGGCCTGACGACGGCGGCGACTCTGTTTGTGGTGGCGTCGGTCGGGATGGCGGCGGGCGGCGGCCTGTATCTGACGGCAATTTTCGCCACGGGCATCATTCTGACTGCGCTGGTGGTGTTGGGAGGAATGGAACGCACCTTCTCGCTGAAGTCGCTGATTACGACCTACGAAGTAATGGGCCACAATGTGGATGGCATGTTGCGGGAAGTGAATCGCCTTCTGGATGCCGAGCAACTCACTATGCAAGGCGTGCACATCACGTCGGCGGATCCTGATTTCCGCCTGGTGTTCTCGGTGGATTGCGAGCATGAACAGCAGGCTGCATTTTCCATCCGGTTGCACGAATCGACCGCGTTTGAGAGTGTAAGGGCTCTCGGGGTCACGGAACACGAATGAGCTCACCGCAACAGCAGCACACGAAAATTTCCTTTACTAAGGCTTCGGCTTGCGGCAACGATTTTCTGCTCGTGGAAGGTGAGTGTGTTTCCAGCGATCTCAGCGTGCTGACCCGCCGATTGTGCGATCGTCATCGCGGAGTGGGCGCCGATGGTGTGGAATTCCTCTATCCGGATGCGGAAGCCGACGTGAGGGCGCTCCTGATCAACGCGGACGGTTCGGAGGCGGAAATTTCCGGCAATGGCACGCGCTGTGTCGCTGCGGAGATTTGTTCGCGTAAAACAAAGACAGACGACAAGACGGAAGTTGTCGTGCGCACGGGCGCCGGACTGAAGACCTGCCGGCTCATTGGCCTTCCAGATGGGCGGCAAAGTTCCACCTTTGAGTTCGAAGCGGAGATGGGACAGCCGGAAGTCGGCGGCGAGTTGTCGATTGAGACGGGCCGTGTACGGGTGGTGGGAACGAAAGTGTCGATGGGGAATCCGCACTACGTGATCTTCGTCGAAAACTTTCAGGATGGATGGCAGCGGCAAGCGGCGTTGATCGGGACGCAGCCGCAGTTTCCGCAGGGCACGAATGTGGAGTATGTAGTCGTGCGCGGCGCGCATGAAATTGAAATCCGGCTCTTTGAACGGGGCGTGGGAGAAACCGAGTCTTCGGGTACGGGATCGTGCGCGTCGGCGGTGGCGGCGATTGCGAGCGGGCGGGTCGCTTCGCCGGTCACGGTGGTTGCTCCCGGAGGAGCCCAGACGGTGCGCTGGGAGGGGCAAGTTTATCTCCGGGGTCCGGCGACTCTGGTCTGCCGCGGAGAATTCTTCGTTTAGCATTCGCTGTAAGTGAGACTCGTATCAGGGCATGCCTTCAGGCATGCCGCAAGCGCACAAGCATCAAGCGCCTTTAGGCGCTGGGTTTGGAACGCCGAGGGTCGTCACAGGCTGTTAAGATCGAATCCTAATGCTGTCCGCTTCCAAGAATTCGCGAATCAAGCCGCGCGCGCTCCGTCCGGGCGACAAGGTGGGAATTGTTGCGCCCGCCTCGAACGTTAATCGAGAATTATTGGAGGCGGGCTGCGAAGGTCTTCGTCGCGCCGGTTATGAGCCCTTTTATTTCGAGTCGATCCTGGAACACGATCTGTACTTTGCCGGGTCGGCGCAGCGCCGGGCGCGGGAACTGGAAAACATGTTCGCGCGCAACGATGTCCGCGCCATTGTTTGCGCGCGAGGAGGGTATGGATCGAACTACCTGCCGCTGATGCTGGATCCGAAAAAGATTGTTTCGCATCCCAAGATCCTGGTGGGCTACAGCGACATCACGACGCTGGTGTGCTGCATGGCCGACTCGGCGAACTTCGTAACTTTCCACGGCCCGATGGTGACCAAGGATTTCGCGGTTGCCGACGGTCTGGATTTGGAGTCGTGGCAGAATGCAGTGGGCGGAGCGGCGGAGTGGAGCATCGCCGAAGGTTCGGGAGCCAGGCCGCTCGTGCCCGGGCAGGGGGAAGGAATCCTCTACGGCGGGTGCCTGTCGATGCTGGTGGCGTCGCTGGGCACGCAACACGAGATTTGCACTGCGGGCACCATTCTTTTTGTAGAAGACATTGCCACCAAGCCTTACCAGATCGATCGCATGTTGATGCAACTGAAACTGGCGGGCAAGCTCGAAGATGTGCGCGCCATGATCTTCGGCGAAATGCCGGACTGCCGGCAGGGCCCAGATCAGGATTACACGCTGGAGGAAGTCATTCTGCGGATTGTCGAAGACTTGCGGATTCCGGTGGCGTTCGGGTTGCGGTCGGGACATGTGTCGCGAGCGAACATCACTTTGCCGATCGGAGTGCGGGCAAGACTGACGGTGGAGGACTCGGTGGAACTGCGGATTCTGGAAGCGGCGACGGTCAAATGAAAAGTCAGAAGTAAGAAGTTAGATTGCAAAAGCAAACTCCGATACCGGGTGTTTCACTTCTGCAATCTGACTTCTGCAATCTGCAATCCCACGAAATCGAATGACCCAGACAAAACACATTCACCTGATCGGAATCTGCGGGACGGCGATGGCTTCCCTCGCCGGCATGCTGCAAGAGCGCGGCTTTCGCGTCACGGGCTCGGATGCAGCGGCGTATCCGCCGATGTCGACGTTTCTCGAATCGCTGGGCATCCCGGTCGCGCAGCCGTTTGCCGAAGTTAACCTCGATCCTCGGCCCGATCTGGCGGTTGTGGGGAACGTGCTTTCTCGCGGGAACGTGGAACTGGAGCGCGTGCTCGACCAGCGCATTCCGTTCTGCTCCCTGCCGCAGATTCTGCATGATGAGTTCCTGGTGGGCAAAGACGTCCTGGTGGTTGCCGGAACCCACGGGAAAACGACGACTACTTCCATGCTAGCGTGGATCTTCGAGGCTGCGGGCCTTCAACCGTCATTCCTCATCGGCGGCATTCCGGAGAACTTCGGCCGCAGTTTCGGGCTCGGCGAAGGCAAGCACTTTATTTTGGAAGGCGATGAGTACGACACCGCGTTCTTCGATAAAGGCCCGAAGTTTCTGCACTACTTTCCCGATTCCGTGATTCTCACCTCGGTTGAATTCGACCACGCCGATATCTACAAGGACCTGGACGCGGTAGAGACGGCTTTCAAGCGGTTGGTGAACTTGGTTCCGCGACGCGGACGCATTGTCGGCTTTGATTCGGGTGATCTCTCCGGGGAGAGCCTGAACCGCTGTCTGCAGAAAGCCTTCTGTCCGGTCGAACGCTACGGGGCTTTGCATCCGAGGGGAGATCGCGCGGGCTGGAGAATTACAAATCTGAAGTTAAACGAGGAACGAACGTCCTGGTCGGTGTTGCGCGATGGAACGCCTTGGGCCGACTTCCACTTCCCGCTTGGTGGAGAATACAACGTCTGGAATGCGACGGCCGCGGCGGCGCTGGCGGCGAATTATGGCATTTCGAAGGATGTGATTGCGAAGGCTCTCGAAACGTTTCGCAGCGTGAAGCGCAGGCTAGAAGTGAAGGCCGAGGTCAATGGAATAACCATCATCGACGACTTTGCGCATCATCCGACGGCGATCGAGCAGACGATTCGGGCGTTGCGATCGCGGTATCCGCAATCGCGTCTGTGGGTGGTGCTGGAGCCGCGTTCGAACACCATGCGCCGCAACGTGCTGCAGGATGCGCTGGCCCGCAGCCTGGCGCTCGCCGATCAGATCGTGATTGCTGCGATCTTCAAGTCCGAGGCGATTCCCGAGGCGGAACGGCTGGATCTAAATCGCGTGATCGGCGACGTCCAGAAGCGCGGAAGGCAAGCGCGCATCCTTGCCGATGCCGAATCCATCGTGAACGCCATCGCGCCCGAATTGCGCGAGCGCGACGTGGTTGCCATTCTCTCCAATGGCGGATTCGGCGGCATCTATGAGAAGCTACCCCAACGATTGCGCGAGCTCGGAGTTAAAACGCTTGGGGTGAAAGAGCTCGGGGCACAGACGCTCGGGGTGAAGAAGTAAGTGATTCGCACCATTCTCATGCTCATGTTTTGGGCCGTGGCGCTGCCTTTCGCGGCGATCTTCGCCATTCCCTGGACTTATCTCACCAAAGACATCACCTTCTTGTACAACACCAGCATGTGGGCGGCATTCACCGGCGTGCGCATCGCGGGCGTGAAAGTGCGGACGCTCGGCCTCGAAAAAATCGATCCGGCGCGAACTTACGTCTTCATGTCGAATCACATCTCCAATCTCGATCCGCCGCTCACGCTGCCACTGATTCCGCGCCGCACTTCGGTGATGGTGAAGAAGGAACTGTTCAAGGTTCCGATTCTCGGCCAGATCATGCTGATCGGATCGCTCGTGCCTGTCGACCGGGGAAATCGCGAGGCGGGCATCGCGGCAGTGCGTGACGCGCTCAGAGTCCTTGACCAGGGAATTAACATGACCATCTACGTGGAAGGGCACCGCTCGTTCGATGGCAAGCTGCTGCCGTTCAAGAAAGGTCCGTTCTATCTTGCCGAAGAGTGCAAAGTTCCGGTGGTGCCGATCACGATTTCAGGCACTGAAGAGTGTATGCCGAAAGCGCGGTTTGCGATTCGTCCGGGGATGGTGACGGTGCAATTTCACGATCCCATCGAGCCTTCAGATTTCGGAGAACGCGAGTGTTTGATGGCCAAGGTACGGACGGCGATCAACAGCGGGCTTCCGGCGGAGCTGCGCGAGTAGGCGGACATCACTTGCCAAGAATTTAAAGTGCGGCGGGTGTAAGTGGATGGGAAGCACGTTCGCGACCCGAGCGCACGGTATCTAAAGCGCGTCCGGGTTCTGCAGAGGCGGGAGGCCTTGCGGCTGCCGTTGTTTTTGGAGTTCCTAAAGCAGGCGGCTCTGCCGGTGAATAGTTATAGATCGGTTTTCTGCTCAGCGTGCCGGATGAGAAACCAGCACGGAGGATCGCCGGAATGCGGGAAAAGGTTGCGCACGCAGGTTGTCTGCACCGGTGGGTCGAAAATAAGTTCGGTTTTCCCGTCTTTGTGCGCGACCTCGTAGTAGTGTTTGACGGTTACGCTGCCAAAGGGCTGGCCCTTCGTCGCCAGACGATATCGAAACACGCCATAGTCCGCGGCAAACGCGATTCCCAGCAGGCCCAGCCCAGCCAAGAACGATCTCAGAACCATTCGCCGGAGCCAGGCGCCGGTTTGGTTGCCTTGGACCGCAGTCACGGTTTGAATTATAACCGTGCGCGATCTGGCCCGGAGCGTTGACAATTCTTCACAAAAAACTCGGCTTCGATTTGTTCTTCCGCACGTCCAAAAGGCAGCGGAATATGGTGATAAGATTCAGCAGAAGCCCCAAATGAGAGCGGTTGTCCCTCATCGACTTGAGGAGTGCAAGTGACGGAACAAGGACCAGACTCAGGCGTTTCCAGAAAATCCGAGCCGTACACAAACGAAAATTCAAGCACCCACAAGAGCCGCTGGTGGATCTGGCTGATCGCCGCCGCCGCTATCGTTGGTGTCGTGGTGCTGTGGCAGCGCAGCGGAGCCACCCCTGACGCGAAAGCCGGCGGTGACGCGGCCTCCCGGCCGGTTATGGTATCGACGGCGGCAGCGCACCAAGGTGACATTGGGATCTACTTGAACGCATTGGGCACGGTGACGCCCGTTTATACCGTAACCGTGACCAGCCGGGTGCAGGGCGAGATCACGCAGGTCTACTATCGCGAAGGGCAAATGGTGCGGAAGGGCGACCCGCTCGTCGAAATCGATCCGCGCCCTTATCAGGCGGCACTGACGCAAGTCGAGGGACAACTGGCGCACGATCAGGCGGTCTTGAATGAAGCCAAAATCGATTTGGAACGCTACCAGCAAGCCTTAAGTCGCAACGCCATCGCCAAACAGCAATTTGACGATCAACAGCAAGTCGTGTTGCAAGATGAAGGCACGGTCAAGAACGACGAGGGCCAGCTCGCGAATGCCAAGGTCAATCTGGTCTACACGCATATCACCGCACCCATAGCCGGGCGCGTGGGACTGCGGCTGGTCGATCCCGGAAATATTGTGCAGGCGAATAGCAGCACTGCCCTGGTGGTGATCACGCAACTTCAGCCCATCACAGTTATCTTCAGCATCGCGGAAGATCATCTCTCCCAGATTCAACAGCAATTGCGCAAGGGAAAGAAACTGACGGTGGACGCTTTTGACCGTGAAGCCAGCACGAAACTTGCGTCCGGCATGCTGTTGACCCTCGACAATGTTATTGACCCGACCACGGGGACCTTGAAACTCAAAGCCATCTTTGACAACTCGGACAGCGAACTGTTTCCCAGCCAGTTCGTCAATGTCAAACTACTTGTGGACACGCTGCGCAATGCGACTTTGATTCCCAGTCCAGCGATTCAGCGCAACGCCCAAGGCGCTTTTGTCTACGTGATTAAGAGCGACCAGACCGCCTCCCAACGGACGATTACTCCCGGTACTACGGATGGATCCGTGACCGCCGTCCAAGGTCTTGAACCACAGGAAGTAGTTGCCGTGACTGGATTCGACAAGCTGCTGGATGGGGCGAAAGTTACCGTTCGCACACCTGCGAAAGCGGGTGCTGCGGCCTCGGGCCAGCAGCCTCAAACCGGCCAAGCGAGCCAGAACCAATCGGCTCCGTCGGGAGTCTCTAAGAAAGGCAACGCCGGAGGCAAAAACGGAGCCTCGCATCAGTGAGTCCCTCTCGTCCATTTATCCTGCGGCCGGTGGCGACGTCGCTCTTGATGGCAGCCATCCTGCTCGCGGGCTTCGTCGCTTATCTCCAACTGCCGGTCTCCGCGCTTCCCGAGGTCGACTACCCGACGATTCAGATCGTTACGTTTTACCCCGGCGCCAGTCCCGATGTGATGTCCTCGGCGGTAACCGCACCTCTGGAGCGGCAGTTCGGTCAGCTCCCCGGCCTCAATCAGATGACTTCCACGAGTTCGGATGGAAGCTCTGTTATTGTTTTGCAGTTTTCACTCGATCTGAACATCGACGTTGCCGAACAGGAAGTACAAGCCGCCATCAACGCCGCGCAAACTTATCTGCCTTCCGATCTGCCGGTCCCGCCAATCTATAGCAAAACGAATCCGGCAGACACGCCGATTCTCACCCTGGCGCTTTCTTCCAAATCGATGCCGCTGTCGCAGGTCGAAGATTTCGCCGACACCCGCTTCGTGCAGAAAATCTCTCAGCTCCCGGGTGTGGGACTGGTCAGCATCAGCGGCGGCCAAAAGCCGGCGGTGCGGGTGCGCGTAAATCCTAACGCGCTTTCCTCCTACGGCATCAACCTCGAGGATGTGCGCACCGCCCTGCAACAAACCAGCCTCGACCAGGCGAAGGGCAACTTCGACGGCCCGCAACAGGACTATCAGATTCAATCGAACGACCAACTGCTGAGCGCCTCTGATTTCGCGCAGGTCGTCATTGCCTACCACAACGGGTCGCCGGTAAAGCTCTCGGATGTGGCCAGGGTCGAAAATGACGTGGAAAACAATCGCCAAGCGGCATGGATGAACGAGACTCCAGCGGTCATCGTCAACATTCAACGCCAGCCGGGCGCGAACATCATTCAGGTGGTTGACCGCATTAAGAAGCTGCTTCCGCTGCTCAAGAGCAGTCTCCCCGCCGCCGTCCAAGTGGACGACCTCACGGACCGCACCACGACGATCCGGGCATCGGTCAAAGACGTCGAGTTTGAACTCATGCTCACCGTGGCGCTGGTGGTCATGGTCATTTTTCTGTTCTTGCGCAATGTTTCCGCCACCACCATCCCTAGCGTTGCCGTTCCTCTCTCCATCGTGGGCACGTTCGGCGTGATGTATCTCGCGGGCTTCAGCTTGAACAACCTCACGCTGATGGCGCTCACGATTTCCACCGGCTTCGTCGTCGATGACGCCATCGTCATGATCGAGAACATCATCCGGTTCATCGAAGAGGGAGATCCGCCGCTGGAAGCGGCCCTCAAAGGTTCGGAGCAAATCGGTTTCACGATCGTATCGCTGACCATCTCCTTGATTGCGGTATTGATTCCTCTGCTCTTCATGGGCGACATCGTGGGCCGGCTTTTCCGCGAGTTTGCCATCACTTTGAGCGTGACCATTCTCGTCTCCGCAGTGGTTTCGCTGACCCTCACGCCCATGATGTGCTCGCGCATCTTGAAAAGCACGCACGGGCAAAAGCAGACCCGTTTCTATGTTGCTTCGGAGCACGCTTTCAAAAGCATCATTGCCTTCTACGGAAGAACCTTGCAGTGGGTGTTGAAACGCCAAACCGCTACTCTGCTGGTGGCCGCGGGCACGCTGGTACTCACCATCGTTCTCTACATCATCATCCCGAAGGGTTTCTTCCCGGTGCAGGACACGGGAATCATTCAGGGCATTTCGGAAGCCGGGCAGTCCATATCCTTCGCCGCCATGGCGGAAAAGCAGCAGCAGCTCACCCATGTGATCTTGCAGGATCCTGCGGTCGAGAGTCTTTCTTCCTTTATCGGCGTCGACGGCACCAACACAACCTTGAACAGCGGGCGCATCCAAATCAATTTGAAGCCCCTGGAAGACCGCAAAATCAACGCCTCGGATGTGATTCGGCGCCTTCAGCCAAGTCTGGAAAAGGTCGATGGCATTACCCTCTACATGCAGGCGGTGCAGGACCTCACCGTCGAAGATCGCGTAAGCCGCACGCAATATCAGTACACCCTCGAAGATCCCGATCCGCGCGAACTGAATCTATGGACGGCCAAGCTGATGGCCAAACTGCAAGCCATTCCGGAGCTTCGCGACCTGGCCACGGACCAGCAAACTTCCGGTCTTGCCGCCTCCCTCGTCATCGATCGGGTCACCGCCTCCCGCATGGGCATCACGCCGCAAGCGATCGACCAGATGCTCTACGATGCCTTTGGGCAGCGGCAAGTTTCCACCCTGTACACGCAGTTGAACCAGTACCACATCATTCTTGAGGCGCAGCCGGAGTTTCAGCAGAATCCCTCGAAATTGCAGGACATCTACGTTCGTTCAGCGTTGGCTTCGACGGCACTGACTACGGGCTCGTCCGGCACGGGCACAGTTACCGCGACCACGTCTACGGGCAATTCCGCCTCCGCTGCTTCCCCGAGCCCTTCGGCTTCCCCGAACACCCTTGCCAGTTCGGGTTCTGCCAATCCCAGCGCCGTAACCACGGTGAATGGTGCCGCCGTTCCCCTCAGCACCTTCACCCGGTTCGAAATGAAGAGCAGCCCCTTGTCGGTCAATCATCAGGGACAATTTCCCGTCGTCACCATCTCGTTCAACCTGGCTCCTAACGCGTCGCTGGGCGAAGCCACCAATGCCATCGACAAGGCCCAGCGGGAAATTGGCATGCCGCTCAGCGTACAGGGCGCGTTTCAGGGCACGGCCGCTTCGTTTCAAGCTTCCTTGTCGAACGAGCCGCTGTTGATTCTCGCGGCCCTGATTACGGTTTATATCGTGCTTGGCGTTCTCTACGAAAGCTACATACACCCCATCACCATTCTGTCGACCCTGCCCTCGGCCGGGGTGGGCGCAATCCTTGCCTTGTTGATTTGCCGCCAGGAACTGAGCGTCGTCGCCCTGATCGGAATCATCCTTCTCATCGGCATCGTGAAGAAGAACGGAATTATGATGATCGACTTCGCGCTGGAGGCGGAGCGCAAAGAGGGTAAGAAGCCGGAAGACGCTATCTATGAGGCCTGCCTCTTGCGTTTCCGTCCCATCATGATGACCACCATGGCCGCCCTGCTGGCCGGCTTGCCACTGGCCTTGGGCACGGGAATTGGCTCGGAACTGCGTCGCCCTCTGGGCATCTCCATGGTTGGCGGCCTGCTCTTGAGTCAGGTTCTTACGCTCTACACGACCCCGGTCATTTACATCTTCTTCGACCGGCTTGCGCACCGTTTTTCTTCGCACCGCGCGCCGGAATCCGGACCTGAGGCGGTGCCAGCGGATTGATGCGGATTAATTACGCGGATTAAATTGCGAATGAGCCTTTCTTCTCCATTCATTCGGCGGCCTGTTGCCACCACCCTCCTGACCGCGGCCATCGCGCTGGCGGGCGCCGTGGCCTTTCGGGAGCTGCCTGTCTCTCCTCTTCCGCAGGTCGATTTCCCCACGATTTCGGTAGGCGCCGGCTTGCCGGGAGCCAGTCCGGAGATCATGGCCTCCTCGGTCGCGACTCCCTTGGAACGCCAGTTCGGGAGAATTGCCGGCATCACGGAAATGACGTCGTCCAGTTATCTCGGCACCACCAACGTCACCCTCCAGTTTGATTTGAGCCGGGATATTAATGGTGCGGCCCGCGACGTGCAGGCCGCGATCAACGCCGCGCGCAGTTACTTGCCCTCGAATCTCCCAGGCAATCCCACCTATCGAAAAGTCAACCCGGCCGATGCTCCGATCATGATTGTGGCGCTGACCTCACCGGTGTACGACCGCGGAAAGCTGTACGACGCAGCCTCCACCATCATGCAGCAACGTCTCTCGCAGATTCAGGGCGTTGGGCAGGTGAGTGTGGGCGGCAGTTCGCTGCCGGCCGTGCGCGTGGACGTGAATCCGACTCAACTCAACAGCTATGGCCTCGGCTTGCAGGACGTCGCCTCCATGCTGAACCGGCAGAATGCCAACAGTCCCAAGGGCCAAATCGTCAATGGCGCAACCAGCGCGGACATTACCACCAACGACCAGCTTCTCAAGGCGGTGGACTACATGCCGCTGGTGGTCGGCTACCACAATGGCGCCGCCGTCAAGTTGACGGATGTCGCCAACGTCCAGGACGCCACGGAAAACGTACGCGCTGCCGGCTTCGTCAACGGCAAGCCCTCCGTCCTCATCATCATTTTCCGCCAGCCCGGCGCCAACATCATCGATACGGTGGACCGCATCCGCGCCGCCCTTCCGTCACTCAAAGCTTCGATCCCTTCCGCCATTGACACGGAAGTCGTGCTCGACCGTACCCACACCATTCGCGCTTCGGTCCACGACGTCGAGCGCACGCTGATGATCTCGATTTCCCTGGTAATTCTGGTGGTCTTCGTCTTCCTGCGAAGCGTCCGCGCCACCTTGATTCCCAGCGTGGCCGTCCCCGTCTCTCTGATCGGGACGTTTGGCGTGATGTACCTCTGTCACTACAGCATCGACAATCTCTCGCTCATGGCGCTCACCATTTCGACGGGCTTTGTGGTGGACGATGCGATTGTGGTCATCGAAAATATCACGCGCTATCTCGAACAGGGCATGGCGCCCATGCAAGCGACGCTCAAGGGCGCCAGTGAAATTGGTTTTACCGTCTTATCCATCAGCGTCTCCCTGGTGGCCGTGTTTCTTCCCATTCTGATGATGGGTGGCATCGTCGGCCGGCTGTTCCGTGAATTTGCCGTGGTCCTCTCCGTTGCCATCCTCGTGTCCCTGGGCATTTCTCTGACCACGACACCGATGATGTGTTCGCGCCTGCTGCGGCATCTTCGCGATGAGCAGCACGGCAAGGCGTATCGCGCCAGCGAGCGTGCCTTCCAGGCGCTTCTGGGCGCCTACGAGCGCAGCTTGGGCTGGGTGCTCGAACACTCCCGCCTGACGCTGGCCGTTCTCCTCGCCACCATCGCATTCAACATCTACCTTTTTTATGTTGCCCCCACGGGATTCTTCCCGCAGCAGGACAATGGGACGGTCTTCGGCGGCATCCAGGGTTCCCAGGACATTTCTTTTCAGGCGATGCAAGTTGCCACCCAGCGGATCGTCAATGTGGTCAAATCGGACCCGGCCGTAGCCAACGCCATGGCATTCACGGGCGGCGGCGGCGCCACCAATGGCGGTTTCATCTACATGGGTCTGAAACCACTCAATCAGCGCAACGTGAGTGCCAACCAGGTGATTGACCGTCTGCGCCCGAAACTTCTTGCGGTCTCTGGCGCCAACACCTTTATGCAAGCCGGACAGGATCTCCGCATCGGCGGACGCGGGAGCAGCGCCCAATATCAATACACAATTCAGAGCGACAACTTGCAGGAGCTGGTGCGGTGGGGCCCGGTGCTGCTGCAACAAATGCGGAAATTGCGGATCCTCACCGACGTCAATACCGACCAGCAGAACAGCGGTCTTCAGGCCATGCTGACCTATGACCGTGAGACCGCTTCACGCCTCGGCATTACTCCGCAGATGCTCGACAACTCTCTCTACGAAGCCTTCGGCCAAGCCCAGGTTTCCACCATGTATACCGCCATCAACCAGTACCACGTGGTGATGGAAGTCGAACCAAAGTTCTGGCAGTCGCCGGTGAACCTGCAAGACGTGTATATCCGGGCCGCGCAAGGAAAAGTCGTTCCGCTCAGTGCCGTGGCGCATTACGAGCCGTCCACTGCTCCCTTGGCGGTGAATCACCAAGGTCAATATCCCTCGGTCACGATTTCCTTCAACCTTGCGCCTGGAGTCGCCCTCAGCGACGCTGCCAAAACCATCGTCGAAATGGAACAGAAAATGGGCATGCCCAACACCATTACGGGCATGTTCTCCGGCACGCTGCAGGCCTACAAGGCTGCCCTGGCGACGCAACCTCTTCTTATCATTACCGCTCTGCTTGCGGTCTATATCGTCCTGGGCATTCTTTACGAAAGTTATATTCATCCCCTTACTATCATTTCCACCCTGCCTTCGGCGGGAGTCGGCGCCCTCCTGGCCCTCAGGCTTTTTCACAAGGACCTCAGCATCATTGCCTTGATCGGCGTCATTCTGTTGATCGGTATCGTCAAGAAAAACGCCATTCTGATGATCGACTTTGCGCTGGCCGCCGAACGCATCGACGGCAAGAGCCCGCGGGAGGCCATTTATCAGGCCTGCATTCTCCGCTTCCGGCCCATCCTGATGACCACCATGGCCGCCCTGTTTGGCGCTTTGCCATTGGCCCTGGGCAGAGGGCCGGGTTCGGAACTCCGCAATCCCCTCGGCATCACCATTATCGGCGGCCTGATTCTGAGCCAAATGCTCACGCTTTACACCACGCCGGTGGTTTATCTCTCCCTGGACAGCTTGCGAGTCAAGTGGCTGCGCGCTCACGGCAAGCTCGAAGGGCAAAAACAAATCGAGTCGTTCGGATGAAAGGTCTTATGCGCCACGCGAACTCGCCAGCAGAAATGGCCAAAGCCCGGCATAGTAAGGAGTCCAAGACACCGATGAAGGCAACGAACAAAATGCGCGCTGCGGCTGCGCTTCTCTGCGGCACGCTACTCTTGCAAGGCTGCGTTGTCGGTCCGAAATACAATCGCCCCACGATGCAGGCGCCGGGGACTTACAAGGAAGTTACTCCCGACGATCTCAAGAAAATGGACGGCTGGAAAGTAGCGCAACCACAGGACAGCGCTCTCCATGGCAACTGGTGGGAGACCCTCGGCGATCCGCAGCTCAATACGTTCGAGGAGCAAGTCAATATCTCCAATCAAAACGTCGCCGCCGCGTTTGCCAACTTCATGGCGGCGCGAGCTCTGGTGCGGGAGGCTCGGGCGCAATACTTCCCGACTGCCAGCGTTGGCACAAGCATCGTTCGCCAGCACCAACCCGGTTCTTCGAGCACGGTGGCAAGCCGCGCTTCGGGGACCACATTCACTGCATACTCCCTACCCTTCGACGCTTCCTGGACGCCCGACTTATGGGGCCGTGTGCGCAACACCGTTCGCGCCAACATCGCCAACGCGCAAGCCAGCGCCGCCGACCTGGAAAATACGCGCCTGACGGCGCAAGCGGAACTGGCGGTCGATTACTTCCAACTGCGCGGGCAGGACGCTCTTAAACAACTGCTGGATTCGACGGTGGTGGCTTATGAGCAGTCCCTGGAACTGACCAAGGCACTGTATGAAACGGGTATCGACTCGGACGAGTCCGTGGCGGAAGCCGAAACTCAACTGGAAGCCACTCGCGCGCTCGATACCAATATTGGCATTTTGCGCTCTCAATACGAACATGCGATTGCGCTTCTGGTTGGTCAGCCTGCTTCTTCCTTCTCCATCGCCGTTGAACCCTTGAAAACTCCGCCGCCAGCCATTCCGTTTGGCGTACCCTCGCAACTGCTGGAGCGCCGCCCGGACATAGCCACATCCGAGCGCCTGATGGCCCAGGCCAATGCGCAAATCGGCGTCGCCAAAGCCGCCTATTATCCAACCCTGACGCTGAGCGCTTCTGCCGGGTTCCAAAGCACGGACGGCGCCACCTGGTTTACCTGGCCCAGCCGGTTCTGGTCCGTCGGCCCGGCCATTTCCGAGTTGATTTACGACGGCGGCCTGCGCCGCGCCACCGTGGAACAATTTCGCGCGCAATACGATCAGACCGTAGCTAACTACCGCAACACGGTCCTCACCGCGTTTCAACAGGTCGAGAACAATCTTTCCGCCCTGCGCGTTCTTTCCCAGGAAATTCACGAACAAGACACCGCGATCGCATCCGCGCAAAGAAGCCTTACCCTGGCCACCGACCGCTACCGCCTCGGTATCGACCCCTACCTCAACGTCATTACGGCCCAGACCGCACTCTTTAGCAATCAGCAGATAGCCGTGAACCTGCGGATCGAGCAAATCGTGGACAGCGTGCAATTGATCGAGGCGCTGGGCGGGGGTTGGGATTCCTCCACGCTTCCCACTTCGCAGCAGATTATTTCGCGACACGCTCAATTCCCGGCGATGACTCCGGTTCCACCCTCCCAGGGCCAGCCGCCAGCCTCATCGACTCCCTAATCGGCGCGGGCCAGGGCCTCGATGTTCGACCCAGAGTCTATCTCCAGATTCGCGCGGTTTGATGCACGCTACCGCGCGCAGAACGGGCGCCCCTGAAGATCGCCCCCGCGCTCCGGGAAGACTTACAATGTCTTGGACAGGTTTAGTGTTGCCGCTTCTGCAAGCGGCTTTATAATCCGCACGAAGCGAAAGGGGTATCGTGACAATACCCGAAATGCACTGAGGTTTGCATTGTTGGGAATTTTGCTTGCCCTGGGGGCCGAATTCGCTGGCGCGCAACCGTCGGACAGGCCGGCACAGGCGCTCGTTGCGATCACACACGTCACCGTGATTGGTGGTGCGGACACAACGTCTCAACCAGATCAGACTGTCCTGATTCACGGAAACAAGATCACGCAGTCGGGAAAAGCACAACGATTAAGGTACCGGCAGTGGCGCGAGTGATCGATGGCCGGGGCAAATACCTGATACAGGGGTTGTGGGATTCGCATGTTCACCTGAGCTTGACCGGCAAATCATCTCTCCCCCTATTCATTGCGAACGGTGTAACTGGCGTCCGCGACATGGCCGGCAACACAGCGGAGTTGCGAGATTGGCAGCGGCAAATTGCTGCGGGTGCACTGATCGGTCCAAGAATCAAGATGGCTGGCCCCGCGGTGGAAAGTGAGAAGTTCCTTCAGATTCTCCCTAAGGTAGATCAAATGTTCAACCTGCATCTGACTGCCGAGATCCTTCCAACGCGGATCGGAATTACTACTCCGGACGATGCTCGCCGGGCAGTGGATCGGCTTGCGGACTTGGACGTCGACTTGTCGGTGAAGATCAGGACAATGCCTTCTGCTGAGGCCTACCTCGCGCTGGCGAACGAGGCAAAAAAGCGCGGGATCGCTTTCGCCGGACACGAACCGGAAGTCGTCGATCTGGAGACCGCATCAAATAGCGGGCAAAGGGGTCTCGAGCACCTTCCTTTCATGAGTCTGGTGAAAGCATCCGAGGCCAAGCGCAGCGCTACTTTTCGCGCGTTTGTGCACAACGGAACCTGGATCGATCCAACCCCGTGGTTCCGCCGTTGGTTATCGTGGTACGCCCGATGATAAGGTCAGGGCCATTGTCGAAGATAAGACCAATCGATTGGAGCCTCGCCGAAAGTATCTTTCGCCAAATCTGCTCGATTTCTGGCGCGCGCCGAGTCTGCTCGAACAGGTGGAGACCCCATGGACTGGCCTACTCTCTTGCAGCAGGGATATGCGGACCTTTCCACCATGCGGAAGCTGGGCGTGCGCCTGGTAGCAGGAACTGATACTGGCGTCCCACTTGTTTACCCTGGCTTCAGCCTGCACGCGAACTGGCCTTACTCGTCGAGAAGGGCGGTTTGACTCCGACGGAAGCGCTCCGTAGTTCGACGTTGGAGGCAGCCTTCATGCTGGGAATGGGGAAGGAAACCGGTACCGTGGAGCCAGGTAAACTGGCAGACCTCGTGCTTCTCGACCGAGATCCGTTGCAGAGCATCCAGAACACTCAGCAGATTTCTGCGGTCATCGCGGATGGAAGAGTGTTTGATCGACCAGCAATCGATGCACTCCTGGAAAAGGCTGCGGCTTCTGTCGCGCAGGAGCCGCAGACAGTCCAATCACAAGATCGCTGAGAATGAGGCGCTTCGTCGAGTCTCGCGCACTGAAACAGTCGCATGGTCCGACATTAGGGGGTAAGTATAGAGATGGAAACCAAGGTCCTCTCCTGGTTTTCAGAGATACCTTCGGAGCAACGGAACTTTTTCATTCGATGTTTCAGTTCTCAGGCGCAGCCCATTTCACTTTGCATTGACGGCGGCGCAGATTTCTTGCACCGCACTGATGACGATCTGTGGCTTTTCCATGGGGATCATGTGGCCGCTATCAGGGACAATGATTTGCCTGCTGCGGGTCGAGAGGTGGGCGAGCCGCACTTGAAAATCATTAATCCACATCTGGTGATAGTCGTCTACTCCTTCTTAGACGTGCCGGCTGGTATTTCCGCGGCGCTGGAACCTCTGCCGGCCGTCAACACAATAAGCGGCTTATCGCCAAAATTACCTGATTGGCGCGCTTCTGTTCCGTCCTCGCCGAATTCGTCGAGCTCATCTGTCATGGTTTCGAGTTCCTTGGATTGAAACTGCAGGAATGCAAATTCAGACTGGAAGCCGGGCGGCAAAGTTTTCTCCCCATGCATGTTTGAGATATTGCCGTCCGATTCCAAATCGAAACAGGATTGGAGCGTAGGTCAGCCACTGCCGCCATTGCTCCTTCTGCGCATCTTGCGCCTTCTTCATGCTGGGTGGTGCATTTGCCTCCGCATCTTCGGAGGAGGCATCCACGACGATACCGGCAACTTCGTCCGGATATTGACCGTTGTACACGCGCACGTTGAATCCCCCCA
>CAWABC010000065.1:0-7139 GCA_963780105.1 uncultured Acidobacteriaceae bacterium
GAGGAGGTTGCGATCACGGAGACCAACGACGCTCCAATGGCATAGCGAATATCCACGTGAAACAAGGCAGTGAGCAGGGGCACGAGGACAACGCCGCCACCCAGACCGGTGAGCGATCCGAGAAGTCCCGCAACGAAGGAGACAATCGCTACGATCGCGGTGAATTCCAGGATGGTCATTGAATTTCTTCTAGGTTAACATTTTGTGGCACTGCCTTTTTATAAGAGCACGTCAGCGATCCATGGTGGGAACAAAACTGATGGAAACACAGCGGGAGCGGATCGAATCAATGGCGATCGCCTAGCCCAGTTCTAACCTTTGCGGGAAGGGGACCGACCAAAACGTTAGAAGCCCGGAGTTACGAGTTGAAGCGGGGGATATCACTTCGATACCGAGACCCTGGCATAGAACGAGCCGATATTGTCGATGAAAAACATGTCCGGAAAATCCTTATCGTCGGATATAACATCGTTCACCGTGAAATACAGTTTGCCGCCTCTCGGCGCCACATAAACGCCGCTAGACCCGACAAAGAATGCATCAGCAGGTGCGGGCAACACATTGGTCTCCCTGATTGCCGCGAGCAGAGCACCATAGCCCTTCGCTGGTAAAACAGCCCTCTTCTGGCGAGCGGGGCTTGCGGTTTCATCTCGCTTCCGCGCGTCTTTCATTTCTTGATCACTCATACCGTCTGGCCCATTCCAACGCCAGCGAGGTCTCGCATTAAGTTTGTCTTCGGGCGTGTAGTGGAGCTCAGGAAGAAAATCATCTTTCTCTTTTTCCCATCTGCCAGCTTTCTTTTCCTCGCCGATAATCCTGTTCTCAGCGGCGCGACGCGCGTCAAGAGCGACATTCAGACCTTCGAGATCGATATTCACCTTGCCGCCAACCTCGAAATTAATCGTATCGCCCTTCTTCACGGAGATCCCGGTCTCCTGCCACCCTTGTGGCGAAATCACAACCACGTACTCCTGGCCGTCCTCAGTGGGCTGACTGAAAAGAATGCTTCCTGTGCCAAGCTTGACCTCTCTCGTCGCGCGGGAGGCTGCGCAAGATGCCGTACACGAGTCCTAGAGCAAGCAAGCACGCGAAAAAAACAAGAAGGAGAAACTTACCAAATTTCTTCCAATCATCAAGAAGAGCAAGAAGAAGGTCCGCAAACGTCTGGGCTGCGTCGGGCATGGCACGCTCCTCTAAAAGAACGGGGCCCAGAAAGCAACGAAACTCTAATCTCCAGCGCTAGTAAAGGCAAGGCTGCAGCCTGATCGTCCGCAGGATTATGGGTTTGCTCATGCGGAGCCGGTGCGAGTGATTATGTCGCGCAATCATTTGCGGGTATGAAAGTCGTCGCACCAGGTCGAAGGACGGCCGCTGTGGTGCGTGGCCGCGACGCACGATATCGGGTTCGAGCGCGATCAGCGCAACAACGGGTTGACGCACAAGATCGATCCGGCGATTGATGGCGAGCGTGAGTTTGTGAACCAGACGCTCTCCGGGACGGGCCTGGTGTCGGCGCGAGGGCACGTGGTTCCAGCGCATCCGCTGACCGAGGCGAAGACGGCGACGGGTGGGGAATTTCACTCCGATGGAAGGATTCTGGTGCTGGTTTTGAAGAGTGGGGACGCGCGGAACCAGTAGGAAGCGAAGGCAGCGCCCACGCCACCCTCTACTGGTTTACCCAAACGACGCGGGATTTTTTCACCTGGGCGTGTTGCTGCCTGACTTCGCGGGCATAAGCGCCGAGGGAAAACGGCGCCGCGGGCTGCGGAAAATCCAAAACCGGCTTTTCTCCCTGGGCAAAAGTGTAACTCGTGCCGCCGAGGACGCTCCGTTCTTGTGCCAGGGGTGCAAACGATGCGTGTCCCGGATGAGTCTCAAACTGGTAGACCTGCGGTTGGCTGCTAATGAATGCGCCGACTTGCGCGAATGCCGCGGTGCTGAAAAGCAGGCAGAACAGAAACAGGGTCTTTTTCATCGCAGCGCCTCCCAATTTCGGAGAAAGCGAGCGACCATCCGCAGGCAAGTCAGCGGAGGTTGGCTCCTCCGGTAAGAGTGGGAGCAAGCCCGGTACCAAACTTTGACGGTGCGAAATGGCGGCTTGCGGCGTGGTTGGCGCGGGTTAGGCAATTGTTTGCACAATTGTGGAGAGCCCAGGGCACAGGCGCAATACCTGCGGCCGGCCGACTAGGGGCTAGGAGCGCACAATTCTTCCCGCTGCCGGGACGGGCATATCCCTTTAGTAACCAACCCCGTTCATAACCCTTTAACAGTTCACCATTTACAATATTAGTAGATCGATGAATTGTGGGGTGTCTGAAGTGGATAGCGTAACCAGAACTCGTGAACGACAGAAACTGATGTTGGGATTGCTGGAGAGAAAGATACGGCTGCGCGCGCGCCAGCTTTACGACGAGCGCGGGCAGGTGGAAGGACGAGACATGGAAGACTGGGTGAGAGCCGAGTCGGAAGTTCTGCAATCGAGTATTCTAGGGCCGCTGTGGAGCAAGCGCCAGGAACTGGAGATCGAAGTATAGAGTCGCCGCGCTTCCAGCCGTTCACCAACCTCCGGACGGCGAATCTCCAACTTCTTAACCCTAGCTGGAAATTCGCAACAGGAATAACGCCGACGACAGGCTGAGCACCGGACCGGCAATACTAAAAAGCGCTCTGCCCCATGCCGACCCGGCTGCCGGCACTCCCCCAAAATACGCATCCAGGACAAGTGCCATGGCGCAGGTCGCGCCGACCGGAATGAGCCACGATTTTGGGAAGCGTTTCAGGTTCGGGATTGCGGTGGGCAGCAGCCACAGAAAGACGTACCAGAGATTTCGATCATGCAGCGAAACAGCGAAGTGGTGGCCGCCGCCGCGATGAAGTGCGAGGCCAAACTGCAGCGGACATACATACGTCCCGGTGATCGACCATTGCAGGCCCATCATTGCAGCGAGACTTAGCACCCAACTTGTGAGGATCCACGTGGCGTCCGGCGAAAACCGATTTCGGGTGCGTTTGTGATCGTCGTTTCGATCGGGATTGCGACCGGGGTTGCGATCGGGCCGGGTTGAGAGCCACCAGGCGGATGTGAACACGATACTGAAGGGGATAAACGATTCTTTCGTTAGCGCTCCCAGCACGGCGATCACGGGCAAGGCCCAGAGTTCAAACTCCGACAAGCTCCAGAGCAGAGCCAGCAGGAAGAAGCCTTCGCCGGCATCGACCAACCCGACCAGTCGAATATTTGGGACGGCGAAGTTGACCAGATAGAGCAAAGCGCCCACCAGGCCTTCCGCGGAACTGCCCAGCTTACGGCTCCCAAGTATGACGATGAGAACGGCGGTACCGGCCACAAACAGAGAGTCGGCAACCAGAAGTCCAAACATCACCGGATCCCAGGTTGCCAACCGTCCTCGGGCGAGCCGGTAGAAAGGCCTGGCGAGCCACGGGACCAGGACGCGGAAGCGGCGGAAGCGCATGTCTTCAGGGTCAAGGACAGCTGCTCCGGTTACGAGGGCTGCGTAGGTCTTCACATCGGAAAGCCCCGGCGTCTGGCGAGGGTCGAATCGGTTGAGCACCGGGTAGCCCAGGCCGCACGCGATCAGGAAGAAAATGCAGAAGAGCAGCACGACTCTGCCGGTCGCGATCTTCGTCCGATTGTCACCCATGCCCGTCATTGTGTATGAGCGAAAGTGTATTGGGGAAGGTAGCGTCCAAAGTTCGACATTGCAACTCAAATCCCCCGGTCACGTTCGTCCCCGCCAAGCTTGGCTCCTACGGAACGAATCTGTTGGCTTTCGGCTGCAGTGCGTGACAGAATTTCTTCCGGCAATTTTTTTTGGGAGGATCGACGTGGTATCTAAGAAACTGTGGCTGGGCCTGTTTTTTTCTGTGATGTTTGTGCTTTCGGTGCAGGCGCAACAACTGTCGCCAGCGGA
Source organism: uncultured Acidobacteriaceae bacterium (assembly GCA_963780105.1). Lineage (GTDB taxonomy): Bacteria > Acidobacteriota > Terriglobia > Terriglobales > Acidobacteriaceae > Acidiflorens. Next base: position 3,933 of record CAWABC010000065.1, read on the forward strand.
CGAAGCGACGCGAAAGCTGGCGGTCGACATTTTCAAACAACTGATCGAGATCAATACGACGGATTCGGTGGGCAGCGTGACCGCAGCCTCGGAAGCGATGGCCAAGCGCTTTCGCGATGCCGGATTCCCCGACAGCGACGTTCAGGTGCTGGGTCCGAGCACCAACGACCGCAAGAAGAATGTAGTCGTGCGGCTGCATGGATCGGGCAAGCACAAGCCGGTGCTGCTGATTGGGCATCTCGACGTGGTGGAAGCGCGGCGCGAAGACTGGACGACCGATCCGTTCCAGTTCATCGAAAAGGACGGATACTACTATGGCCGCGGCAGCAGCGATATGAAGGATGGCGACGCCATCATGTCGGCCACGCTGATCCGAATGAAGAAAGAGGGATACATGCCGAGCCGCGACATTGTTCTTGCGATGACGGCGGATGAAGAAGGCGGCACCTCGAATGGAGTGGACTGGCTGCTCAAGAATCATCGCGAACTGATCGACGCCGAGTTCGTGCTGAACCACGATGGCGGCGGCGTGCTGGCTGACCACGGCAAGCCGGTAATGATGGAGGTCGATGCCGCGGAAAAGTTGTACGGCGATTTTGTGCTGACCGCTACGAATCCGGGCGGCCATAGCTCGCTGCCAAGGCCGGAGAATGCGATCTACGAACTGGCGGCTGCGCTGACGCGGATCGCACATTACCAGTTTCCGTTCGAGTTGAACAACATCACGCGCGCGTATTACGAGCGGCAGGCGCCGACGGCAACCGGGCAACGGGCGGCCGATCTTAAGGCGATGCTGAAGAATCCTCCCGACATGGAGGCGGTAGCGCGTCTGTCGAAGGACCCAATTGACAATTCGATCATGCACACCACGTGCGTGGCGACGCGCCTAAGCGGAGGCCATGCCAACAACGCCCTGCCGCAGATGGCGCAGGCCAACGTAAACTGCCGCATCGAGCCCGGACACACGCTGGAAGAGATCCGGTTGACGCTGGAGAAGGTGGTAGCCGATCCCACGGTGAAGGTGCAGTTCCGCGAGAACAACAATCAGCTTCTCGATCACGGGTCGGACCGGCATAGTTACGTGCCGCCGGCTCCGCGAAAAGAAGTTTTCGATTCGCTGGACAAGGTTGTCGCCAAGATGTGGCCGGGGATTCCGGTGCTTCCGGATATGAGCACGGGCGCGTCGGACGGCGTGTACACGAATGCCGCGGGGATGCCAACCTACGCGGTGTCGGGCGAACAGTACGACCGCGACGATATCCGTGCGCATGGAAAAGATGAGCGGATAGGGGTCGAGGCGTTTCTGCGGGGCGTGGATTTTTACTATGTGTTCTTGAAGGGTGTTACGGCGGAGTAGTGGAGTAGTGGGGTGCTTGGCGGGAGCGAACCGCTCCTGGGAAGAGCACGGCACACCCGCTCAGAGCAGCATCAAGTTCACTTGAAGTTTTGTGTATCCGTGGTCCTGCGCCCAGAGATCGAGCGGGATCGAAGCGATTTCATCCACCACCGGATCGGCCAATCCGTTGCGCGTGAGGTCCACGGTCTTGATGTAGTTCCGGCAGCTATCGCAGCATTCCACGCGCACATGCTTGAACTCCTCTGCCGTATAAACGGGAAGCTTCGAGTGGTCCTCTTCGCCGCATCCGGGACAAACGATTCGCCGGAACTCCCATTCACCCAGGCAGAATGAACAGACCAGCGAGCGCTGTCCACCATCTCCCAATGGCCGCAGAACACCCACCACCGGCCGGCACGAGCAGAAGGGACACAGACAGGGCGTGGGCCCTGTCTGCCGCTTCCCAGTTCGCTCGCGGACGAATTCCGCGTAGGGTTGGAGAAACGCCCGCGCGAAGAATTCCTCGGCTCCGTCTCCCAAATTGGAGATCGGAGCCTCGGCTCTTGTCCAGAAGGCACTCAGTAGATCGCGCTGGCGGTTCGCAGTCTGACTCCGCAGTTCGCGAGCTGCTGCCGAAACGGGGCCGGGACCGATTCCCTCTACTAGGGACAGAAATCCAGGAAAGCGCTCCACAACCTCCGCCGTGAGTGGTTGCGCGAACGAAACGTTCTGCTCGGGATACTTAAACGCCTTCTCGGCAAGGTAGTACGACTCGTCCTGAAAACGAGCGACAGGCACGAAAAATCGCAGCACCTCAGCCGCAGATGGGTACTGGGTAGCCAGCTCTTCGGCCCTCGGAATCCGCCGCTGGCGCAAGGTTTGCGACATGGCAGCGATTATCGGCCCCAGCGCCACGGCGCGCAATACCCGCACCCTGAAAACGCCATTGACGGCTGAGAAAACCGGAGGTATAGTTTTTCGCATTCGAGGGCCACAGGCTGGCCGTCTTCGCGACGACCGCAACCGTCAACTTCCGTACTTCTCCGAGTGTGCCACGCGGGGGCAATTATGGAGTTTTCTCGCAGGACTTTTCTGAAGGGGACTCTGGCAGGGGGTGCCGGACTCTCCGCCCTGGGATTCGACCTGACTCCGCTTCATGCCCAGACCCAGGGCCTCAAGATTTCCCGCGCCAGCGAAACCCGCAGCACCTGTCCTTACTGTGCCGTCAGCTGCGGCGTGATCATCTACACGTTGGGAGACAAGGCGAAGAACGCCGTTCCCCAGGTCGTACACGTCGAAGGCGATCCCGATCACCCGATCAACCGCGGCACGCTCTGCCCCAAGGGATCCTCTCTGGCGCAGGACATTCTCAACGGCCGCCGGCTGCTCAAGCCGCAGGTGCGGCGTCCCGGAGCCACCGACTGGGAAGACATCTCGTGGGACCAGGCCTACAGCGAAATCGCGCAGAAGGTAAAGAAGACACGCGACGATACATTCCTCGAAAAAGATGCCGCCGGCCACACCGTCAATCGCTGCGAAGGCATTGCCTTCACCGGAGGATGCACCGACACCAACGAGTTCAACTATCTTGCCGTAAAAAGTATGCGCAGCCTGGGGGTCTGCTACCTGGAAAACCAGGCCCGGGTTTGACACGGCCCCACGGTCTCCAGTTTGGGGCCCACATTCGGACGCGGCGCGATGACCAATGGCTGGATCGACATCAAGAACACCGACTTGATGCTGATCATGGGCGGCAATCCAGCGGAGAACCATCCCTGCGGATTCAAGTGGCCGATCGAGGCCAAGCTCCACCGCAATGCCAAGATGATCGTGGTCGATCCGCGACTGACGCGTACCGCCTCCACCGCCGA
>CAWABC010000066.1:0-134363 GCA_963780105.1 uncultured Acidobacteriaceae bacterium
CCACGTATCGCCATTTTCTTCAGCACTCTCTTCATCGCCCTGCGCGTTTCGTCTCCCACAACCTTTTCGCCTCGGGTCAGGTCGCCGTATTCCGCCGTGTTGGAAATCGAATAGCGCATGCGGCTAAGGCCGCCTTCGTAGATCAAGTCGACGATGAGCTTCATCTCGTGGACGCACTCGAAGTAGGCGATCTCGGGAGCGTATCCGGCCGCCACCAGCGTCTCGAAACCTTTCTGCATCAGCGAAGTCAATCCGCCGCAGAGCACGGCCTGCTCGCCAAATAAGTCGCTTTCGGTTTCTTCTTTGAAGGTGGTCTGCAACACACCGGCGCGGGTCGAACCGATGCCGTGGGCGTAGCAGAGCGCGAGTTCATGGGCGCGCCCGCTGGCATCCTGGTGAATGGCCAGCAGCGAGGGGACGCCGCCACCCTGGGCATAGACGCGGCGCACCAAGTGACCCGGACCCTTGGGTGCGATCATGACCACATCCACATCCTTCGGAGGCTTGATGGTCTTGAAGTGAATCGCGAAGCCGTGGGAGAAGCCGAGAATCTTCCCTTGGTGCAAATGCGGCTTGATGGCCTTCGCGTAGAACTCGGCCTGGGTTTCGTCGGGCGTGAGAATCTGGATCCAGTCGGCGCGCTTGGCGGCCTCGGCCGGGGCCAGAACGGTCATGCCATCGGCGCGCGCCTGCTGGGCCGAGCCACGTTCGGGATCGAGCCCGATGATCACGTCGTATCTGCTGTCACGGAGGTTCTGCGCCTGCGCGTGTCCCTGCGAGCCGTAGCCGAATACGGCAATGGTCTTGCCCCTTAATGCGGAAGGATTGGCATCGTTTTGGTAAAAGACTGTGGCCACTCGAAACTCCTTATGGATGTAAGCTGAAATGCGCCATCATGTTTGAAAGCAAAAACCGACCAATCGGTCGGTTCTAGAGATGCTATCCACTTGGCCCTTCCCCTGTCAACTCCGGGTAGCGGGTCAGTTTGATTTCCACAGTTAATCTAAATTTTGGATGATGTCTTGGACTCGTCTTTTGGCCAAGCCAATTGCACCGCGACGGTGGCAATCAGGGTAAGGAAAAAGCCCGCAAGCTGAGGATGTTCGGGCCAGACCATTCTTGTCAAGTTAAGCTCCCAGGCCCAGAAGCCGACCGCCGTTCCGATCAAACTCGCTATTAGTGCGATCTTCCAAGTTGTCATGAACGCCCCTTCAGGTCTCTATACGGCGGAAGTCCTTAACTTGTTCCGTAGACGACGGACATAAGTCTACTCGCCTAGCACCTTGAGAATCAGATTCTCATTCAGGAGCAACGGGAAGCCCTGTGGATTTCGAACAGAGCCACTACCCGTCTCGGGGCAGACTCGTTGACGGATGCTGTTGATCAATTTTGAAATGTAGCGGTGGTAAACTCCTCAGCCATGCTTGAAGTGAACGGCATAACGAAGAGCTACGGAAAGCTGATGGCCGTCAGCGGCGTGAGTTTTCGAGCTGATCACGGAGAAACCATCGGCCTGCTCGGACCGAACGGCGCCGGCAAGACGACCACCGTCTCCATCATTGCGGGATTGCTGAGCCCGGATTCCGGCGAAGTCCTGATCGAAGGCAAGCAGGTAAAGCGCGACACCGACCCGGTCAAGCTGAAGATTGGACTCGTACCGCAGGACATGGCGCTCTACGACCAGCTTACCGCCCGCGACAACCTGACTTTCTTCGCGGCGCTTTACTCGCTCGCCGGCGCGACCGTGAAGCGGGCAATCGCCGACGCGCTGACTTTGGTGGGGCTGTCGGATCGTGCCGGCGACAAGGTGGGAACGTTCAGCGGTGGCATGAAACGGCGCCTGAATCTGGCCGCGGCGCTGCTTCACGATCCACAGATCCTGCTGCTCGATGAGCCGACGGTCGGCGTCGATCCGCAAAGCCGCAACGCCATTTTCGAAAATCTCGAGACCCTCAAGAAACGCGGCAAAACCCTCATCTATACGACGCACTATATGGAAGAGGCGGAGCGGCTTTGCGATCGCATCGTGATCATCGATCATGGAAAGCTGATTGCCAACGACACCTTGCAGGGCCTGCACAAGCTGTTGCCAGTCACCAACGTGATTGCCATTGAGCTCGAACATGCGGACGGTTTCAAGCCGGAACCGCTGCTGGCGCTGCCGGAGGTGAAGTCGGCTGAGTTGGAACAAGGCACGCTGCGGGTTGGAGTGCACGACCTGTCCCGCGGCGCGCCCGGCGTGCTTCGCTGGCTGGCCGAGAACGGGCATTCCTACAGCCATGTCTCCAGCGAGCAACCCAATCTGGAAACCGTTTTTCTTACTCTCACGGGAAGGAGCCTTCGAGACTCGCGATGATTCCCTTCCTGGCTATGGTGCTCAAAGACCTGAAGCTATTTTTCAACAACCGCAGAGCGGTGCTTGTCGGACTGGTGGTTCCCATCGTGCTGGCCTCGTTCTTTGGCTACCTGTTCGGCGGGCAGGGTGGCAACGCGGAGACCAGCAAAGTGCCGGTGCTGGTAATTGACCAGGACGGCAGCGACATCTCGCGTGGGCTGATCGCTCAGCTCTCGGGCGAGAAGAACCTGGATGTAAAGGCCTCCACGCTGGACGCGGCGCGCGAGGCGGTGCGCAAGGGTAAGGCAACGGCAGCAATCGTCATCCCCAAAGATTTTGGCAGGGATGCCGGACGCGCGCTCTTTACCGGTTCGAGCGAGACCGGCGCGAAGAAACCCGAACTCGGCATACTCTACGACCCTTCTCACAACGTGGAACTCGGCATGGTGAGGGGCATCCTGAGCGGTGCGGTCATGCAGAGCGTGAGCAAGGAGATGTTCAACGGTGCGAGTGGGCGGAAAATGGTAGACGAAGCACTGGCGCAAGTGGAGAACAATCCCCAGCTCCCAGCGGAAGACCGGAAGGCTCTCGGCGACTTGCTCGGCGGCGTGAAGAAGTTCAACGAACGCCAAGATGAACGACGAGGCCAAGCGGGCGCGTCCGGGCCAACGGCGGCATCCGGCGGCCTGACCATGCCTTACCAGACGCGAGAGGAAGCGATCACCTCGGGGCACGATGTCGCCTACAACGGGTACGCCCACTCGTTCGGAGGAATGGGCATTCAGTTCATCCTGTTTATGGGGCTTGATGCCGGAATCGCGTTGCTAATGCTTCGTCAGAGTGGGCTGTGGCAACGGCTCCGGGCCGCACCGCTTTCCCGATCCATGCTGCTGGGCAGCCGGGCGGTGAGTGCCTCGCTGATGTCGGGCTTTATTCTGGCGGTGCTCTTCAGCTTCGCTCGGGTGGTGTTTGGCGTCCGTATCCTGGGCAGTTTCGCGGGCTTTGTGGGGGTCTGCGCCGCATTCTCGTTGATGACCGCGGCTTTCGGCCTTATGGTCGCTGCTCTCGGTGAAACGGTCGAAGCCACACGCGGCTATTCCATCATGGCGACGCTGATCATGGTGATGCTCGGCGGCGCCTGGGTGCCAACTTTCGTCTTCCCGAAATGGCTGCAGAGAGTGACGGTGGTCGTTCCCACCCGGTGGGCGATGGATGGTCTGGACGGCATGACTTGGCGCGGCTTGGGATTCTCCTCGGCGCTGGCGCCCATCGCCGTATTGTTGCTCTTCACGCTGTTGTTCGGTGTGATAGCGGTGATGCGATTCCGTTGGCGGACGGAGGGGTAGAACCATTTAGGTATTGAATCATTGAGTCATTGAGGTATTGAATCATTGGCTCGATGATTCAATCATTCAATACCTCAATGACTCAATGATTCAATGGCCCCACGACCCATTCCGCGATACCATCTCTAGTGATGCTCCGCGACGCTACCGTCGAACCTCGTCAGGAACCTCGGCAAGAACCCCGGCAGGAAATTCTGCGCGCCGCCGCCCGGCTTTTTCAGCAGCAGGGATACGATGCCACCTCCATGAACGATGTGGCCGCCGCGCTCAAGCTCTCCAAGGGCGGCCTGTATCACCACTTCCAGTCGAAGGACGAGATCCTGTACAACATCATGTCGCATGCCATGGACATCACCGAGCAACGGGTCATCAATGTGGTCCGCCACATCGACGGGGTCAGCGTTGCCGGAGTCGAAGAGCGCCTGCGTACGCTGATCCGGCTGCACATTCAGGTTGTGCTCAGTCCCGAAGACCGCGAGATTACGGTCATGCTGCACGAGAACCATCCCCTCTCGCCAGCGCTCCGCCGCAAAATCAACGGGCGCAAGAAGGATTACGTGGTTTTCGTCGAGAACCTAATCGCCGACGTCCAGCGCAAGCGCAATTCTCAGTCGCCGGTCACGCCGCGAGCCGCCGCCTTTGCCCTGGTCGGCATGATCAATTGGATCTATCAGTGGTACAAACCCGACGGCCCGCTGAATGGCGAAGCGTTGGTGCAGCAGTACACGGATATCTTTTTCCACGGCGCGGTCGGCTAGCTCTCAGTTCCGGTTCTCAGTTCTCAGTAGCGCAGCGTAGAAACTAGAAACACGGCTCGCCGCGTCTTTTCGCGAACACACGGCGTTCGTAAAACCCGACGGTTGACGGTTCGTATCAGGGCATCGCTTCAGCGATGCCGCAATTGGCAGAATCAATGCGCCTTTAGGCGCTGCATTCCATGAGTCATTTCTTCCATGTGGACGATCTCGCCCGCCGTCGTTCGGAGATGGGCAAACTCTACCTCGAATTCCTCCGCGTCCCTGCCATGAGTGCCGGCGTGTACGTTCTATCGAAGGGCGGCACCGATCCCCAGAAACCGCACCGCGAAGATGAGATGTACTACGTCGTCCGAGGACGTGCCCGAATGCAAATCGGCTCCGAGCACGCCGAGGTGCGCCCCGGTTCGGTCATCTTCGTCGAGGCGGAACGGGAGCATCGGTTCTACGACATTCAGGAAGAGCTCGAAGTCCTTGTTTTCTTCGCCCCTGCGGAACGGGAATAAAACCCCCGTTGAAGCGACGGGCTCCGCGCGCTCTCCCAGCGCGTCCAGCCCTAAACATCGGATGCCATTTTTTATATCCGACTTTTTACATCCCATTGACAACTTCGAACGAGTGGACTGCTACGCTGCTGCTCGATTCGGAATGAGTTCCCGCGCCCCCGGCTGCACCGCGGGGCAGAATGGATGAATAACGTGATCCAGATTGCGCAGTCTCGACAGACTCTTTCGTTGTTCATGCTTTGGATGGGCGTATGCGCCACGATGTTGGCGCCGATTGCAACGGCGCAAACCGGCGCCTGGCTGACGCACTCGCATGACGAGCAACACACCGCGCTCTCTACCGTTGAATCGCAGCCGCTCGACGCGATTCACTGGCATGTGCCCGTGGACCTGGCTCCTCCGGCGGGTGAAATTTTCATCCATTACGGATCGCCGTTGGTCACGCAGACGAACACGGTGATCGTCCCTGTGAAGACGGGCACGAACAGCTTCCGCGTCGAGGCTCGTAACGGCGCCACCGGCAAGCGGCTCTGGGTGCAGAGCACCGGTTATCAGGCGCCGGGCGCAAGCTTCGTCCCCGGCCTGGGGCCAACCATTTCCGGCAACCAGCTCTTCGTTCCCGACATTGCGGGCCGGGTGCTGGTGCGGCAGAATCCCGATGAAGCCAAGGGCGCCGTCACTCGCCTATATTTCTATGGCGCAAAGAATTACCAGAAAGACCCGGCGGTTTACGCGCAGAACGTACAGATCGACACTCCGCTGACCACTGACGCCCAGGGCAACATCTACTTCGGATTTCTGGTCCTCGGCTCTACCCCGATCAACCTGCAAAGTGGCATAGCGCGCATTACCCCCAACGGCACGGGGACGTGGGTCGCCGCCGCGACGGTGAGCGGAGACTCCGCCATCACCCAAGTCGCCATCAGTTGCGCGCCCGCGCTCTCGGCTGATGACAGTGTTCTCTATGTCGCGGTCGACAACGGTACCTATGGATACCTGCTGGCGGTGAACAGTACGACCCTGGCGCTCATTAACCGCGTGCGCCTGACCGATCCCTCTTCGGGGCTGGACGCGGCGCTCTACGATGGCAGCTCGGCCGCACCCACCGTGGGGCCCGATGGCGATGTCTACTTCGGAGTACTCGAGAATCCCTTTCCCGCCCACAATGACCGCGGATGGCTGCTCCACTTCAACAGCAATCTGTCAAAGACCAAGATTCCTGGCAGCTTTGGCTGGGACGACACGCCCTCCATCGTTCCCGCTTCGCTGGTCGCCTCCTATCACGGCAAATCCAAATACCTGCTCATGACGAAGTACAACAATTATGCAAGCCTTGGCACCGGCGATGGACACAATCGAATTGCGATCCTCGACCCCAACGCCACCGAGCGCGACCCGGTCATCCCAACCACGAAGGTCATGAAAGAAGTCATTACCATCCTGGGGGTCACACCCGATCCGGAATTTCCGGAATTTCCCGGAGCGGTGCGGGAATGGTGCATTAACACGGCGGCGGTCGATCCGTTCACCAAGTCCATTCTCGCCAACAGCGAAGATGGGAAACTCTACCGCTGGGATTTAACCACCAACAAGCTGTCGCAGGCGATTACTCTCTCCACCGGCATCGGCGAAGCCTACACGCCCACGGTGATCGGCAGCGATGGCACTGCCTACGCCATCAACGACGCGATCCTCGATGCCATCGGAACCAAGGAAGGCGCAGCTGCTTCACAGCCCTGAAACTCAGGCCTCATGTTTGATGCCAGGGAACCTGGCGCAGATCGTTCTTCCTGAGACCTAACACCTGAGACCTGAAAAAAAGAACAGCCCGCAAGCTTTTTCAGCCTGCGGGCTGCCCGGTGGACTGTTTGGGATTGACTGAGGTGGTCACTCTCGTGGCCCCTCGCTCACTCCGGTGCCGGGCACAGCCTGTGCCTGGCGGATCAGCCCATACTCACGGATGGTTTGCGAGAGATGTTCCCGATTCCCCCGACCAAAGGTTCCTCGAGAACTCCGCTTAGAGCAACCGCCCTAAGACTCAGCCACCTCACCTGGTCTGGTACTTCTACTGTGACTTTCAGAACTTGTCATCCGACCACCTCCTTTCCGGTGTAAACGCAGAGTACAAAAAAGCCGACGCGGCGTCAACGGCACCGAAGAGGTGTGCCGCGAAAGTTACCGGGGTCAGGCCGCAAATCTCGGATGCGACGATCGGCGGATTGGATCGCGGCTACTTGTCTTCCAGACCCTTGGGAGCCAATCTCGAAAGGAGCACTGCAAGTCTGGAAGGCCTTCGGCCCTGCATCTCGACCCTCTCTTTACGCGCCACCGCAGTGCGCACAACGTGAGCTCCAAGAAATCGTATGGGCTCTGGAGGGAACCGGGCGGCGGACCTCGACACCAGCGGATACTGACTCCAACGATCTTTACGATCCAGGGCGAGGCTGGCCAGAATTCTGCCTCCTATCACGCTGGGCCCGACGCCGTTTCCGCTCCAGCCAATGCCGTAACAGATATTCCGGTTTGCGCCCAGGTATCCGAGCAACGGCAAACTGTCGGGAGTGCGATCAATCGGGCCGGACCAGTCATGGGTAATCGGGACATGATCAAGTTGAGGATAGTAGCGGCGAAAATCGCTGGTGACTTCAGCCGCACGTTGCGATTGACGATCGAAGTTCGTGCCGATGTTGCCCGCGTACGCGATGGTCCAGCCGCCTTTGCCGAAGGCTACGCGCCCATCGCGTGTGATCCGGTAGTAATCCACCATGGTTTGGGAGTCGGTGAGGGAAAGATCTCGATGCCATCCGATTCTTTCGAGTTCCTGAGCGGCGGGGGCGGTTACGATCATGTCGCTGGAGATCACGGTGATCGACCGGGACAACTCGCGAACGTTTGCCGACCATGCATTCGTCGCGATCACCACCTTTTCCGCCGTGACCGAGCCTTCTGGTGTGCGCAATATGGCGGGGACAGTCCGGCTGAATTTCACGACCGGAGTGTTTTCAAAGATGGAAACGCCCATCTCCAGAGCCACTCGCCGCAAACCTCGTACCAGGGCCGCGGGCTGGACCACCGCGGCGTTCGCTATGAAGACACCGGCACGATAAATGGCCGACCCGGCGCGTAAGGCCACATCCTTCGAATCAACTCTCTGAATAGCGCCCCCACAGTGCTGTTCCGAGAGCCGGAGCACGCTCTCCCAAGCCCCGGCCTGGGCGGCGCTGGTAGCCGTCCACAACCATCCGCCACACCTGAAGTCGGCATCGATCCGATGATCGCGGCAGAATTCAGAAATCTCGCCGATCGCGTCTTCGGAGTCCCGCACGATCTGGATCGCATCCGCGATGCCGAAGAGTTTGGCCAGCGAGCAGAGCTTGGGGATCCACGACAATACGAACCCGCCGTTTCGTCCCGAGGCACCACCTCCGCAAACATCTTGCTCAAGAACGGTTACGTTGCGCTCTGGCGCCAGTTCTTTGATCCGAATTGCGGTCCACAAGCCGACGTATCCGCCACCGATTATCGCGATGTCGCTCTTGATGGAACCTCGGAGGTTGGGCGCGTCCGGGGCGTCCCCTGCGACTTCCTGAAGCCAGAATGAACGATGCTTGGGTTCGGCGTTCCGCAATCTTTGCCTCCTTCGCAACCTCACTGGCACTCGCAGTACATGCCCGCCAGATACCTACCTTCGTAACTACCTATTCCCTAGACTGAAAGCAGTCCTGCAAAGCAGGAACGACTTCCGCCTAGTCACCGATCTTTCAACAAGTTCTCAGTTCTCGGTTCTCAGTTCTTAGTGGAACCTACCGAACCGGGGAACGAGCGTTTCTGAGAACTGAGAACTGGAAACTGAGAACTGCTTCAGCCTTTCCACCGGTAAGCATCCGGTTGGGCCAGGCCTATATGCGCCAGCACCCGGTTCGCGAATTCGTGGGCCATGGCATCGGCGTCCGAGGGATGGTTATAGAACGCTGGAATCAAGGGGAAGATGGTTGCCCCCGCATCCGCAGCCAGCGCCATGTTGCGGATGTGGATTTTGTTCAGCGGCGTCTCGCGGACACAGAGCACGAGCGGCCGGCGCTCTTTCAGAGTCACATCGGCGGCGCGCTCGATGAGGCGCGAGGCGGTGCCGTTGGCAATGCGGCCCAGGGTGCCGACGCTGCATGGGATGACGACCATCGCATCCGAAGGATACGACCCGCTGGCCACATTCGCCCCGATATCGGCGTTCGCCTGCTGCTGAATCTTTGCCGAAGGCGCGCCGATGATTTGACGTAGAAGGTCCGAGCGGCCTTCGACGTCGAGTTCCTCGGCCAAGACGCGCAGGCCGCTGTCGGAAACGATGAAGTTCACCGTCTTCACCCGCGCGTCGCGGTCCACGGTGAGTAGGAAGTGCTTCAAAAATAGCGACCCACTGGCGCCGGTAGCGGCAACCGTCAGGTTTTCCGGGATCAGAAGGGACAAAGTTGGCGCTCCACGAGGCAATCCAGGTCACGGCCTCGAAAAATTGAGGATAGGGACGAGCGAAAGGCAAGTCAAGGCGGGGGAAGCCGAATGATTTGTAATTTGTAATTTCTGATTTGTAATTTCGACACTGAAGGCAGCGAAGAGCGGACGACGAACGAACGACGACCAGTCTTATGTCCACCACCGGCATCCTACGATCGCGGCGCAGTGCCGCCCAACGGCACGCCATGGCCAGCGTCGTGCGCAAAATTGGCGCCATCGATCCCACCGCCGGATGCAAGTATCTGCGCGACTTTCGCGAGGCTTACCGCTCCTACGAGAGAGTTCTCGCCCCGAGCGATGTCTGCCACGAAATCGCCAAAGCCGGAGTCGTCCTGGTCGGCGACTATCACGCCCTGCCCAACTCACAGCGCTATTTGGCCTCGCTCCTGCGCGATCCTGAACTCCACCAGCGCCCTGTAGTGCTGGGAGTGGAAACCATTTTCTCCCGCGACCAGCACATTCTCGACGAATGGCTTCGCGGCGAGATCGATGAAAATGAACTGCGCCAACGCATCCGTTTCGATCTCGACTGGGGATACGACTGGCCGACATTTTACGAGCTGCTTTCCGCTGCCCGCGACCATGGCGCCTCCATCTACGGGCTCGATTGCATGCCCCGCGAAGATCTGCGAAAGATCGGAGCCCGTGATCGCCACGCCGCCGACAAGATTGCCGAACTTCGCCGCCACTATCCCGACGCGCTCATCATGGTGTTGTTCGGCGAGTCGCATCTCGCGCCCCAGCATCTGCCCTCCCTGCTACAGGAGCGGCTTCCCGCGGAACCCACGCTCACCGTTCTGCAAAACGTCGACGCGCTCTACTGGCGCGCCGCTGGAGAGACTCGCGACCACGTCGAAGCCGTCCAAGTTAGCAAAGAAGTCCGCAAGAATATTTTGTGCGTTTTCAACGCTACGCCGCTGGAAAAATACGAGACCTACCGCCTCTGGCTCGATCGCTGGGGACGCAGCGATCACGACAACGCGCCCGACCTCGGCCCCACCCTCTATAACCTGATCGAAGGCATGGTGCGCTTTCTCGGCATCAATCAGTATTCGTCCCACAACACAACGCAGCCCCGGCTCCTGGTCGACCTGATGCCCGAAGTTTATTCGCGCAGCTCTGACACGCTTCTCCGCCGCCTGTTGTCGCGCAAAGGGTTCACGGCCGAACAGCGACAGCGCCTGCTCCGCCAGGTCCGCGAGCGCGGCAGCGTCTACCTCACCCCCATCAACGCCGTGTATGTGCGCCAGTTTCGCATGACCTCCTCGGCCGAGGATGCTACCCGATTTCTTCATCAGGCCTGTCGGGGCTTACCGAATCTTTCGAACGGCAGGGCTCCGGCGGCGCAAGCCGCGTTGGGCGCCAAGACACTGGATCAGGACGATGCATTTTACGTGGCCGTCTTCGAACATGCGCTCGCCTTTTTCGGATCGCGCATCTTACATCCCGCGCGTCCCGCTCTCCGCGATACCGACATAGCGGATTTGTTCGACGTGACGCGGGAGGATCTCGAACTTCAGACCTCGCTTCCCTTTGCCGATGCCGTTGAAGTTCTGGACTTCCTGACCGAACACCGTAAGCGGGATCTCCGCGGCGCTCCGGCTCCAACCTTCACCGGCCGCAAGTATGAATACGTCGCCGAGCAACTCGGATATCTCACCGGCACCGACCTCTATGACGCCTACATCGAGGGTCGCCTGACTACCGCCGCGCTGCGCAAGCTCTTCCTGACTCACATCGAAGAACCAGGCGTAGCCCGCGAAGCGTACGTCCAGTTAAGAACGCGCCTAAGCTGCAGATTGCGTACTTAATCTCTTTGCCTTCTAGATTCGCAACCTAAGCTTGGTTGTCATCCTGGGCGAAGCGAAGGACCTGCTGTCTAGTCAGCGCAAGAGAAAGCAGGTCCTTCGCTTTGCTCAGGATGACAATATCTAAATTGAACTAGGGGTTCCGATTGCACAGATTTCGCCCGTGCTCTTCCGTGTCCTCCGTGGTTCAAGCTTTTGATTTCCCTTCATCTTTCTCAGCGTTCTCCGCGTCTCGGCGGTTCCAGGTTTTGATTTTGCAGCGGCTGCGGTATTCTCACCTGTCCAATGCCTGACGACTTTCCACTCCAGTCCCAGACCGGGGCCCCCGGCGGGCCCGATGTTGGCCCGCTGGGGTGGCAGACGCCCGATGCGCTCATGCTCTTCGGCTACTGGTACCGCGCACTGCCGGCTGGCCAGCTTCGCCGCGGACAACTGGCAAAGACCATGCTCCTCGAACAGCCCCTGGTCATTGGACGAGGACGCGACCAACAAGGCAAAGTCTTTGCCCTGCGCGACGCCTGTCCTCATCGCGGCATGCCGCTTTCCTGCGGACAATTCGACGGCGAGCAAATTGAATGCTCGTACCATGGCTGGAGATTCGACGCCCGCACCGGCCAGTGCAGGCTGATTCCCTCGTTAGTCGCCGATCAGAATCTCAAAATCGACCGCATCTACGCCGGCCGCTATCCGTGCGAGGAGCGAGACGACTTCGTCTGGGTGTTCCTCCCCGACTTGGGCCCAGCCGGAGCGGGATTCTCCAAACCCGCGCCCGCTCCGATGCCCGCGCCCGAAATTCCGAAATTCAGCGAACACTACAAACGCGCCTATCTCACCGCCGACCTGCCGTGCTCGGTTGACCATGGCATCATCGGCCTGATGGATCCCGCGCACGGCCCCTTCGTACACCAGGCGTGGTGGTGGCGCACCCAAGAATCGATTCACGAGAAGCGGAAGAACTTCGAACCTATCCCCTACGGATTCCGCATGAGCGCGCACACTCCCAGCTCGAACAGCGCTCCCTACAAACTGCTGCGCCTCTACGCCGACGCCGATTCGATTTCGACGACCATCGATTTCGTCCTGCCCAACCTGCGATCGGAAATCATTCGCGCCGGCAAATACTGGTTCTCCAGCCTGACTACGGTCACTCCCATCACGCGCAACCAATGCCGCATCGACGTAGTGGCCGCCTGGAACCTGTTTCGCTGGATTCCCTTCGGCCCCCAGTTGCTGAAATTCGTCTTCGCCAAATTCGTGGAGCAGGATCGGCGCACCATGGAACTCCAGTCCGAGGGACTGAAACACAATCCGCACCTGATGCTGATCGACGACGCCGACCGCCCCGCAAAGTGGTATTTCGGATTGAAGAACGCCATGCTGGAAATGAAGAAGAACGGCGGCGAGTTTAGGCACCCGATGACGGGGCCGGTGACGCTGAGGTGGAGAAGCTGAGAAAGGCAGGTCTCAGGTCTTAGGTCTCAGGTCTTAGGAAAGGCTGTGGCACCCGGGTCAAACCGTCGCGCAGTCGTCAACGAAGAGATTTTCCTGAGACCTAAGACCTGGCCACTCCCGTCACCAGATAACCTTGAGGCCGCTATACAGCTTGAACCTTTCGTCAGGCGTCACCACTGGAATCTTCTCCGACAATGCCTGAGCAATGATTTGGCGATCGAACCGATCGCCATGATGAAGCGGCAGTTCGAATAGTCGCAGGGCATGCTCGCCGGTGTAGGGTGAATCACAGGAAAGGGGTTTTCCTAAGACCTGAGACCTAACACCTGAGACCTATTCTCCGACCAGCCAGTCCATCGCTTCTTCCCGCGTATTGAACGTCACAATCTCACGTCGGGAAAAGTTGTGGAAGTTTTCCATGAAGGCACGCGGGATACTCTCCGCGCCGACCCACGCCGTCTTCTTCACAAACGGCCGGTCGAGCGTCAACACTTCTTTGATCCTGGTAGCAACCGCGTGATCCACAGTGCAGCCTGTGAAGTCGGCGAGCGTGACCAGCGACTCGTGCCCGTGCTGCGCCACCGTGACCCGCACATGCTCCAGAAGAAGCTGCATTTCGTGCGCATTGGCGTGCGAATAGTCGATCAGCAGAATCTGCTTGCCCTTGTGCTCGACGAAATGGATACGATCATCCATTGTGGGCCCCTAAATGATTTCTACGCTAACAGCGAATCCACGACACTGTAAGCCTCACTCAACGCCAAGTCCAGCGCCGACGCGTCTTTGCCGCCCGCTTCGGCCAGGTCCGGACGCCCGCCGCCCTTGCCGCCCACTTTCTGCGCCACCGGGCCGATGACCTTTCCGGCCTGAATGCGGCTGGTAAGGTCTTTGGTTACACCGACAATCAGCGAAACATTTCCATTTGACGCCGAGCCCAGCACGACCACGGCCGAGCCGAGCTTGTCGCGAAGCTGATCGACCAGTGTGCGCATCTGGGCGCGCTCCAGATTGTCCACCCGGTGGGTAAGGACTTTGACGCCGCGAATTTCTTTGACCTTTTCGCTGATGTTGGCCGTACTCGACGATGCCGACTTCATCCGCGCCTGATCGAGTTCGCGCCCTAGGCGTTTGATTTCGGCGTCTTTCTTTTCAAGTTCCAGTCTCAACGCCTCGGCCGGAGAAGCCAACATCTCTCCGGGTGCGGGTGCCCCATCCTTTCGCGTTTTTTGCGAAAGGGTGGGCCCGACGAGGCTTGCGACCACGGTTTCCAGTTCGTGATCTTGGCGGAAGTGGCGCAGCGAGCCTTCGCCGGTCACGGCCTCGATGCGTCGCACGCCCGACGATACGCTCCCCTCTTTCAAAATCTTGATCAGTCCGATCTCGCCGGTAGCTCCGGTGTGCGTGCCGCCACACAGTTCGGTGGAAAAATCTCCGATCTTGATGACGCGCACCTTGTCGCCGTATTTCTCTCCAAACAGCGCCATCGCGTGATACTCGTTGACGGCCACTTCGATCGGAACGTTTTCGACGATCTCGACCCGTTCGTTGCGCAGAACTTCTTTGTTGATGATGTCTTCAATGTCCTGTAGCTCCTCGTCTTCGACGCCGGTGAAGTGCGAGAAATCAAAGCGCAGATGATTGGGAGCAACGAGTGATCCCGCCTGCTTAACATGCTTGCCCAGCACTTCGCGCAGACCCGCGTGGAGCAGATGCGTGGCCGTATGGTTGCGCATAGTCGCCGCGCGCGTTTCCGTGTTGACGACGGCGTCGACTTTGTCGCCAACGCGAATCATGAAGTCAAAAGACCCACCCTCCCCTGAAGGGGAAGGGTGGGGCACCCCCATCTCTGAAAGACGGGTGCCCCATCCTTCCCCGGTTCTTGGGGAGGATGGGGATTTTGACTTTCCGGAACCCAGAGACTTGACAACAACTTGATGTGCTCTCACCCCCTGAATCGGGTAGTAGCATCCGGTGACTTCCGCAATGATGGTGTTGTGATCGTCGGAGTAGAGTACCCCGCGATCGCCAACCTGTCCGCCGGACTCGGCGTAGAAGGGGGTGTGATCGAGAATGATCTCGCCGGAGTCGCCGGCCTTGAGTTCCTGCGCGCCCTGGCCGCCCTTAATGATGGCGAGGACTTCGCAGTTGTCGGAGCGAGTCTGACGATAGCCTTCGAAATCAGATTTCGGGAGTTGCTGGTAAGCAGGATTGGCTGTCTGCTTGGCTGCGCCTTTCCAGGAGGCGCGGGCACGGGCCTTTTGTTCTTCCATCGCCCCATCAAAGCCGGATTGATCGAGAACCACGCCGGAGTCCCTGCACGTGTCCGCGATGAAATCAATAGGCAATCCGAAGGTGTCGTAAAGCTTAAATGCTTTTTCGCCCGGGTAGACTATGCTCAGTCCACGATCTCTCAGCATCGACACGAACATATTTCGTACAACAGTCTTAGGGACATCCGGTCCAGGTAGGGACCCGCGTTCGCGCATTGACTCTTCAAACAGCGAGTCAATATCTTCCTCTAGCTTGGTAAGGCCTAGCTCAAGGGTATGAGCAAAGCGCTGTTCTTCGGTCCTGACGACCTCGGCGACGCGACCTTTGGACTCTCTCAATTCTGGATATGCGTCTTGCATATGGTCCGTAACCCCAGAAACCATTTCCCAAAGAAACGGACGAGACGCGCCTTGCAGATGGCCGTGTCTGATTGCTCTCCGAATGATCTTTCTCAGTACATATCCCCTTCCCTCATTGGAAGGTACAACTCCATCAGAAATCAGGAACGTCGCAGCCCGCGCGTGATCCGCGATGACTCGCAATGAAGCAGCAACGAACGGCTGATTCGGAGTCACGATCTTCCCTTTTGGATTCTGTCTAAGAATCAACTCGGCTGCCTGATCGATCAGCGGCGCAAACAAATCCGTATCGTAGTTCGAAATCTTGCCTTGCAGCACCGCTGTCACACGCTCGAGTCCCATACCGGTATCGATCGATGGCTTGGGGAGCTCCATGAATCCATAGACGGCGATCCTGTTTTGAACACTGACTGAGCGGTTGTACTGCATGAAGACCAGATTCCAGATCTCTACGTAGCGCCCACAGTCGCAAGTGAAGGCGCAGTCGGTGTGTCCTTGATCACTTGCTGCGGGACCCATGTCGTAGTGAATCTCGCTGCATGGACCGCAGGGACCGGTGTCGCCCATCTGCCAGAAATTGTCCGCCATCCCCATCGCGAAAATGCGTTCCTTAGGAACGCCTACCTCAAGCCACAAGCGCTCCGCCTCATCGTCGCGTGGAATGTCAGCATGGGGAATACTGGCACCCTCAAATATCGTGACGTACAACCTGTCTTTGTCAATCCCAAACCACTCCGGTGAAGTGATCAGCTCCCAGGCGTAGGCGATGGCATCTTTCTTGAAGTAGTCGCCGAACGAAAAATTTCCCAGCATCTCGAAAAACGTGTGGTGGCGATTGGTGAAGCCTACGTTTTCGAGATCGTTGTGCTTGCCGCCGGCGCGTACGCACTTCTGTGAGGTCGTTGCCCGCGCGTAGTCCCGCTTTTCGAGGCCGAGGAAAACGTCCTTGAACTGGTTCATGCCGGCGTTGGTAAAGAGCAGCGTCGGGTCGTTGGCCGGGACGAGCGACGAGGAATGCACCTCGCGGTGTCCCTTCTGGATGAAGAAGTCCAGGAACTTGCGGCGAATCTCGGAGCCTGTCGGCATGGATGCTTAATTCTAAATGAAACGGCGAACCCCTCAACGCAGGGGGCGTAGGGAAGCACGGGGAGAAACTGCGAGGTCAACCGCCGGGCGGAAGCCGAGGTTCAGGGACGGGCACCTCTCCGGGCAAGCCGGGCGGGGAAGCCCGGCGCTCCATCGGGAAACCTAGACCGGCGGCGTCGAAGTCCTGCCGCGCAAACTGTTCGCAGCCGGCACTTCGACGCCGTCGTCGGAAGTCAGATTTACTTCGCTACTTCTTCGGTCTTCTCGGCGCCCTTTTTCACGTCCTTGCCGACCGCCTTCGTGCCTTTTTTCACGCCTTTCCCGGTGTCCTTGGCAGCAGTCTTGGTGGCATCGCCGGTTTTGTCAGCGGCCTTTTCCGTGGCTTCGCCGGTCTTCACAGCAGCCTTCTTGGTGGCGTGCGCCGTCTTCTTCGCCGTGGCTTCCGTGGCAGCTTCGGTTTTGTCGGCAGCCTTTTCACTGGCTGCTTCAGTCTTCACGGCCGCCTTCTTGGTGGCATGCGCCGTCTTCTTCGCAGCGGCATCAGTGGCAGCTTCGGTCTTGTCGGCAGCCTTTTCAGTGGCATCGCCGGTCTTCACGGCGGCCTTCTTGGTGACGTGCGCCGTCTTCTTCGCGGTTGTGTCGGTTGCCTTGCCGGTATCTTCGGCTGCTTTCTTCACGTCGGTTCCGGCCTGGCCATACGAAAACGCAGTCAGCGCCAGCAGCGCGGCTGCGATCGTCATCATCAAAGAGAACTTCGCTTTCATAGCTCCTCCAGAGGAATTTAAGAGTTCTTCAGATGCAAACTTTTATCAGAGTTGAGGGATGGGCGCAAGCAGGACAAGAGCTAGGTTTCAGAGTTTCAAGGTTTCAAGGTCCCAAAGTCTCAAGGGTCTCAAGGATGCCGGCAAAGCCGTGCGCCCTGGACCGTAACGAATCTTTGAAACTCTGAAACCTTGGAACTTTGAAACCTGGGCTTACGCCTCGGGAGTCTCGTTCTCGAGTTCGGTGAGAGTTTCTTCGTCCACGTCCCATTTTTTCAGGATCGTGAAAATGGTCTTGGGACCGAATCCCGCACGCATCAGATTGCGGAAGATGCGGGCTGCCTGTTTCTGGTCTTTGTCCTTCGGCTTCTGCAGGCGTTTGCGCCGGAGGTAGGCGCGGGCAAGGTCTTCCTCTTTCACGCCGTCATAGACGGAAGAGACTGCTTTCTCGATAACGTCGCCGTGCACTCCCTTCGCCTTCAGGTCGTTGACGACTCGGGTGCGCCCGAATTTCTCGTTGTCGCGGCGATACGAGGAAAAGGCTGTCGCGTATTTGGTGTCGTTCAGATAGCCCTGGTCCTTTAAGCGAACCACAATCAGTTCCACCAGCGTCTTGCCGATTTCCGTATCGGCTTCGACACGGTTGCGCAGCAGGCGCTTCAGTTCCGCGACCGAACGCATGCGGCGCGCCAGTGCGCCCACGGCGTATTCGTAAAGCTCGGCTTCGGTGAAGAGTTTTCTGGGACGGCCAAACGCCATGCCTACACGATAGCGCGAGATGAGGCTTGGGAGTTAGCGTTCAGTGGTTTCTTTGAGTTCAATCCGCTCACTTTGGCGGCCCGGAACTGGGGAACGCCGGCGCGGGCTGTACGGGCGACATGAGCGGCATGGTCATCGCAGGCACGCTCGACGTGATTGGCGCGACCAGCGCCGTTTTTGCCGAGGGTGGCAGCTTGTCGGCATTGGCCAGCAGGAGCGCCAATTGCCACATCTGCGTTTCAGAAAGCGATTTGCTGAAGCCGGGCATGCCGCTGAGGCGAATGCCGTTGAAAATCTTCCAATAGCTTTCGCCGGGCTCATCGTCGGTGACGCCCTTGCCCTCCAGCAGCAGCGGCGGCTTCGGATACATTCCCTTTGCAACCGCCGTTGCCGGCGTCAGCGGCAAGCCATGGCAAACGGCGCAATGCTGCTTGTAAAGGTCAGCGCCAGCCAGGTAGTTGGCCTCGTTCGCCTGGATGGGGACACTTTTCGGCATGTCTTTCGCAATGCGCGCACGCAAGGCCTTCTTGGCGAAGAATCTCTCGAAGGGCATGTCGGAGTCGGTGGTGGCAACGGGAGCAGCGCCTCCGGTGAAATACAGATAAGCTCCGAAGGGAACGAGGGCGAGGCCGAGTAACAGTCCGACAATGAATTTCACGGGTTAAACCTGCCTCCAGAAGTTACATACAAATTACATACTCTAACACTGCGAATCGGCATCTGAACTATATTTATGGGCATACGATTCGGGGGTAGCGACGGCGAGACCGGCCCGGGCCTTCGAGAGGAAACAACCATGCGAATTGTCGGCGCGGCGAGCGCGTTTCCCCAGCATTACTACTCCCAGGAGATGCTGCTCGAGGCCTTGCAGGAGTACTGGGGCGATCAGATCGAAAACCCGCACGTGCTGCGGCGTTTGCATCGTCATGTGAAGGTCGACGGGCGCTACCTCTCGCTTCCCAAAGAAGAATATCTGAAGATGAAAACCTGGGGCGAGGCCAACCATCACTGGATTCGCACCGCGAAAGAGTTGGGGGAGAAAGCGGTGACCGGCGCGCTGGCGGCCGCGGGCTTGCACGGCCGGAATCTGGGCGCGTTCTTTTTTGTTTCCGTGACCGGCATTTCCAGTCCATCGATCGACGCGCTGCTGATCAACCAGATGGGATTGTGCAGAAACATTCGCCGCGTCCCGATTTTTGGGCTGGGCTGTGTGGCGGGCGCGGCGGCCATTTCGCGCGCGGCCGATTATGTTCGCGCATACCCGGATCAGACCGCGGTGGTGCTGTCGGTGGAACTCTGCTCGCTCACGCTGCAGCGCGGGGACCTCTCGATGGCCAACCTGATTTCGGCCGGATTGTTCGGCGACGGCGCAGCCGCGGTGATTGTGGCTGGGACTGAGGCTGTGTGCGGGCTTTCCGGGCCAGCCATCCTCGCCACTAGCTCCGTGTTCTATCCCGGCACCGAAGAAATGATGGGCTGGGACGTGTCGGAAAAGGGCTTTCGCATTATTCTCTCTCGCGAAATTCCGGACCTGGTGCGAAACAATCTGGCGCACGATCTCGACGAGTTTCTGGCCGGGCGCGGACTGACTCGCGCCGACATCGGCAGCTGGGTGCTGCATACGGGCGGGCCGAAGATTCTGGAAGCGACGGCCGAGACGCTGGGCTTGAAGAATGGTGAACTCGACGTCTCCTGGGAGTGCCTGCGCCGGACGGGCAATTTGTCGTCGGCTTCGGTGCTGGTGGTGCTCGAAGAAGTCATGAAGAATCGCCGCCCCGCGCCCGGCACGCTCGGCTTGCTGGCCGCGATGGGTCCGGGGTTCTGCTCGGAATTCATTTTGCTGGAGTGGTAGGAAGAGCTGCTCTTAGCTCTTAGCCTTTAGCAGGAAGCCAAAAGCTAAGAACAGCGGATAAAGGACGCTTCTGGTGGACTGTGTTCCAAATACGTGGGATGTATTCGTGGCCGGCGGCGGACCTGCCGGTCTGACGGCGGCCATCGCCGCGCGCCGTCGCGGTTTGAGCGTGGTGCTGGCGGACGGCGCGGTTCCGCCCATCGACAAGCCTTGCGGCGAGGGACTGATGCCCGACGGAGTCGAGGCGCTGCACCAGTTCGGCATCGCGATTCCCGAAGGCGAAGCGTATCCCTTCCGCGGCATACGTTTCGTGAGCGAGGGCGTCATCGCCGAGGCTGAGTTCCCTCGCGGAACCGCGTACGGAATCCGGCGTACGCGTCTGCATCGCATTCTGGTGGATCATGCGGCGGCGTGCGGGGTTCACCTGCTGTGGCAGGCGGCGGTCACCGGGCTGCATCCAGAAGGCGCGCTCGTCGGCGGAGAACTGGTGCGCGCGCGCTGGGTGGTGGGCGCCGAAGGAACCAATTCCCGCGTCCGCGGCTGGGCAAAGCTGGATCGGGGTGCAACCTTGGAAACACCCCAGAACAAGAATCTGCGCTTCGGCTTCCGCCGCCACTACCGGGTTACGCCCTGGACGGAATTCATGGAGCTGTACTGGGGCCGTCACTGCCAGGTTTACGTCACGCCGGTCAGCCGCGAAGAAGTTTGCGTGGCGCTGGTTTCGTCCAGGCCGAAGTTGCGGCTGCGACTCGAAGATGCGCTTGGGGAATTTCCCGAACTTTGCGCACGGCTCGAAAATGCGGAACACACTTCCAGTGAACGAGGCGCCATCACAGTCACGCGAAGATTGCGGCGCGTGTATCGCGGCCGAACCGTGTTGGTGGGTGACGCTTCGGGTGGAGTGGACGCCATTACAGGCGAAGGTCTCTGCCTTGCCTTTCGGCAAGCCGCGCTGCTCGGCGAGTGCCTGGTGAGCGGAGACCTGGCTCGCTATCAAAACGGTCATCGCAGGCTGATGCGCCGTCCCGTTCTGATGGCCCGCATGATGTTGTTCATGGCCAAACATCCCCATCTACGGCAGCGCGCCATGCAGGTATTCCAGTCGAGGCCCCGCTCCTTGGCTGGAATGTTGGCGATGCACGTGGGCGCAGGCTCGACGCGAGATCACCTCGCGAACGGAATGGCTTTGGGGTGGGAGCTGCTGAAAGCCTGACGTATCGAGGACCCGTCGAAATCCCTCTCAGTTCTTACAACGGTATCTATGACTCGGTAACTATGACAACGGTGTCACGTTCGATAGTTCTTAGTTCGATCGGCCTGCTAGCCGTGGTCGCGGCGTTGGCGGCACAGCCGGCGGCGCCGGTTACCCGCGAACTCCTGCTGCAACTCGACCCTGCTCGCAGTGGGGCCGATATTACTCTGGCCGGCAACCTGCACACGGTGAAGGGCGCGTTCCTGTTGAAGCGCGGCGTCATTCATTTCGATCCCGCAACCGGCAAGGCCAGCGGAGAAATCGCGTTCGACGCCACCAGCGGCAAGACCGGCAATTCTTCGCGCGACAACAAAATGCACAAGGATGTGATTGAGAGTGGGCGCTATCCCGAGATCGTTTTCCGCCCCGATCACGCCGATGGCGCACTCGCTGCGTCGGGCGCTTCCACGCTCCAGGTTCACGGCATGTTCACGATGCAGGGCGCTGAACACGAAGTTACGTTTCCCGTCGAAGTAACCTTCGCAGGAAGCGCCTGGAGCGCGAAGGCTTCGTTTCAGGTTCCATACGTGCGGTGGGGAATGAAGAATCCCAGCAAGCTCTTCTTGAGAGTTGACGACGTGGTCCAGGTGCAGTTTCATGCCTCGGGAAAGGCAACTCCGTAGAACCGGGCTGGACAGCCGGCGCCACGGTTACTTCTTTCCGATTACCTTAAGTTACTGACAGTTGTTACTAGCGCCGATTGACTTCCTCACAGCGCCCGGAGCGCCTGCAACTCTTTTCACATCCCAGATAGCCACTACCTGCAAGCCTTTACAAAGACAAGCATAAGCCTGTGCGCGTATTGGCATTGCGGTTGCACTTCTCTATCGCGTCCTCCCCGTCTTGAAAACTGGTCGAAAACGAGAGTAATCGAAATCGAGTCAGTTCTTGGAGAATCCATCATGTTACGTAGCCGCCTTCTCTTGTTGCTGGTTGTAGCCCTTTCTTTCTCCACACTGGCCTCGGCCAATTCCACCACGGTCAATATGACGTTTCTTTACCCGGGCACGAACGCCTCCGGCGGTTATTACACTTATCCTTACTATTTCTCGATTAACGGCGGAAAGGCGACGCCACTGATGTGTGACTCGTTCAACAACCACATCTCGGCGGGCGAGAGCTGGAGCGCTCACGTTAGCGGCCTGCTTTCCGGCAAAGGCTTCTTTGGCTTGGACATCAAGGACTACAAGGCCGCGGGCATCATTTTTCTGGGCGTGATGAATGGAACGATTGACGCCAACGTCGGGAACTTGGCGGTGTGGAACCTGTTCAGCAAGGGCAGCACGACGAACGCTGCGGCGCTCGCCCTCGACAGCAGCGCTCTGCTGTTGGCGCAGCACGCGCCGGCAAGAGGATTCAAAGGGCTGGTGCTGTACACGCCGGCCGGCGGAAGCCCGGGCCACGGACCGCAGGAATTCATCGGCTATTCGCAAACGGCGCTGTCGACCCCGGAACCGGGCAGCCTGATGCTGCTCTCGACAGGCCTGATCGGGATAGCAGGGGCGATGCGGCGCAAGCTGTTGCGCGGCTAATTCGAGTTTGGTTGTTCTGGTTTTCGCCAGGCAAGTTTTCCTCGTACTCCTTGGGTGCCGCTATCAGCGCAAGTCTGATGGCGGCTTTTTTACTTGACCGTAACTCCGGCCTTACCTTCGGCGCCGCCAGGGATAACGCCAAGACGCAAAGTCTCATCGATGATGAAGACCCTGGTGGCCGTCTTTGCCGAACTACCGAAGAGGAGAGAACATCAGGGCTGGAGTTCGTCGAGACCTCTATTCGGTTGAGCTGAAGCCCGCATTCCTCGCGGCCTCGAGGTTCTGGCTGAGTTGGAACACTTGGACCCGGCCATTGTTCGTGTCCCCAACATAGAGGCGGTTTGTCCCATCAATCCACAGGCCGGCGGGAGAATTAAACTCTCCAATTTCCAGGCCGGTTCGGCCAAAAGAACCGAGCAGGGAGCCATGGCGGCTGTAAATTTTGACTTGTGACTCCCGGGCGCTGCTCACATAGATATTGCCCGTCAGGTCCACGGCGAGTCCCACGTCGTCAACCCTGGGCGGGCCTGGGATGGAAGGAATCCTGAATTGCGCCAAGGGCCTGCACTCCAGATCCATGACGTGGAGCCGCGAATTGACGGAATCCACCACCACGAGTTCGTGGTTCCCGATTGCGATCTCGGTGGGATAGTCGAGGTCCATCGGAATGGTCTCACCGTTGACTTTTCCGATGGCATGGGGGCGAGGCCGGCCGACGCGTTTGAGGATGTTGCCTTCGAGATCGAGCACGAACAGGACGTTACGTGGCGAATCGAGCAGAAACAGGCGGCCACGGTTGCGGTCAATGGCAATCGCCGTGGGATAGTGAAACAAACTCTCGTCTCCGCGCTTGCCGATGTAGCGGAGAAACTTCCCGTCGGGAGCGTACACCAGAACGAGTCCGCGCTCGGAGTCGGCGATGTAAATATTGTCGGCAGCGTCCACCGCAATCCCATTGGGCAGCAACAGGCGGCGCTGCGGGCCGCCGGCGATGCGGAAGGAATCGCCGTTCCCGAGGATGTGAACGGCACGGAGGTCAGGATCAACAATGAGAATGCGTCCGCGGGAGTCAACCGCAACGTGATGAGGCGCCAGAAGAATTCGCTCTCGCCCGTAAACCAGGGTGACAACGTTGTCCCGCAGCGCCGCCAGCATCGACTTTCCTCTTGCCGGCTTGACAGCGCGGGCGGGAGGTTCATAGTTCTCTTCGACACGCTCCCTGGGGTGAAGATTGATGAAATCGGGAACCTCACTGGGCCGCGACCAAGCCCCAGAGGAACCTGAACGCGAGTCCCGCGCGCGGGCGCTGTCATGATCGACTCGTGTCGTCGTTCTGAATTTTCCGTCCGAGGAATACACCCCGAGATAGTCAATTTCGTTCCCGCAACACAACCTGGCCCCCGGAATCGCTCGCGGTAGCCGTTCCCGCACGGGCGCGGGAACCACCGTATTCCGTGTGGACGAAGAGACGAAAGGCTGGGACAGGCTCATCGGAACAGCGCCGACGCTGATCCACATCAAGAACAATATTTGGGGGAAACATCCAACCGAAGAAGGCTTCATGGCAATGCCTCTCGACTGGCGCAAATGCTGGGGGAAGCAGGCTAGCGGTCAGTTGGCCAACCTGGCGACGCTAGTTTACCCGTTGAGCAATCATCGCGCGGTGACTGGCATCACCTGTGGCTGTGCGGCGAGCCGCACCGGGCGCATCTCGGGATCCGCCAAAGCCGGCACAACCCCGTGTTCCCCTAGACACGCCTGCGTTTCTGAAGACACGCGATCCATTCCAGACGCGACATTAACTCCCTTATTTTCAATCGCCTAGCTCTGGCTCTCCGTTTGCTTTTTCTTCCTGCGAAGGCGCAGGAGGCTAATCATGGAAACGCTGCTGCAAGGGCTGGTCGTCATCGGCGGTCTGACGTTCTCGCTGGCCGCGTCGCTGCTGATCGAAGAACTCATCTTTGGACAAGTCGTCCGTGTGGCCTTTGCCCGCCGCCCGGAACTTCCTAAACACGTTTCTGAACAGGCGCAAAAGAATTGAAAGGAGCACTACCATGCTGCTACTGAAATACTTGCTACTGAGTGCGGGAATCGCGATGTTCGTGATCGCCGCTGGAATTCTCTCTTACGATGCTTATCTGCTGATTGCCTATCGGCGCAGACGCATGAATTTCGATCCCGCGGCAGGCACGCCCGCGCCCGGACCTGAACCCACTTTCCGCTGGCGCATTCCGGTGGCGCTGGTGATGTTGGCCTGGGCTCCTTTGCTGATCTCGGCTGGCATCGTAATCGTGCCCAGCGGAATGGCCGGCGTGCGCGTGAGCCAGACCAAAGGCACGCTGGCCGGAACTCTGTATCCGGGCGTTCACTTCGTGGTACCGCTGGTCGAGCGGGTCGAAATGTTCAATACGCGGGACCAGTTGTTCACCACCGGCATCAGCGAAGATTCGTTGGCGAAAGGCGCGGCAAAAGGCGAACCGCTGCACGTGCAGGCGAAAGAAGGACTCACCCTGGGTCTAGCCATCACCGTCCGTTACCAGATTGACCCCAAACATCTCGACTACATCGAAGCCAATCTGCCGCAGCCTCTGGAAAAAGAAATCGTCCCGCCCGTGGTTGCGACCGCGTGGCGTGAACTGGTGCCGGGCTACACGGTTCGCGAAGTTTTCTCCGCCAAGCGCGAAGAGGTTCGCCAGCGCTCCGCCGAAATGATTCGCAAGCGGCTGGCCGCCGACGGCATCGTGGTGAAGGAAGTCATGCTGCGTGACATCGAGCTGCCGGAGGAGTACGCCAAAGGCCTCGAGTCTCTGCTGCTGAAGGAGCAGGAGAACGATCGCATGGGCGTGGAGACTGAGATCCACCAGAAGCAAGTAAAGATCGCCGAAGCTGACGCCGAAGCAACCAAGGTTCAAGAAGTGAAACAGGCTGAAGGACAGGCTGCCGTGAGAGTGCTGCAAGCCAAGGGCGAGTCCGATGCCATGCAGTACACGCTCCCCCTGAAACAGAAGCAGATTGAGCAATCGAAGCTCGAAGCCGAAGCCCGCAAGGAAGCCACGGTCAAAAATGCCGAGGCAGCCGGCGAGGCCAAACTCATCGACAGCAAAGCTGAGGGGGAACGCCGCAAACTTCTGGCGCAAGCCGAGGCCGAGCGCATCCGCTTGACCGCTTCTGCCGACGCCGAGCGTATGGCGAGCGAGGCCGCGATCCTGAAGCAGAATCCGCTGCTGATCAATAAAATCGTCGCCGAACGCCTCTCTGACAAATTGCAGATCATGATGGTCCCGGCCGACGGCAAGTTTTTCTTCACCAACGACGTGCTGCGCGGCATGGGCGCTCCGAATCACGTGAGCCAGGCAGAGGACGTGGAAACGTCCGAGGGCAAATCTCAGCAATAGTCGAACCGCAATAGTTGAAGGGCAAGCTTCCCCCCGTGTTCCCCTGTGTTCCCTGTGGTTAAAGAAGAACCTCGACCACAGAGAAACGCAGAGGGACACAGGGATACACCGTGCCCAAGAGTAACAAGAGTAAAGAGATGAATAGGACACCATCAGCCACGCGCTATAATCAGCCCATTCCCGACATGCGAGCGCGAGAGTCCTCTCGAGAGTCCACGCGAAAGTCCAGCGGTCTGCGGCTGAGTTGGCTGACTTCGTTCCTGCTCGCGACGGTCTTTCTTCCGTCGTCTTTGTGCGCTTCCGGCCTGGGAGACACCGCCCGCCAACTGGCTCACAAGATCGCCGCGGCGGCCGGGCCCGGCGCCGTTGCGCTCGAGGTCACGAACCGTTCGTCGCTCGACGAGAAATCGGTGCGCGAAGTGCGCAGCGCGCTCGAAGCCGAGTTGCACGTCGAAGGCGTGCACACCACCAAGGCCGAGCAGTCGATGGGAACGGTCGAGGTCGTTCTCTCCGAGAGCCTGCGCGAGTACGTTTGGACGGCCGAGATCGTGATCGGCTCCGACGAAAAGAAGGTCGCCCTGGTCTCGCTGCCGCGGCCGCCAACGGGAACGCAATTCGCTGCCGCGTTGCCGATGGTTCTGAAGACAACGCTTCTGTTCACGCAAGAGCAACCGATGCTCGACGTCGCGCTGGTCGAAATGCCCGGTGGATCTCGCCTGATCGTGCTGGATGACGGCATGGTCGCGATCTATCGTCAACCGGGAGCGAATGCGGCTGGACTGAACCCAGCAAGAGCGTGGGAACTCGAAGCTTCGGTGCCCATCGCTCACTCGCGCCCCTTTCCCCGCGATTTGCGGGGACGCCTGCTGCTGCGCCGCGATCACCTTTTCGACGTTTACCTGCCCGCAACCTACTGCCGGTCGACCTCCAACGCGGTCGCGGCACTGACGCTTACCTGCAACAACAGTGACGATCCCTGGCCCCTGACCCCTGACGACGGCAGCGTGCGCGCCTTTTTTGCGGCCTCACGCAATTTCTTCACCGGAGCGCTCTCTCCGGGTATCGGAAAAATCTCCAACGTTCCATCGTTTTATTCGGCAGCCGCGCTTCCGCGATCGGGTTACACGCTATGGGCGCTCGCGGCGGTGGATGGATCGCTGCATCTGGTGGATGGGATGACCGACCAGGTGATCCGCAGTGGAAAGTGGGGCAGCGATCTGGCCACGGTTCGCTCCAACTGCGGCACGGGCACGCAATTGCTGATCTCAGAGGTCGAGAACCTGGGTCACGGGGATACGGAGCGCGATGGCCTGCGCGCGTTCGAGATTCCGGACCGCGATCCGGTGGCCGCCAGTTCAGCGGTAGAGTTCGACGGGCGAGGCGTTATTGTTGCGCTGTGGCCGGAAACGAGCGGCAACAGCGCGGCGGCAATCGTAAGACGAAAAGACACGGGATGGTATGAGGCGTATCGCGTATCGATTTCTTGCGGCAATTAGCCCCGCACGTGGAGGGACGGGCGTCCTCGCCCGTCCAGGCCGAGCGAAGCTCGGCAGTTGCCCGTGCTCAAGGCAACTTTGGATCGGCCGTAGACTGTTGAGCGCAGCCATGATCATGGCAGTGACTGCGGCCATGACCACACCTACGCCTGCAACAGCGGCAACGCGTCCGCACTACGGCGGAACCTTGCGGGTCATGCTGCAATCCTCGCCGGGCACGCTGGATCTTCCCGTGAACGCTACGCCCGCTGACTACTGGGACCTCGCGCGCACGCTCTCGTTGATCGGCGATACTCTGGTAACCCTGGATGCGCAAGACCGCCCGCAGCCCGCACTAGCCGTGGCCTGGCAGAGTGACCCGAGCGCCCGACATTGGCAATTTACGCTGCGCTACGGGGTGAAGTTTCACGACGGCAGCCCCGCGTCGCCCGAAACCATCGCGCAGATTCTGGGCGCAATCCATCCTGGCTGGAACGTGCGTGCCTCGGCGGATTCCGTTTCGATCGAGAGCGAGACGCCCATGTCTTCGCTCCTCGCCGAACTAGCTTTACCGCGCAATTTGTTGCTCAAGCGTAATGGGAACGGCCTTCCCATCGGCACCGGTCCGTTCCTCGTTGCCGACTGGCAGTCGGGAAAGGTGCTCAAGCTCGCCGCGAATGAAGAGAGCTGGGCGGGTCGTCCTTTCGTGGACGCAGTCGAAATCGAATTCGGCAAATCGCTGCGCGACCAAGCCATCGCGCTCGAACTGGACAAGGCCGACATCATTGAAACACCGGCGCAGGCAGCCAACGGATCGCAGGGGCACAACACTTCGTCATCGCCCTCATCATCGTCATCGTTGTCGTTGTCCGTGGAATTGCTGGCGCTGGTTTTCCCCGCGAACTCAAAGGCACAGGACCCTCACCTGCGAGAAGCGTTGGCGCTCGCCATTGATCGCAAGCCCATTCAGTCTGTGCTGCTGAAAGGGGCGGGAGAACCCGCCGCCGGCATTCTCCCCAACTGGATGACGGGTTACAGCGCGGTCTTTTCCATGCAGGCGAATCCGCAGCGCGCCCGGACCGTACTCGCAGACTCGCGGCAACCGGCGCTCAATCTGAGCTTCGGTCTAAGTTACGACCCGAGAGACCCACAAGCCCAACTGATCGCCGAGCGTATTGCCCTCAACGCGCGCGAAGCAGGTATCACCATCCAAGTATCGTTGTCGGGAGCGGAGGATATTCGCCTGATGCGCATAGTGCTGCCGAGTCCCGACCCCGCGACGTCGCTCACTGAGGCCGCGCAGCAACTGGGATTGCCGCAGCCCGCATTCGCGGCGGCGTCTCGCGGCAACACACCCGAAGATCTGTATCAAGCCGAGCGCAGTTTGCTCGAGGGATACTCCGTCATCCCGCTTTTCCATTTGCCGGTGGCGAGTGCGGCGAGTGCGCGCGTACGCGGCTGGGAACCGGACCGGTTGGGGGAGTGGCGCGGGGCAGGACTTTCGTTGGCTGATCTTTGGTTGGCGGATTCGCGGCTTGCGGATCAACGGTCGGCGGAACGGTTCGTGCGTACGCGAGCGGATTCGCGGGCAAACTCACTTCCTCAGGCGGGCTCGCGATGAGCTTCCGCAAGAAACTTCTTCTGTTGTTTGCGGCGACAGTATTGATGTGCGTCGCGGTCATTTCGGCGTCGGTGTACAGCACCATTCGACGCTCGTTCGAACGGGCGGATCAGGACCGCGCGAATGCGGTTGCCGCTCAGTTTCAATCGGAGTTCCAGCGGCGAGGACAGGACGTGGCGCGCAAGGTCGAGTCGGTGGCCGCCAGCGAAACCGTGCAGCGCATCGCTCTGGATATGAACCGCGGCGCCACGGACGCAGGCGAGTACGTAGGCGAGGCGCGCAGGTTAGCCGGCCAGCAACAGCTTGACTTTCTGGAGCTTGTCGACGATCGCGGCACCATCCTCTCCTCCTCGCAGTGGCAGGCGAAATTTGGATATCCCGAAGCGGCGATTCCCCAAGCAGCGACTTCTCAAACAATGATTTCTCAAGCCACGACTCCCGCGGCCTCCGGTCCGGCCGAAGCGTTTCTAAAACGCGAAGAGCTGCCGGATGGCGCGACCCTCGGCCTGTTTGCCATGCGCGTGGCCCGCGTCGGAGAACAGCCTTTATACGTCATTGGAGGCGAACGGCTCGACCAGGGCTTCCTCTCGACGCTCGACATCCCAGCCGGAACGCGCGTACTGCTGTATCAAAACCTGGACGCAAAATGGAATCCGAAATCGCTGCTCGACTTGAATGGGCCGGCCGCGGGCGTCGACAAGATCGCGCCGCTGGTCGCAAAGGTACGCGACACGCTGCAGGAATCTCAGGGCGTAATCCGCTGGACTTCGGATTCCGCGGATGCCGAAGTTTTTCACGCCATCCCGCTCACCACACCCATCTTTAGTGCGGCGAATCAGAGCTCGCCGAATCAGGGCGGCGCGACTCAGCAGCTGATGGGCGTTCTACTCGTCGGCAGTTCGCGGCGTCCGCTAATCGAATTGCAAAGGCAGATCGTCTCCACCGCAATGCTGGTCGGCGGTGCAGGAATTCTGATGGCGGTGCTGGCCAGCCTGTGGTTCGCCGCCCGCGTCACGCGCCCCGTTGTGTCGCTGGCGGAAGCTGCACGCCGCGTCGCTGCCGGCGATCTCGCCACCAAGGTCGAAGTTGAGTCAGGCGATGAACTGGGCGAACTCGCCGCGTCGTTCAACCGCATGACGGAAGATCTAGTGCAGCAAAAAGACCGCACTCTGCAGGCCGAGCGCGTGGCCGCATGGCGAGAACTGGCACGGCGATTGGCTCACGAATTGAAGAATCCTCTTTTCCCTCTGCAGGTCACGGTTGAGAATCTGATGAGGGCAAAACAAAAATCGCCCGAAATGTTCGAGGAAGTTTTTCAGGAGGGGACGGCGACACTGCTGGCGGAAATCAATAATCTGAAAACCATCATCGGCCGCTTCAGCGAATTCTCCAAGATGCCCCAGCCGCAGCGAAGGCCTACGCAAGTTAACGACGTGGTGGGCTCGGTTCTGCGCGTGTTTCATGCGCAATTACAGGAGAAGAGTCAGATTTCAATGCACACTGAGCTGGCCGAAGCATTGCCCGAAATCTCAGCCGATCCCGATCTGCTGCATCGCGCCCTGCAAAACCTCGTACTGAACGCGATCGACGCCATGCCGCAAGGCGGAGCGCTGACGATTCGCACCGCGACCCTGGGCGATCGGATTGAAATTTCGGTCTCCGATACCGGCTCCGGTCTGACCCAGGAAGAATGTGGACGCTTGTTCACTCCGTATTACACGACCAAGCAGCATGGCACGGGGCTCGGGCTGGCGATTGTGCAGTCGGTGGTAAGCGATCACGGCGGCAAAATTTCAGTCGAGAGCACGAAAGAAAAGGGAACCACGTTCCACATTGAATTGCCGTGCGATTTCTCGGCGTACTCAGCGTCTCTGCGGTAGATTTGGGTTTGCATTTCAGTTGAGGTCAAGAACCGTGGCGCAAAAAGCGCACTTACTGATCGTCGATGACGAGGCCAACACGCTGGCTTCGCTGTCGCGGGCGTTCCGTCTGGAAGGCCACGAAGCCGTCGTCTGCGACAACGCCAACAAGGCTTTGGACCTGGCTAAATCGCAAACTTTCGACTTGATACTCTCCGACGTGGTCATGCCCGGCAAAGACGGGCTGACGCTTCTCGAAGAACTCAAGGCGCAAGGCGTGTCGACTCCGGTCGTCATGATGTCGGGCCAGGCACACATCGAGATGGCCGTGCGTGCCACACGCCTCGGCGCACTTGACTTTTTGGAAAAACCGATTTCCACGGAAAAACTACTGCTGACCGTGGAGAACGCGCTGAAGCTCGGCCGCCTCGAGCGTGATAATCGCGACCTGGAACGCCGCCTCGGCAAACACGAGATCGTTTGGAAAGGCGAGACCATGCGCCGCGTGATGGCGCAAGTGGAACGCGTCGCCGCCAGCGAAACGCGCGTCTGCATTCTCGGCGAGACCGGCACGGGTAAAGAACTGGTGGCGCGCACGCTGCATGAGCGCAGTCCGCGGGCGGGTGCTCCGTTCGTCACGCTGAACTGCGCCGCGGTTCCGGCGGAGCTGATCGAATCCGAATTGTTCGGCCACGAAAAAGGATCGTTCACCGGCGCCGCCGGCCGCCATCTCGGCAAGTTCGAGCAGGCGCAGCACGGCACCATTTTTCTCGACGAAATCGGCGACATGCCGCTCCCCATGCAAGCCAAACTGCTGCGCGTGCTGGAAGAAGGTGAAGTGGAACGCATTGGAGGCGAGCGCGCCTTCACTGTCGATGTGCGAGTCGTCGTTGCTACTCATCGCGATCTAGAAGCGCAAGTTCGCGATGGCAAATTCCGGCAGGATTTATTTCACCGCGTGTTCGTCTTTCCCCTGCGCCTGCCCCCACTACGCGAACGTCGCGAAGACATCCCGGCGCTGATCGAGCAC
Source organism: uncultured Acidobacteriaceae bacterium (assembly GCA_963780105.1). Lineage (GTDB taxonomy): Bacteria > Acidobacteriota > Terriglobia > Terriglobales > Acidobacteriaceae > Acidiflorens. Next base: position 31,964 of record CAWABC010000066.1, read on the forward strand.
TTTGCCCTGCAGGTGAGCACCGTCAACGGATGGAAACCCATGCGTTTCACCGCAGACGCAATGGCTGCGCTGCAAGAGGAGCCATGGCCGGGCAATGTCCGCGAACTCAGAAACGCGGTCGAGCGGCTGATGCTGCTGGCAACTTCCGATGAAGTCACTTCCGAAACCGTGTTGCTGGCGCTGCCCGCTTCCGTTGCTGCGCTCGATTCTGCATCGGCTGGCGCCGGCCCGTTAGCCGACCGCGTGCGGGCGTTCGAGAAACAAACCATCCTGTCGGAGTTGAAACGCAATCACCACCAGATCTCGAACACCGCGCGTGCTCTGGGACTGGAGCGATCGCATCTTTATAAGAAGGCAGAACAGGTGGGGATTGACCTGAAGGCCGTGCGGAATGACAGTGAACACTAAGGCCAACTTGCACTCACAATTGGCGATAAACCCGTGACCTAATGGAAACTCTGCGTTTAACGTCTAATTGCAATAGCTTTTATCTGTTAAGTGATTAGCTAGCTCTGCATCACAGTGAGGAGGCACAAAGATGGCTGTTTCGGAGAGTCTCCGGGGAGTGATCCCGATGGTGATCTGCGTCTTGGTTTCACAACTGTTCGGACAGGAACCCGCAACGCCAGCGCACTCGTGGGATGTGTTGATGAATAGACCTGAAGCGAAGGACGCGGCTAGTAAGCTGGTTGGCCATTGCGGCGACGCAGAAACCCAGGATGTTATGAATGCTTGCTTCGCCCTTGAGTTCAAGAATGCAAATCGGCAAATGAACTCGACATTGGAAGTAACGCTAAAGCAATTGGATGCGAGGGACCAAGCGAGTGTCCGGGCTGCCCAAAAAGCGTGGTCGCAGTATCGCGACCTCCACTGTCAGGCCGTCGGGGCAATACAAGTTGGCGTTGGGAGCATGGAACCGACTGAAATAAATACCTGTAAGGCCGACCTGACGAGAGCGCGTATAAAAGAAATCGGGGACAGCTACCGAGTTCCGGGAAAACCATAGACCGTAAACTCGGTCCCGAGGCGGTTAGTTGTTGCAAGATCGCGATCGCATTCCACCGCGCCTTCCGTTTGCATTTTCCCCACTCCAAAGACGACAATCGCATCGTGCCCAGCACTAGCTTTTATCAGGACCCGCAAACTGTCAGCCCCTTCCGTCCCGGCGCGCTCGTGATTGCGACGTTGGCCAACCCGCGCGAAAAATTCTGGGGCGCGATTCTCAATCTTGCGGCGGAAGGACTCAGCTTGCGAGGGGTCGATGTGACGTCGTTCGACGATCTGGCGTCGCAGATCAAGAGCGGCGAGCCCTTCACCTCCGGCGTCGTCTTCTTTCCCATGCACCGCGTGGAACGCATGGAACTGGATCTTCCCGAGGGAGACATCCTCTCGCTCGCTCAGCGCTTCGCGCAGAAGACCGGCCTCGATCCCGCCCCGCTTCTGGTGAGCGAGTTCCTCGGCAGCACCGGGGCAAAATCCGGAGGCAAAGCCAGCGGAGAAACCGAACCGTGAACCTCCGGCAGATCCTGACCGCGCCCAATCAGCTCACGCTGCTGCGCATGATTTTTCTGCCCTTCATCGTCATCAGTCTGGTCAAGCACGATTTCAAATGGGCGCTGGCGCTGTTTATTCTCGCCGGATTGAGCGACGGCCTCGACGGCCTCCTGGCCCGCACCTTGCACCAGCAGACGGTGCTCGGCCAGTATCTCGACCCCATCGCCGACAAGATGCTGATGAGCACCCTGTTTCTTGTGCTTTCGATCGAACGGCTGATTCCCTGGAAATATACGGTCGTGGTGTTCAGCCGCGACATCTCCATCCTGCTGATCAGCGGCGTGCTGTTCATGATTGCCGGCTTGCGCGATTTTCGTCCCAGCATCTTCGGCAAGGCCAACACCTTCGCGCAAGTGGCCGCGATTTTCTTCGTCCTGCTGCTGTTGATTGAACCCGTACGCTGGGTCTGGATCGCGCGCCTCACCTTCCTCCGCGCCACCTTCATCTTCACCATCGTCTCCGCCCTGCACTACGCATTACTGGTACAGCACCGGCTGCATGCGCACGCGCCCGCACTCAAAGCGCAGCCATAGAGACTTAGGGATCCTCCATTTGACCCGTTTTCCAGCGGGCACCTAGAATGAAGGATTCGTACGGCACTCGCGAACTCGTCATCATCCATGGCACTGCGCCTCTATAACACTCTTTCCGGGAAGATCGAAGACTTCCATCCGCTCGACGGCAACCGCGTCCGCATGTACGCCTGCGGGCCGACCGTCTATGACTACGGTCACATCGGCAATTTCCGTACATTTATCGCCGTCGATCTTCTGTATCGCTTCCTGCGCCAGAGCGGATACGACGTCCGCTACGTCATGAACATCACCGACGTGGACGACAAGATCATTCGCAACTCCGCGCGCGACGGCGTGACTGTGCAGCAGTACACGGCGAAGTTTACTCAGGCCTTCCTCGAAGATTCGGCTACGTTGGGCATCGAGCGGCCGCGTTCTGGTGCGCGCGACCGAACACATCAACGCCATGGCCGACTTTATTGCCGAACTGGTGAAGAAGGGTTTCGCTTACCGTACCGACGACGGTTCTTACTATTTCCGCATTGCGAAGTTTCCGGAGTACGGCAAGCTTTCGAAAAAAGATTTTGCCGGCATGACCGACGGCGCGCGCGTGGACCTCGACGAATACGAAAAGGACAGCGCCCGCGACTTCGCCCTCTGGAAGGCTCCGAAGCCGGGCGAGGCCTCGTGGGACACGTCGATCGGGCCGGGGCGTCCGGGCTGGCACATCGAGTGCTCGGTGATGTCGATGGAGCAACTGGGGCCGAGTTTCGACTTGCACGCCGGCGGCGAAGACCTGATTTTCCCGCATCACGAAAACGAAATCGCGCAGTCGGAGGCGCTCAGCGGCCAGCAGTTCGCCCGCTACTGGTTTCATGCGCGCTTTCTGCTGGTCGAGGGCCAGAAGATGTCGAAGAGTCTCGGGAATTTCTTCACCATCCGGGACCTGGTGCTGCGCGGGCACAAGCCGTCATCGATCCGCTGGCTGCTGACGCAGGTTCCCTACCGCAATCAGCTGAACTTTACTTTCGATGGCTTGAAGTCGGCGGCAAGCTCGGTGGAGAAATTGCGCAACTTCCGCTTCCGCCTGACCAGCGCACGGTTCCCCGCAGGCTCGAATCCGCAGATGGCGCAATTGGCGGAAGAAACCACCGCGCGAATGAAGAGCGCCCTCGACGATGACTTAAACACCGCCGAAGCGCAAGCTGCCATGTTCGACATGTTGCGCAGAGCCAATACCGCGTTCGATGCCGCAGAGGCTCGCCAGGACGACGTGAAGCTGCTTCTAGGAGCGCTCGACAAGTTCGACGAGATATTTGGCGTGCTGAAAGACGACGATCAACCCAAGATGAAAGCCATCCTCGACTGGGCCAGAGCCGAGGGTCGCGAAAAGGAAATCAGCGCCGAATTGCTGGAGATCGCTGGCTCCGCGCAGCTAGCCGACGAACAAATCAATCGCAAGCTGGCTGAAATGGACGCTGCGAGAAAAGCACGGAAGTTTAAAGAATCGGATGCCATTCGCGCTGAGCTGACTGCCGCCGGCATCATCGTCGAGAACACGAAAGATGGCGTGCGCTGGAGAAGAAAGTAGAAAGAGCTAGCAATTGGTAATTTGTAATTTGCAATCTGGGGCAGGTCTCGATTTACTGTATGGGAAAGGCAGGAACGGGTAGGGCACGGCTTCAGCCGTGCCGCCAGGGCCGCAACGGGTTCCGGCTTTAGCCGCTGAGGGCGGGCCGCTACTTACAAAATTCTTATGCTCTCTCTCGACGAATATCTCCGCGAAGCCGAACAGGCCCACGGCCATCTCTGCGCCGGACAAGTGCTGGGAGTGCGCTTAGCCATGTTGGGATTGGAGAAGCTGGGCATCGAAGATCCTCGCGGTAACAAAGAAGATCGAAAACGTCTAGTCACGTTCGTCGAAATCGACCGCTGCGCCACCGACGCCATATCCCTGGTCACCGGATGCCGTCTCGGAAAGCGCGCCCTGAAATTTCGCGACTGGGGAAAGATGGCCGCGACCTTCGTTGATCTGGGAATAAAAGACGTGAGCACCGGTAAAGCCATCCGCATCGCCGCGAAAGAGTCGTCCAAGGCGCTGGCGCGCGCGATGCATCCCGAAATCGAGAGCAAGAACCAGCAGCAGATGCTGGCCTATCGCGAAATGCCGGAAGACGACTTATTCACGAAGCAATGGGTGAAGGTCGAACTCCCCGCGGAAGAGTTCCCCGGATACAAGGGCGAGCGCATCGTCTGTGCCGAGTGCGGTGAAGGCATCAATTTCCGCCGCGAAGTTCTGCGCGACGGGCGGATTCTGTGCAGAGCTTGTTCGGGCGAGCGCTATTTCGAAACTCTTTAGACGGATTCACGTTGCGTGGCCGCTTCGGTTGGATGCGGGGTCAACACCGCCCTCGGTTCTGCGTAGCGAGAGCCCGCCAACGGTTCACCCAGCAAGAGCGCAGCTCCGCACCTGCATATAGTCGCAGCAACTCTGGGTTTGGTGTAGACACTGGCTCGCTTCGCTCGCCGGACAGCCGAGAGCGGCTGTCCCTACGTGTTTCTTGACTGCTCATACGCATGCGCCACTCGCAGCAGCGTTGCTTCGTCAAAGTGCCGAGCAACAACTGCAGCCCAATCGGCAGCTTCTCGTGATTCTCGCCGCATGGAACCGATATTCCAGGAATGCCCGCCAGGTTTGCAGTTACGGTGTAGATATCGGCGAGATACATGGCCAGCGGATCATTTATCTTCTCGCCCAGCCGGAACGCAGGCGTCGGGCAGGTCGGAGCGGCGATGACATCCACTTTTTTGAAGGCCTCGTCGAAGTCGCGCGTAAGCAGCGTGCGCACTTTCTGCGCCTTCAGATAGTACGCGTCATAGTATCCAGCGCTCAGCGCGTAAGTGCCGAGCATGATGCGGCGCTTGACTTCCATGCCGAATCCGCCGTCGCGGCTTAGCCGGTACATCTCGGAAAGCGTGCTCGACTTCGCGCGGAAGCCATAGCGCACACCGTCATAGCGCGCCAGATTCGCCGACGCTTCCGCCGTGGCCACAATGTAATACGCGGGAATCGCATACTCGGTGTGCGGCAAACTCACCGGCACGACCTCGCATCCGAGCTCAGCCAGCTTTTGAATTGCAGCTTCAACCGCCGCGCGAACTTCCGCGTCGAGTCCCGCGCCGAAATATTCTTTGGCCACGCCGATTCGTAAGCCCTTCACCGGCTTTTCCAGTTCCGCGACATAGTCAGGCACGGGAACCTCAGCCGAGGTCGAATCCATGGGATCGCGGCCGGCAATCGTACGCAGCACCAGCGCAACTTCCTTCACCGTCTTCGCAAACGGGCCGACGTGATCGAGCGACGAAGCAAACGCAATCAGCCCGTAGCGCGACACTCTTCCATACGTCGGCTTCAAACCGACCACGCCACAAAACGATGCCGGCTGGCGAATCGATCCGCCGGTATCGGATCCAAGCGTCGCGACCGCCATCTCCGCCGCAACCGCCGCAGCCGAGCCACCCGACGAGCCGCCCGGAACGCGGCTCTTGTCGCGCGGATTGTGCACCGCGTGATACGCCGAGTTCTCCGTGGACGAACCCATGGCAAACTCGTCGCAGTTGAGCTTGCCCAGAATCACCGCGCCTGCAGCTTCCAGGCGAGCCACCGCCGTGCAGTCATACGGCGGAATGAAATTGTCGAGAATTCTTGAGCCGGCAGTGGTGCGCACGCCGCGCGTCACCATCACGTCTTTGATCGCCACCGGAACTCCAGCCAGCGGCGGTAAAGGCTTGCCCTCGGCAGCCATGGCGTCGATACGCCCGGCCTGCGCCAAGGCGCGCTCTTCGCAAAGAGTTAGAAACGCACCGATCTCCGGATCTTCCCGCCGGATGCGCGTGTAGAAACTCTGAGCCAGGGAGGTCGCCGTCGTCTGCCGCCCCGTAATCGCGCTCCGGACATCGTCAATCGTCAATTCAGACACGTCACTATCTCTCGATCACCTTGGGCACCTCGAAAAACGTCCCGTCCGTGTCCGGAGCATTTTTCACGGCGTCATCGTGCGGCAACGATTTTCGCAGGCCGTCCTTCACGTCCTCGCGGATGGCATAGGCGAAGCGGTCGCTTCCCTGCCGCGACTCGTCCACGCCGTAGCGGTCCGAGACCTGAGCCATGGCGGGAATTTTGTCGGTCTCCAGTTCGTTGAGCCGCTCGATATATTCGAGGATGGAGTTCAAATCGCGCAACATGCGAGCGCGCTCTTCCTCGGTCAACTCGAGGTTGGCGAGATCGGCCACGTAGGCGACGTCTTTGTCGGTGACTTTCACGCCTTCACTTTCACGCTTTCACTTTCGCGCTTACACCACGAATTCAATCCGCTGCACCGGAGTCGCGGAATACTTGTTGATCGAGGCCACGTAGCGCGGCGCCAGGTTGGCGAGTTCCCGCCGCCATCCCGCGTCGGCAACTTCGACTTGCAGAATGCCGTCGGAAAAACTCAGCGCCCGAGTCCGATCAGCCACCTTACTGCCACACGCTATCGGCCAGGCCAGCAGCGGGCTTTCCCCGGCCGGTGCGCGATGAAGAGCCTTGGCAATGACGGTTTCGAGGCCGGTGGAAGCACGGTTCAAGACATAACTCCAGAATCGCGGATGCGTGTTGGAAGAGATGATTGTAGCATCGGAAAATCTTGCGTTTCCTTACGATGCGGCAGAGACCGCAGCCGCCGCTGCCTTGGCGCGCTTCTTGGCGAGCTTGCGCAGTTGCGTGGCCGAATACAGACTTCCCCGGCAGCGCCGCTCCCCGCATAAACAGTGCGCGTCCTCCTCGCCATCGTAGAGGTTGTAGTCGTAGGTCAATTCTTCCCCGGCCTCAATATCGCGCCGCGCAATGATCCACATCTTGCCCCGGATCTGATCGGTGCCGCAATTCGGTTTGCAGGAATGATTGACGAAGGCGGCCACTCCGAAGCCGTCGATGACGTGCTTGCCGCCGTCCAGGCCGAACAGATACGTGCTCTCAAAGTCTTCATAAAGCTCGTTGGCCTGTTCGCAGGTGAGGTGCTCGCCCACGTATTCCACGATCAACGTCCCTTTGCGAATCGGCCGCGTGGTATAGCAACCATAGGAGTGAATGCGGGATTGGCGGATGATGAGCGTCATAGAGCGTTGGTCGATTTTATCTGGAATTGATTATCTTTGGCGTTGCCAGATAAGCTGCCGGGTACGGACTGCAGGGCATCGGGTTCGGCTCGCAAGCAAATAAACTGCACTTCCAAGGGCCCGATGGTTTGCATACCACCCGCTTCTCTGAAAAAATACAGCTATACACAAAAGTGGGGTTCTTGCGGATGTCGTATATAGGAAGCTGGGCACTCATATTGGCGCTCGGCCTGAGTGCATATTCTTTCGTGGTCGGCCTTCTGGCGCTGTTGTTTAGTAGGCATCCCGCCTCGGGGCCTATCGGGGAGACGGCACGCCGGGCCGGAATCGCCACGTTCGGCGCGGTGCTGCTGGCGGGCATCGTTCTGGTGCTGGCCGCGTTCAACGACGACTTCTCCATCGCCTACATTTTCCATCACAGCAATCGCGACTTGCCCGCTGCCTACAAGTTCGCCGTGCTGTGGTCCGGGCAGGAAGGGTCGCTGCTGTTCTGGTCGCTGCTGCTGGCGGGCTACGGATTCGTTCTTCGGCTGCGCTACAAGACCGATCAGCGGCTGTTCGCCTACGCTTCGGTGATCATCGCTTCGGTGCAGGTTTTCTTTTTGCTGATTCTGAATTTTGCGGCGCACCCGTTTGCCCTGATGGAAGGCGCGCTGCCGCAGGATGGCAGCGGACTGAATCCGCTACTGCAGTATCCCGAGATGGTCATCCATCCGCCCATGCTGTATCTGGGATACGTCGGCTTCACCGTTCCCTTCGCGTTCGCGCTGGGCGCGCTGATCATGAAGTATCCCGGTGAAAAATGGATTCACATCACCCGCCGCTGGACCATGGTGACCTGGTGCTTCTTGACCATCGGCGTTTTCCTCGGCGCGCACTGGGCCTACGCTGTGCTGGGATGGGGTGGCTACTGGGGATGGGACCCGGTGGAAAATGCTTCGCTGATGCCCTGGCTCACCGGCACTGCGTTTCTGCATTCCGTCATGATGCAGGAAAAGCGCGGCATGTTGAAAGTCTGGAACATGTCGCTCATCTTCGCGACCTTCCTGCTCTCGATGCTGGGGACGTTCCTCACGCGTTCGGGCGTGATCAGTTCGGTGCATGCTTTCGCGCAATCGTCGATCGGCACGTGGTTCCTGGTCTTCATCGGATTGACGCTGGCGGTCTGCACATTCTTCCTGATTGCAAACCGGTCGCACCTTAAGTCCGAGCACAAGCTGGAGTCGCTGGTCTCGCGCGAATCCAGTTTTCTGTTTAACAATCTCCTCTTGCTGGTCGTCTGCTTCACGATATTGTGGGGCACGTTTTTTCCGATCTTGTCGGAATTCATTCAAGGGCACAAAGTCACCGTCGGGCCGCCGTTTCTTCAATCGCGTCGCGGTTCCGGTTGCCTTGCTGCTCCTGCTGCTGACCGCCGTCGGGCCGCTGCTGGCCTGGCGTAAGACTTCGGTCGAGAGTCTCAAACGGAATTTCCTTTTGCCCGCGATTGGCTCGGTCGCCATCGGCGTGACTGATGATCGTTTTCGGCGTGCGTCCCTGGGAAGATCCTTCGTTCTTCTACGCGACGATGGCGGCCGTTCTCTCGGCGTTGGTGATCTTTACCGTCATTTCCGAGTTCCTTCGCGGAGGCCGCGTCATTGCCGGCAAGAGCCGGCTGAACCTGTTCGCCGCCATGGCTCACCTGTGTCACCGCAACACGCGCCGCTATGGCGGCTACATCGTCCACTTCGGGGTGGCGCTGGTGGTGATTGGCATCCTCGGAACGCCTTTCAATAAAGAAGTGGAAAAAGAAATGGGCTTTGGCGACAAAATTAACATCGGGCCCTACACTCTGGTCTGCCAGTCCTACACGCAGGACGATAATCCCAACTATGCCAATGAGTGGGCGATCATCAACGTGTTCCGGGGCGGGAAGCAGATTACGACCATGTATCCCGAGCGCCGCTTCTACAAGGCCAGCCAGCAGCCGCAGACGCTGCCCCGCATTTACCCCAGCTTCCGCGAAGATTTTTTTCTGGTGACCGATCTCTATCTAGTCTATGAAGGCAAGAACGACAGCACTGGGCGGCCTATCATTAAGGCGCATGTGAATCCGTTGGTGCCGTGGATTTGGATCGGCCTGGTCATCATGGTCTTCGGCACCATTGTCGCCCTCGTGCCGAATGCCGCCGCGGTGCAGGTGGCCGCAACCGTGCCGGCTCGCGCTCCGACGCATGTGGGAGCGGGTGACTGAAATGAAATTGCCCGTGATCTCCAGCAGCCCGTGGGGCAAGTCGGATCTGCAGCGACCCGCGAAACTTTTTATGAGTTGTCATCCTGAGCGAAGCGAAGGACCTGCTTCTTGCCGCAAGCTGCAGATCTCCCCTCGCCGCTGCTTGCAAGCCGCGTTACTCGCGCTCGCGGTGGTTCTCTTCCTGGGCGCCGGGGACGATTCCGCGCGCTTCAAGGATCTGGGCCATCGCATGATGTGCACGTGTGGATGCGGCCAGGTGTTGCTGGAATGCAATCACGTCGGCTGTCAGTCCTCCGACAAGATGCGCAATCAACTGCAGGCCGCGCTCGACCGGGGCGATAACGACGATCTCATCCTGCAAGGCCTCGTGCAGGAGTACGGACCGACCGTGATCGCCGCGCCTACCGCCACCGGCTTCAATCGCGTCGCCTGGATCATGCCCTTCGTCGCTTTGGCGTTCGGCATCACGTTCGTCATTTACGTTGTGCGCTCGTGGAAGAATCGGCCCGCACCGGCCTTGGCGGACGGCATCACCATCCCGCGCGGTGGCGAACTCGACGAGTTCCGCGAGCAGGCCCGCAAGGAGACCGATTTATGATTCTCTTCGTCTGCGGCGTCGTTACGCTCGCCTGTCTCTATTACGTTTTCTTTTTCCCAGGTGAAGTCTATGCCGGAGAAGAAAAGACGCGCCTCGGCTATCTCCGCGAGCGCAAAGAAGCGGTCTACGAGAATCTGCGCGACCTGAATTTCGAATACAAGGCGGGCAAGGTGCCGGACGTGGACTATCAATCCATGCGCGCGTCGCTCGAGGAGGAAGCGGCTGCGATCATGGCGGAGATTGCCCGGCTGGAACAGGCTGCGGGGCAGGTGGTGTAGGCCGCCTATGTGACAAGTGACAATGTACACTTTACAGTGTATACTCTAATGATCAGGAGCTTTAAGCATCGCGGTCTGAGACGGCTCTACGAAGGCGATGATCGGCGCGGAATCCGGCCCGACTTGGTCGAAGATGTCGAAGATATACTCGCCCGGCTCGACAGAGCGGAGACCCCGCAGGCCATGAATCTTCCGGGCTATCGCCTGCACCCCGCTGAAAGGAGATTTAAGGGGCTTCTGGTCGGTAACCGTACGGGCCAATTGGCGAATAGTCTTCCGCTTTGAAGGCGTCGATGCTTTCGACGTGGAGTTGACCGATTACCACTAGAAATTGAAGGAGACAGCCTATGCCGATGAAGAATCCGCCGCACCCTGGACGCAGCATTCGAAACGCGTGCCTCGAACCTCTAGGCCTGTCCGTTACCGAGGGAGCGGAGGTTCTCGGCGTCAGCCGGCAAACGCTCAACAACGTCATTCACGGCAAGTCGGGCATCAGCCCCAAGATGGCAATCCGCCTCTCGAAGGCCTTTGGCAGCACGCCGGAAACCTGGTTACGGATGCAGCTTGCCTACGACCTCGCGCAGGCCCGCAAGAGCGAGAGCAAGATCAAAGTCCGCCGCCAGCGCGTGCTCCAAGAGCTCCACGCACAGTGATGCCGCCGCAATCATGGCGGAGATCGCACGGCTGGAACAGGCCGCCGGGCAGGTGGCGTGATTGCCTCCCACAGCGGGCAGTCGAGGCATAGAATTTCGTCGTTATGACACTCATGACTCGAAGCGGTGCACCGGCGGCACTTGTAATGGGACTCGGCTTTTTTGCCTTCGGACTGACAATGATTCTGCGACCAGACAACGTGAGAGCAAATTTCGACAGGTTTGCCAACAGTTGGAAGGAAGACAGCTGGCATCCTTACAAGATGCCTTTCTGGGGACTGCGTTTGGCCGGTGTGGTTATGATGGGAGTGGCAACGCTATTCTTCTATATCGCTTATACGGGACTAAGTCGCTAGCCGTGGTTGGCGCCGCCATTCCCGAATTGTCATCCCGAGCGGCGCGAGGAATCTTGCAGGTTGCTGCGAGCGAGGTGATTTCCTCTCGGCGCGGGTTAAAATAAGAGTTCCATGAGCCAAAATGCCATCAAAGAGATTGAACGCGCCATCGGAGCGCTCACACCGCGTGAAATCGAGGAATTGTACGTGTGGCTTGAGCAACACTGCCCGCCGCCGATCGATACTCGCATCCAAGCCGACCTTGCGGCCGGACGCCTCGACGCGGCCATCCAGCGCGCCTTGGACGACGAGAAGGACGGACGCATACAGTCGCTCTAGCACCCTATGCAGCATCGCGCCGCCACCGATTTTTGGCAGCAATACCACGCCCTTTCGCCGGAAGTCCGCACCCGTGCCGACAAACAGTTTTCATTGCTTAAAGAAAATTCGCAGCATCCTTCATTACAATTGAAGAAAGTGGGAGAGCGCCACGGCCAGGAAATATGGTCCGCCCGCGTCACGCTGAACCATCGCGCCCTGGCGATCAAACGTGCCGACGGATATTTGTGGTTCTGGATTGGCGATCACAAGGCCTATGAAGCGCTGATTTCTTAGCGCCGTCTGTTAAACGATTCGTGGCCGTAAAGGAGTTCTTTTGACCAAACTTACCCAGTTCGCTTTGCTGACCGTCATGCTCTCGCTATCCCTCGCCTCGGCCGCCGCCCAGACCCTAACCGGCACCGTCACCAACGGCACCACCAACAAGCCCGCCGCCGGCGATGAAGTCATCCTCATCAACCTCGCCAACGGCATGGACGTGGCCGCCAACACCAAGGCCGACAGCAGCGGAAAATACAGCTTCAAGCTCACCGGAGAACCCGGGCCCCCATCTGATCCGCGCCGTTCATCAGGGAGTTACCTATCATCAGATGGCGCCTCCCGGCGTAAACACGGCCGATGTGAATGTCTATGACGTCGCGACCAAAGTCGCCGAGCTCGGCGTGACCGCCGACGTTCTTCGCTTCCAGGCTGACAGCGGAACCGTGCAGGGCGTGCGTCTGTTCGTGCGTCAGTAACACGTCTTCTCCCGCGAAGACGCAGATGAACGATCACAATTTCGAGTTCTATCTGCCGCCCGGCGCAAAGATTGGAGAAGTCCAGGCCCGCGCCCCCAACGGCCAGCCAATCGCCGCCGACGCCACGCCAGAGTCCGAAAAGACGTCCGATAAGAACCGCTACGCCATCGCCTTCCCGCTGCGTCCCGGGAGAAACGCAGTTCCAGGTGGAGTTCACTCTGCCCTACTCGGGCGAGATCAAGATCGATCCCAAGCCGCTCTATGCCGCCGAGCACCTCGTCGTCGTTCTTCCCAAGTCGATGCACTTCACGGCCGCCACTCGTGCGAGCTTCCAGTCGATGCAGGATCCCAACCAGGGCGACACGATGGTGGAAGTGGCGCAGCAGGTGAAGCCAGGCCAGCCGCTCGGCTTCAGCCTGCAAGGCACCGGGACCATCAACGAGTCGCCCGGACAGGTTGCTTCCGGAGCCGCGCAACAGCAGGGACAACAGCCGGGACGCGACAATCGCCCCGGCGGCGGACTCGGCGCCCCCATCGATGCTCCCGACCCATTGAAGAAGTATCAGCTGTGGATTCTCGGCGGATTCGCCGTGCTGCTCGCCATCGGCGGATGGGTGGTTACGAAGCGGCAAGCCGCAGCAACGGTACCCGGTACCCAGTACCCAGTGCCCAGTACCGCATCGAGCGATCGCAGCGCGGTCCTCCGTCCAGCGGCGACAGCAGCAGCGGCTACTGCGACTAGTACGGCCGCAAAATCATCGATGCTGCTCGAAGCGTTGAAAGAAGAAATGTTCCAACTCGAAGTGGAACGAAGAGCAAGGCAAGATCACGCCCGCGGAGTACGAAAAGGCCAAAGCCGCCCTCGACCAAACGCTAGAGCGGGCGCTGAAACGGCAGGGCTAGTCCAAAGTTGCCGTGGCTGCGGACAACTGCCGAGCTGCGCTCGGCTTGGACAGCCGGGGGCGGCGGTCCCTACGCGACCCTGGGCGGGCGAGGACGCCCGTCTCTCCACGAGCGGGGTGCACCTAGAGCCCAAAGCCCGCGCCCAGCATCTAATACACTGAGATAAACTGAGGCGATCATACTGAGGCAATATTTATGAGCAACATATTCAAGACTACCCTTCTGCTTACCGGCATGACGCTGCTGCTCATGCTGGCCGGCCGCGCTTTCGGCGGGCAGCGCGGAATGCTGATGGCGCTCGGCTTCGCCGCCATCATGAATTTTGTTTCCTACTTTTTCTCCGACAAGATCGCGCTCGCCACCTATCGCGCCCAGCCCGTCAGCCGCGAAGATCTGCCGCGGGTCTATAACATCGTCGAGCGCCTGGCGCAAAAAGTCAGCTTGCCGATGCCCAAGGTCTACGTTATCCCGACCGATTCGCCAAACGCCTTCGCCACCGGACGCAATCCGAACCACGCTTCTGTAGCCGTAACCCAGGGCATCCTCGGACTGCTCAACGACGACGAACTGGAAGGCGTGCTGGCCCACGAACTCGGCCACGTGCGCAATCGCGACATCCTGATCAGCTCGATCGCTGCCACTTTGGCCGGCGCCATCACCTGGCTCGCGTCGATTGCCAAATGGGGCATGATTCTTGGCGGTATGCGCGGCAACCGCGACGATCGCGGCGGAGGCGGTGGCATCGCAGCCATTGCCATGATGTTCCTCGCCCCGTTCGCGGCCATGCTGATTCAGTTGGCCGTCTCGCGCTCCCGCGAATATGGCGCCGACGACACCGGAGCCCATTGGACCGGCAATCCCTACGCTCTGGCCAGCGCCCTGGCAAAAATCGAAGCCTATTCCCGCCGTGTGCCTCTGGTAGGGAGTCCATCGACTGCGCATCTTTTCATCATTGCGCCATTCTTAGGTGGGATGAGTTTCGGCAGCCTGTTCTCGACCCATCCGCCAACCGCGAAAAGGATCGAGCGGTTGACAGGAAGGCCGGCGGAATTCCAGTAGAGACAGGGTCGGGTTGCGTTTCGAGGAACGGCAAGAGTTTCAGCAGTAGGTTTCCCCCGTGTACCTCTGTGTACCCTGTGGTTCAGGCATTCATTCTCAACCACAGGGTACACAGGGTCGCACCGGGGGAAATCAAAGCGGCCAGCGGCGTCTCTGAGTTGTGACATCGGTAACCGCCTCCTCCTCACGCCCGCATAGTAGAATCGGCTCCAATGGCTCCCGAAACTCTGGTGGCAACCGCGCGCCGCGCAGCGGAACTCGAAAAGAGTTTGCGCCGCGTCATACGCGGCAAGGACGACGTCCTTCGCCTCGCCCTGGTTTCCATCTTCGCCAAGGGCCACCTGCTGATCGAAGGCGTCCCCGGAGTCGGCAAGACCACGCTCGGCCAAGCGCTCGCTCGCGCCATCGATTGCACTTTTCAGCGCATCCAGTTCACCAGCGACATGCTGCCGTCCGACGTGCTGGGCATTTCGATTTACTCCGCCATCGAACAGAAATTCGAATTCAAGCGCGGACCGGTCTTTGCCAACGTTCTGCTCGCCGACGAAATCAACCGCACCACTCCGAAGACGCAGTCCGCCCTACTCGAGGCCATGAACGAGGGCCAGGTTACTGTCGACGCGCATTCTTATCCGCTGCCGCAACCGTTCTTAGTGATTGCCACGCAGAATCCCATCGAGCACCACGGCACTTATCCCCTGCCCGAGTCGCAACTCGATCGCTTCCTGATGCGAGTTCGCATGGGATACCCCGAGGGCAACGCCGAGCGCGAAATCCTGCGCGCCGAAGCCGGCGCCGCGCAACTCGAAAGCCTGCGCCCCGCGCTCAACGCCGCCGACGTCGTCGAAATCCAACAGGCCGTCGCCCGGGTCCACGTGGATGAATCGCTCATCACGTACATGCTGAACATCGTCAACAAAACGCGCGAGTCCGAATATCTCTCCCTCGGAGTTTCTCCCCGAGGCTCGCAGATGCTCTACCGCGCCGCCCAGGCGATGGCCTTCCTCGACGGCCGCGATTACTGCACGCCCGAGGATTTCAAGCCGCTTGTGGTCTCGGTCTTCGCTCACCGGGTGGTCGTGAGTCCGCTCTACGCGTCCACCCTGAGGAAGTCTGAGCAAGCCGAGCAAGTGTTGCGCGACATCGTAGAGAGCGTGGCGGTTCCTGTATAGTTCTCGGTTCTCAGTTCTCAGCAGATACCCATCATGATCGCGGAAGTGATCCCGGCTGCTTACGACGCGGAAGGAAGGAAGGTCTTTCATCCGTTCGACCGCCGCAAGGGACTGCGGCCTACGTTTCCGCTCGGTCGCTACGTGAGCCACCCGCTCACCACTCACTGCCATTCAATCGAAGAGGTTCGCAAATTCTTGACAGGATGCGAATACGTTTCGGATAAGGAACTTTTCGGCAAAGAGGACTATTGGCAACCGCCAGAAGATTTCGAAAAGAGGAAAAGGGGCGACTGCGACGACTTTGCATTCTGGACTTGGCGCCAGTTCATGGATTTGGGATACGACACCCGTGTTGTGTTTGGTCAACATGGAAGATACGGCTCCGGACATGCATGGGTCCAATTTATTCAAGATGGGAAATGCTCAATAGTTGAACCGCTGCGCGGCCGTTTCGGAAGCAGCTTCCCGCGATTGAGCACGCTGAGTTACCGGCCGCGCTTCTCCGTTGCATGGGACGGGGAGAAGCTTGCCTATTACCAACACTGCGAACGGGCCCCCCGACCGCCAGTTGCCGATGTGGCATGGCTTCTGCCGGGATATGTCTTGTTCTGGGGACACTTTTGGCTCGGTTCTCCGTTGAGGATCCCGCGGTTCATCTGGTCTGTGCTGATTCGTTGTATGAAGGGCTTTCATTGGGTTGAGAGAACAGGTCGATCTTGAGCTGATCGCGACGCTCTATAATCCCGCTCATGTCATTTCTCCGGTTCCTCATGCTGTTGTCGCTCGTGGTCTGGCTGGGCGGAGTGATTTTCTTGGCCTTCGTGCTCGCGCCCACTGCTTTTTCGCCCGGGCTACTCCCCACCCGCCACATGGCGGGATCGATCGTAGGCCGCTCGCTCGACTTACTGCACTATATGGCCATCGTTTCCGGAATTGTTTTCCTGATCGCGTCCATGTTCTACAGCCGGATGGCCGCCGGGAATGCGCGGCCGCTGGCGGCGCGGCACCTCCTGATCGTGCTGATGCTGCTGCTGACGGTGATCTCGCAATTTGCGATTTCTCCGAAGATGCACACCCTTCGCGCCGAGGTTGGCGTCATTGATAACGCGCCCATGGACAATCCGCTGCGCATGGAATTCGACCGCCTGCACGTGTGGTCCGAGAAGTTCGAGGAGGCCGTGCTTTTGCTGGGGCTGGTGGCGCTGTACGCGACCGCACAAGCGTTCCGGTGATTTGGTAATGGAGAGCCGGGCGTCCCCGCCCGGCCGCGATGAGGTTGACGCCCGTCGCTCCACCGTAAGGCGCGTATGCGTATCGAGAACAATGATTTATTCTTTTGATTGCACTGAAAGCTGACAGTTGAAACCTGAGAGCTGAGAACTCCCCATGAAATCTGGCATCATCGGTCTGCCGCAAGTCGGCAAGACATCTTTATTTCGCATATTGACGAAGGTGAATCTTTCCGAGCATGCGCTTGCAAACCCACGCGAAGCGCACATCGGCGTGGCCAAGGTTCCCGACGAGCGCCTCGACAAGCTGGCTGCGCTCTACAAGCCGAAGAAACTGACCCACGCCTCGGTTGAATATGTTGACGTCGGCGCCATCGGCCAGGACGCGCTGAAAGAGACTGCCTACATCGGCCATCTGCGTCAGGTGGACGCGCTCATTCACGTTCTCCGGGCGTTTGAAAACGATGCCATTCCGCACGTCGGCGCGATCGATCCCCTGCGCGACATCAAGAACGTCGAGTTCGATCTCATGGTCAGCGACCTGGGCCAGATCGAAAAGCGGCTGGAAAAAGACTTGAAGAAGATGAAGACGCCGGAACTCGAAAAAGAAAACGAGTTGCTGATCAAGGCCAAAGCCCATCTCGAAACCGAAAAGCCGCTGCGCGAAATGGAAATGGCTCCGGAGGACAAGAAGCGCATCCGGGGCTTCATGTTTCTGAGCGAGAAGCCAATGCTCTACGTGCTCAACATCGGCGAGAGCACCGAACTCGGCAAGGATCTGGAAGCGGCGGTTTCGAAATACAAGCTGAGCGAAATAGCCGCGCGTCCGAATGCCGGAGCCAGCGCGATCTGCGGCAAAGTAGAAGCCGAACTCGCAGAGATGAGCGACGAAGATGCAGCGGAATTTCTAGGCAGTTATGGGCTGACAGAAAGCGGACTGTCGCGGCTGATCCGCAAGAGCTATCACCTGCTGGGACTAATTTCATTTTTCACGGCCGGCGAAGATGAATGCCGCGCCTGGACGATTCCGCTGAATACGCGGGCGCAAAACGGAGCGGGCGCTATTCACTCCGACCTGGAAAAGCACTTCATTCGCGCCGAAACGATTCGCTGGGATCAGTTGCTGGAAGCGGGCTCGGAAGCAAACGCTCGAGCTAAAGGAACGCTGCGTCTCGAGGGCAAGGACTACATTGTGCAGGATGGGGATGTCATGCATATCAGGCACAGTGGGTAAGACAGTTCTCGGTTTTCTACCGCCGAGACGCAGAGGGTGCAGAGAAAACCAAGCAATCTTTCCTTGGCGCTCTCGGCGTCTCGGCGGTAGTACTAGGTACTCTTAGTGCACGTGAAAAAAACGATCCAGCAAGAACATGCAAGCCGCTCCGACGAAGACCAGTAGCGCCATCTTCACTCCAGGCTCTTTATTCACTTCCGGAATCAGGTCCGAGGCGGCAACGTAGATCGTAACCCCCGCCGACAGCGGCAGTCCGAAGCTAACCTCGTGGCGGAAGATTGCCATCGTCATCACTCCCGCCACGGTTGCTACGCCCAACTGCGCGGACGCTCCCCAGGCGAAAGCGCGGCTTCGGCCACTGGCCAGCATCACCGATGAGATGGTGAAGCCTTCCGGAATCTTGTGCAGAAAAACCGCTATGAAGATGATCCAGCCGAGCGCCGGGGAGACGAGGAATCCCGAGGCGATGGCGATGCCATCGAAAAACGTGTGAATCAGCAAGCCGATCAGGACCGAATAGCTTTTATGAGAGTGGACGAACTCGTCGGCGTGGGTTTCTTCTCCAAAATGGAAATGCGGAGTGACGGTGTGCTCAAAGAAGTGAACAAGCAGGTACCCGCCGAGAATGAGAAATCCGGCATACGGGCCACGCAGGTGGATGCTCTCCGGCACCATCTCGACCAGCGCCGTCGCCAGCATGAAGCCGGCGCCGAGCGCGACGAAGTAGCGGAGGTAGGAGCGCTCCCAATTCCTTTGGACGATGATGGCGCCGCCGAAGACGTTGGCGGCCGCCGCCGTCAGCCCGAGCAGCACACTGGTCAGAATGGGAGACATGAGTGAGAAGAATATCAGGTTGCAGCCAATTCCCCGTAGAGACGCGCCGCACTGCTAAGATTCTGGCGAAGGGGCCGGATCCCATGCTTCATTGGCTACAACTCATCGGCTGGCTTGCCTGCGTCGCATATTCCACCATCCCATCCTTCTGGCTGATGATTCACCCGTTTGCCGAGGGGTGGCGGGCGCGGCATCTTTCCTACCAACGATCACCCTATATGGTGCTGCTGCCCGGGTGGATTGCGATGTGGGTTGTAGTCGCGGCGGTCACGCGGCCTTGGCGACGCATCTTGCTTTATCGCGCGGATTGGACTTGGGGTGCGGCGGCTCTTCTGTTCGCTTGCGGGCTGTACTTGTATTCACAATCCGGGAAAAATTTTAGCGCGAAGCAACTTGGCGGGCTGCCTGAAGTTCATGGCTCGAATCGCGAGCAGCGGCTGGTAACGGATGGGATCCGGTCGCGGGTGCGGCATCCGGTGTACCTGGCGCATCTGTGCGAGATGCTGGCATGGAGCGCCGGGACCGGGGTCGCGGCGTGCTGGGGACTGACGGCGTTCGCCATGGTCACGGGAGCGGTGATGATCCGGATGGAAGACGCGGAGTTGGAGAAGAGGTTTGGCGACTCGTATCGAGCGTATCGCAACTCTGTGCCCGGAGTTCTGCCACGAGTGTTCGGGCAGCGCCAGCTATAATCCGGTTTGACTGAAAACCGATAACTGATAGCTGACAGCCGCTTCCATGCGCTTCGAACTCTTCGTCGCAACCCGATATCTCCGCGCCAAACGCCGCCAGGCGTTCATCGGCATCATCACGGGCATTTCGATCCTGGGAGTGGCGGCGGGAGTGGCTTCGCTGATCGTGGCGCTGGCCGTCAATAACGGATTTCGACAGGACTTGCAGGCGCGGCTGCTGGGATCGACGGCGCACATCAGCCTGCTGCGGGTGGAGAGCGACGGCATGCGCGATTGGCGTCCGTTGCTGGAGAAGTTATCGAAGCAGCCGCACGTGGTGGCGGCGGCTCCGGCGATTTACGAGCAGGTGCTGATTTCGCGCGGGCCGCGGGCGCGCGGGGCGGTGCTGAAGGGGATGCTGCCGCAGTATGAGCGGAAGGTCAGCGATCTGCTGAACTCGGTGACGGCGGGATCGGCTGCGGCGCTGGAGGAAGAGCCTGCGGGCGGGACCGGCAGTGTCGAAGGACCAAATTCAACTGCAAAGGCAAATTCAACTGCAACGGCAGCGGACAAGCCTGCCCTGAGCGAAGTCGAAGGGAGCGTCCGCTCTACACAAACAGAATCGGCGGACGACCTGGCCGGTGTTCAGCAGCGCGTCTCGGCCATGCCTCCGATCATTCTTGGTAAAGACATGGCGGAAGAAATCGGCGCGACCGTCGGGTCGGTGGTGCTGGTGACTTCTCCGCAAGGCGAACTCACTCCGTTTGGCATGGTGCCGAAGTACATTCGCTTTCATGTTGCGGGAATCTTCAACTCCGGCTTTTACGACTACGATTCTTCCTGGGCGTTCATACGGCTTTCGGACGCGCAGCAGTTGTTTGGCTTGGGCGACGTGATCTCGGTTATCCAATTCAAGCTTGACGATATCTACCTGGCGGGCGAGGTTGCGCGTTCGCTCGAAGAGGCCGCCGGACACGGCTTTATGGCCACCAGTTGGATGGAACAGAACAAGCCTCTGTTCCGAGCACTGCTATTGGAGCGCGTAGTAACGTTCATTACGATCGGCCTGATCGTGTTCGTGGCCGCGCTGAATATTTTGATCTCGCTGATCATGATGGTGATGGAGAAGACGAAAGATATTGCCGTGCTCATGTCGCTGGGGACGAAGAAAGCGCAAATCCGGCGCGTCTTCATCGCGCAAGGCGTGCTGATTGGCGTAATTGGGACGGCGATCGGACTGGTCGTCGGCTACGCGATCTCGTGGGCGGGCGGACACTACCACTTTATTTCACTCTCGCCCGAGGTCTATTCGATCGACTATGTTCCGTTCGCGCCGCGGCTGCTGGACGGAGTAGTCGTGGCGATTGTTTCCATCGGGATTTCGTTTGTGGCGACGATTTATCCTTCGTGGTCGGCGGCGCGAATTCTGCCGGCGGAGGCGCTGCGCTACGAATAGCGGCTTGTGTGGTGACGGGGCTTTGCGCCGTCAGGGCGGGGCGAAGCCCCGCTACCACACGATCCCCGATCAGTGACTGCGGTCACATTGCAATTGTTTTCCGTAGGTATACAGTCTTTTGCATAGCTCGCTCCCAAAGGTGAAATCGGGAACGTGCTGTGTCCTTCGTCATGATCTGAGGATCATGGTCTAATGGAGCAGGGGCGGTTTCCCCGCGTGGCGGCGGGAGTCACCCGCTACCTTGGTACTTCGGAGGGCGCTCTTGCATCCAATAGCTCAAGATCCTCTGCTGAGGGTCGAAGGGTTAAGTAAGGTGTTTCGCTCAGGCGAAGCGGAGTTGGTGCTCTTTGAGAATCTGTCTTTCCAGGTCGCGAAGGGAACGATGCTGGCCATCGTGGGGCAATCGGGTGCAGGAAAGAGCACCTTGTTGCACATTCTCGGGGCTCTTGATCGTCCTTCAGCGGGTGCGGTATATTGCGCAAACTTGCGTGTGAATTCGCTCTCTGAGGATGACGCCGCCGAGTTTCGTAACCGCGATATCGGCTATGTGTGGCAGTTCCATTATCTGCTGCCGGAATTCACCGCCTTGGAGAACGTTGCCATGCCGCTGCTGACGCGCGGGCAGGCGTTATCCACCGCAAAACAAGAAGCTTCACGGTGGCTGCGCGAAGTCGGACTGGAGCAGCGCGGGCATCATCGTTCGGGCGAACTTTCCGGAGGCGAACAGCAACGGCTGGCGCTGGCACGGGCGCTCATCACGCGGCCGCAAGTCTTGCTGGCTGATGAGCCTACCGGCGATCTCGACGGGCGCACCGGGGAAATGGTGTTTGAACTGGTCGCACGATTGCATCGGGAACACCAGTTAACATCTCTAATCGCCACGCACAATTTGGCGTTTGCACGACGGTGCCATCGCGTTTTACGGTTGGATCAGGGCAAAATGGAGGAAATTGCGCCCGAGACGCTTCCGGCGTAACGAAAGACAGCGCAGAAACACGATGAGAGAGTGGGAGTTGAAAGCCGGAGTACCTGAAGGAAGGACTTTACAGGTTACTCCCAGGCGGATATCGCTGGGAGATTGGGCGATATAAATGCATAATTAAGGGTTGGTCACAGTTTGGCGGAGGGCGGGGCCCTTTCGCGGGAAGTCGGGGGAATATGTTCGAACGCTACACGGAGAAAGCCAGGCGCGTGATTTTCTTCGCGCGATACGAGGCCAGCCAGTTCGGCTCTCCTTATATTGAGACCGAGCACTTGCTGCTCGGACTGTTGCGCGAAGACAAAGCCCTGACTAATCGCTTCCTGCGCTCCCATGCCTCTGTGGAATCGATCCGGAAACAGATCGAGGGCCACACCACCATCCGCGAAAAAGTCTCGACGTCGGTCGATCTCCCGCTGAGCAACGAATGCAAGCGCGTGCTGGCGTATGCGGCGGAAGAGGCGGAGCGGCTTTCGCACAAACATATTGGCACCGAGCACCTGCTGCTGGGATTGCTGCGCGAAGAGAAATGCTTTGCGGCTGAGATTTTGCATGAGCGCGGCTTGCGCCTTTCGACCATCCGCGAAGAGTTGGCGCGTACCAGCCAGGAAAAAGCGGCGCCGCAACGCGGACAACGCGAATCTTCTTTACTGAGTGAGTTTTCCCGCGACCTGACGCAGTCGGCCATGGATAGCCAGCTCGATCCGTTGGTCGGCCGCGACAACGAAGTGGAACGGGTGGTCCAGATTCTCTGCCGCCGCACGAAAAACAACCCTGTGCTGATCGGCGAGCCGGGCGTGGGCAAGACCGCCATCGTAGAAGGTCTGGCGCAACGCATTGCCGACGGCGAGGTTCCATCGTTTCTCGCCGACAAACGCATCCTGGCGCTCGATCTTTCTCTGATCGTAGCCGGCACCAAGTATCGCGGACAATTTGAAGAGCGCCTGAAGACCATCATGAAAGAATTGATGGAGTCGCAGAATTCGATCATCTTTATTGACGAACTGCACACCTTAGTCGGCGCGGGATCGGCCGAAGGCTCGCTCGACGCCGCCAACATCCTGAAGCCGGCTCTCTCGCGCGGCGAAATTCAGTGCATCGGCGCAACCACGCCCGCTGAATACCGCAAGTCGATTGAGAAGGACCGGTCGCTGGAGCGGCGCTTTCAGGCCGTAAAAGTTCCGCCGCCGAACGAAGTCGACGCGGTCAAGATTCTCTTCGGCATCAAGGAACGCTACGAAAAATTCCACGCCGTCACCTACACCGACGACGCCATCAATTTTTCCGTGTCGCATTCGAATCGCTATATTCCCGACCGCTTTCTGCCGGATAAGGCCATTGACCTGATCGACGAGGCCGGGGCGCGCGTCAAGCTGCGCCAGACCACGCTGCCGGAAGAATTGACGGAAGTCCAGAAGCGGATCAAGTTCATCGTCCACAGGATGGAGAACGCCATCGCGAACCACGAGTTCGAGAAGGCGCGCTTCTACTCGGACGAGGAGCGCAAAGAGCGCGAGAACCTGCGTGCTCTTCGCGAAAAATACCACCTCGATGAATCCTCCACCGGCGTTGTCGGTCGGGAGGACATCGAGGACGTGGTATCGCGCTGGACCGGCGTTCCCATCACCTCGATCAAAGAAGAAGAAACGCAGAAGCTGCTGCGCATAGAAGAAGAGCTGCACAAGCGCATCATCTCGCAAGACAAAGCCATCAGCGCCCTGGCTCGTGCCATCCGCCGCTCGCGCGCGGGGTTGAAGAGCCCGAACCGCCCGATTGGGTCGTTCCTGTTCCTGGGACCGACCGGTGTCGGCAAAACCGAAGTGGCTCGCACTCTCGCGAGCTTCATGTTTGGCAGCGACAAGGCCCTGGTCCGCTTCGATATGTCGGAGTTCATGGAGAAGCACTCCGTCTCGAAACTGATCGGCTCGCCTCCGGGATATGTGGGTTATGAAGAGGGTGGACAACTGACCGAACGCGTCAAGCGCGCGCCATACTCTGTCGTGCTGCTCGACGAAATTGAGAAGGCGCACCCGGATGTCTTTAACATCCTGCTACAGGTTTTTGAAGACGGCCAACTGACCGACGGCCTGGGCAACACGGTCGACTTCAAGAACACGATCGTCATCATGACGTCGAACATCGGCGCACGTCACCTGATGAAGCGCGAGGGCCTGGGCTTCCAGTCGTCGAAAGACGAGATGGTTTCCGAAAAGGTCGAAGACTTGGTGAAGAGCGAAGTCAAGCGCACCTTCAACCCCGAATTCCTGAACCGCGTGGACGAAATCATCCTGTTCCTGGCGCTCAGCGAGGCCGACCTGATCCAGATTCTCGAACTCATGGTCAGCCAGTTGAACCAGAATCTCGCCCAGCGTTCGATCACGGTGACCGTGGCCGACGAAGCCAAGAAGTGGATTCTTAACCAGACCCTGACCGACCGCAGTTACGGAGCGCGTCCACTGCGCCGCGCCTTGCAGAAGTACATTGAAGATCCGCTGTCGGAAGCCCTGATCCAGGGCACGATCACCACCCGTCCGGCGTTCATCGAGGTCTTCCTCGAAGCGAACAAGCTCTATTACCGTCCGGTGGATGCGGAGAAGACCGAGGGCGTGCTGCTGTACGAAAGTTAGTTCTTGCGTAGGGACGGACGCATTCGTCCGTCCCCGCCGAGCGAAGCAAGCGAGGTTCAAGCCGTCAGCGAAAGCTGGCGGCTTTTGTTTTTGCACGCGCGTGGGGACTGGCGCCCTCGCCCGTCCAAGCCGAGCGCAGCTCGGCAGGGTTTCTGTTCACAGCCCAAGCTACCAGGTATTGTTTTGCACGAGACGAACGGTAGAATGCCCCTATGCCGAGGCTGCCCGCGCTCAGGATTCAGTCGTACTTCCGACTCTCGACGTTCGACGACGAGATTCTGGTGGAATGCCCGAACTGTCGCCTTTGTGCTCGTGCAGCACGCCCATCTTATGATCGTTCAAAGGCCAAGTATCTGACCCGCATTAGCTGCCTGCACTGCGCGGCGCAGCGCGAGGTGGCAACCAGTTGGGACTATTGGAATCATCTTCCACTCTGGCTGAGAACAAACTGCTGCGGAGAAGTGTTATGGGCGTTGAATTCCAAGCATCTGGAGGCTCTGGAACCCTACGTGGCGGCCGGTCTGCGCCAGAACAAACTCGGTTACAGTACCAACCGGCACTTGTATATGAGCCTTCCAAGATGGATCAGCTCTAAGAAGAACCGCCCGGACGTCCTGCGTGGACTGAAAAGGCTTCGCGTCAAGTTGGCGCGGGCGCTCTGAGTGTCAGGTCCCAGTCGCTAATCGCCCGCGGCAATTTCCCTCTGCCTCGGCCGTCCGCCTTTCAACCCATTGACCCGCGCTGCCCTTTTCTTGGCGGCGCTTCTCACCGACCCGCCGCTGCGTCCAATCTCCGCCATCCATTTCTTGTTGCCATAGATGCCTCGAAGCAAGCCGGGTACGTATAAGTCGAGATCGAGAGACGGCCAGTGGAGGCCAGTTCCTCCACCAACAATCTCGACCCGCGCGATCTGATCCTTCGGGGCCGATTGCAGGCCTTGCAGCTCTTCGCGTGGGATTACGTGCCGGCGGCCATCGGTCAACTTCAGGATCAGCAGGTCCAATCCTGCACCAGACCTGTATTCCACCTCGGCCGCAAGCGGCTGGGCTCGCAGTCTCTTGGCCCGTTCGATGGCGCGATCGATCTCGGCATCGCTGGTGACGACTTCATGCCGGACAATCTTGCTTCGAACATTCTTATTGCGCGGGCTCTCACTCCTCGACATGCATGGCCTCCCACAACGCTGCCAGCTCCTCAAAGTGCAGAGCCGCAGCATTCAAAATTTTCCTTACGTCCGACCGCTTGGCATTCGCGGGCCGGATTGCGTCGCTCCGTTTCGTTAGGCCAACGGCTCCATCCAACCGAAGATCGATAATCGCCTCCGTCTCGCCGGCGAAACCGTGAACGTGACGCGGCGGATGATCGTTCGAATAGGCGATAAATAAAACACCGTCTAACCTTAGCGAACCCACACCGCCATTATAACCCAAGCGACGCTTGGGTTATGAGAATATTTTGCGCCGCGAAGCCGTATCCAGGTCGGTATGGCACAATGTTCAAAACCTAATGCGCGATACCCAAGTAAGTCCGCGAACGCTGGTCGATCTCAGCCACACCGTCGAGCACGGCCTCGTGACCTACAAAGGCCTGCCCGCGCCCATCATCTGCGACTACCTGAGCCGGGAAGCGTCGCGAAAGCATTACGCGCCGGGAACCGAGTTTCAGATCGGCAAGATCGAGATGGTGGCGAACACCGGAACCTATCTGGACTCTCCATTTCACCGCTATTCCGAAGGCAAGGACTTGTCGGAACTGGAACTGCAGAAGCTTGCGAACCTTTCCGCGATTAAGGTGACGGCCCAACATCAGGCGATCGATGTCTCGTGTTTTCCGCGTGCGGCGGATCTGGCGGGCAAGGCAGTGCTCGTGGAGACAGGATGGTCCCGGCACTGGAACACGACGCAATACTTTGAGGGGCATCCCTTTCTGACCGAAGATGCGGCGCGGTTTCTGGCTGATTCCGGAGTGGCGCTGGTGGGCATCGATTCGCACAACATCGATGATGTCCAGGATTTGCGGCGGCCCGTTCACAGCATCCTTCTGAAAAATGAAATCCCGATTGTGGAGCACATGACGAACCTGGCAGCATTGCCGCAGACAGATTTCAGATTCTTCGCAGTGCCGGTGAAGGTGAAGGGGTTTGGGACGTTTCCAGTACGCGCCTTCGCGATTGTCTAGGCCGTGGCTCGCCAGTTGCAAGAAAGACACACTTTGCCCCGTAATGGTCGATTGACTGCAGAGATCGACTTGTGTTTAACTGCACTCAATCGGGGCTGGCTTCACCGCGGTAGCTTGGGAACTCGTACCAAAATTCCAGGGGCGTGAGACCGAGGTGCGTCATGAAGTCCAGCTCGTATGCTGTCCTTGCAGTGTCCCTTCTAGCGTTAACCGTTCTAAGCCTGACCCTGAGTGCCAGTGCGCGGGAGATGGTCCTGCCCGCCGGTACCCTTCTGAAGTGCACCATGGATGAGCCGAACTTTTCTTCCGCGACCGTTGCGGTCGGAGATCCCGTGCTCTGTCATCTGCACTCGGTGACCGAATTCGGCCAGCAGACGTTTCCGCGCGGAAGCTACCTGGTTGGCCATCTGGAATCGGCCCAGGACCCAGGGCATTTCTGGGGCAAGGGCTACATGAAGCTGCAGTTCGATCGCATCGGCATGCCCAACGGTGATATGCCTTTGGACGCGAAGGTGATCGCGACGCGCGGCTACAAGGTCGATAAAGAAGGCGACGTCCGGGGTAAAGGGCACGCCCGGCGCGACATCGTCGAATGGATGCTGCCGCCACTGTGGCCGTGGAAGGTGATCATGCTGCCGGCACGCGGACCGCGTCCCACGCTCAAGGGCGAGAGCATGCTCACACTGCGCCTGATGGATGATGTGCAGATCCCGCAGGTGCAGGCGACCAACGGGCCGGATTGGCATTTCTTTGGACGGCCCGAGGTCCAGCGAGACAACTATTACCAGCAGCCGTACCAGGGCGCGAGCAATCGCAGTTCAGAACCGGCAATTCCTCAACTCGCGGTACGCAATGTGAGCGTTTCGTCCAGCGAGCCACCGAGGGCTGAGGAGATTCCGCAGGTCACCTACGCCAGCTACATTTCCAAAGAGGCGGTGGGCGGCGGTGGCGCGGCGGCGGGAGTGCCGGTGTTCATGCTGAAGAGTGGCATGGCCCTGGAGGTGGGCAACTACACCTATCAGGAAGGCCGCATCAGCTACGAACTCGCCAGTGGCGGCAGCGGCGTGATCAGCACCGATGAAGTGGACTGGACGACGACCACGCGCGTGAACAGCCAACGCGGCGTGCGAGTGACGCTGCGCGGCGGGCATCCAAGCGCGGGAGTAACGGGATTCTAGAGCAGCCGCCAAGGCAGCAATCAGCGCTCAGCATTCAGCCGTCAGCGCGAACTGGCGGCTGTTTGTGGAGAGACAGGCGTCCTCGCCCGTCCAGCGGATTTTTCTGCGACGCGTACGGTCAAAGCTGAATCTTAAACAGCATGCCCGCGGAGATCCCAGTGTCCAAAGTCAATCTCGCCGAAAAATTTGCCAAAATCACCGAGTACTGGAAGCCCTACATCGCCGCCGAACTCAATGGCCAATCCGTGAAGCTCGACAAGCTCAAGGGCGAGTTCGTCTTTCACCATCACGAGCACGAGGACGAGATGTTCCTGGTGGTGAAAGGCCGCTTCCGCATGGAGTT
Organism: uncultured Acidobacteriaceae bacterium; assembly: GCA_963780105.1. Lineage (GTDB taxonomy): Bacteria > Acidobacteriota > Terriglobia > Terriglobales > Acidobacteriaceae > Acidiflorens. The sequence continues at coordinate 60,226 of CAWABC010000066.1, forward strand.
TCGCGACCGGCATGAATGGATCGAAGAGGGCGAATTTATCGTGGTGCCGCGCGGCGTGGAACATCGTCCCGTGGCGGACGAAGAATGCTGGCTCCTGCTGTTTGAGCCGACCACCACGCTGAACACTGGCAACCTCGAGAACGAACGGACGTGGCACGACCTGGAGCGGGTTTGAAGCTCAAATGCAGTTGCCGGTACCCAGTGGCCAATACCCAGTGGCCCAGTTGACAGCTGCGCGGAGTCCTCTCTGACTGGATACCGGGTACTGAGTACTGGTCCTCAGTTACCTTCGGCCCGCGCCCGCCCGACTTCTGTACCCTACACGCCTTGGTCCGAATGCGTCAGGATAGTGGCTGCTGCCCGGAAATCTCCCTCCTAGCCGGGCCTGACGCCACATGTTCGATTCCGATATCGGAGAAAATCGCGGCGTAGAAGTGGTTGAGACCTGGCAGCGGTTTGTGCAGGGGTTGCTGGGCGTGTTGGCTCTGGTGGGTGCCCTGGTGATGGCACATTACTATGCTCCCCCGGAAACCAACGGGCTGGAGCAGCAGGTCCACCAGCTCTCGCGCCAAGTGGCGGATTTGGAACGGGAGCAATCGGTTTCCTCCTCTGCGGTAAATGACGCGCGGGATTCGGTCGCCTACATCTATGGGATCTATCATGTGTCCGGCCGCGCGCAAAGTCTTCGCGCTCGCGTCTCCGGCACCGGGTTCGTGGTGGCGCCGGGCCTGCTGGCCACCAATCGCCATGTGGCCGAGCCCTGGTACGGCGACCGCGAAGTCGCCGTGGCATTGCGGCAGGGCGGAACGCCGGTGCTGGAAAAACTGGAAGCATATTTCCCGGGCTCGCCGCTGGCGGTCAAACTGGAGACGGCGGCACTAGCTACCCATGGCGATCTGGCTGTGCTGCGCCTGGAAGCGACCGCTTTCACGGAGAAACTGCGCCCCTTGATTCTGTCCCAGACGCCGGCGCATGTGGGCGAGTCGGTGAGCGTGCTGGCGTATCCGATGGGAGTGACGGGCATGGTGGCCAAGTCGCCGGCGATCGTATACGAGCGGCTTTCGTCGCATCCGGATAACGCCGACACGGCGGGCGAGTTGGCGGCGCTGTCGCTGATCCGGCCTTCGGCGACGTTCGGACACATCGGCGACGTAACCGGCGACAAGCTGATCTATGACGCGCCCACGGCACGCGGAGGCAGCGGTGGACCGGTGCTAAACCTGCGCGGTGAAGTTGTGGGAATCAACTCCGCGTACATTGACGGCTTCTCCGGAGGCACGCTCGGGATCACCGCCGCCGAGTTGCGTCTGCTGCTGGAAACCGCAAAGCGGAATCAGATCTCAGTTACAACGAATCGGCCCTCCACCGAGAACTGAGACCTGAGAACCAGGAACTCTCTCTGTCCATCCCGAAAGCTGCAAATCCTTGCATAAGCCGTACGGTTGCTAGCCCGACGGAACCCCTCTCCGCGCAGACAAAGTGCCTTGGATTCAGGTACATTTGTAACCTGCTGATTTGAATAACACATTGGCCTCATGGCTGCTTGGAAGGTGGGATAAGGTCTGAACACGCCGGCACACTGAGGCTTCGTATCAGGGCATCGCTTTAGCGATGCCGAAAGCCTTTTGGGGCCCGACGCCCTTCAGGGGCTGGACATTCGAAAATCGACTTATTCAACAACCTGGTGCAGGTCCAAAGAGACTGGTTTCAACGAGATCCGATCATGATGAAGACTTTGCTGTTTGCGGTGGCTCTGGCGAGCCTGGCTTTGGCCGGCGGTTGCGCGAAGGGCGGCAACGGCGTGGTACCGCCGCCTCCAATCACCATTGACATTGCGCCCCCCAGCGCCATTAACGCTAACGCGCTTTACCCGACCCAGTCTTTGACGCTTACGGCCACACCGTCGAGCGGACCGGTTCTGCCCGTTACCTGGAGTCTGGGCCCCGCCGCGACCTGCACGGGCAGCCCAAATCCGTGTGGCACGCTCACGCCAGTCACGCCGCCGACAACCCCGCCAACCGCGACTTATGCAGCCCCGGCAACGCCAATTTCGTCGGTGACGGTTACAGCGACATCGACAACCGACTCCTCGGTGACGGGCACTCTGGGAATATCCGTGATCCCGGTCACGGTGATCGTGACGCCATTGACGGCGAACGTTGGGGTGAATTTAGTGCAGAAGTTCACCGCCATCTCGGTACCGGACGATGCGCCGCAAACGTTCACCTGGAGTCCACCAACGTGCAACGGGAACTGCGGAAGCATCTCCTTCGACCCAAACAATTCCGATGTGGCGGTTTATACCGCAGGGTCCGCGCCGCAGAGCGTGACGATAGCGGCGACCTCAACCGTGATGCAGTCCACCCCTGCCGTTGGTACATCGACGGTTAAAGTTATATCGTCGCGCCTCCCTGCGGGCGCTTACGAGTTCTGGCTCTCGGGTCAAGACAATAACGGCGATCATGTTGCCGAGGTGGGAAGCCTCCATGTGGACACCAAGGGCGTGATCACGGGGGTCGAAGACGTGTTGTCCGCCAGCGGGCCAGAGCAGTTGACCGTTAACTCCGGCTCGTACACGCCGATTTCCCTCAACAACGAACTGGGTACCCTCAGCCTATCCCTAAGCAGCGGCGCCACCCATACATACACTGCGGTCATCACCTCGTCAGACTTGATCCGGATGGTCGAGTCCGACAGCAGCGGCATAACCGGCTCCGGCGTCATGCAAGTATCGTCGACACAACAATTCAACAACGTGGCGGGCACGCCGCAGACCTTCGCATTCGGATTCACGGGCGTGGATTCGACCGGCAAGCGGGTTGGGTACGTTGGTATGCTGACAACGGACGGCAACGTGACCATCACCAGCGGCATGGTCGACACCAACGACAACGGCAATACCGCCAACGTGTGCGGCGCGTCGCCTTGCACTGTTACCGCCGGCTCATACCAGCAGGACCAGACCTTCCCCGGGTTGTGGCACATGACGCTGACCTCGGGCAGCAACACGCAACATTTCGATTTTGTTGTTGGCGCCGGGGTGACGCAAACCAAGACCGCTGTCAACACGCTGACGCTCTACGGCATTTCCACCGACCCGGTCGATGCCTCGCATCCCGCACTTTCCGGAACCATGGTCTACCAGGTCCCGATGACCTACAACAACGCGGCCTTCGCTGGCACATCGGTTTCAGCTCTGGCAGGAGCAAACGCCAATGTCTCGCTGACCGTGGGTACGACCGACGGCACCAGCGGCGGAACTGGCGGCGCGGGGGGTTTCACAGGCACCTTCGACCAGAACGATAACGGCACGATTGTTTCGGTGCCGTCGACGAAGCCGTTCTCCTACACCTATTGCGCTACAGCCACTACAAACACATGTGCGCCCGGCAGCGGACGCTACATCTTCCAGATGCTGGGCGATCCGAACGCGACCACGGTGGTACCGCCGCTCACGTTCGTGCTGTATGCCAGCGGGGCGAATCGTGGCTTTCTGCTCGAACTCGATCAGTTGACTTCAGTGATGACGGGGACCATGGACCCACAGCTGCCGCCAGCGAGTTACACACCATCGGAACTGCCGGGCACCTATGCGGCGGTTCCGGTGCCCAACAGCAACTCCCCTCTAGTAACACCGGCGGTTCAGAACCTGCTGCTCACCTCGCCCGGAGGGCAGGTGTACAACGTCGCCGGAGAACAGAACCCTGGCAACGGAACGCTGACCGGGCTGTACACGATGAATGACAACAGCACTGGCGGAGGCACGGGAACGATTACCCTGACCTCTCCGCCTGCACCGGCTGTGACGAGCTATGTGATTTACGCCATCAACGGCACGACCATCAAGGCCCCGAATTTCGCGATTACGGATTTTATGATGATGGGCACTTGTACCCCGCAGGCCCCTGCAACTACCTGCACCGCGCCGCCGAGTTCCATCATTTTCGCGCAACAGTAGGCTTTGCCGGTGGAGCGCCGGGCGTCCCCGCCCGGCTGGACGGGCGAGACGCCCGTCTCCCTCCACTTTATGACTCATCACTTGGTCGCGACGCAACCGCCGCCAAAACTTCTATTTCCCGCGAAGTACGGTCTTTGCGGTGGCGAGGTTGTCGAAGCGGTCGTAGGCGCGGACCACGACGACGTGGTCGTTCGCGGTGCTCTCGGCCATGGGAACGGGCGCAGCCTCCGGTTGCGGCACCGCCACGCGAAAGTCGTAGTCTTCCGTTTTCGAATCCGACAACTGGCCGACGGGCTCGACGAACTGCCAGTCGCCGCCATCGAGCGAGTACTCCGCGCGCTTGATTGGCGAAAACGAATCGCTGGCGCGGAAACGGACATGGATCTGCATGCCGATCTGCTTTCCGACCTGCTTGTCATGGCCACTTCCATCAAAAGCGGCGGTCAGGTTATCGATCACCGGAGCCGTGGTATCGACTTCGAAGCGGCTGCTGACACGCTCGGCGTAGAGGGCTTCTCCGGGCGAATGCGACGGCGCGTCGGAGGCAACGACCTTCACATTGTAGCCGCCGTCCGGCAGAAGGCTGGCGTCGAAAGAATAGTAGCGGTCGGAGAGGTCCGTCTTCAGCAGCAGCCAGCGCGATTCGCCGTCGCCCCGGTAATACACCGTGTAGACGAGCTGGTCGTCGTTGTCGTCATGCGCCTGCCAGCGAATGCCGATCGAATCGCGGTCGCGCACGGCGGGAGGCGGAGGATCGAAATGTGGCTGCCCGGGCGCAGGCGGCTCGCTGCCGGTCACATGCGGAATCGGCTGGTAATGGTAACCGGGCTGCACGATGATTTCGTCAATTTCGGGAGCGACGTTCTTCGGCAGGTAGTTCAGCAGCACATCGTCGATGCGAGGCGCAGGATTGCCGGCATGGAGAACGGCCTTCCACTGTACGAAACGCGCCGGCGGAATCTTAAGTTCGGAGCCGGCGCTGAGATCGATCCGCGTCCAGTGGCTCCAGTTGCGGTCGGGATTGTCGACGTTACCACTGCGAGCATAAAGCTCAAAGTTGGAATTGGAATTGGAACTGGAATTGCCGGTGCCGCGGACGCTGGCGCGTCCCCAGAGAGAAAAAACGTGCGCGTCGAAGACGTCGCTTTCATACGTGCCTTCCGACTCGAGGCCGGGGCCGAGGACAAAAATTTTCCCCAGGTTGCTGCCGGAAGCGTACAGTCCTCCGCCAGGCGCGGCGGCGAAGGCGGTGATTTGCGTGGCGCTGGCTTTGAGTAGATCGGTGTAATCATCAGCCTCGTTGCCATTGATGGCAAAAATGTGGCCGCGATTGCCGGTGCCGGCGAGGAGGCGTCCGTGCTGATCGAAACCGAGAGCGTAGACGAGATCTTCGTGGGAACTCCACAAGCGCGAGGGGGCGCCATCGGGCGCGATGCGATAAATCTCGGAGCCGCCGGACGCTCCGAGTCCGGGAGCGGGAAAGGGCATCATCATAGTCGGGGCGGGCGCGGCGGGGACCGGGGCCGCGTTGAGATTGCCGCCGGCGGCGGGCGGGTTCTGCGCTGCGGGCGCGAACATGATGCCCATCTGCGGCCCCGTGCCTCCGGGGCGCTTCTCTCCCGCAGCGGCAGCGTAGATATTGCCGGCGCTGTCGATGGCGAGCGCGGTAATCTCTTTCTTGGGCGCGCTGTAGAGAACGAACGCCTCCCCATTTGGCGCGATGCGATAGATAAGCCCGCTGCCATCGGAGCCGGCAATCAGGTTTCCCTTGGGATCGAGCGCAAGCACGCGAATGTGGACTTCATCGCTCTTGAAGAAGAGCGAGTGCTGGCCGTTGGCACTGACCTTGTAGATTTCGCCGTGATCACCGGTGGCCACATAGAGCGCTCCGGCATTGTCGAGAAGGATGTCCCAGATGTACTTGGAGCCAGGATCGAAGTAGGGTGCCGCGCTCCAGGAGGCTTGGGGGCCAGCCTTGGCGGAGGCGGCGCCTTTTGCGTGTTCGAGACGATACACCTTGCCGTCGGGAGCGGTGGCAGCGTAAACGATGCCTTTCTGATCCACGACCAGCGCCTGCACCTGGAGTTCCTGCGGCTCGAAGATGGCCGCGACTTGACCATCCGGCGTGATGCGATAGACACGAGCCGGAGATCCAGCGGCGGCATAAACATTTCCAGCAGAATCGGAAGCGATCGACCAGATGTAGGTCGAAGCCGTGGTCGCAAGAGCTTTGAACGCCGGAGCGAGTTCGAGGCCGCCCTCACTGCGCAGGGCGATACCCGTGGCTGTGCCTTTGGTCAGTTCCTCGAACTTGGATTGTTCCCAAGTGCGGGTGCCCTCGGCGAGGGCGAATGCGGAAAGAATCAGTACTGACAGAAGAGCGAACGTCTTACGAGCCAAAGTCATACCTCGGTTCTTGATAACTCTTACCCCGATCACATTATCGTCTTGTTGGTAGGGAGCCGGGCGTCTCCGCCCGGTGGACGGGCGAGACGCCCGTCGCTCCACTTAGAGCGCGACCTACTTTACGTTAATCGTCAGCATCTGCGCACCGGAGACGACGTAGTCGAGCGAATCGGTGGAGGCTTCACTGACCGACGATTCACCGAGTACGACCATGTCCTGGGTGCCGCGCATGTTGTCCATGACGTTCATGACGGAAAGCGGCAGGGTCGGCATCACTTTGTCGGCGACCATGGCTTCGGGATCGGACCCGAGAAGCGAAACATACACGCGATCGTTGGCGCGCTCTTTGTTCAACAATGCGATGGTTGGCGCAAGGCCCAGGCCACGGTTCATCATCGGCGTTCCACGGCGCATGCGGTCGAGCGTGTCTCCGTCGCTGACCAGGATGCGCAGCGTGCCCTTCGAAGTCGAGGCCGGAATCCGTATGGGAATCTGGCGCACTAGCCGCTCGCCGCGATAGGGACGAATCACGGTCTCAACCATAATCCGATCGCCGGGCCGGGCTTCGGTCACGTCGGTGCGCGAAGATTCCAGGCGCGCCGAGCGGCGTTCGCGGACCAGGTCGAAATCGAGCTTCACGCCCTGAACGTCGGGAGCGTCGAAGGCATTGCTGTAGATGCGTCCAAAGCGATCGCCGATAGTGGCGGCGGCCAAAGCCGCGGCGGGCTGCCCGTTGTCTTGCGGGGCGAACATATTCCGGAGCGTGACGTCAGGATAGCCCTTCACGCTGAGCACGCCCTTCATGCGGTAGGTAATGTCCTCGCCGTAATCGTTGGTGCCGTGCAAGGCGTTGAATACGGTCGCCATCATGGCCAACGGACTGAGCCGCGCGTTGTTGAGAATTTCGTAGTGGAATTCCCTGGTCGCCGACCCATTGTTTCCTTGACCATGTTCCCCTTGAACGTGCATGGCCACGGTCACGGGAATCATCTTCGACTCGCGCCCCGGCACGCCCATAATGCCGTTCTGGCGGTCCTGCACGAACGCGCCGACCGTCTCGGTCGTATTGACGATCTTGAACCCATTGAGCGGCGAAGGCAGCGTGGCCAGCACCGTAGCCTTGGTCATCGGCAGGTCCACTTCACCAAACTGCAAGAGTGGATGTCCGCAGGCCAGCAAGCGTTGTGGATCGACGTAGGTTACGGTGCAGGTAGCGGCAATATCCATATCGCCGCGAACCAGCACGGCGCTGACTGCCGATCCCGGCTCGATCGGCTCCGGCTGCTTGCGATCGCTCGCCGAGCCAATGCCCATCACCGGAACGATGCCCGCCGCGGCGAATTGCGACGCGTAGCGCTGCAAGGTCTCGTCGGAAAAACCGTTGAACACGAGAGGAGTTTCGATGGGCTTCAGATAGTTGCTGTAATCCTGAACGGGAAGCGTTGCGCCTTCGCCGGGACTCGCCGTTTGCGTGGTTGCGTTCTGGTCAGGAAGACCGGCACGCATCGGCGCCGGGGCAGGACGGCGGTCCAGCGCATTGATCTCCAGCATCTCCTCGATCGGAGTCACTCCCGCGATCGGTTCCTTCGAGAACTCGCCGATGCGGAAGGCAAGCGCGCCCGCCAGTTTGCCGTCGAAATAGACCGGACTCCCGCTCATGCCGGCAACCACGCCGGTATATTCCGGCTTCGTACCATGCAGACGCACCAGGATAATGTTGCCCTTGGGGCCATTCACGTTGCGCATCACGCCCAGAACTTCCACGTCCATGGATTCTGGCTTCACGCCCTGAAACACGGTGAGCGCGGTGCCTTTCATGCCTTCGTGGATCTGATCGAGCGGCATGATGGCCGGAGAAACGCTGGGGGGGAAACGACCGCAGACGTTGACCGGTCTGGCGCGGTAACGTTTTGTGCGGTAACCCAGACGGATGACGAGAGACACAAAAGGGCGACGAGGGAGCGTGCGGCATTACCCATGAATAACCCCGGAGGTCAACAAATGACCTCTGTACTCTGCTTAGACTCCGCGTGCTATCAGAAGGTTTTGCCAGGAGAGGAGGTGTTTTTTGTGGCCAGCAAAATATCCCAACCGCAGAGTTCTTGCATCTATACTAGCACAGGAGTTTTCGAGGACATCCCTATGTTTTCTGGCGTATTTGGCGGACAAAACCAGGCGCCGCCGGCCTTCCGTAAGCGTGCGATTCTGCTGGCGTTGGTTCTTTTCTGGGTGGTGGCGGCGACTTTCCCGGCGCGGGCGCAACAGCCCCCGCAGCAACCCCCGGCGAATCCGAACCAGCAGGAGGCTCCGCCCGAAGCCGGTGGGCCGCAAAACGACGTTGGACCCTATGTGGTCCCCAAGAAGAAGGAAGAACCGCCGCCTCCCGCCCCCGAGAAGCCGAAAAAGATCGAGGGCATGCCCGACTACTCGATCAGCGTGCAGGTGCCGCTGGTGAACCTGGATGTGCTCGTGACCACGAAGGACGGCCAGACCATCCCGGGTCTCAAGAAAGAGAATTTTAAGATTTTCGAAGATGGCACGCCCCAGCAGATTGCCTCCTTCAATCAGACCACGGCCCCGATCACGGCAGTCCTTTTGGTCGAATTCGCATCGTCGCGCTGGCACGGCTGGAAGGAATACCAGTACGTGTACGATGCGCTCAATGCTGCTTACACTTTCGCCGGCGGGCTGAAGAAGGACGATTGGGTTGCCGTGGTTTCCTACGACATGAAACCGCAGATCCTGGTGGACTTCACGCAGGACAAGAACGCCGTCACGGGCGCGCTGAATATGCTGCGCATTCCAGGATTCTCGGAGCGCAACCTTTTCGACGCGCTCTTCGACACGCTCGACCGGTGCGATCGCATCGAGGGAAAGAAATACATCATCCTGGTCTCGTCAGGAGCTGACACCTTCAGCAAGTTGAACCTCGATCAGATCCTGAAGAAGGTAAAGTCCACCAAAGACGTGACCATCTACGCCATCAGCATTGGGTGGCAATACCGGGAAGCTGTGGACGCGGCCAGTATGGGCAACGACCCCTTTGGCAGGGAGGTGGGGTGGTTGCAGAACGACAATCAGCTCAGGACGTTTGCCTCTCTCACCGGCGGACGGGCCTACTTCCCGCGCTTCGAAGGCGAACTGCCGGAGCTTTTTAACCAGATCTCGGCCGACATTCGCAACCAATACAGCATCACTTACCACCCCACCAACACCAAGCAGGACGGCACCTACCGCAAGTTGAAAGTCGAACTCCAGGCGCCGGACGGTGGTCCGCTGAAGATCCGCGACCAGAAGGGCAAGCAAGTGAAGTCCATCGTGTACGCGCGCGACGGATACACCGCAAAGCACACGGTGGAGTAGGCACACGGTTCGCGGTGGAGGGACGGGCGTCTCGCCCGTCCGGCCGGACGGGACGCCCGGCTCTCCACAAACAAGTTCGTGCCCCGCACTGCGCGCATCCCCCCGCCTGATTTACAATCCCCAGTTCCCCCACAGGAGAAACCGCCGTGATCCCACGCTACACCCGGCCCGAGATGGCTCGCATCTGGAGCGACGAAAACCGCTTCCGCACCTGGCTCGCGGTCGAAGTCGCCGCGACCGAAACGTTGGCCGCCGCCGGCATCGTGCCGAAAGATGCCGCCAAGGCGATCCGCGCGCGCGCCGACTTTAACGTTGACCGCATCTTTCAGATTGAAGCCGAGGTCAAACACGACGTCATCGCCTTCACCACGGCAGTGGCCGAGATCGTGGGCCCGCACGCGCGCTGGTTTCACTATGGCCTGACCTCGAACGATGTGGTCGATACGGCGCAGGCGTTGCTCGTCCAGCAAGCCTCGTCGCTGATCGCCGGCGACCTGGAGCGCCTAGCCGAAGTGCTCGAGCGCCGGGCGTGGGAATTCAAAGACACGCCGATGATTGGACGCACCCATGGTATCCACGCCGAACCCATCACTTTTGGCTTCAAGATCGCCAACTGGTATTCGGAGACTGAGCGCAACATTGCGCGCTTCAAGGCGGCGGCCGAGGACTTGCGCGTGGGCAAATTCTCGGGCGCGGTCGGAACCTTCGCCCACCTCACGCCGGAACTCGAAGAGAAGATGTGCGCGCGCCTGGGATTGAAGGCCGCCGCGGTGTCGTCGCAGGTGATTCAGCGCGACCGCCACGCCCACTACCTGGCAACGCTCGCCACCATCGCATCGACGCTCGATAAGATCGCCACCGAAATCCGTCATTTGCAGCGCACCGAAGTCCGCGAGGCCGAAGAGTACTTCAGCGAAAAGCAGAAGGGCTCGTCGGCCATGCCGCACAAGCGCAATCCCGTCACTTGCGAACAGATCAGCGGATTGTCACGCGTGGTCCGAGCGAACGCGCAGGCCGGATTCGAGAACGTCGCGCTCTGGCACGAGCGCGATATATCGCACTCCTCGGCCGAGCGCATTATCATCCCCGACTCGACCACGCTGGCCGATTACCTGCTGAACAAGACGGCGACCCTGATCGAGACCATGTTCGTCTATCCCGAGCGCATGATGGCGAACCTCGAAAGCACCCGCGGCCTGGTCTTCAGCGGGCAGTTATTGCTCGACCTGGTCGAGAGCGGTGTCTCCCGCGAGGACGCATACCGTCTGGTGCAGAGTCACGCCATGCGCGCCTGGAAAGAGAACCTCGACTTTCGCGAACTGATGGCGAACGATCCCGAGATTCGCGGCCGAGTGCCGCGAGCGAAGATCGAGCATGCCTTCGACCTGAAGCGGCAACTCAAGAATATCGACAAGATCTTTGCGCGGGTCTTTCCACGGAAAACGAAGTCGGCGAAGCAATCCGCCACCACCAAAAAGCGAAACTAGAGACAAACCTGATTTTCCCGGCGCTCGGGTCGGCAATGCATTTACCTTGGGAGCTGAACGTGACTGCTGACACATCCGTAGCGAGCGAACGGGGCATCTACGTGTGCGGCGTATGCAAGCGCCCTTTGCGCCAAGAAGTGGATGCTCTCCGCTGTCTCCCCTGTTCCCAAACCTACCCATTGAGGCAGGGTATCCCCGACTTCATTCGTGAAGAACTATCGCAGAGTGCGGACCCCGTACTCAGGAGAATGACCGCCATCGACAAGATGGCGCGCATTTATGAAACGAAGCTGTGGTATCCGATCGTTCTAGCCGTCTACGGTGGATTTGAGAGCCCATCAGTTGCTCAACTGATCAGGATAGTGACTCAGAAGGTCGAATCGACGAAGGGACGCGTGCTCGATGTCGCCTGCGGCCCCGGCACTTACGGCCGGCGGATTGCATCACCCTCGAAGGCAGTGTTCGGAATCGACGTGTCCATGGGGATGCTTCGGCAAGGCACAGCTTACGTTGCCAAGGAAGGCATTCCCAACATGCATTTCGCGCGGGCAAGAGTGGAGGCCCTTCCCTTCGAAGACGGCTTCTTCGACGCCGCCCTCTGTTGTGGCTCGCTGCATCTTTTTACGGATACCGTGATTGCTCTGCGCGAGATAGCTCGCGTCATGAAGCCCGGAGCAATTCTTTCCGTCTTCACTTTTGGCGTGGGGAGTGGCGGCATTCTGAAGTTTCGCCGCGTGCGGGAGTGGAGTTTCAGGAAGCAAGGCCTTCATGTATTCGACCTTCCTGAGATGGAGCAGCACTTGACCGCTTCAGGGTTTAAGGAGTTCCAGCCCGAACTGTCAGGCTCGATTTTGACATTCAGCGCTCGCAAGCAAGCGTCCTAGCCTAACTCATTCCCTCGTAAATGTTTGTAAAAGCCTCCTCCCGGCACATCCCATCCCACCCCCTCCGGCATCTATTTAACCAACCGGTTAACACTGTGGGGGACCGGAATTCCAGTAAGGATGGCAACCATGAAAAAGCAAATGTTTGCAGTAACTGTGGCGTTGCTCGTCCTGCTGAGCATGACTGCAATGGCCGCCACCGGCCGATATGATCAGCAGATTCAGCAGGCGGTCAGCCAGAAGATTCATGAAGCGAATCAACTGCAGAGCGTGAGATCCAGCGTCGAAGATGGCATCGTGACCCTCACGGGCACGGTCGGCCTCTATCGGGACAAGCTCGATGCCGCGAAGAAGATCAAGAAGCTCGCCAACGTCAGCGGTGTCCGCAATGACATCACGGTCGCGGGAGAAACCGTGCCCGATGCCCAGCTGCAGCAGAAACTGGCAAAGCAGCTGGCTTATGACCGCGTCGGATACTACGACAACGCGTTCAACTATGTCGCGGTCAGTGCGAAAGACGGCGTCGTAACTATTAGCGGGGACACCGTATGGGACGTGCCAAGAGACTCGGCGCTCGCCATCGTGGCGCGCACGCCTGGCGTCAAGGATGTGGTGAACGATCTAAAAGTCCTGCCGGTTTCGGGTTTTGACGATTCGATCCGAGCGCGCACCGCTCGAGCGATTTATTTCGACTCGGTGCTGGGCCGCTACGCGAGCGACCCGGCCGACCCGATCCGCATCGTAGTGGACAGTGGACACGTGACGCTTTACGGCACCGTCCAGAGCGCGATGGACAAGACCATTGCCGGAATGCGGGCCAACTCCGTACCGGGCGCGTTTAGCGTGGAGAACAAGCTAGTGGTGGACTAACCCGTGCTTTGCAAGGTCAAGGCCGCTGGAAACCGCGCGGCCCGCGGACCATCGCCCGGCCGCGCGTTCACACTCTGGGCTCGAGCGATTCAATCGGCGGAAAGGAAGTCGGCGAAGTATAGATGCACTGGGAGGGTTGCTTTCCGGTTTGAATAGCAGAGACAACTGCCTCGACGGCTGTGCCGGCATTCGGAGGAATGACCACGGTGGCCGTTAGGAGACCGGTTCGGACGGCGTTTTGTCCGGTCTCGGGCAAACCGTCACATCCGAGGAAAGGAATACTCATCCAACCCTCCAGTTCGGTTCCGGCCGTGTGCTCCTGCATGGCCTTGCGGGCGCCAAGAGCCATCACATCGTTCTGGGCCGCGACCACTCTGATCACGTGACTCTTTGCCAAGCCGAGCTTGAGAAACGAACTGACCGCGTGACGCGCGCTCTCCTCTGTCCACAGACCCTTGAGTGCTCGCACCTCCGTGTTCGCAGGCTTAGCGGATTCCATCCCTGCTGTTCGCTGGGCGGAAGCGGCATTGTCCGCAGGACCCTGGATGTAGAGCAACATGCCGCCGCCAGGAAGCAGCCGGGTGATTTGTTGGCCCTGGATTTTTCCCACCTCGACATGGCTGGTGCTGACGGAAAAAAACGGAGTCCGGTATTGGCGTCGAAGCTCCGCGGCGTACTCGACCTCCCGATTCAAGACAACCCACGCAACTCCGGTCGAGGCTGCCAAGCGGGCGGCCTGTGCCAGGGGCGTTCCAACAGGCTCGAACAAAATGCCGCTCGGCCGCTGGTCTGGCGGGCGTTGCAGAAGTTGGAGTACTTGGTGGCTTTGCACAATCGCACTGTGCTCGATGTGTATGACTTGCAGCTCGACCCCTAGCCGGACCGCGGCTTGCTTCGCCGCGGCTACCTGCGCGGCTTGATAATCATTGTTCTCAACCGCCAACAGAACAAGGCTGAGCTTTTTCATCAGCAGGCCGAGCTACTCGACAGCCGGAGTCTCTCTATTTGACTTCGAAAACGGTCCTTATTGTACCTCCGTCTCGCAAATTCGCAACGTTTTGTGATGACGTTCATCCGGGTCGCCCGCAGTTGCTGCCACCGTAATCGCGAGGCTCAGCGTCAAAATCCGCCGGCAGAGGTTCGTCTGTGGTCTGTTGCACCTGGAAGGGCGATATCCGAAGTATGACAAGGGAAACAACTCTCCCCGAGCCGCGACCAAACCCACGCGTTGCACAGGTTTTTCAGTTCGCCTGGCGGGAGTGCACCAGCTTCAGGCGGTCGCCCTGCAGGATGCGCTGGATCTGATGTTTGGCGTGGACCGTCCAGGGGCCGGTGGTGTCGAGCTTCACGTAGGAGCGCCAATGTTGCAGCGCCTTGCGGGGCTCGCGCATCTTCTCGTAGGCGAGCGCGATGTTGTAGTGCGCGTCGGCGTAGGTGGGCGCCAGTTGAATCGCGGCCTTATAGGTGTCGATGGCTTCCTCGACGCGTCCGGTTTCGTCGAGCACGTTGCCCAGGTCGAAATAGGCGAGCGCATAGCGCGGGTCGATCTGAATCGCCGAGCGGTAGTGCTTTTCGGCGAGTGCGTAGTCTTGACGGTTGTAGTAGAGCGTGCCCAGGTTGATATGCGCGGCGGCGTGAATGGGATCCATGTCGAGAACCTTCAAATAGGCGGCGATCGCCTCGCTCTGCGTGGAGGGATTTTCTTCCAGTATGGTCCCGCGCGCAAACAAGTCGGCAACGTCGGTAACCACCAGTTCCGGTCCATTGCGCGGCGGGCTGGTCACGACTTTACTTTCTTCGGACGAGAAATCGAACATGAACTGTCCGGCAATGGGCTCTACTAACCGCCCCTGATGCCGGAAAGCGATGCGGTGTCCGCTGCGGTAGGCGCCGGCTTCGAGCAGGGGATTCTCCATCCCGGCGACCTGTTTCTGCATGGCTTCGAGCGAGCGCCGGATGACCGCCGGACGAACCCGCTGGGCGCAGAGGTCGCGCACTTTCTTGATTTGCACAAGATCGAAGAAGGAATAATCTTCGCCCGCCGTCACCAGTCCCGCCTTCTCCCAGGTCTGAAGCTGGCGAGGGGCGAGCCGGAGAATGCGCAGCAAATCTGCTCGGCTGTAGCGATACACGGCTGTCAAAGACTCTCGCTCATGATTATCCGGAACTTCCGTGCGGGAATGCAAGTAGCAACGCGGTGGAAGGCTGTGGACAATCGGACAGAAATTCCAGTTACTCCTTGACAAACACTCATCCTGCCGTAGTAAATTATCTCCCTCCAAACCAATACTGTCTCCGAAGTGGTCAAAACCGTCCACTGGGAGGGCCCCATGTCGACTACTCGAAAGTTAGCCGCGCTGTTGCTGCTGTCGCTGTTCTTCGGTTCCCTTGCGTTCGCCCAAGGCGGAGCCACGGGCGCCATCGGTGGCGTGGTTCAGGATCAATCTGGAGCCGTCGTCGCGAACGCCAAGGTGAGCGTCAAGAGCGAGGCCACGGGTGAGGTTCTGCGCGAAACGACGACTGACTCATCTGGGTTGTTCACTGCCCGACTGTTGCCGGTAGGTACCTACGCAGTGGAAGTGAACGCGGCCGGCTTTCCCACCACCAGGTTCCCCGGCGTGGTGGTTCGCATCACGGAAACGACGCGTATGACCGCAGTTATTAAGACGAGTGTGGTGAAGGAAGTTGTGGAAGTCCAGGCCCAGGCGGAGCAAGTCAATACCACGGATGCCACCACGGGCGAATCGCTGGCGGCGCGAACGATTACCGATCTTCCCCTGGCTACGCGAAACTTTCAGCAGCTGCTGACCCTCTCCGCGGGCGCTTCTTCCGACTTGAACGGTGCCGCGAGCCTCGGCCGTGGCTCGGTGACCATGCACGTAAACGGCGGCAGAGAAGACAACAACAACTATCTGATCGACGGCATCACCGTGGCCGACTACGCCTTTGGCGAATTGACCTACACGCCCCTGCCCAGCCCAGACGCCATCGAGGAGTTCAAGGTCAGCACCAGCCTCTACGACTCCACCCAGGGACGCAATGGCGGCGGCAACATTAATGCCAGTATCAAGACCGGGACCAGGAGCTTTCACGGCGATCTTTGGGAGTACTTCCGCAACACGGCGCTGGACGCGAACGACTACTTTTTGGGTAAGGTCGTGGTGAAACAGAACATTTTCGGCGGCGACGTGGGCGGGCCGATTGGCCCCAAGGCACAGCTGGGCTACTTCTACGTGAACGTTCAGGGCACGCGCCAGCGCAGCGGGGACTCGGCGGGAACGTTCATCAACACCAGCATCCCTGTGCTCCCAACCGCAGGACGCGGGACTCCCGCCTATGAGACGACGCTGATCAACACCTTCTTTTGTGGTGCCAACTGCGGAGGAAATACGGCGACGTCCATCGACCCGGTTGCTCTCGCGCTGCTAAATGCTCCGGGCAACCAGTTTGGAGGCGGAGGCTTTCTCTTTCCCACCGTCTCTGGAACACCCGGCTTTATCAATGGTGTGCCCCAGACCGGCCCACTGGTGCTGACCCGTCCCGGCAAGTTCACGGACAACCAGTTCACGGAATCGTGGGATCGCGAATTCCGCGGCGGAAAAGACCGTTTGTCCGAGCGCTTCTTCTGGTCCAATTCCGATACCTTCCAGCCTTTCGGGGCGGATTCTTTCGGAATCCAGACCGGTGGCCAGCCCGGCGTCAACAATCTGAACTTTCCCTTGGATATTCCTCTGCACAGCCGCTTCGGCAGCATCACCGAAACTCACTTGTTCAGCAATACCCTGATCAATGAATTTCGCTTTGGCGTCAACGTCATCAGCGACAAACTGGATAATAAGGCGCCCATCACTGGAGCAAGCATCGGCATTAACCTGCCCACCGCCAACGGCGATCCCAATATGTACCGGCTACAGTTCGACACCTGGGGCTTTGGGCCGTATCCCACCCAACTGCAGTCCGCGCTCTCGAACAACTACACCTGGTTGGACACGGTGGGCTGGACCCACGGTAAACACCAATTTCGCTTTGGCGGGGAGGTTGACCGCGTCTCGATGCGCCGCAGCTTGCCCATCGCCGACAATGGGCTGGTATTTTTCATCTCCGGCGCGACCGGACCCAACACGGACTTCCAGAGTTTTCTGGCGGGTTCGCCGTTCTTGGGTGAGGGTGGTGGCGGCCTCGGCAATCACGACTACCGTATTCCTGGCTTCGCCTGGTTCGCGCAGGACGACTATCGGGTCAGCAAGACTCTCACTCTCAACCTCGGCTTCCGAAACGAGTTTCTCGGCGCACCCTACGACACGCTTTGCCATACCGGCAACACCGATCCCAATCTGGCGGTCACGACCGGGCAGCCTTACATCTATCCCAAGTGCATCAGCCAATTCAAACTCACTGGGATCACTGGAACGCTTAATCCAGCTGGACTCAACAACGAATACGCCACGGTTTGGGAGCCACGCATCGGTTTCGCCTATGACGTGGCCGGCCGTCACACCATGTCGATTCGCGGCGGCTATGGGATTTACAGCGTCCGTGAGGACTTGGGAGCGGTGGACAATCTCGCCATCGTTCCTCCGACTTACCCGTTCGGCGTAAATTTCGAGCCGGCAGTCCTGGGTACCTGCGCACAAACCAACCCGCCAACATGTCTGTCCAATTTGTTTACGGCCAGTAATGGCAACCCCGCCTTCCCACTACCTGGCATTCCCGCGCTCGGCGCAGCTCCCACTCAAGCTTATGTGCCGCAGGCTTCAATTTTTGCCGGATTCCCCGCAACCTGCACTCTCGCGAACAAAGCGCCCTCTACGCTTCCGCAGCAGTGTGGCCCGGGCTTCACCGGAACGGTGAATAGCTTGATTCAACTGGCCGTGCCGCTGCATTGGGTTGCAGGCACGACGCAGCAATGGAACCTCACGATTCAGCGCGAGCTGGGACGAGACTGGTTCATGGAACTCGGATACGTCGGAACCAAAGGCACCCGCCTGCGCTCGACCTTCGATCCCAATCAAGCAACGCTGGCCACGCCGCAGAATCCGGTGACGATTCCCTACGACTGCTTGACGGGCGCCGCCGGTACCTGCACGATTACGGATTCAACTGGCGAAAACGTCAGCGCGCGTGCGCCCTATCGAGGGATCGCCCCCGCGGATTTCGAGGAGTTCGCGCCCAACTCCGATTCCCACTACAGCGCTCTGCAAGCCACCTTGGCCCACCGCTTCAGCAAGGGGCTGTATTTCCAAGGCGCCTATACCTGGTCCAAATCGATTGACGATGTCTCAAGCGCTTCCGTGGCATTCCTTACAAGGGTGAACAACCAGAACGACGCGCGCGCCTCTCGCGGCCTCTCCGATTTCGACCGGCGGCAGCGCTTCGTGACCAGCGCCGTCTACCAACTGCCCTTCTTCGATCACTCCAGCGGCTTAACCAAGAGCGCGCTGGGCGACTGGGAGGCTAGCGGCGTAATTATCCTGCAATCGGGCGCGCCCTTCACGATTTTCGATCCGGCTGGAGGCACTGCCTATGCTCTGGCCAGCCCGTCGTCGACCGCCACTTTCAGTCCGGGGTTCAGTTGCGGCAATGCTCCCAGCTCGGGCGGCATACGCTCGCGGCTAGCCAACTGGGTCAATCCCAGTGCTTACACGTCCGACCCACCGGCGACGCTTTCCGACGGCACTAGCAGCGATGCGACGCTCTACGGCAACACACCGCGCAACTGCATCATTGGACCGCCGCAGAAGAATGTGGACCTTACTCTCGACAAGACGTTTAAGCTCGGCGAACGGCAGAATCTGCGATTCCGGACGGATTTCTTCAACCTGTTCAATCATCCGTCATTCGCCAATCCGGCGGCGACTTCGGTGGGGTCTGCACCCATAACCTCAACCGTCGGCACGCCGCGGCTGATTCAGTTTTCGTTGAAGTATTCGTTCTGAGGAGTCGTGCTGGTGGAGAGCCGGGTGTCTCCGCCCGGCTGGACGGGCGAGGACGCCCGTCGCTCCATCGTTCATGGTATTAGCGGGAACTGACAGAATGAGGCAAACTGCATGAAGTTGAAAAGCGTCGCTTTGACGCTGCTAGGTATACTGTTGGCGTCGGCCATGTTCCACGGGCAGACCCTTCAGGGCCAGACCAACGTCGTCCACTACACCACCACCATCGACAACGTGAAGTATCTATTCGCCACCGCCGAACCGGTGGCGCGTCTGAAGTCGGGAGACATTCTCGATACCAACACGCTCGACTGCTTCGGGAACGCGATCAAGAAGCCCGGGGACACGCTCAGTATGGTGAAAGGCGACAATCCGCTGGCCGGGCCATTTTTCGTCGAGGGCGCGGAGCCCGGGGACACGCTCGCCGTCAAGATTCTCGCGCTCGAAGTCGATGGCGACACGGGCGTGGGCGCATTCGCCCCCGGGTTTGGCGCCATCAACGAGACCAACTACACGCCCATGCTGCATGCGCCGTTGCCTGAGCGCATCTGGTTCTATCACATCGATCACGCCGCGAACACCGCCCTGTTCAAGGGGCTCGATTCCGATTTCTCCGTCCAGATTCCCCTGCACCCTTTCTTCGGCTGCATCGGAGTCGCGCCGGCCAACGGCGAGGCGCGCAGTTCCGTGGTGCCCGCGGAATTCGGCGGCAACATGGATTCGCCCGAAGCCAGCGTCGGCAACACCGTGTATTTTCCGGTGAATGCAAAGGGAGGACTCTTCTACATTGGCGACGGCCATGCCGCCATGGGCGACGGAGAAGTCGCCGGCACCGCCATCGAGGTTCCGCTGAAGGCGCGCGTGCAGCTAAGCGTGATCAAAGGCCGCACCATCGCCTGGCCCCAGTTCGAGAACGACGACGCCATTATGACCGTGGGCGCGTATCGTCCTCTGGACGACGCGGTGCGCATCGCCTTTACCGAACTTGTCCACTGGATACACAAGGACTACGGTTTGTCGGAACTCGATGCTTATGAGCTGCTGTCGCAAGCCGCAAGGATCCATCTCAACGAGATGGTCGATCCGAACTACGTGGTGGTCGCCTCGATCGAAAAGAAATACTTGCCCGCGAAAAAGAAGTAGGGTTTATCAGTTCGAAGAAACTTCCGCGGCCACGGCTGCTTTGTCTGCCTCCCGTTTAACGATGGCCTGAAACTTCCGCAACACATCTTCGGAAAGAGATGGCTTCCGATAGTTGCTCACCAGTTCGTCGACGCGGGTACGGGCTCGCGTAAAGATGTCGCTCGGTGGCTCCGAGCCGCGCGCACTGCGATCGATAACGGGCGACGGGAGATACTGCTCCTGCCGAAGAGCGCGCGCGTCTCCTTCAACTTGAGAAAGTTTCCGGAGAGCCCGGTTTGCGCGAACATGGCCGTGGCCAGGCTATCGCCGCGAACTTCAATGCCCCGCACCAGTCGCTGCGCCGAGGCAATCGACTCGGCGTCAATGACCAGCTTTTCGACGCTGAAACAGGCGAGAGATTCGATCATGCCCGCGCCCGAGATCATGTTGATGCCCGTAAGCGCTCCCAGCATCGCCGAGCGGCCACTCTCCGCGCCCGCCTGCGCATCCACAAACTTTGAATCGGTTGCGACCAGGTAGCCGTGGGTGGGCAGGCCCAGATGCTTGCCGACTTCGCAACACGCCATGTTCAGCATGGCGGTTTCCACCGCGCCCATGGGCGCGCCGCCGCTGCGCATGTCGAAGATGGCCGGAGCGCCGCCCCAGACTATGGGTGAGCCCGGTCCCGCGAGTTGGTGCAGCACGATGCCCGCCAGTGATTCGGCGGCGTGCTGCGTCACCGAACCAGCCAGGGTCACCGGAGCGGTACCGCCCGCCAGTGGCATGGAGATCAGTTCCGCGGGTACGCCGGCGCGTGCCAGATCGAGCAGGTTGTGCGATCCGAACTCCGACCAGTTCAACGGCGGCGAGGGACACACATCAAAAACTGCCCGCGGCTGTTCGCGCAGCTTGTCTCGGCTTCCGCTGTCGGCGGCCAGCAAGTCGATCATCCCGCCGAGGCCGGCCGCGGAGAACGATCCGGTCACCACGGGCTTGTCGGAATGCTCGAGGATCACGAACAGCCGGTAGAGATCGCCGACCGCGTTAGGCAACCCGCTATCGCTGCACACGACCGCAGTCGATTGCGCAGCGAATTGCGGCAACATCTCCGTGACTTGAACCAGGCGCACCAAGTCGCGGATTTCGGACGCCCGCGCTTCCATCGTGTCGGGATCGAGCATCTGTACGCAGCAGGAGCCGGGATCGAAATGCACGTCGTCGCCGCCGTAGTGAACGGCCTTCTCTCCCTGGCGGCTGTACAGGTAGAACTCGTGCGGGGCCGATGCCAGGCACTTGCGAACCAGAGCCTCGGGAAGGCGCGCCACCCGGTCATTGCCCTCGCCTTTCTTCTCAATTCTGACTTCAACTCCCGCCGACTGCAACAACTCGACCACCGCCGTGCCCACGCGAACTCCAGGATTCATCAGCAGTTGGAACGCTTCGCCGAGAATGCGGCCGATAAGTTCAGGACTGAGCAGTTGGATTTTGGGTCTCATGCCAGGGCTGCTCCTTCGTTCGTCACCTTGTTCGTCGCTTTGCTCATCAGATTCTTTGCCAGTTCCACGGCATCGATGGCATTGCGAGAGTAACCGTCGGCGCCGATTTCAGCCGCCCACTTCGAGGTGACCGCAGCGCCGCCAATGATCGCTTTGATCCGTGGCCGCAAACCATTGCGATCGAGCGCCTCGATCACGGCTTTCTGGCCGGCCATGGTCGTCGTCAGTAAAGCGGAGACGCCTACGATGTCGGCATCCACTTCTTTGGCCTTGGCAACGAACTGCTCGGCAGTCACACTGGTGCCCAGATCGAAAATCTGGAATCCGCTGGCGGAAAGGATGGTGGCGACCAGGTTCTTGCCAATGTCGTGAATATCGCCCTTGGCGGTACCCAGTACGACCTTGCCCAGAGCCTCTCGTTGCGAGCCGTGCTTCAGCATCTCCGGTTCCAGAACGTTCATGGCCGCTTTCATCGCCTCGGCCGAGGCGAGCAGATCGGGCAGGAACATTTGTCCGCAACCGAATTGATCGCCGGCGAATGTGATCCCCGCGGCAAATCCTTGGTTCACCGCTTCGAGCGGATCGACACCGCTGGCCAGCGCCTGCTGCGCCAATTCCGTGGCTGTATCAGGCGCGCCGTCGATGATGCTTTGGCGCATCGCTCCAAAGAGTTGATCCGGCACAGAGCCTCCCGCTGAGATCGGCCTTGAAAGCAGACGATCCACGCCGCGATTGTACCTTGGCGGGAATCCGCAAAACTGTGACCCAGCGCACGCCCACAGGTCACATCCGATTGCGTGCGTGAAGGCAAAAGGGGAGGCTGGAAAAGAATGGAGCCGACGATCAGACTTGAACTGATGACCTGCCGATTACGAATCGGCTGCTCTACCAACTGAGCTACGTCGGCCTGCTTTACAATCAATAATTTACAACGTGCTGTTTTAGCGTCTCTCGTGTTTCTCTCGTGTTATCGACGCTTCCAGCTTTCGCATGCCGCTCCGCACGCCGGGTTCTGTGGCATAGATGTAGTGCTTCTTCGTCGTTGCTACGTCGGCGTGACGGCATACTCTCTGTATAACTTTAGTAGGAACTCCCATCTCGTGCAAGTTGGTGGCCAGGCCGCGGCGAAAAGCGTGCCACCCGTTCCACTTCATCCCCTTTTTCTTTAACTGAGGGGTGATGTGGTCCCGTTTCAGATTGTTCATTGTCCAACGTGTAAGGATCTGGAACAAGTTTTTGAGGCTAGACGGAGCAACTACATCGCGGCCCGTTCCGCTGTGTATTATCGGGTCAGCACGGAGCTTGCGGCGTACAAGAACGTCGAGATGGAGCGCGCCAAGAGCGACTGGAATGAGCACCAGTTGGTATGCGTCTTCGCCGCATCTGGGCCAGGGCCCTACGGCTCGACTCTACGCTCGGGCGGCATGCTGGAAGCATTTAATTATCGAAGGCGTTTACACTCAAAAGCCCCGTCCCGAGGTGAATGAGTGGAATGGCGATGTTGCAACAGTTGTCGTCCCCCGACGAACGATTCGCAGCCAAAGCCACCGCTGGGCGATTCGTGGAACCATCGATCTTTGATTTCACAGATCACTCCGATTCGCGCAAACTAAAAGCAATCCTTGCCTATTCAGGACGTTGAAGAATTGAGCGGAGATGGTTTTCAGTGAACGGCGATGGGGGCGGTGTCATGAGGGAGCGCTTTGATCGCTGCCCGAGCTTCGTCCAGCGTGTTCAGGAAATATCGGTGCTTCGGACTGAGTGTCACCAATTGCTCTAGAATGCCCTGCGCCTGTTCAAGGTCCTTGCGCGCCAGCTCCGGTTCATGCATCCGGGCGTTAATTCTTCCCAAATAAATGAGAGACGTGGCGTGGTCGACTGCATTAGATTGGGAGTCGGGGTCGCGACTCGCCACGTCGTGGTACATCGAGTCCGCTCGCCGCAAAAACGGAAGAGCCTCTTGCGGCGAGTGCATTAGGTACAGAGCCAGGCCTGTCGTCAAATTAGTAGACGCGACGTCCGCCGTTGCCTGCACGTTGTCCTTGTCGGATTTCATCATGTCTTCATCAATCGCCATTGCCCTGCGGCAGTGGCGTCGCACTTCTGAAAAGAGACCGGCATAAGCCAGGCATTTACACAACTCCTCGGTATCACTTCCGATATATCGTTGCACATATGAGTTGTTTGGATCACCGGCAGCGAGCTGCTCGGCCAAAGCAAGACCTTTTCGAGTTTCACTCGCCGCCTCAGAATACTTCCGGTCAAACTTCAGAGCCGTGCCCAGCCAGCTATGCGCCCGCAAAACGCCGCGCCGCGCCTGGAAGCTTTCTGGGCTGGCATCGAGCGAAGCCTGGCTCATCGCCAGCGCTCGTCGCATATAGTCAATAGCTGACTCATAGTCGCCAAGCCATATCTTCAAGTCTCCGATACCGATCAGCGAACTGCCAATGGCAGACCGTAGCTCCTCGGAATCATGTTTCGCCGCCAATCGTTCTTCGATTTCCAACCGTCGTTGTTGGAGGTCCAGCGCTCGATCAAGATCCCCCCGTTCTTCGTAGACCCCCGCGACGTTCAACATTGACCCGAGCAAGTCAAATTGCAGACTCAGATCCCCAGGGTTTGAGGAGACCAGTCTCCGGCGAATCTCCAGAGCCTTCTCGAAAAGTTCGTCCGCTTGCTGAAGTGATCCCGTCCCACCCGTATGGGGATGAAAAGCCTGGCTCTGGATCTGTCCGAGGCGTTCATATGCGGCGGCCAAGTCACGTAAAGTGGCTGGGTCGTCATGTGCCTCCGCCGCAATTTGGTCAAGGTACTCCAGGGCGCGACGCACCACGAGTTCGCGCGCGGCCGTGGAGCCGGGCAAATGCTCGATGGAATCATGAAACTCGAACAGCAACGAATTGGTGAGCGTGCGCAGCGACTCGAAACGCCGCTCGGCGCGGGTTTGCTGTATACGGGCGATGCGAGCCTCGCGTGCAATCGCCACCACACCTGCCAGGACCACCAGCGCGAAAACCGCAGTCACTGACAAAGAGAGTTTGTTGCGCTTGATGAACTTGCCACCGCGATAGCTGAAGGTTCCGCGACGGGCTGACACCGGCAGACCGAGAGCGTACGACCGTAGGTCTCCGGCAAAATCCTGTGCCGATGAATAGCGCCGCTGCGGTTCCTTGCGCAATGCCTTCAGCAGGATCTGATCCAGATCACCGGAAAGCATCCGCCGTAACTTCTCGGGACTGGTGTTGCGGCGGCTGCTTACCCATTCCGGAGTAACCCTGACGGCCTCGCCGTCACGCACTAGTTGCCCCGGTTGTCCCACGGCGGTGCTGGGCTTCACCGGCTCAACTTCGCAAATAGCGTGCGCCAGATCATAGGGGGAGTTCGTGTCCAGGCGATAGGGTAAGTGTCCGGTCAACAACCGGTAGAGGACGACGCCCAGCGAGTAAACATCGGTCGCGGTGGTGATGACCTCGCCGCGAAGCTGCTCGGGGCTGGCAAATTGCGGCGTCATCATGCGCATCGCGGTAACGGTGGGATCCGCCGCTGGAGAATAGCTTTCCGGGCTCAGAATGGTTGCGATGCCGAAGTCGAGCAATTTAGGCACGCCATCGGATGTAACCAGAATGTTGCTGGGCTTAATGTCGCGGTGCACGACCAGCCGCTGGTGGGCATACTGCACCGCCGAACAGACACTTTGGAAAAGATCGAGTCGAGCCAACGTTCCCAGTTTGCCCTCATCGCAGTATTCATCGATGGGTTTGCCTTCGACGATCTCCATGACAAAGTAAGGAAGACCTTCGTTCGTGGTGCCGCCGTCGAGCAAGCGGGCAATATTCTCATGCTCAAAGCCGGCCAAAATCTGGCGCTCTTTCCGAAAGCGGGCGTACACAAACTCCGTGTCCAGGCCGGGCCGCACGAGCTTAATGGCGACCTGCTTATGGAACTGGTCGTCAGCGCGGACGGAGCGGTAAACATCCCCCATCCCGCCGACACCCAACTTTTCGACGATACGGTATTGCGCGATTCTGGCGCCGATCATCTTGTCGGTCTGTCTGCCGACGTCAGCGCAAAGATCTTCGGCCATTGCCGCGGCCACAACCTCTAGCGCCGGCTGGTCGATGATTCTTCCGCCCTTCTGCGCGTAAGCAATCAGCGATTCCACTTCGCGACGAAGAGTATCGTCCGCGCACGAGTTCTCCAGAAAGGCTGCTCTCTGGTCTTCATCTCGCTCCATGGCTGCGTGATAGAGCTGCTCCAGGCGGCTCCAGCGTTCAGGTTGCATGGCGTTGCCCCTCGTCCATTTCGCGCAGCAGCCACGCGCGGGCCATGCTCCAGTCCCGCATGACGGTATCGGGCGAAACCTTCAATACTTCGGCAGTCTCTTTAACGGTCAGACCACCGAAAAAACGCAGTTCGACCACGCTACTTTTTCTCGGATCGTCCTGGGCCAGCTTGGTCAATGCCTGTTCCAGGTCCATCAACTCCGCCGGCACGTCGGCAGAAACGATAAGTCCTTCTTCCAGCGTCAATCTGCGATCGTTTCCGCCACGTTTGAGGGAGCCGTGTGAGCGGGCAAAGTCAATGAGAATGCGCCGCATCAGCCGCGCGCAGACGGCGAAGAAGTGGGCGCGATCCTGCCAGCGCACGTTCTGAAACTCCACCAGCCGCAAGTAGACCTCGTGGATGAGCGCCGTGGCCTGCAGCGTGTGACCTTCGTTTTCCCGGGACATCTGGCGGCGCGCCAAGCTGTGCAGTTCGTCGTAGACCAGGGGCGTCAGGTGCTCCAGGGCGGACTCGTCCCCGTCTCCCCAGGCTCGGAGTAGGGCGGTAACGTTGGGCGGCGGAGTTCGATCGGCGACCATGGGACCCAGAGTGGCGAGAGGGGAGGCCCACCTAGCTACGACAGCCTATCACAGCGCCAGCCCGCGTCCAACGGCGTTTTCCCCATGGAATTTCGTCCCGAGCCTCAAATTATTTTGGCCAACCTTGCCAGTTCTGGGCCGTGCTTTGCGCTATTCCAAATAGAGCCGCTTTTGCTCACGTCGTTCCGTGGGACGGGGGAAGGCCCACGGGACGGCACTGTGCCAGTTTCTTTGCCGATGGCGGTGTTCTGGTTGCCGACCGTGTTGAAATCGAGCGGTCCACGAAAACCAAGCAGGAACAAAGGAGACATCCAATGATCAGCCGACTCAGCGACGGAGATGTATTCCGCTTTGCGAAGAGTATTCCTGGCCTCGCCGCCGTGGCAGCCGTGGCACTCATTTTCACCGGGCTAACCCAGGCGCAATTGAAACCGTCAGAGATCGATTCCACAGCGGTGCGGCCCTCGCTGACGGATCGCGCCGAGATCCCTGCAGCCGCTCAATCCGTCGTCTCCGCGACCTTAGGGAGAGCTGATGAAGCTTATCGCGCGAAGAGTTCCGGACAAGGATACGCAACTGAGAATCCGGCAAATCACCTGTCCGCCCAATACGCTGCCGACGGCGTGAAAATTCGATTGCAGAATGCAAGTTTGGGTCTCGAGTTCCAAGGCTGGGGCTATGGCAAACCTGGCGTCAAGGAAGGCCAGGCCGCCGTTGCACCCCTTGTGGACGCCAACCGGGTTGAATACCGGCGTGGCGCATTAACCGAGTGGTACGTCAATGGTCCGCTGGGGATTGAGCAGGGCTTCACGATTTCGCAGGCGCCCGTTGCATCCGCGGATTCGCAGCATGACGCGTTGGAAATCGCGCTGCAACTCCGCGGAAATCTGACCGCGTCTATTGAGCCTGGACGACATGCGCTCACGCTGCGGGATCAGAGGGGTGTGGAGACGCTGCGTTATGGTCCTTTGTTGGTCTACGACGCTTCCGGCCGCGAGTTGGAGTCGTGGATGGAGGTGCAGGACGACAGTCTACGGCTGCGGGTGACCACCGCCGGCGCACGCTATCCCATCATCGTAGACCCGTGGGTGCAAGGGGCCCGACTGACCATCTCCTCGGCAGTGGCGGGAGCCCAGCCCTACTCGGTGGCCGTCAGCGGGAACACCGTCGTAGTCGGCGCTCCTCAAACCACAATCAGCGGCAACGCTGCTCAGGGAGCGGCATTTGTGTTCGTCGAGCCCAACACGGGCGTCTGGGCAGACACCTCGACATACACCGCCGAACTGTACAACAACTCAGGTTCGCCAGGAGACAACCTTGGCTGGTCGGTGGGTATCAGCGGAAACACCGTCGTAGTCGGCGCTCCTTATGCCACAGTTGGTGGCAACGCGAGCGAGGGTGCGGCCTATGTGTTCGTCGAGCCCACGGGCGGCTGGGCGCTGGAGCCGACGCCGCCGACCTACAGCGCCGAATTGACCGAAGCCACGGGAAGTGCGGGGGACAGCTTTGGCTGGTCGGTGGGCATCAGCGGGAGCACGGTCGCGGGCAGCAGCGAGAGCACGGTCGTAGTCGGTGACCCTTTTACCAACACGAACCAGGGCGCGGCTTATGTGTTCGTCGCGCCCCTCGTGAACAATGTCCCCACCTGGTCTTCGGAGACCGAGACCGTCGAATTGACCGCCCCCACGGGAGTTTTGGAGAACAAGATTGGCTGGTCGGTGGGCATCAACGAGAGCGGTAACACAGTCGTAGTCGGCGCCCCTTTTTTCCCCACAACTGGGTCCAACGAGTACCAGGGCGCGGCCTATGTGTTCGTCGAGCCCACCACGGGCGACTGGGTAACGCCACCGACGACGCCGGCCTATAACGCCCAATTGACCGCCTCCGATGGAGCGACGGATGCCTTTTTTGGCCTGTCGGTGGGCATCAGCGAAAACACGGTCGTCGCCGGCGCCCCTCAAGCCACAATTGGGCCCAACTCGTTCCAAGGCGCGGCCTATGTATTCGTCGCGGCTACCCCGAGTGACTGGTCAACGACCTCGACATACAACGCCAAACTGACCGCCTCCAAGGGAGCGACGGGCGATTTTCTGGGCTGGTCGGTGGGCATCAGCGGGAACACGGTCGTAGCTGCCGCTCCTGACGCTGCTGTTGGATCCACCGCAACCGAGGGTGCGGCTTATGTATTCGTCGAACCCACCGTGGGCGGTGTTCCGACCTGGTCTTCGGAGACCGAGACCCAGGAATTGACCGAAGCCACGGGAAATACGGGGACAGCTTTGGCTTCAAGGTGGGCATCAGCGGGAACACGATCGTAGCTAGCGCTCCTGATGTAACTGTGTCCAACATGAACCAAGGTGCGGCGTACGTCTTTACGCAGACGACTGTGGGGAACTTCACGCTGTCGGCTGCCCCTGGCAGTCTGACGATCAACCCAGGCGGGTCCGGCTCCGTTGGCACCACCATGGTTACGGTGACTTCCACGAATGGCTTCACGGGCAGTGTTAGCTTATCAGCCTCGGGCCTGCCGAGCGGAGTCACATATTCGTTCAGCCCAACCAGCACGACTACCACGAGCAACTTTACACTGACGGCTAGCAGTTCGGCGACCGCCGGTACCACGACGGTGACCATCACCGGGATGTCGGGTGGCCTGACCCAAAACACCACCGTTGCCGCCACGGTCGCTCAAGACTTCAGCGTGCCGGGGATGCTTGCGAACCCGGCGGCGGCAAATCCTGGACAATTAACCTCGACCACCATGTTGATTTCCCCGGCGAGCGGAAACACGTTTACTAGTGACGTGACGATCGGCGCGTGTACTGGGCTGCCGGCAGGCTTGTCATGCACGTATAGCCAGAACCAGATCGCGTCGGGAAGCAACGCGACCACCGTAACCGTCAG
This sequence comes from uncultured Acidobacteriaceae bacterium, assembly GCA_963780105.1. Lineage (GTDB taxonomy): Bacteria > Acidobacteriota > Terriglobia > Terriglobales > Acidobacteriaceae > Acidiflorens. Next base: position 89,511 of record CAWABC010000066.1, read on the forward strand.
CGTGCAGACGGCGGGTCCATTTACCGGCACTGCGAGCGGCGCTGCGCACCGATCGCAAGCTCAAAACCAACGCCGCTGGCTGCCATTGACCGTGCCGCTGTTCGGCATAGTACTGGTGGGATTGGCCGGTCGAGGCTCGCGACGCCGCTACGCGATCGTCGGCCTGTGCCTGGCACTGGCGTTCACTGGATTCCTGGTAGCCTGCGGGAGTAGCAATTCGACACCGGCACCGACCGTCACGGTGACACCCGGTTCGGTGAACACGCTGTATCCGAGCTTGGCGGGAGCTCCAGCACAGACCAAGCAATTCTCGGCCACGGTCAGCAACTCGACTAATCAGACTGTGACTTGGGCGGTTACCGGAACCGGCAACGGCTCGATTGACCAGACCGGGATGTACACGGCCCCGGCCGCACTGCCCAATCCCAACTCGCCCATCACCATCACTGCGACATCGTCCGTCGCTAGCAGCCCCGGTACGGCAACTGTGAGCCTGCAGGTGCCCACGGCAGCCTTCGGGGGTGCGGTCACGGTGCCAGTGACAGAAGGGACGATCACCCATTCACCAACGTTTACTCTGACGATAAATTAGTCGGGAAAGCGATTCATCTATTTTGCGGGCACGCCCTCGGGCGTGCCCTTTTTTCGTTGGAGTGCCTCAATCGTCGTCCGGATCCGTAGGCGGCGGTTTGTCATTCAAGAAGTACTGCGCGTTCAGGGCTGACGGGATCGTCTGAAACGTCAAGGGCGTCTGATTGAAGTCGAAGCAATCGGAGAAGTCATCCGCCATCGAGTCCGCATAGCCCAGCAAAGGCAGACTGAACGTGCTCTCAATGAACTTCAAGATGCCGCCGAAATCATGTTGCGCGTGCGAAATGTACTGAGCTTTGACATCCGGCGAGACCACAATCAGCGGCACCCGGAAGCCGTAGACAAAGCCGCATCCCCACTGCGTGCAATTCACCAACACTTGCGGCAGCAGCGTAGCGGCGAAGGGGAAATGCGCGATCTCGGTGACGTTTACTCCGCAGGCGACAGGCACGCGCACGGCGACGCTGAACATAAACGACGGCGCCAACAACAGTCCGCAGACGGTCTCCCTGACGGGCACAGGAAAGTAACAGCACGAACGTTGCGCCGGATGCTCCACCAGGGAGAAGAGTGGGTAGGGGGGTCAATATGATAGACGAGCAGGCCTTTACTCACCCCCTGCGAGACGCGCACACGTTGCGGCATCGCTGCAGGCTTAGACAAAGTCGGCACGGCGGCCAGGCTGGAACTCGAACTGATGATTCCACCAATCACACCACCGAGTTGACCCCCTGGGACGCCACCCGGCACGCCGCCAACGACCCCCTCCGATATCGCGGTGGGCGGCGGCGCGTCGTCTTCTTTAATCATTTGAACTTTTGCCGGGATTCTGCCGGGAGTGCGCAGTTGCCCATTAGCGATATCACTCGTGACCTTGACTACCCTGACAGCTTTCGCGACAGGTGCCGCCGGTGGCGGGGGTGGGCTTCGAGAAAGGTTAATAGTTTCTTGCGAACAATCGGAAATGAGGACAAATGCGGATGGCTTGAGACCGGAAACGTCGCAACTGGAGAGCGGGGGAGTGCCAGTCGGTAGTAATCGGGAATCCACTTCTGAAGCTGCTGCCAGCGAAGACGCCACGGCGATGAAAAGTCTCTCGTGTTTCTCTCGTGTTAGCTCACGACTCAGCGGCGGCCCGCACGAATACTGGGGCTGAAACACGCATTTGACGCGCCTCCACGAGTGCAAGCTGCTGATAATGTGGGAGGATTTGCAAATGACGAATCGGCTGCTCTACCAACTGAGCTACGTCGGCCTGCTTTCGATTTTAAGACCCGTCTGCGATTCCTGCAATCGGACCGGTGGCCGAACGCAAAAGCGCATCCCAGGCTACGCGGCCTGCGCCAACGCCTTGTACTCGTCATCGGATTGCGCAGGCAGAAGTACCCAGAGGGTGTAGATGCCAAGAGCGGTACCGATCGGGACGTTCAGTAGCGCGAGGAAGCCCACCACCAGGGCAACCGTCCGTGCCCAATCCTGCCGCTGCAGCAAGCCCCAACCGGCGATGAAACCGGCCGCGGCTTTCGCCAACAGCAACCACCCGACAAAGCAGAGAATTGGCCGCAGCCAGACGGAAACCTCGGGCGGTGGGCCATTGGGAATATGAATCACATGGCCGAAGATCACCTGTGCGACAACGATCAGGACCACTCCTCCCACTGCGTGCAGCGCCGAATACGCCATCCAGAGAATGCCGACCAGGCGGACGTGTTCCCGAACCCGGCTGCGCCGCAGCTCGATGAGTCCGAGCACGGTCTTGCCGCAGCGTCCGCAGCGTGGCTCTCCCGATTGCAACTGCGCACCACATTGATCGCAAAACATCTCTTCCTCCTCCACACTGCACGTCTGTCCTGTGAGTGATACGGATCGAAACACGTAACGGTTCCGCGGCAAGTTCTCAAAGCAAGTTCTCAGTTCCCAGTTCTCACTAAAACCCAACTCATCGTTATCCGACTGAGAGCTGGAACTGAGAACCGCTTGCAAAACGAAAAGGCCACCCGGCAACTTGGGCGGCCTTTTCTTTCAAGGGAGAATAGTTCCAACGGAGGTTTCATCCATCAGAACTTTCTGCCGAAATCTTATGAGTCTTAAAAGCACAGTGTCAAGCAAAATATTCGACTTAAATAGTCTTATTTTCAACAACTTACGTAATACGTCCACAAGTCGGCAAACTGGCTCAAAATGGGACAAAAAACCCGCTTTTCGACTCTAACGACATTCGATTGAGTAACTTAGCGCTCCCGAGGCGCCGTCCGGGGCTGGTCTTCCAGGTGCAGAGAGATGAATTCCATTGCCTCCCGGCGGTCGAACACGGAGTCGGGAAAAAACCGTTTCACGAGCACTCGCAAGCCGCCAAATGCGATTCCAGCAACCAGCGCCAGGCCGACCACAATTCCGCAGAGAACAATTGCGTTGAACAGAAAGTTTGCCATATTGTCTTTCTTGTTCGCATAGGTGTTCTCGTTCCAGGTGACATCGGCTTCGTAACTGATGGACGACATCAGCGATCTGGCCTCGCTTTTTGAAAGCGGGCCGGACGCGATCACGATGATGGGGCCGGTGCGTGCGTCGAAGAACGGGCCCACATCGACCATCGACGCAATCCCCGGCTGCGGTTGCGCAACCTGGTGCGAAGCGTCAATTTGGCGCTGCCGTTCGGCGGCAATCTGCGGCGTCGGATATTCGATGAGCATCAGCGTGGCATGGCCCACGCTCGCCGCATATTTGCCGATCACGACTTCCGCCCCAGCCTTGAAATCCACCAGCGAACCCGGCAGTGGCGATCCGACCCGATCGAGCGCGACCGGACCCAGAATGTACTTCGTGGTGTTCGACTCGAGACCCTTCTTCGGAAGATAAGCTGGCAGCGTAGGCGGGTTGCTCTTGTTCCCTTCCCCTTGCGGCAGCAACCCGGCCAGCACCCGCAATTGCGACGCCGACATCACGCTCATCTTGTCAAACACCGCATCCACCAGCACGTTTCCCTGATAGAACAGCACGCGGTTATTCAGAAAAGCCGCGCGGCCGCCGATTGTCTCCTCCCCCATATCGGCCGAGCAGTAGAAAGTGAAGGCCCCGTAAGCGCCGCTGGCATCTGCAAACACTGCGGCTTTGATCGCCAGATTGCGGCCATCGTCGCGAGTGTATGCCGCCTTCTCCAAACGCTGGAAGCCGTACTCGTTCAGCACGGGCGCATTCACTTCATCGGCAACGGCGGGATCGGCACTCCTGGCGACAGTGCCCTTCACCTGCCAGCCGGCAAACTCGGTAGGAAGGACCGGGGCCGAAGAAACTGCGGTCGGAGGAACTGGGGTTGGAGGAACAACGACCGGCGCAGACGGCTCAGCCGCAAAGGCCACGGCGAAAAGAAGAAAGAAGACAACGGAGAGTAATCGGAAGAATCTCATTCGAAAAAAGGCACACCCCTACTACCAGTTAGACTACCGGCAGGACGAGAAAGTTTCCACCAGCGGGCGCTGATGGCCTCGACGATCTACTTTTTCAGCAGGCTGCTATGGCTGGCCACGCAGAGCCACTTGCCATCCTGAAAGATCCAGGTATCGGTAAAGCGTCCGAAATGTTCATAGGGCTTCGCACCGTAGGTGCCCTTCGTATGATACGTGCCGGTAACAATCGCCGTGGTGGCGTAGATCGTTACTTTCACGTTATCGATACTCATGATGCTGGGCTGAAACTTAGGGTCGGCGAAATCCGCCAGGAACTTCCCGCGATCGCTGACTTCTCCATCGAATTCGGTATTCACGAAGCGGTCGCCGATCATGCTAGCGATAGCAGACGCATCGCGGCTGACCTGAGCCTGGTTCCACATACGCTCCAGGGCCACCAGTTTCGCGGATTCCGTGGAGGAGACCGCTTGAGGAGCTTGCGCGTACGCACACAGCGTGGCGAGAAGGCACAAAACTACAGGCTTCATGTTCGAGCCCCCTTTTCCGAACTGTATCCCGGTCTTTTCGAATGATAGAGGTTTCCAATAGCGCGAACGGACTCGCACCTGCCATCGAAAACGACCGACAGAACATTACCATTGTCATGAGGCAGATGTGAAGCAGAGTCTGATCCTCGCCATCACCTCCTAACGGATGAGGACATAGCCGCATCAGCGCTAAACTCAACGGATGCGGTGGTCCTGCAGGATGCCGCGTACTAGACGGCAGGAGCGTAGCGTGAAAACAGCTCTGAAGCGCCACATGCGAATGTTGCTGAACATCTGGCCGCCATTTCTGGGCGCGGGAATCCGCGTACGGCGGCTCGGATCCGGCTGGACAGAGATTGATGTGGAGATGAAGCTTCGCTGGTGGAACCGGAATTACGTCGGCACCCACTACGGAGGGTCGCTGTACTCCATGACCGACCCGTTCTTGATGCTCATGCTGATTGAGAATCTAGGGAAGGATTACCTGGTCTGGGACAAGTCGGCGAGCATCCGATTCAAGAAGCCGGGACGCGGAACGGTATCCGCCAGTTTCCGCTTGTCCCAGGAGCAGATTCGCGAAATCAAGCAAGCTTTGAATTCGCAGGAAAAGATCGAGCGCGTGTTCACGGTCGAGGTCAAGGACGAATCGGGGAGCGCCGTTGCCGAGATCGAGAAGTTGCTGCACGTCCGCAGGAAGGACCGGACTTCGAAATGACCTGCAAGATCGCCCTTCACTGCCCTTCGTGTTTATCGATCTTGCTCGCCGACAGCGTTCCCATTCGAAAGGCCGGCACGGCGAGCTTGTTAGCGTAATGGCGATATATCGACAGGAATCACGCTTACAGCACCACTCAAACCGAAGAAGGCTTGAATGGGGCGCGCCGGTGCGGAGTAGTGAAGGAGTCCCGACGACCTAGAGCACACTGCCGAGGCGAACCCTTGAAGCATACTCGATCAGATGAGGCCTGAGGTCTTTGTGCCGCGTGAGAAACGCATCCACGATCTGCTCGACCTGCTCCGGGTGGTGGGCATGCCAATGCCCGAGGCCGTGAAGGGCGCTGAACTGGCAAGTTTCGGAGGGCAAATCGAGGACCTCTGACATTACGCTCAAGGTTGCTTGATGGATCTCGGGCTCAATCTCAAATTCCAGTTCGTCGGCCATCTCCTTCAAGACTGCGTTATGGAGTTCGGCCCCGAGCTTCCACTTTTCCACTATGGACAGCAGCGCGGCTGGTCCCGTGGGCCCAGGTTCGTGACTGCGCATGTAAAAGTGCATGGGAAAAATGTCCCACCACATGTAGGCTGCACCGGTCACTCCGATTGTGGGTGCTTTAGGGTCGAAGTAACCGGGAGTTACGGCGAGAATGAAGCTGCGGAAGAAGCTGGACATTGCGTGGATGCAGGCGACACGGTCGAGGAGCGCCGCTTTGCGCCTGAGCAGAGTTTTGCTTTGCTGGCCCGGAGTCGATTCGTTGAGCAGAAACCACAGGCCCTGCTCAACTTGGTCAAGCGAATAGGACCTCAGAACCCCCGGCTCCAGGAAAAGTCGCGTCATGTATTGGACGATGAGTGCATCGGTGAGTTCGAGTGCCTCCCATCGGGAGCCAAAGTCCTCGTCCCAATACCACTCGCGCTTGCGAACGGGGTGATTGAAGACGAATTCAAGCCACTGCTCGAAGATCGCGCTCATAGTGTCCATTGGGGCTAGGTTTCGCAGCTAGAAATCGTGCACTCAAGTTGTTGGCGACAACAGCGATTTCACCAACAAAAGTTGTCACTGCCCTTCCTGCTTGTCGATCTTGCTCGCCACCTTCACGCCGCTTAAGCCGCTGACGTACTTGGAGACGCCTCTGTAGAGCGATTCCGCGATGCGCTGCCGGTGCTCTGAGGTTTCCAGTTTGCGCTCGTCGGTGGGATTCGACACGAACGAAATCTCGGCCAGAATCGAAGGCATATTCGCGCCGATCAGCACGATGAAAGGCGCCTTCTTGATCCCGCGATTGCGAATGCCGGCGTTCTGCAGCGCCAGCCCTCCGTAGAGCGACTGCTGCACGTCGCCGGCGAACTCGCGCGATTCTTCGATCTTTTCCTTCAGCGCAATCTTCTTCACCAGATCCTGCAATTCGTGAATCGATTTTTCCGATACCGCGTTTTCGCGGGCGGCGACTTCCAGAGCTTCCGGCGATGAGGTGAAATTCAGGTAGTAGGTTTCGACGCCGCGCGCGTCGGAATCGCGGCTGGAGTTGGCGTGGATCGAAATGAACAGATCCGCCCGCTCGCGGTTCGCAATCGCGGTGCGGGTTTCGAGGGGAATGAAGGTGTCATCCTGGCGCGTGTAAATCACTTCGGCCCCCAGCCGCGCTTCGAGCAGACGCCCGAGGCGCTTGGCCACGTCGAGCACCACGTCCTTTTCGAGCAGGCCGTTCGGGCCAATGGTGCCGGTGTCATGCCCTCCGTGACCGGCGTCGATCACGATCTTGCCAATCTTCAGGCCGAGTGCGCGAATCAACGACCGGTCGCCCGCGGCGGTGGGGCGCGCTTCGCGAGTCGTTTCCCGCAAACCAGGATGAAGGTCCGCGGTGTCGGGAGCGGCCGCGGCTGAGCGGGATTTCTTTCCGTGCAACGAAGAAGATCTTGATGACGAAGGCAAATCAGATTTCGCCAGCCTGGTTTCGTCCGCGCCCGAGACGTCGTCGGCATCGCTCGGCGCAGCTTCGGGGCGGAGTTTTTCGTGCTCCAGCGTGGCAACCGTGGTCGGAGCTCTGTCGTCCGCCTCGACGATCGTCTTCGGGATCCTGCGTTTCGACCCTTTGACCGCAACCGTGGTCTTGATCACTCCAATGCCGTTGGCTGGTTTCGCGGAGTCGGGCGGTTTGGAATCCGCGCTCGCATCATCGGCCGGAAGGTCGGTTTCGACAGGCCCCGATTTCGCAAAGCCAACCGCATCCTTGTCGGATTCCTGCTGTGCTTTCCGCCTCACTGATTTCGAGTCGCCGTTCGATGACGGCGCCGGCACGCTGGCGTCGTCGTCCGCTTCCGAGGAAGCCGTCGCGTCCGTGCCCATCTGGGCAATCCCCGTCCACCGGTCCTGCGTCCCATGCGCATCCTTGCCGTGCCCGTCCTTGCCGTGAACATCGATGATGAGCCGGTACGGGTCGGGCAGCAGGAAGGCGTCGTAGCTCGCCAGGTCGTCCACTTCCAGCACAATCCGGGTGCGCCCCGGCTGAAATTCGGCAACTCGGATTTTCTTCAGGAAGCCATCGTCCACGTCGAAGGTCTTGCCCACCAGGGTCGATGCCAGTTTGGTGTCGCGCAGGTCGAAGAAAATGCGGTCGGGATGCGCGATGCGCTGGGAATCGAACTTGACCTCCTGCTCGACGTCGATGGCAACGCGAGTGTAGTCGGGTGTGGACCAGTGGCGAACTCCGGTGACGCGCGGCAAGGCGCTGCGACGGGTGCTCGCCGCCTTTGCCGATTCGGCGACCGATTCGGCCGCGTCGCCAGCGCTGGCACTCGTGCTGGCATTAGAAGATCTATGCTGGCGCGCTGTCTTCTCGGCACGTTCCATTTCGTCGGCCTCGGCATCGATTTCTTTCACCGCCGAGCGGGCATCCTCGGCCAGTCGGTTGCGCGGATAACGATGCAGGAAGTCTTTGAAGGTGGTGCGCGCTTCTTCGGGATCGTTGAGATCGTCTTTGTAGATCTCGCCGATCGTGAACAAGGCGTCGAAGCGATACTTGCTGCCGGGATATTCCTTGCGCAGGAAGCGGTACTGTTCCACCGCGCCCCGCAGGATCTTGTTGTCGTCAAAGCGCCGCCCCATCTCCACCATGAGTTCGGCGGTCGCCACCACGCTTGGGTCCGCCCTCGATGAGGCCGGAGAGCCGAAGTAGACGCGGCGGTAGGAATCGATCACCCGCTGGTATTCGCGGCGAGTGCGCTCTCCCACAGGACGGCCGTTGAGCGCCTCACGCGCACGTTCCGCCTTGGTGAATTGCTGACGGGCCCAGGCGTCGTTGTGGTGGACGCGAGCCGATGCGGAAACCACCGGCAGCAGCACGAGCAACAGCGCAGCGCCAAGGCGAAAGGCGAGGCCGCCTCGAATTAGGGTCGTAGAAGCCTGGGTCGTCATGCTATTGAATCATTAAATCATTGAGTCATTGAGTCATTTGAATGATTGGGTCCAAGGGTAAATGATTCAATGCCTCAATGACTCAATGATTCAATGCTCTTATTCCGTATTGCTGATGTGCAACACGCCCCGAGCATCGCGCTCCACGTGAACCGGATCATGCGCCGGGTTGCCGAAAACGTACGACCCCGGTTCGCTGCCGCCGTTGTACAGGTTCGTGATCCGGCGCACGTAGTTCTGCGTTTCCCTGAAATGCGGAACGCCCGCGCTGCGCGTCACCGCTCCCGAGCCGGCATTGTAGGCTGCCAAACTGAGGCGAACGTTGCCGCCGTAGCTATCCAATAGTCTCCTTAGATGCCTAACCCCGGCATCCACGTTTTGTTGCGGATCAAAAGGATTGGAAACATTGAGCGAACGCGCGGTCGACGGCATCAACTGCATCAGTCCCATCGCGCCTTTGCGCGAAACCGCATTGGGATTGAAGTTCGATTCCACCTTGACCACAGAGCGCACCAGGCTCGGATCCACATTGTGACGCGCCGCCGCCTGCTCAATCGCGGCGTCGATATCCTCCTGGGTAAAAGCGCGGTTCAGAATCTGGTGAGCCTGCGCCCTGCCGTCGAGGTAGGTGTTGACTTCCGAAGCCGCCGAGCGCGCTGCCCGCATCACCGCTCCACTGGTCGGAACCGGCTTGAAACGATGTTCGGTCGAACTCCAGTAAACCAGAGTAGATCGCGAAGCCGTGGGAACCGCCGCCCTCGAAGCCGTGGCAGGCCCATCCCCGTTAACGTAGATCTTGCGCCCGGATTCGTCGGTAGTGGGAGTAATACCTCCCGCCTGCGCCCGCGCCGGCATCGTCGAAAACAGCGTGGAAAGAAAGGAGATCGCGGTTAAGCTGGCCATCAGCGCGATTTGCAGGCGTTTTCGCATAGCAGGTTAAGATCGACCAAATGAAGCCGGGCCAAAATCAAAGACCGGCCAAAAGGCACACTTACTTTAGGGTCAACCCTACCCGGCTGCCTGCCGAAGAATCCAGAACCAGAGTAAGGCGATTATAGGGTGCGCCGCCGACACCGGCAACCTATCCGAAGGGCGTAGAACCTTTGGAGTAATCTGCGTAAGTGGCTGAAAAGACTCGATCTTGAGAGGTTACCTGTCATCGGGCGATCGGGCCGTCGAAAGTCAGGCGCATTTGAACCTAGATGAGCCGATGACCCGATCACCCGATGGCCCGATTCCGCCGCCTCCGAGCAATTTACAATGGCGTATCCATGAACTCCCAAGCCCTTCGCCACTTGTTCGAGCAAGTTCGAAAAAAACGTCTCTCCCCCGACGACGCCGTCGAGCGCCTCCGTCACCTGCCCTTCGAGGACCTCGGTTTCGCCAAGCTCGACCACCACCGCGCCCTCCGCCAGGGCATGCCCGAGGTGATCTTTGCTCACGGAAAGACACCAAGCCAGGTCGCGGAGATTTTTTGCCGCCTTGCCGCTCACGGCGGCAATGTGCTGGCGACGCGTGCCACCGAAGAACAGTACGCCGCCGTCGCGGCCACCATAAAACGCGCCGAGTATCGTCCCTTGCCTCGAGCCATCGTGCTGAAGCAAGACCGCAAGAAACATGGCAAGGGAGTAATCGTGGTGGTGTCGGCGGGAACCAGCGACATCCCGGTAGCCGAAGAAGCCGTCGTCACCGCGGAGTTGATGGGCAACAACGTCCAGCATATCTACGACGTCGGAGTCGCCGGCATTCACCGCCTGCTAGCCCATCGCGAAGCTCTGGCCAAAGCCCGCGTGATCGTAGTCTGCGCCGGAATGGAAGGCGCGCTGCCCAGCGTAGTCGGTGGCCTGGTAGGAGTACCGGTGATCGCCGTCCCCACCAGCGTAGGCTATGGCGCGGCCTTCGAGGGCCTCGCCGCCTTGCTCGGAATGATGAACTCCTGCGCCTCAAACGTCAGCGTAGTGAATATCGATAACGGATTCGGCGCCGGCTACGTCGCCTCGCTCATCAACCGCCGCTAAACTGCTCGCGTAGGGACGGCCGCCCTCGGCCGTCCAGCGGAGCGCAGATCCGCCCGGTTCGCACGGCCAGCGCGCCCAACCAACCGAGCGGTCGCTGCCCAGCCCTCTTCTGCTGCTACAATTTCAGTTCGCCATCCTTCCCCGACGCGGCAAGCCGCGTCTCTATAACGAGGTGTCTTCATGCCGGAAACTCTGCAGCTTTCGAATCCCACGCCGCTCACCACTCTCACGGAAGACGAAATCCTGTTCCGCGACAACGTCCGCCAATTTGCCGACGACAAAATTCGTCCGCTGGCGAAAGAAATGGACGAAAAGGCGGTGTTCGATCACAGCCTCATCGACCAGTTCTTTCAACTCGGTCTGATGGGCATCGAAATTCCGGAGCAGTACGGCGGCGCTGGCGGCAAGTTTTTTGAAGCGATCCTGGCGGTGGAAGAATGTTCGCGGGCCGACGCTTCCGCCGGCGTAATCGTGGACGTGCAGAACACGCTGGTTGCGAATGCGATCCTACGCTGGGCCAATGAAGACCAAAAGAAGCGTTACCTGCCGAAGATGACGGCCGACACCGTGGGCGCGTATGCGTTGAGCGAAGCGGGATCGGGATCGGACGCATTTGCGTTGCAAACCAAGGCTGAGCTCAAAGGCAACGACTTCGTTCTCAACGGACGCAAGCTCTGGATCACGAACAGCAAAGAGGCTGGATTGTTCATCCTGTTTGCCACCGTGGATGCGTCCAAGGGATACAAGGGAATCACGGCGTTCTTGATCGAGAAGAATTTCCCCGGATTTACCGTGGGCAAAAAGGAAGACAAGCTTGGGATTCGGGCTTCGTCCACTTGCGAACTGATTCTGGAAGACTGCCGCGTGCCCAAGGAGAACGTGCTCGGCGAGGTCGGCAAGGGATACAAAGTCGCGATCGAAACGCTGAATGAAGGCCGCATCGGTATTGGCGCGCAGATGCTGGGCGTAGCCCGCGGCGCGTGGGAATGTGCGGCGAAGTATGCGCAGGAGCGCGCGCAATTCGGAAAGCCGATTGCGGAATTCCAGGGGATCCAGTTCCAGATCGCGCAGATGGCGACCGAGATCGAGGCGGCGCGGCTGATGGTTTACAACGCAGCCCGCATGAAAGATGCCGGCGTAAATTTTGTGAAAGAAGCCGCCATGGCCAAGCTCTTCACCTCGCAGGTGGCGGAGCGCGTGACCTCGCTGGCCATCGAAGTCTACGGGGGATACGGCTTTACCAAAGATTATCCGGTCGAAAAGTATTGGCGCGACTCGAAGATCGGAAAAATCTACGAAGGTACCTCGAACATGCAATTGGCAACGATCGCCAAGCTGCTGATGGGGAAATAGGTCAGGGGTAGAAGTCAGAAGTTAGAAGTCAGATTGTAGAAGTGAAAAAACGCAGTCGTTGGTTTTTACTTCTGCAATCTAACTTCTGACTTCTTCAATTTTCGCTATGTCGCGGTACTGGCTGCGGAAATACAGCAGAGGCTCCCCATCCCGCACCACAACCTCTTCCACTTCGGCGATGAAGATGGTGTGATCGCCCGCGGTCTGGGTCGAGTGCAACCGGCATTCGAGGTAGGCCAGAGCTCCTTGCAGCACCGGCGTGCCTTGCGCGGTGCGATCAAAGCGGGCGCCCGCGGCTTCCGGATGCTGATGGGTTTCCGCAGCACTAGCGTAATATTCCGCGATGGCCTGTTGATCGCGGCGCAGCACGTTCACTCCAAACCGCTTTCGGGCGTGCAAATGAGCGTGCGTGCGCGCCCTCTGGTCCACACAAACCAGCACCAGCACCGGGTCGAGTGAGACGGAGGTGAAGGCATTCGCCGTCATGCCGTGGACCTCGCGGTCCTGGTCGACGGTGATGACCGTCACCCCGGTTGCGAAGCATCCCATGGCCTTGCGGAAATCGCTCGCGGCAACGCTCATGCGGAAACCAGCGAGCGGTTCTTTCGAATGGCCGCGTTCCGAATGGCAGTATTCAGAAAAAGATCGTTCTGCATCACTTCGCCGTAGACTTACTCTTGTGTCTCGCGGCAGATCTGCCCAATAGCGCCAGCAGCGGCCGCGCCGATGACGGTGCCCCTACTTTTCCTTCCCGCACAATCTCCTTGGCGCTCAGTTCCTTTCCGTACAGGGCCTTGTTGGCGCCATCGTCGGATCGCATGGTCGAACCTTCCAGCGACAACCCCGCAAACAGTCCCTTGGATCGGGAATAGGACAGAATCTCCGCATTCATGACGATGTCGGTTTCCGCGGAAGCGGCGCGTCCCACCGGCCCCGCCGCTACCGAGGCGTCCCCGCCCAGCTTCACCTTGCTCGACATCACCGATCCCGCGCCTTTCTCATTCATCACCAGAAGCACGAAGTCCGTGGCCTCCGCTCCAATCTGGAAACCGAAACTTCCGCCCTCCAGCGCAAACATCGCGGGTGCGCTCCATGAGCCCGAAAAATCCGCGCCCTTGCGGCACGTGATCAGTCCCCGCCCGTAGCTGCCACCTACAACAAACGCCGCCTTTTTTACCGACGGATAGATCACGATGCAGTCCGCCTTGTTCAGCAGATCCTTTGGAATCCCGTCCGGCATGCCGAGGATTTCCTTCATCACGGTCCCGGCTTCGTCGATGCGCTCGTTTTCCTTCTTCTGTCCCATGACCGGCAACACGCACGCCATCATGAGAACCGCCATCAACACCTTGTTCTTCATAAACGCTCCTTTGATCGTTGGTCGATGATCGACGATCGATAATCGATGGTAGATAGAGACGGACCGTCTATTTCCTCTCCGTCTGTGGAGGAGACACATCCTGCGGGAAGCTTTTCAGCGCCACCTCGCGCGAGCGCGAAGAAGTCTTCTTCGCTTCGTCGGTTGTGTTCTCGATCAGAGTCCCCTTCAACACGTAATACGCTTCGTCGCCCCGGCTCTTGCCCTCGCCCCGCTCGACCGTCCCCCGAAATTCGAACGATACACCATGCACCGTCTCGGTGGTAAAGGCGAGTTGATTGCCCTCGATCCTGCCCGACTTGAAAAAGTGGTCCAGAAAAACTCCGCGATCGCTTTCCGAGTCGCCGTAGCGCGACACAAAGCCAGTGACGCGCCCCTGGTCTTCGACGGTGACCTGCACAAACTCGCCGTCGCGCAAAAAACTGTACATGCCCGAGTAATCCGCGCCGGGCGTTGCCTGCGCGCCCGCCAGCATCCCAACAAAAAGAACGAAGCACGCAAGTTGCCGCGCGTGGAAGCGGGTACAGTGGACCGGCATGTTCACCTCGGGACTCTCAGTATAGCGGTCATTACTTCTTGGCAGCTAGTTCGCCACCGCTTCTTCCAGCCTGCACTCGTTCGCCGGCTTATCGAATCTCAGCCCCATGAATACGGGCGCTCGCAGTTTCATGCCGCTTTCCTCGGTTTCGTGAGTCCACTCGGCGAACTTGATTTCGGCGACCAGCTCCGGGCGCACGAAATGAACTTTTCGCAATCCACCGATCTCGCCGAAAAACGGATTGTGTTTCGCCTTGAGCGATTGCAAGGCCGCGAAGATTTCTTTGAGCGTCTTCTCATCGAATCCGGTGCCGGCCTGGCCGACGTGGATGAGGCGTCCCTGCTCGTCGTACAAACCGAGGACCAGCGCGCCGAAATATTCGCGGCTCCCCTCCGGATCGGTGTAGCCTCCAATAACGCACTCCTGGCGCTGCGTGATTTTAATTTTAAGCCAATCGCGCGAGCGCTTTTCTTCGTAAGCGCTGCTGCGCTTCTTGGCAACGATGCCTTCCAGTCCGCGTTTTTGGGCTGCTGCGAACAGATCAAGACCTTTCTCGGCATAGTGATCGGAAAACTGAATGACCTCACCCGCTATGATTTTTTCCTGCAGCAACCGTTTGCGCCGTTCGAGCGGGACGCGGCGCAGGTCGACTCCATCGAGGTAAAGCAGATCGAAAGCGTAGTAGATGACCGGCACGCCTTCGCCCCGTTGCAGGCGGCGCTTGCCGGGATGGAATCCGGTACGCTGCTGCATCAGGCTGAACGACGGGCGGCCCTGGTCATCGAGCGCGACGATCTCGCCGTCGAGAATGGCGCGTTGAGCTTTTACAAATTGCGGCAGGCTCTTCAGTTCGGGGAACTGTGCGGTGAGGTCATTCTGATTGCGCGACACCAGATGAACGCTGCCGTCGTCGAGGAAGGCAACGGCGCGGTAACCGTCCCATTTAATTTCAAAAAGCCAGCCAGGATCGTTGAAGGCCCTGGCGGCGGCGGTTGCCAGCATGGGGTGTATGACCGTTGGCATGGGCCTCTGCTCAGCGCCGGGGAGAGCATTCACCACCGAGGACGCAGAGTTCGCGGAGGATTTCTTGCTTCCTGATTTGGACGTGGCATCGTTAGGCGGAATATGGGAAGCATCCGCGTGAGAAGATGCGGGTGCCCCACTTCTCGGGGTTTTCGAGACGTGGGGCTTTTTCTCCGCGTCCTCAGCGCTCTCCGCGTTCAAAGCTTTCCGCTTCGAGTCGGCGCGCGCGATGGCGTCGGCCAGCCACGCGGCCTTCACCTTCCCTTGCGATGCGGGACGGCTGCTCTTCCATTCCGCCGAGCCTTCGTCGCCTGCAATCTCTGCCATCGTGCGATTGGTAACAATGGAGGCATCGTAAGCGTCGATGTCGAATCCGGCAACGACGCGATCGTCCTTTTTCTTGATCAGGAGCCACTCGTTCCCTTTGCTTCCCGTGCGCCCCTTGATGTTTACGAGCGCGAAATCGCCGTTGAGCCGCCTTCCTTTCAGTCGAAACTTGAGGTCGCCTTTCGCAAGCATCGCGGCAGCTTCTTTTTCCGTGCCCGGAACATACTTGCCATTGACTGGCACTGGCGATAGCGGTTCCCAGGTACCTGCGTCCCAAACCATCACTGTACCGCCGCCGTAATTGCCTTTGGGGATGGTGCCCTCAAAATCAAAGTACGACACCGGATGATCCTCGACCTGCATGGCCAGACGCTTGTCGACGGGGTCGAGCGACGGGCCTTTGGGCACCGCCCACGACTTGAGTACGCCTTCCATCTCCAGACGGAAATCGTAGTGCAAGCGCGTCGCGTCATGGCGCTGGACAACGAAACGGTGCCGCGATTGTTGTTCGACCTTGGGCGGAGGTTCGGGCGTTTCCTCAAAGCGCCGCTTCCGTTTGTATTCGTCGAGCGACATGGTCGATATTGTAATTCCGCGAGGCTCACGTAGGGACAGCCGCCCTCGGCTGTCCAGCGGGGCGAAGCCCCGCAAGTGGCCCGACCTAAGACGGTGCCCTCGCGCAAGCGGTCACCTGTCAGAATGCGAACCCGAGGCCGTATACTGTTCCGGTTCTGAGGAGTGATCGATGAATCGGCTACGGCAATCCGGAAATCTGCGCGCTGTATTTCCTTTTGTTTTGCTCGCCGCTTCGCTCGTGCAAGCGCAAGACCCGGCGCCAATCTCGGTCGCGCTGCGCGAAAAAGTGGACGTCATCGTCCGGCAGGCACTGACCACGACCGGCGTTCCAAGCGCGTCAATCGCCATCGTGCAAGGTGGTGCGATCGCCTATCTCCAGGCCTATGGCGATGGCCGCATCGAGCCGCACACGCCTGCATCGCCTTCCATGCGTTACAGCATCGGTTCTATCAGCAAGCAGTTTACGGCGGCCGCGGTGCTGCTATTGGCGGAACAGGGGAAACTTTCGCTCGACGATCCGGTGTCGCGATTCGTTCCCAACCTGACCCGCGGCAACGAGGTCACGATTCGTGAATTGCTATCGCATACCTCGGGCTATCAGGACTACTGGCCGCAAGACTACGTTCCGCCCTTCATGCTGCAATCCATCACGGCAGACAAGATTCTCGACCAGTGGGCGCGCAAGCCGCTCGATTTCGATCCCGGGACCGAATGGCAATACAGCAACACGAATTTTGTGATTGCGGGATTGATCGTTGAGAAAGCGAGTGGCGAGCCTTTGCTGCAATTTTTGAGCGAGCATATCTTCGCGCCGCTGGGAATGAAGAGCGTGATGAACATCGACCAGAATCGGCTCACCGAGACCGACGCGACCGGCTACCTGCGCTATGCGGTCGGACCCCTGCGACCAGCTCCGAAAGAAGGAAAGGGCTGGCTGTTTGCCGCGGGCGAACTAGCCATGCCCGCCGAGGATCTGGCGAAATGGGATATCAGCATGATCAATCAGACCGTGCTCCGGCCGGCCTCCTACGCGCAGATGGAAAAAGAAGTCGTGCTCAAGAACGGTTTGGGAACGCGCTACGGCCTGGGCGTGGACGTACGGAAGGAATTCGGACAGCGCACCATCGAGCATGGCGGCGAGGTCTCCGGCTTTACCGCGCAGAATACGGTCTTTCCGGACGCACGTATGGCAGTGGTTGTTCTGGTCAATGAGGACTCGGTCGAAACCTCGGCCGACATCGCCCGCAACATCGCAACTTTACTTTTCCGCGAGACCGATGCCGGCAAGCAAGAAGTTCAGTCCCGAGAAATTTTCGCGGCATTACAACAAGGTAAGATCAATCGCGCCTTGTTCACTGACAATTGCAACAGTTACTTCACCGAACAGGCCCTCAGGGATTTCGCCAGCAGCCTGGGGCCGCTGGGAACGCCGACGGAATTTACGCAGACCGCCAAACAGGATCGCGGAGGCATGACCTTCCGCATGTTCGAAGTGCAATTTCCGCAAAAGACGGTCGAAGTGTTGGAACGGATCATGCCCGACGGCAAGATCGAACAGTATCAAGTGGGCGCGAAGTGATTAGAACCGGTCCCAAAAACAATGGTTTTGGGTAGGGCACGGCTTCAGCCGTGCCATTCAGAGCCGATAACAATGCGGGCTTCAGCCCCTGAGGGAACAGCAGCTTACTTAGATGGGCCGCGAATACCCTGACAATCCGCTGGTGGGCGTGGGCGCAGTGATCGTCGAGCATCGTGGCGACGACCATCGCGTCCTATTGATCCGGCGCGGACAGCCACCGCTGCTGGGCGAGTGGTCGCTGCCCGGCGGCGTCCTCGAATGCGGTGAAACTCTGCGCGAAGCGGTGGCGCGTGAAGCCCGCGAAGAAACGGGATTGCTGGTCGAGACGGGCGAGATGCTGGGCGTGTATGAGCGTGTGATCCGAGGCGACGCGGAACGGGTGCGGTATCACTATGTGCTGATCGATTTCTTGTGCCGCGCAGTCGGCGGCGATCTCAAGGCAGGAAGCGATGCGGCGGATGTTCGTTGGTTCACCCGCGACGAATTGCCGGCGCTGAAGCTCGCTTACGATGCCAATGATGTTGTGCTCAAAGGATTGGCGCGACACTCTTGCTAATGAAGCAGGACGGGCGAGGCGCCCGTCCCTCCACCATCCGTTCTAGTCGGCCATCTTCGCCACATGCACCGGGAAGCCCGTCCTAGGCAGCAGCGACGTTAACTCGAACACCTTGAACCCGTCCCCGGTGATTTCCGTCTGGCGATAGAGGCCGGGCTCGGTTTCGGCGGTTTCGTGGCGGCCTTCCAGATCGCTGAGAAATCTCTGCGCGTCTTTCAGGCTGGCCTCTCCGCCTTTGGTCCGCGTCACCACGGCCTCGGTGGCATAAGAGCGCACAAGTTTCGGCCAGTACTTCTGCAGCAGCTGAGTGCTCGCGAAGATGTCGGCCCAGACAATTTCTCCGTTCACAGCGACCACAACGCCCACCGCATTCTTATCCCGCAGTTGGCGAATGACGCTTTCGTAATTGCGCTGCACCGGCTCGGCAACAGCATCCACCCGTTTTTGCACTTCCTTGTTGTCCATAACCTGCGCATACGAGGTGGTCGCGTTGACGGCGGGAGCGGCGCCGGCAACCTCTACGGCTTCCGCCATGGCGTGCTGCGAACTGCGGACGCTGTCCCATACTTGCTGCTGATCTTTCGCGGCCATCGCCTTACTGCGCACCACGGGAGAAGCGACGAGACCGCCGATAACGCCTCCGGCGCTGCCGAACCCGTACTTACCGTTCGCCGGCACCCAGCGTCCGGGCTCGACGCAGAAGACGCCGAGGTCCACGGGATCGCTCTCCGCGGGCACGATGCGGTCTTTGCCGATGACGCGGTCCTGCTTGCCGCCGGTAACGATCTCGCCGGCGAGGAGTAACAACGGCCGCTTCGAGTTATTCACCAGGACCAGCCGATTCACTTCCGCGTCGCGGACGGGATGAAGCATTGGCGGTTCGCCGGGACGGTGACGGATGAGACCGCGCGCCTGGCCCGCTTCCGTAACCACAACGTCGCCGCTGTGCAAGCCTTCATCGAGGGTGAGAAACTCCGCCGTGTCATACGACTTACTGGCAACCACAGGGAAGACAGTCAGGTTGCCGCTGCGAATCGGGCTGAGCAGCGAATAACCGGAGGCTGGTGTTACTTCGCCCGCTTGCAGCAGGCACGGAGCCACAACCGCCGCCACAACCAACAGCACGATGCCGCTAACCACGAATGCCAGACGCATATTTGGACCTCCCCAGTAAAGACACCAATGCAGACAACCGTGTTCCCGCGTGCTGGGCGATGCTCTCGCGCAGCCCCGGCACACCAAAGACGGAGCGTGCCGGGGGACTCGTCCGCGAGTCTTCCAGGAGTGTCTTTCTCTGCTCGCTGATCACAGAACGTACGATTTCTTCTTCCTTGCGTCCAAATAATTGCTAGCATCATCTGGGAGATGTCAAAGCTCGCCCAATCCGTATCCGGAGCAGATTTCGCGACCGCTCTTTACGAGCGCAGCGGGGCTGCGGCTTACGGCGTAACGGCCGGGCAGTTCACTGCCATCCTCGATGAAATTCTGCGCAAGTATCTTCCTCTAAATTCGGCCCAAGCTTCCGCGGAACGGAAAGCCGAGTTCTGCGCCGGGCTGCGTCTGGAAGAACTGGCGCTGGCCAGAGCATGTGCCGCCGGAAACGAACGGGCGTGGCAGGACTTCATCAGCCGCTACCGCCAGAAGCTGCACAGCATGGCGCTGCACATTACGCGGGACGGCGCGCACGCCGCGGAATTGGCAGACTCACTGTTTGCCGATCTATACGGCGTAAACGCGCGCGATGGACTACGCAGTTCAAAGCTCGTGTCCTACTCCGGCCGCGGTTCGCTCGAAGGCTGGTTGCGCACGGTGTTGGCGCAGGAGTTCATCAACCGCTATCGCAAGCAGAAACACACGGTCAGTCTGGAAGAGCAAACCGAAGCGGGCGCGCAGTTTGCGGCGGCGGTCCCCGAGCCCCTGTGTCCATCCAACCCAAGGGTGGAGGCGGCCACCGATGAGGCACTGGCGGAACTTTCGTCCGAGGACCGGTACACACTGGCGTCTTATTATCTGGATGGACGGACCCTGGCCGAAATTGCGCGCACGCTGGGACTGCACGAATCGAGCGTTAGCCGGCGTCTGGATCGGCTTTCGACCGGACTCCGGAAGCGCATTCTGGCGGGGCTGCGCGCACGGGGAATGAGCCACGCCCAGGCGACGGAAGCTCTGGAGACCGACGTGCGCGACATCCAGTTGAATTTGCGCTCGCGGTTGGCGCAAGATTCCGAACCGAAAACGTTCCCTGAGGGAAAGGTTCCGGCACCAGGCGCAGGCGAACGAAGCACTGACTGAACGAAGCACTGACTGAACGAAGATGACTGAAGTCCCTAAAATCGTATATGACCGCCTGCGGGCCGCTCTGCCGAAGCGGGCTTTGCCGGACCAAACCGGGCCCGAGCGAGCGCATCCAGACGCGGACGTGCTGACGGCTTTTGCCGAGCAGGCGCTTTCGGCGACCGAACGCGACCGCGTGCTCGAGCATCTGGCGCTCTGTGGAGACTGCCGCGAACTGATCGCCCTGGCGCTGCCAGCCGCGGACCTCGTGGCCGCTCCGACTGCCGTCGCGCCGGAAGCAGCCTGGGCAACGGTCCCACGGGCGGGGGCGTCCGCGCCACACAAACTAAGCTTTGCCGGGCCGACCCTGCGTTGGGCCACGCTGGCAGCGGGAGTTGCGGTGGCTGCCGCGGTGCTTCTGATGCTTCCGGGAAAACTGAACCAGGTGGCGCTGCCTTCCGCAAACCGTACTGCTGCGCCAGCGGCTTCGGGCCCGCAGATCGCGGCGGCGCCAGCAGCAGGGGCGCCAGCAGTAACGTCACCAGTCGCCACGCCGTCAACGGACCAATTGGCAGTCTTGGCCAAAGCCGAGGAACCACCGCCCAAGCCGGAATTGCGGCCGTCCGAGAAACTCAAGGCAGGGCAAGTTGTGATGCCGCCGCATCAGGTGGAGCACGGAATACTGCTCGCCGACAACAAGAAGGATTCAGGCCAGGCAGACAAGCCGTCGGCAGCTCTGCCTGCCCAAAGCCTCGCAATCGATGCATCAGCCCGTCGGAGAGCGACTGAAACTGGCGAAGTTTCCGGAGCCGCCGCAGTAGAGGTAGCGCCCTCTGCCGAAGGCGGCCTGATGGCCAGGAACGAGACCCCCGCGATCGAAAAGGCAAAGCCGGCGCTGCAAGAGATGGGCGCGAATGACCAGCAGAAGACCCAGGCGTACGCTGTCCCCGGTACCGCCAAGTTACAAGCCAGGAATCTGATGTCTGCCACGAAACTGGTGCCCTCTGCAAGCCCAGCTCTGGCGCGCAATGTCACCTGGGCAATTACGGCGGGTATCCTGCAACGGTCACTGGATAACGGCCAGAGCTGGCAAAGAGCTTTGCGCGCGAACCATCCACTGCTGTGCTACGCAACTCACGACGACGATGTATGGG
Source organism: uncultured Acidobacteriaceae bacterium (assembly GCA_963780105.1). Taxonomy (GTDB): domain Bacteria; phylum Acidobacteriota; class Terriglobia; order Terriglobales; family Acidobacteriaceae; genus Acidiflorens. Next base: position 110,944 of record CAWABC010000066.1, read on the forward strand.
TGGGAGGACAGGCAGGTACGCTCTTTCACTCGGCCAACGGCGGCGTAACCTGGGAGCTGGTACAACCTTCTGTCAAAACCCAGTCACTTACTTCAGACATAACTCACATTGATGCGCGTGGCCAGGCGGAAATTGTAGTTTCCACCAGTAACGGTGAAATCTGGAGCAGCGGGGACTGCGGAAAAACTTGGGAGAAGAAGTGATCCGGCCGTTGTTCGCGTTCCGCCTTGGGCCTTTCTCGCAGCCGGCAGTTGTGCGCCGCAGCCACCCCGATAGTACCTACTAACTCCGTGAAATCCGGTTACCTCCGTGCATGACCGGCGGTACTCACTGATAAGTTTTACATTACGATAGTGCCGTTTACAGTGGGCCCAAGCGGACAGTAGGATGGGCATGTGGTTTGGCAGTTCTGGGGGAGGGCTGCCGGAGACGCCTTGAGCTTCAACGCTCAGGGCGTTCTTTATTGTCCGCAACCATTCCCTTAAACCATGTAACTTCACTGCGGAGCGGCGGCGAGAGCTCTCCGCATCGACACCCTGCGCACGACTTCGGTTGCAATCCCACTCAGAGGAAAGATGCGATCGGCATGGCTGGCGGCGACCACACTCCCCGGCATGCCCCACACTACCGAGGACTGTTCATCCTGCACGATCACTTCCCCGCCCGCCTCCCGTACAGCGCCCGCCCCCTGGGTGCCGTCCGACCCCATGCCGGTGAGCACCACCGCCAGCACATTCGCACCGTAGGTTTGAGCCACCGAGCGAAACAGCACATCCACCGCGGGGCGACAGAAATTCTCGTGAGGATCATGGTTGAGGCCCAGCAGGAAATCGTTTCCCTTGCGAACCACCGTCATGTGATGGTCGCCGGGCGCAATCCAGACCTGACCGCGCTGCAATTTCTGCCCCTCCTTGCCCTCCCGCACCTCGAGCCGAGCCAGGGTATTGAGACGCTCAGCGAGCAAGCGCGTAAACAAGGGCGGCATATGCTGCACGATCACGATGGGCACAGCGAGATCCGCGGGGAATTGCGGAATCAGTTCAGAGAGCGCGCCCGGGCCGCCGGTCGACGTGCCGATGGCGACCACGTCGATCCGCGCCGGCGGGCGGCCGGAAGCCGGGGTCGGCCACGGCCCAAGCTGGCGCCGGGGCACGCGCTCCGCGCACAAAGACTTGATTTTCGAAATCAGTTCCCGCCGCACCCGCTCGTGCGAGCATTCCGGGGTTTCGCTAGGGGAGGGTTTGGCGACATAGTCGCTGGCGCCCCGCGCCAGCGCATCGAGGGTTACCGCGGCACCACGCTCGGTAAGAGTACTGAACATAATCACCGGTAATTTTGGATAACGTTTGCGAATCTCGACCAGAGTTTCCAGCCCGCCCATTCCTGGCATATCAATATCGAGCGTGAGCAGATCCGGCTTGAGCTCTGGAATCCGCGCTAGCGCCTGGCGGCCGTCTCCCGCCGTACCGGCGACGACGATCTCCGGGTCGGGCATCAGCAGATCGCTGAGCAGTTTGCGAGCGACCGGCGAGTCATCGACTATTAATACGCGAGCCGGTCGCATGTCTCCTGTCCTAACCGGAATCATCCGTAGCGAACACCCTCTCCATCGGCACGGCCTTTCTCTTGCTTGAGCACAGAGGTGCCGGGCGGACTTTGATTTCGGGGTTTCGCAGCGGATGAGTCTTGAGGCACGGTGCCGCGCTTGAACTCGTTGTACGAATTCTCGCGTGAACTCGCGCGGACTTTAGGGATGAGCGAAGAATCGATCGCCCACACTGGGAACGGGATCTCTACTGCAATTCCCGAGAGGACTCGGACCTTGCGGAACGACTACGAGCGAATCAGGTAAGCTTGGCATTTCCGGCGCGGATATTTCACCCTTAACCTCCTGGGCGAACCGGCGGAGTCACTCGCGCCCTCTACACGGAGTAAGAGACATCGTCATTGTCCTGGCCTGGCGCCGTGCTTTCCGCTGCAGAGACGGCGCCGTTAGTCTTACTGCCACGTCGCATGGCGACGATGCCGGTGCGCACCATTTCCAACACACCATACGGACGCAGCACTTCAATCAATCCATCGATCTTGTCTTCCGCACCGGTGATTTCGATCGTCAAGGATTCGGGAGAAACATCGACCACACGCCCGCGAAACACGCTGGCGAGTTCCAGCACGTGGGAGCGCGCATCGTGAGTAGCCGCCACCCGGATCAAGGCCAGGTCGCGGACGATGGCCGATTGATTGGTGATGTTCTCGACCAGCAGCACGTTCACCAGTTTGTAGAGATTGGCTTCGATGCGGCGGGCCTGGTCGCGATCGGCGTCGACGGTAATGGTCATGCGCGACACCTCTGGTTTTTCAGTCCGCCCCACCGTCAGCGAATCGATATTGAAAGCGCGCCGCCGAAATAGCGATGCCACGCGGGTGAGCACGCCTGGTTTGTTTTCAACGTACACCATGAATGTATTCAGCATATTATTTTGACCGTCGTCAGCCCTTGGCTTTTAGCTCTTGGCTCTTAGCTAAAAGCCAAAAGCTGAGAGCTAAGAGCTTCTCTACTAGTCCTCAGCCGTCTCGACAATCGGACTCGGCCGCCGAATCATGTCGTGCAGCGCCGCCCCGGCCGCGACCATCGGATAGACCGTGTCTTCCTGTTCCACCTTGAAATTGATCAGCATCGGCCCCTCGTGTGCGCGCGCCGCTTGCACCGTGGGCACGACCTCGGAACGCTCCGAAACAGTCTTGCTCCGTATGCCATAAGCTTCGGCCAGCCGTGCGAAATCCGGATTGAGCAGAGGCGTCGCCGCGTAATTGCGGTCGTAGAAAAACTCTTGCCACTGTCGCACCATGCCGAGAAAACCGTTGTTGATGATGGCGATATGGATCTTCAACTTTTCCTGCACCAGCGTTGCCAGTTCGCACATGGTCATTTGGAATCCGCCATCGCCCACCACCACCCAAACCTCGGCCTCGGGGCAAGCGACTTTTGCGCCGATGGCGGCGGGCAGCGCAAAGCCCATCGTGCCCAACCCGCCAGAAGTAATCAGCGAGCGCGGATGCTCATGCTTGTAATACTGCGCCTCCCACATCTGGTGCTGCCCAACGTCGGTCACAACAATCGTGTTGCCGTCGCGCGTTTGATGCCACAAATCATTGATGACGTGCGCCGCATAAAGATGGCCGCTGTCAGGCAGGTTCTGGATGTCGCGCACCGCGGAGTCGCCCTTCAGTTTGTCGATCGAATCCAGCCAGTCGCTACGATCAATGGATTCGACGTGCGGCAACAATTCCAGCAAGACTTCCCGCAAATCGCCGACCAGCGGGACATCGACCTTGACGTTCTTGTTGATCTCCGCCGGATCGATCTCGATATGAATCTTCTTCGCATTGGACGCGTAAGTTTTCAGATTGCCGGTGACGCGGTCGTCGAAGCGCATGCCGAAGGCCAGCAGCAGATCGGCTTCCTGGATCGCGTGGTTCACCCAGGATTCCCCGTGCATGCCCATCATGCCCAAATTGAGCGGGTGCGATGCCGGAAACGCGCCGAGGCCGAGGAGCGTGAGCGCGACCGGAATGCCGGCCCGCTCGGCAAAATCACGCACCTCGCGCATGGCTCCAGAAATAATGATGCCGTGCCCCGCGAGAATCACCGGCCGCTTCGAATTGTGGATCAACTCCAGCGCCTGCTTATACTCCTCCGGAGCGGGCGAAAGGTCGGGCCGGTAACCCGGCAATTGCGGTTTGGCCGCTTCCCAGTCGAACTCGCACGTACCCTGCTGCGCATCTTTCGTGATATCGACCAGCACCGGCCCCGGACGCCCAGACCTCGCCACGTAGAAAGCTTCCCGAATCGTCCGCGCCACTTCGCTCGCGTGCGTCACCAAATAATTGTGTTTGGTGATCGGAAGCGTCACGCCGGTGATGTCGGTTTCCTGAAACGCGTCCGACCCGATCAGCTTGCTGCCGACCTGGCCGGTAATGCAGACGATCGGCGAGGAATCGAGCATGGCGGTGGCGATCCCCGTAACCATGTTGGTCGCGCCCGGCCCCGACGTCGCGACTGCAACTCCCACACGTCCACTGGCGCGCGCGTAGCCGTCCGCCATGTGGGTTGCGCCCTGTTCGTGGCGCACCAGCACGTGATGAATCTTGCTGTGCTTCAAAGCGTCATAGGCCGGCAGAATAGCGCCGCCCGGATAGCCAAACACATGCTTCACGCCTTCCCGCTCCAGACATTCCCAAAGAATGCTGGAGCCGGTCATGGTTCCTGTCTTTGGCGTGCTTGTGGTCGGCGTGATAGTGGTTGGCATGCTTATCGGATCCGTCATAAGAACTTCCTACCAGTCCGTGGTGCAACTGCGATTCGTATCAGGGCATGTCTTCAGGCAGGCCCCAAATGCTGCGCGATGAGAGCGCATTCAGGCGCTGCCGTCGGAGATTGGAGCCTCACCGCCGGCTCTGTGCCACGTCTCGGAAAAAAGCAAAACCCACCGTGCCAGCGTTTCTGGCGGGTGGGATTCAGGAGCAATTGCGATTTCTAATTCCTCAGCTCACTCTTTCCCCAGCACCAAACCGACGGATACCCTCGTGCTCCGTCGATTCCAAACCTAATTCGGCGGAAACTCCGTCACTTCGTCGCGGTTGCACCAACGAGTTGACGTGATAGTACCAAACCGACCGGTCGGTTGCAAGCGGAAACTCCTGACTTCCATAGCTCCGCTTCACCTCTTGCGCAAACTGCCAGTTGTGCCGGCACTTGAGGCAGGGCTGACCTTTGCTCCGGTTGGACGGATGGGACGTCCGCCGCTGCGCGAGCCCAGCCTGCAGATGAAAGTCTCCTACAGCCCCGGCCCCGCCGGATACGTCGGCAAATCTGCAGGCCGTGCCGGCAGTTTCTTGGGATTGGCTTTGATCTGCTCCATCAGCATCTCGACCGCTTTCTCCAGTTGTGGATCTTGTCCCTTCAAGACCAGGTCCGGAGGATTATCCGCCACCACGTCGGGCTGCACGCCGCGATTCTCGATCACCCACTTGCTGTCGAGCCCGTACAGCGAAAATTCCGGACGCGTAATGTAACCGCCATCCATCAGCTCTATTTCGCCGCGGATGCCGCGCACTCCGCCCCAAGTCCGCTCACCGATGAGCGGTCCCAGTTTGTACTGCTTGAACATGTAGCTGAAAATGTCTCCATCGGACGCGGCGTAGTGATTGGTCACACAGGCCATGTATCCGTAAAAAGCATTCTGGCGCCGTGCCGGCTCAAAGTTGCGGGCCGCATCCATGTTGACCAGTATTCGCCGCAGCCGCTCAAAGATGAGTTCGTCCACGAAACCGCCGCCGTTGTAGCGGACATCGAAAATGATGCCTTGCTTGCGAATCTGCGGGAAGTACTGCTTGACGAACTCGTTGAGTCCCGCGTCACCCATGTTGGGCAGGTAAACATAGCCGATGCGGCCGCCGCTGGCTGCGTCCACCTTCTTGCGATTGCTCTCGATCATGTTCAACTCGCGCAAGCTGTACTCGTCGCCAATCGGCTTCACCACCACCTTGCGGGCGCCGTCGGCCGTGGGCTTCGAGTTGACGGTGAGCGTGACTACCTCATTGGCAGTATTCACCAGCAATTCGTCGGGCGTCTGCGGAGCGCGCAGGTCGCGCCCGTTGATCGCGACCAGGTAGTCGCCTTCTTTCACATTGACGCCGGGCTCGGTTAACGGAGAGCGGGTGTGCGCATCCCAATTCTCGCCGGAAAAGATTTTCTTGATCCGGTACATGCCACTGGCCGCGTCGGCTTCATAGTCCGCGCCCAGTAATCCAACGTTCACCGGGTGCAGGTCCGGGAAATCGCCGCCGCCTACATAAGTGTGCGAATTCGATAACTCCCCGATCATCTCGCCCAGAATATAAGTCAGCGAGTAACGATCGGCCACATATGGGAGTAACTGAGCATATTGATCTTTGATCTTCTGCCAATCCACCCCATTCATCGAGGGTTCAAAGAAGTAATCGCGCTCCTGGCGCCAGACCTCGTTGAATATTTCTTTCCATTCCTGCGGGGGATCGACCTCAGCCCGCATGCCGTCCAGTTTGAGCGCGCCATCTCCAACCTTGTGCGGAGCGTCCGGCGGTTTCGCGTCGATGATTCCGACCGGACCCTCGTGCTTCGGCCCGGTACAACAGCTTCGTGCCGTCGCGGGAAAGCGCGAAGCGAAACGCGCCCTCCAACAGCACTTTGTCTTTGCGCTCCTTCAAATCGTAGGCATGGATCGCCGGATTTTCTCCAGCCAGAGGTCCCGACAGCCCCTGAATAGGCGCAGTCGAGTAGTAGATCGCCTCTTTGGAAGCGTCGAGGTTGCGAATCACCGCAGGTGGAACGGCCAGCGCCACGATCCGGTCCTGGATGCCATCCAGATCGATCTTAAAGACTCTCGGAGGCTCCTTGGTCTCGGTTTCCGCAGCCTTCTCCTCGGTCTTCTCTTCCTTCTTCTTGGGCGGCTGCTTTGTGTTCTTCTTGTTTTCTGGCGCTCCTGCGGACGCCGCCGGCTCTTCGCTCTTCACCTTTACCTCGTCGCTCAAGGCCGGGAAAGGTGAAGGCTCGTCTGCCGTCAACGTGACCAGGTAGACCCGCGTCGTTTTCGGATTCGCAAACTCGAAGTCGATGTTACCCAGCACCTCGTTGTAGTCGCGGTCGGAAAGGAAGTACAGGTATCGCTTGTCGGGATCGAATAACGCGCCGTAACTATTGTTGAGAGGTGAAGTCACCGTCGTGAATTTGCGGTCGGCTAACCCGTACAGGTACACCACCGAATAACCGGACTCCTCATTCTTGTCGTATGCCAGCCACTTACTATCCGGCGACCAGTTGTAATTCTGAATCTCAAAGAACTTAGCGCGGTCCACTTCGACCGGCTTCTTCTCTTTGATGTCGACGTACCAGAGTTTCAGGTCCTTGTCAGCCCAGGCGATTTTCGAGCTGTCCGGAGACCACACCGGCTGGAACATGAAACCCTTGTGTCCGCCGGTGATCTGCTCTTCCGGGGCCAGTCCGTCTTGGGCGGCGATGTAAATCTCATCTTCGCCGGTGCGGTCCGAAATGTAGGCGATCCATTGTCCATTCGGCGACCAGGCCACTTTCTGTTCGCGAACCCCGGGCGAATTCGTGAGATTGCGGATACTTCCATCCTTGGCCGGAACCGTGAAAACTTCCCCGCGCGCCGCGAACACAGCGCGCTTGCCGTCGGGTGAGATGTCGAGGTCCGTGATATGGTGGCTCGCGCTCACCCAATGCTTCATAGCCTGGTCGCGCTCGCCGTTCACATAAATGGTCAGTTTGTTTGGCTGCCGAGTCCGGATATCGAACGTGTAAAGATAGCCGCCTTTCTCAAAGATAATTGCATCGGGACCAAGGCTCGGCCACATGATGTCGAAGTCGTCGAACTTAGTTAGTTGCTCAACCTGCTTGGTGCCCTGGTCGAAGCTGTAAAGATTGAGCCGGTGTTCGGGTCCGCGATCGGAAGTGAAATAAATCGTGTTCCCGCGCCACATCGGAAACGTGTCGGTGTAATCCGTGTGTGGGATGACCTGATCCACGACATTGTTCTTGATGTCGTAAATGGTGATGTCCTGCGCCAAGCCGCCGCTGTAGCGTTTCCACGTCCGGAAATTGCGGAAAATCCGGTTATAGGCGATCTTCGTGCCATCGGCGGAAAACGAAAGCAAGCCGCCTTCATCCATCGCCATAGGCTGAGGCAGTCCACCGTCGATACTCACCGTGTAGGGGCGCTTGATCCAGCCGTTCGAAGCATCGCGTCGCGAAAGGAAGACGATGCCCTTGCCGTCCGGGGTCCAGCCAATCACTTGATTGAGCACACCCATGCGGTCGCTAAGCTGCTGCGCTTGTCCCTGATAAAAGGTCAACTGTCTTGGCTGACCGCCATCCGAGGGCATGACATAGACGTTGAAGTTGCCATCGTACTGGCCGGTGAATGCCAGCCACTTTCCATCCGGCGAGAACTTTGGAAATAGTTCCCGCCCGGGATGCGAAGTAATGCGGCGGGCCATGCCTCCCGAGCTTGACGCCAGCCATAGGTCGCCTCCGTACATGAATGCAATTTTGTCTTTATAGATATCGGGAAAACGGAGCAAGCGGCCTTCTTGCGATTCTTGCGCTGCCGTAAGGCAGGCGCAGCCGATGACGCAGCCGACGACCATGAACGCGAAAAACCCTCGGACAAAAGTCATGAATATCCTCTTGAGATTGTTTTCAGAAATTATTAGCGAAGGGGAAACCATTTCGACAAGCGCGATTGTACCAGCTTATTAGCCGCTGCTTCGAACACTAATTATGTTTTCACTGGCTCGGCGTGTTAACTGCCGCTCGCACCGCATCCTGGCATTTACCCGCCGCGGTCAACACTTTGTCAAAGGCTGTTTCTGTGCGAAGCTTTGCGAGCAGAGGATCGGAGAGCAGATTCGAGTACGCGCAATAATTCTGCTCGACCGCGCTCTGCAGAAGATGGAGTGCAGCTTGTTTCTTGCCGCAGAACGCGAACAGCGCTCCCTGGTAATACCATGTCTCGGGTTTCGAAGTAGCGATGCAGCACGTACTCGGGCACGACGTTGACGTTGCCCGGCGCCTCGCCTTTCTCCAGCGTGAGGCCGGGGCTGTTGGACGAGCGCAGGTAGATCCAGTAGATCGCCACACGCTGCTTGCGCGCCAGGTGGCGGATCCGCTCGCGCGCGTCCGGGTCGATCTGGTCGCCGCCGTCGGACACCAGCAGGATGATGCGCGAGCCGGTGTAGGGCCGTTCGTCGAAGTAGGACAGCGCGGCCTCCAGCGCGAGGCCGATGTCGCGTCTCCGACAGGCCGCGGCCGATGTCGCCCGCCGCGATGGCCGCCTGGATCGACCTCGCGCTTCTGCGTGAAGTCCAGCACGCGCATCGGCAGGGTGCTGAAGACGATCATGCCGAAGCGGTCGTCGGGGCGCTGCGCGGCGAAGTCGGACAGCAGCTGCCGCGCCACCTTGCCCTTGGATTCGCGCGCCGCCCCGGCGCTGGCTGAAGTAGTAGTCCAGCACCTCGGGGCCGTTGCCGCGTCCGGCGGCGCCGGCGGCCCGGCGCGAAGCCCTGGTCCATGCTGCGGCTGCGGTCGAGCAGCAGCACGATCTCGGCGCCCTGCCCGACGCGCTCGACCTGCGTACTCCGGCCGGTACGGGCCGGCCAGCGCGACCAGCAGCAGCGACCAGCGCCAGCGAGCGCAGCAGCCGCAAGGCCGCAGCCAGCAGCTCGGAGGCGCGGTCGCGCGGCACCAGGGCCAGCCAGCGCGTTGGCCAGACGCGCTCGCCGACCGGCGCCAGCAGCGGCAGCAGCGCCAGCGGCAGCAGCCACAGCACCCAGGCGTGGTCGAACGCCAGCCGGAATTCATGCCGACGCCCCGCTCGGCGTCGCGGCAGCGGCGGCACAGAGCGAGCAGCCAGGCGCTCGTCGTCCGGGTCCGCCGCGGCTGCACCGCCGAAGAACTCGCGCGCGCGAGCGCTGCGAAGAAGCGCGCGAGCTCGTCGCGCAGCGCCGCGAAGCGCGGGCGGCGCGCGATGAAGCGGTCGAGCCCGCGCTCGAACAGCACCTCGCCGCGCGCGTCCGGTTCGAAGCGCCTCGTGCAGGCGCCGGCAGGCCTCGCGCCGCCGCTCGGCCGGGCCTGCCGCGCGGGCAGGCCCGCGCAGCCGCGCCAGGCGACGCCGAACGGCCGCTGGCGCGCGCGCAGCCAGGGCAGGCCGAGGTACACGTGCGGCCAGCTAGGCCAGCAGCAGCGCGGCCAGCGCCAGCGACCAAGGCCAGCAGCCGCAGGCGTGCAGCGCGCGGTGTCGATCAGCGGCGGCGGCTTGCTCGGGCTGCAGCTCGCCGAGGCCGCGGCGCGGCCGGCGTCTGCGCCGGCGACCAGCGGCGCCACGATCGAGTCGGCCAGGCCTCGACGCGCACCTCCTCGCTGCGCGCCGCCGCCTGCAAAGCGCGAAGCCGCACGCGGCGCGCAGCTCCAGCGTGCGCAGATCGGCCGGCGACGAGGAACACCTGGTAGTCGAGCATCAGCTCTGCTGCGCCGCCCACCGCCGGCGCTGCGACGCGCCACCTCGCGCAGCTCGAGCGCGCTGGCCGCGCCCGCCGGCGCGCGGCAGCGTGGCATCGTCCAGCGCCAGCCCTCGGGCACGTGCACGACGACGCGGCGCTTCACCACGTCGCCGACGCGGTAGCCGAAGGCGCGCGGCTCTTCGCTCGGCCGTCGGCACGGCAGACCAGGGCCGAGCCGCGCTCCGGCCGCGCCCGCAGCGCCAGCGCCGCAGAGCCGTCGCAGCAGGCGCCGGCCAGCCACAAGCGACTGCGGGCAGCGTCGTTCATGCGAGGAAGTGCCGCGTCACCGCGTCGGCATCGAAGGCGCCTTCGACGAACAGCGGCCGCCAGCCGCTGCGCGCGGAAGCGCCTGCAGCAGCGCTCGCGCCGCGCCTGCTTGCAGACGCCGCCCAGCGCTCGCGCAGCGCCGGGCGCCACCACAGCCAGCCGCTGCCGCGCCGGTCTCGGGGTCCGCCACCTGCGCCAGGCCGCGCGCCGCGCGCAGAGCTCGAATTCCGGCGGCTCCCACAGCACCACCGGCACCACGTCGTGCGCGGCCAGGCTGTCCAGCACCGCGTCGCAGTCGGCCAGCGGCAGGTGGAAGTCCGACACCAGGAAGACCAGCGCGCGCTGGCGCGGCAGGTGCCGATGCGCCTCGCGCAGCGCCGCGCGCCGAGCGGCCCTGCGGCGCGAGCGCGCGCAGCCGCTGCGCGAGCGCCATGCCGGCGCCGCGCGGGCGCGTCTGCGGCATGCAGCGAATCCGCGCGCGACACGCGTCGTCGCAGCCGACGAAGCCGAAGCTGTCGCCGGTGCGCCAGGCCGACCAGGCCAGGCTCTCGGCGAAGTCGGCCAGCACGTCGAGCTTGCGCTGCGCGCCCTCGAAGCCCATCGAGGCCGACAGGTCGGCCACCATCGCCACCGGGATCGACTTGCGCTCGCTGTGCAGCGCGCACCATGCCAGCTCGCCGAACGGGTCGCGCAGGCTGGCGTGCAGGTCGAGCCGGCGCGGGTCGGGCGCGTCCATGCAGCGGCGCGTGGCCGCGGAACTCGAAGCCGCTGTCGCCGCTGCGGCTGCGGTGGTGGCCCGGAAACTGGCCCGCGGCCGCGCCGGCGACGCGGTAGTGGAACTCGCGCACGGCGCGCGCCACCGCGGCGTCACGGCGCAGCGACCTGCCGCGGCAATCGCCGCCATCAGCCGCGGCGAGATCTCGTGGCGGCGCATCTCGTACACCGGCTGGTAGCACAGCCGGTGCGCGATGGTCTCGACGAACACCGCCTGCACGTCTTCGGGCGTCACGTAGCTGCGGCCGTCGAGCCAGGCCGCCACGCGCGCGGCGCGCAGCAGCAGGCTCATGCCGCGCGGGCTGGCGCCGGCGAGCATCAGCTGCGCGCGTGTCGACGTCGCTCGAGCTGCACGCCGAAGTCGGCCGGCTCGGCGGTGGCGCGCCACAGGTCGAGCGCGTAGCGCTGCAGCGCGTCGGAGGCCTGCACGCTCGCGCTGGATGACCTCGGCCACGCGCGTTGAGCTCGCGGTAGCGGCACCATCGCCGGCCGGCCAGCGCGCCGACCAGCGCGGTCGGTGTCGTGGAAGCGCGGGTCGAACATCAGCGCGCGGCGCTGCGTCGTCGGTCGGCGGGCGCGTCGATGGTGATCTCCATCATGAAGCGGTCGCGCGCGGCCGACGAGATCTCGAAGGTCTCTTCGCGCTCGACGCGGTTGCGGTCGGCGAACACCAGCAGGTGCGGAAAGCGGTACTCGCGGTTGAAGGCCGTGCACGCTGCGCTCGGCCATCACGCGCAGCAGCAGCGAATGCACCTGCGGGCGCGCGCGGTTGATCTCGTTGAAGAAGAAGATCGCCAGGTCCTCGCCGTGCCGGATCAGCGGCCCGGGCTCGACCGCGGGCCGGCCCTCGTCGCTGATGTAGGTGTAGTAGACGAGGTCGTTGGGCATCAGGTCGATGGTGCCCTCGATGCGCGCGAAGGCGCCGCCGAGCACCTGCGCGAAGGCGCGCAGCAGCGTCGTCTTGCCCACGCCGACATCGCCCTGCAGCAGCACGTGGCCGCGCGCGAACACCGCGGTGTTGACCAGGCGGATCACGCGCTCCTGGCCGATCACGGCCTTGCCGACCTCGGCTTCCAGCGCCAGGGCGCGCTGGCGCCAGTCGGCGAGCAGCGCATCGTTGCGGTCCATGCGGCGTCCTTCCTTGAGCCTGCGCGATGGTGCCACGGCCTGGCACAAAGTGCTTCAGGCGCGACACAGCAGGCCCGGTCCGGCGCTGCGCTGGATCCGGCAAGCAAGACGCAAGCCGCGACAGCGCAGCGCTCAGAACTGCAGGCGCATGCCCACCCAGGCCGCGCGCGGCGCACCGGGGCCGACGAACTGCTCGGTGCGCCAGTCGGCCGGCGCCTGCAGCACGCGGTTCGCGTCGAAGGCGTTCGCGCCGAGCAGGCCGGCGGTGGCGTAGCGGCGGTCGAACAGGTTCGCCACCTTGCCGAACAGCTCGACGTTCGCGCCGAGCTTCCAGCTGCCGGTCAGGTCGACCACCGCGAAGCCGCCGACCCGGCCGCTGCCGTTGAAGTCGACGCCGTCGGGCTGGTGCTGGTTGTTCTCGTTGCCGCGCACGAACTGGCCCGAGTAGGCACGCAGCTGCAGTGCCGACGTTCCAGCCCGCGGCGGGCTGCCAGTCGGCGCCGAACTTGAAGCTGTGCTGCGGCAGGCCGGGGATGCGGTCGCCGGGCCGGATCTCGATCTCGTCGTTGCCCGGGCAGGCGGCGCTGGTTTCGGACGTGCTGTTGTGCTCGGCCACGATGCAGGCCGAGGACTGGTAGGTGGCGCGCAGGTAGCTGTACGACGCCGACCAGCCGAAGCTGCTGTACCTGCTGCGACAGGCCGAGCTCGAAGCCCTGGCGCTGCGTGCGGCCGAAGTTGGTGAAGTAGCCGGACGCCAGGCCGTTGCTGATGAACAGCAGGTCGTCGCTGTTGACGGTGCGGAACAGCGCCGCGTTCCACTGCAGTTGCGGTGCGAACTTGCCGCGCGCGCCGATCTCCAGCGTGCGCGCCACCACCTGCTTGAGCGGCGGGTCCGACTGCAGCGCATTGGGCAGCACGCAGGCATTGGCCGGGTCGGAGCAGCCCAGCTCGATCGGGCTGGGCGCGCGGTTGCCCTGGCTCAGGCTGCCGAACAGCGTGAGCGTGGGGCTGGCCTGCCAGGTCAGGCCGGCGGCCGGGTTGAACTTGCGGTAGCGGCCCTCGCCGTCCAGCGTAGTCGGCAGGCCGAGCAGGATGCGACCGTCGTCGACGGTGGTCACCCGCGTGTCGTTGTAGCGGCCGGACAGCGTGAGCTGCAGGTTGGGCTGCAGCGAGATCAGGTCGTGCACGTACAGGCTGGTGGTGCGGCTGCGGCCGTGGATGAGTGCATCGACTTCGGCGACGTCGGTCGGCACCACGGCACGCGTGGCGTCGAGATCGCCCTCGGCCTCGGTCTGCTCGAAGTCGCTGCGCGCACGGTCGAACGAGACGCCCAGCGTGAGCTGCTGGGCCGTCAGCAGGTGCGTGGACTGAAGCGCCAGGCCGTCGCCGCGCTGCTTCGTCTTCGTGCGGTTCTCGACGCCGGCCTCGGGCACCGTCGGCGGGTCGTAGTCATCGTTCAGGTCGCCATTGAGCGTTGCGCTGCGCGCGTGTCGCAGGTAGGCCGTGGCCGAGATCTGGTGCGACGCGCTGAGCTCGTAGCTGGTGTTCAGCGTCAGCATGCGTCATCTTCGTCGCGCGTCTGGTCGGGCCGGGTGTAGACCTGCGTGCGGTCCTGCGCGAGCATCGACTCGGGCAGCGGGCCGTTGCCGATCAGGTCGTTGTTGGCGTGCGTGAGGCTCAGCGTCCACGAGAAGTCGCCCAGGTGCTGGCCGCCCTTGACGAACAGCTGCCGCACGCGCGACGGCGAGTAGTCGCGCCAGCCGTTCTCGTCGAACACGCTGCCGGCGATGAACAGGTGACCCGTCTCGCCGAGCTGGCGGCCGTGCGTCACTTCGCCGGAGAAGCGCCGGAACGAGCCGGCCTGGAGCTCGACCTCGGTGCCGGGATGCGTGTCGCCGCTCTTGGTCTGCAGCGTCAGCGCACCGCCCAGCGTGTTCAGGCCGAACACCGGGTTCGAGCCCGGCAGCAGCGTCAGGTTGGCCATCGCGGCGCGCGGCACCAGATCCCAGTTGACGACGTCGCCGAACGGGTCGTTGATGCGCACGCCATCCTGGAACACCGACAGGCCCTGCGGCGTGCCGAGCAGCGGGCTGGCGGTGAAGCCGCGGTAGTTGACGTCCATCTGGTACGGGTTGCCCTGCATCTCGTTGACGTTGGCGCTGGGCAGCAGCGTGGTCATCGCGTCGGGCAGGTTCAGGCTCTGCGCCTGGCGCAGGCGCTTGTCGCCCACGGTCTGCACGTTCGACGGGATCTGGTCGCGCTGCTCGTTCGCGCCAGGTATTGGCGTCACGCCGATGATCTCGATCCGCTGGACCTCGGCAGCCACCTCCGCCTGACTTTGTGCCATTGCGGGGCAGCTCGACAGTCCGGCCAAGCCCACGATGGCCAAGGGATGGCGGAAGCGCGGCTTCGATCGGCGTGTGGAGTGGGCCATGCAGCTACGCTAGCAAACGCGCTGCGCGCGCAACAGGGAAAACTTCCCGGTGCGCTTGATGAGGTTGAAGCGAGCCGAGGTCGCGGGGTAACCGCGCGGGTGCCTGCAACCGGCCCGTAGCGTCGTTCGGTTTTGCTGAGGTTGGCGTGGCAAAGGGGCGTGCGGGCTGGCTGCGGCGATCGGAAGAGGCGGCCCCTCGCCTGCGGCTCAGGGCTGCCCTTGCGATGCTGGGTCTCGTGGCCCGCGCAGAACTCGCTGCACTCACTTCGTTCGGTTCCGCTCAGACAGCTGCGCGAGTCAGTCTACGAGGCTCGCTGCGCTCGCGGCCACGAGCCCTGTGCTTCTCGGCGCCTCTTACTCACGCCGCAGCCAGCCCGCACGCCCTTCGCTCCACCGTTGCAGTACTTCGCCGGGTACCGCCCGCCGCGACGCGCCAACCTCCAACCGGAACGAACAGCCGCTCAGGGTCGGTCGCCGTCCTTCGCCGCATACGGTACGGTAGCTTCAACCACCGCCGGCGGCACTCGACGCGCACAGTGCACCTCACGGTGGCCGATCAGGCTGGCGGGGTGCCTCGTGGAGCGAAGTGAAGGAGGAGGCCGAAGGCCGGGGGACATGAGCGGAATGAGGCACCCCGGCGGGCTGACCGCCCGCCAACCTGCGTGAGAGACTGCATCGCGCCGACCACAAACAGCTTCGCTTCAAGCCCCCGCCGTCGAGACGACGCCGTGGCGGATCGCGAGGTGCACCAGCGCCGCCGACGTGGCCACGCCGAGCTTTTCCTTGATCATCGTCTGGTGGTTGGAGACCGTCTTCGCGCTGAGCTTGAGCACCTGCGCGCACTCGGCCGACGAATGGCCCTGCGCGAGCAGGCGGAAGACCTCGAACTCGCGCGCGCTCAGGCCGGCCAGGCGCTGCCCTTCGTCGAGCGGGTCGCGCTGCAGCAGCGGGCGGCAGGTCGGGCGCGAGATAGCGGCGGCCCGGCATCAGCGCGGCGCACGGCCTCGACCAGGCAGTCCGGCGCGCTGGCCTTGGTCAGGAAGCCGCCGCGCGCCGGCGTCGAGCGCACGCCGCACCAGCGCCGCGCCGTCGTGCATGCTGAAGACGAGGATGCGCGCCGCGCGGCTCGCGCTGCAGCACGCGGCGGATCAGCTCGAGCCCGCCGCCGCCGGGCATCGACAGGTCGGTGACCAGCACGTCGGGCATGTGTCGGCGCACGAGCGGCGTAGGCCGCCTCGCCGTCGCCGGCCTCGTGCACGACGCGGATGTCGCCGCCCTGCTCGAGCAGGCGCCGGTAGCCGGTGCGCACCACCGGGTGGTCGTCGGCCAGCAGCACGCGGATCATGCGGCCTCCTTGCCCCAGCCCCTGCTCGGGCGGCAGCGGAACGCGCAGCAACATGTGCACCCCGGCACCGGGCTGGCTGCGCACCTGCAACTCGCCACCGACCGCCGCCGCGCGCTCGACCGCGCCGAGCAAGCCCAGGCCGCGCGTGGCCCGCCCGGTGTCCATACCCTGCCCGTCGTCCTGGATCGTCAGGCACAGCGCTGCGGCATCGCGCGAGAGGCGCACGCGCACCTGCCGCGCCCGCGCGTGACGCATCACATTGGTCAGTGGCGTGCAGTTGACGCTGCGCATTCCATTGCCGGCGGACACGGCCTGAAGAGTGAGCATGATCAGCGTGCTCCTGGCGGACGACCACCCCGTGGTGCGCAGCGGCTACCTTCGCCTGCTCGACCAGGCGGACGACATCGGCCTGGTGCGCGAGGCGGGCGACGCCGATGCGGCCTACGCCGCTCATGCAGCCGAGCCTGCCGATGTACTGGTCACCGACCTGTCGATGCCCGGTGGCGGGCTCGAGCTGATCCGGCGCGTGCTGCAGCGCGATCCGGGCGCACGCATCCTTGTCTTCGGCGTGCGCGATGGCCCTCTGCTCGTGCGGCGAGCCTTCGAGACCGGCGCGAGGGGCTATCTCCACCAAGAGCAGCGCGGAGAACGCCTGGTCGATGCCGTGCGTGCGCTGCATGCCGGCACCTGTCGATTCCGACCTGCCTCTCGCTTGCTGAGCGCCGAGATCCGCTCGACGAAGGGCATGGCCTGGCCGACCTGAGCCCCGTGAGTTCGATCTTGCTTGTTGGCGCAAGGCCATTCGCAGGCGAGTGCGCGCTGGTGCTCAAGCTCATCGAAGTTCGACCACCAAGACGGTGATCAAGGAGAAGCTGGCGTCGCCACGTCGGCCGCGCTCGTGCATCTCGCGACATGCGCACGGCGTCGTCTCAACAGCGGCAGAAGCGAAGCTGTTTGTGGTCGGCGCGATGCAGTCTCTCCGCGCAGGTTGGCGGGCGGTCAGCCCGCCGGGGTGCCTCATTCCACTCATGTCCCCCCGGCCTTCGGCCTCCTCCTTCACTTCGCTCAGCCGAGCACCCGCCGGCCTGATCGGCCACGTGAGGTGCACGCGGCGCGGTTCGGTGCCGCCGGCGGTGGTTGAAGCTACCGTACCGTATGCGGCGAAGGACAGCGACCGGACCCTCAGCGGCTGTTCGTTCCGGTTGGAGTTGGCGCGTCGCGGCGGGCGGTACCCGGCGAAGTACTGCGAGACGGTGGAGCGAAGGGGCGTGCGGGCTGGCTGCGGCGTGACCGGGCACAGAGAACAGGGCTCGTGGCCGCGAGCGCGGCGAGCCTCGTGTGACTGACTCGCGCAGCTGTCTGAGCGGAACCGAACGAAGTGAGTGCAGCGAGTTCTGCGCGGGCCACAAGCTAAAGAGCATCGCAAGGGCAGCTCCTGACCGCGGGCGGGGCCGCCTCTTCCGATCGCCGCACGCCCGCACGCCCCTTTGCACGCCAACTTCAGCAAAACCGAACGACGCTACGGGCCGGTTGCAGGCACCCGCGCGGCTACCCCGCGACATCCGGCTCGCTTCAACCTCATCAAGCGCACCGGGAAGTTTTCCCTGTTGCGCGCGCAGCGCGTTTGCTAGCGTAGCTGCATGGCCCACTCCACACGCCATCGAAGCCGCGCTTCCGCCATCCCTTGGCCATCGTGGGCTTGGCCGGACTGTCGAGCTCCCCGCAATGGCACAAAGTCAGGCGGAGGTGGCTGCCGAGGTCCAGCGGATCGAGATCATCGGCGTGACGCCGATACCTGGCGCGAACGAGCAGCATCCCCTCCAACGTACAGACCGCGAACGACAAGCGCCTGCGCCAGCTGCAAAGCCTCAACCTCCCCGACTTCATGGGCAGCCAGCTGCCCAGGCGTGAACGTGAACGAGATGCAGCCGTTCCAGATGGACGTGGATTTCCGCGGCTTCAGCGCGAGCCCGCTGCTGGGTCTGTCGTGCGCATAGAGCCCTTCGGCGACGTGGTGAACTGGGATGTCGTACGATGGCCGCAATCGCCAACATAGCGCTGCTGCCGGGCTCCAACCCCTTGTTCGGCCTGGACGTTGGGCGGTGGCTTCGCTGCAGACCAAGAGCGGCAACACCCACCCCGGCACCGAGATCGAGCTGCAAGGCGGCTGATTCGGCCGCATCAGCACCCAATGCCGCCGCGGGCCACACTAGGCGAAGGCGGCCACCCTGTTCATTGCCGCGAGCACCTTCGACGAAGACGCTCAGCGCGACTTTCTCGCCCTCCGCGCATACGCCAGCTCTTTGCCAAAGCCGGCCAGCACGATGCCGGCTTCTCGTGGGACCTCGCGCAGCCGCATGCCCAGAACCGCCTGATCGGCAACGGCCCCATACCCGAATCGATGCTGGCGCAGCGCCGGGCGCAGGTGCAACACCGAGAACACGATGACGCTGCTGAGCCTGAATGGCAGCCTCGACCTGAGCCCGAGCCACAAGCTCTCGGCCACGCTCTACACGCGCCAGGTTCAGGCCGACACGCTGAACGGCGGAGCTTGAATGATGACTACGACCCGCCGGACGTGACAGAAGCCGGCGTCGAGAACCGCACGCACACCAAGCAGCGCGGTGAAAGTGGACGGGCACGGTGCACCGCTTCACGCTCGGTGCTGCGTTCGACCAGGCGCAGGGGCTTTTCAGGCAGACCCAGGTGGAGGGTGATCTCGACGCGCATCAGGGGGGTGGTGCCCACCGAGGATCCCCGAGCTGAACGCGCAGATCTCGGCTGGAGCCGAGCATCTTCGCTCACGAGCTGTTCTCCATCGCGCCCCACCTGCAGCTCACGCTTTCGGGCCGCTTCAACGACACGCGGGGTACGACGGTCGACGAAGGGCGCCTGTCGGCCTTCCCACGACGCTGGATGGCAAGGCCGCTACCGCAACCGAACCCGGCCGCCCGCCTGACCTGGCAGCTGACCCCCGCCTTCACCGCCTACGCCAGCCTGAGCCAGGGCAACCGCGCGCCCAGCCCGATGGACTCGGTTGCTCCGACCCCGAAAACGCCTGCGCTCCTGCAACGCGTTGCAGTCTAGCCCGCCGTTGAAGCAAGTTGTGTCACGTACATTTGAGGCGGGGTGCTGCGCGGCTCGTTGGCTTCTCTGGGCCATTCCCTGGGGCACTGGAACACCGTCTCGCGCCCCGTGAGTCGTGACAACTTCGTCGGCAACGGGCTCGGCCTCGGGCTACTTCGCCAACGTGGGCGCGCGCCGCACGTGGAGCTCAACGCCTCGCAGCAGGCGGGGGCCTTCAACTGGACGGCTTCCATACAGTTTCTTGCGCGCCACCTACGAGGCCGCACCTGCTGGTGGCCGAGGGGCGCGGCCAGCGCGAGACCAGCGCCGCCTGCCGGGCGTGGGCGAGATCGAGGTGCGCCCCGGCGACCGCCTGCCCGGCCTGCCCGAACACAGTTTCAGGCTCCCACATGAGCCGGGAAGACCAGCCCTGCCTTGAACCTGGGCCTGCAACTGCGTGTCTGCTCGGGGCGGTTGGTGCGGAGCGAACAACAATAGCGGTCGAATTCAACGGGGCGGGGCGCATCCCCGGCTTCGCGGTGGTGGACATGACAGCGAGCTGGAAGGCCTGGCAGCTCGAGCTCTTCGGCAAGGTCACCAACCTCTTCGACCGCCAATACGCCACCGCGGGCCTGCTCGGCGAAAACGCCTTCGACAGCTTCGGTCCGGCGCCGTGAGACCTGGCGCACCGCGCAGTTCGTCGGGCCCGGTGCGCCGCGCGCCATATGGGGCTCACCTGGGTTTCTGAACGGCAGCCGAACTGGCACCATCGCGGCATTCCCTTCAAGGATGCCGCATGGACCGAAACGATGCGCTGTTCTGGCCGACTGGCGCCAGCGCGCGCTGGCGCTGAAGCCGAGGTGCACGCCAGGCGCGAGTCGATCCGCCTGGTCAACACGGGCGTGTTTCGCGCGCGGCCATGTGCTGATCGAAGGCGATGTCGGAGTCGGCAAGACCACGCTGCTGCGCGCCGTGTCGCGCGCGCTCGGCGGCGATTTCGTCGCGTCGAAGGCACCGTCGATATGATGCCGAGCGACATTCTTTATCACACCTATCTGGGCGAAGACGGCCGTCCCCGCGTCGATCCATCCGAGCTTCTCCGCCATGCGGAGACGCTGCCGGTGTTCTTCTTCAATGAGATCAACCGCGCGCGCCCGCAGGTTCATTCGCTGTTGCTGCGGCTGATGGCCGAGCGCAGCGTGTCGGCGTTCAATCGCCGATACCAGGCTGCCGCACCTGCACCTGGTGTTCGCCGACCGCGACCGCGGTGGACGGACGAGACCTTCGAGATCTTCTTCGGCCGCGCGCAACCGCTTCATGATGGAGATCACCATCGACGCGCCGGCCACGCCCGAGGATCGGCGCCAGCTGATGTTCGACCCGCGCTTCCACGACACCGATCGGCTGGTGGGTGCGTTGGCCTCGGCCATGGTGGCTCACCACGAGTTGAACGCCGTCTCAGATATGGTGCAGAAGAGCATCGCGGCCTCCGAGGCGCTCGAGGCCTACGTGCTCGCGCTGTGGCGCGCCACCGCGCAGGCCTACGGGGGGTCGTGTGGAGGATCTCGATGCCTCCGCGCCTGATGCTCGCCGGAGCCAGCCCGCGCGGCGTGACGTGTGCTCGCGCTGCAGCAGGTAATGCCTGGTTGCAGAGCCGCGCTTTGCGTGACCGAGGACGTGCAGGCGGGGTAGCCGCGAGTCATCGCGCATCGGCTGTGCTTAGGCCGCTGAAATGCGGCGCCACGAGATTGTTGCATTGATTGCCGCATCCTGCAAGGCGTGGCGGCGCCGTGAAAGAGATCCACTACAGTATTGCCGGCGCGGTCGAGGCCACTTGCGGGGCGGCACACGCGCGGCGGTGGCGCGGCTTCGAGTTTCGTGGCGGGCACGCTCATCGACGCACCGATCCGCGCCGGCTCGACTTGCATGCCAGCCTGCGCGACCCGATGGAGAACTGGCTGGTGCGCGTGCAGCAAGCGGCAGTCGATCCCGGTCACGATGGTGGCGGAGCCTGTCGGCCGTCGATGGGCTTGCGAAGGCGAGCATCCCGAGTGCACGTGATGGCTTCCACTATTTCACCGAGAGCCTGGCGTGGTCGGTCTGGCGCAATGCCGACAGCTTCCGCTTCATCGGCGCCGACAATACCTTCAGCCGCAGACGCGGGTGCGTGGCTTGGGCAGCGGCATTGCCGGTGCACTGCGTGCTGCGGCCGGCGGGCGAACGGCGCAGGGCCTGCTGGAGGCGCATCGGCTACCTGACCAGCCGCCAGCGCTCGCTGGTCTTCCTGCTGTCGGACTTCCACCGTCCGCTGCCGCTTGCCGGCGCCGTGCTCGACAGCCCTGGCGGCACACGATGTCGTGCCGGTCTTGTCGGGGATGCGCTGGAGTTCGGCCTCAGCGCCGCGCAGGGCCTGGCGCCATGTAGTAGAACGAGGGGCGTCGCCGGCTCGTGTGGTGGCGGCCGGCCTTGCGCCAGCGCTGGCTGGCTTTGCAACAGGCGCGGCGCGAGGCGCTGCTCGTGTTGTCAGGGCGCGGCGATTGCGGCCGCTGTTCGTCGAAGGCGGGTTCGACGCCGACGCCGTCGTCTTCCATTCATGATGCGTTGCCCGAAAGCGCTTGTCGCGCAGCTCTGGCGACATTCTGGCGGCGCTGGTTCGGGGCCGGCGGAGCGGGGGCTCAGACCTTGTCTGCTTGCCGACGGCCACTGTGCAAGACCCGCGCGCATTCGGCTATTCGATCGGTGATGTGGTGCTGGTCGCGCGTCGTCGTCAACGTGCCAAAGGGCTATGAGCTCGACGAGGCTTCGCTGCCGCAACGCGCGAGTGCCGTGCCGAGCTGCGGAAGATCACGCAACGCGAGCGGTGGCGATTGGGCAGCCGCAGGCATGAGTTGACGCTCGAGTACCAGGATCCTCGCCGCCGAACTGCGCACGCTGGAACTGCCGCCGGTCATCCTTGGCGTGAAGGGGCCGGCGCGCGCCGAGGAACTGCGCGTCGATGCATGGCCGCTGATCGTGGCGCCGCTGTCGCCCGCGAACCGCGGCTGCGCGAGGGGCTCGGCGAAATGAGGCCCGACGCGGCGCCGCCGCTGATCGATCCTCGCCTCGAGAGCTCGCTTGCTGGCCTATGGCGCGGTAGCCTTGCTGTACTGGATATCTGGCCCACGTGTACATCGGGCTGCCGTGGGTGGCGCGGCACAAGCGCCCGCTCCACGGCGGCCTGGCGAAGCTCTTGCAAGGCCTGCCCAGGGAGGCCAAGACAGCGGCAGGAGGCCTACCGGCGTCTGCATGAACGTTGAAGCCGGACGGCGGGGCGGGTCGGCGTTCGAGGCGGACCTGGTGCAGCTTCATCGAGGCGCCCTCGCCTGCGCGAGAGGATGCGATCTCCCAGCCGCTCGCGAGACAGTCTTTTGCCAGTGCTGGCGCTGCGGAAGACGACGCTTCGGCTGATCCCCGCTTCTGCCGCCAATGCCGTGACGCGGAGAGAGGCTCGGCAGCGTTGCAGCACGCCTGGGTCTTGTGGCTGCTCGCTCGCGCTGCTGGCCTTCCTGCCCGGCGATCGGCGCGAGTTGCGCAACACCTTCGCGGCCCTCTTGCCGCGCGATCGCGCCTCCACTGCAGTTGCAGTCGGCGTTCGCTGAGATCGCGCTCCTTGCACTGGTCGCCGTTGTCGTCGCGATCAGTGGGCCGTACCGGCCGGACTACCAGATCGAGCGGGTGGCATGGGCGCGAGATCGTGCTGGTGCTCGACCGCAGCCGCAGCATGGACCAGGGCTTCGCGGGCGGAGGCGCCGCCGC
Source organism: uncultured Acidobacteriaceae bacterium (assembly GCA_963780105.1). Taxonomy (GTDB): domain Bacteria; phylum Acidobacteriota; class Terriglobia; order Terriglobales; family Acidobacteriaceae; genus Acidiflorens. Next base: position 133,872 of record CAWABC010000066.1, read on the forward strand.
ACCGCAGAAGCGCACTGGCCCGGAAGCGCTGGACTACTACTCGAGACTGGCCAGCGCGAACGCGCGCGAGCCCAAGGGCAAGGTGGCGCGAAAGCTGCTCAGCCGAGTTCGCCGCCAAGCGCCTGGCCGATCGCTTCGGCATCGTCGCACCGTGCCGATGCGGATCCTGGACTTCACGCAGAAGCAGAGGCCGTCCGGCGGCAATAGCCGCGGGCAACATCGGGCGCGGCCTGTCGAGACCGACATCGCGCTGGCGTCGGTGGCCGGGCTGTCCTACTTCGACGAAAGGCGCCGCACGCGGATCATCGTGCTGGTGTCGGACGGCGGCAACCAGATCGACCCCGATGCGCGCGAGCTGATCCGCCACCTGGCGCCCGCGTGGCGATCGACTGGATCTACCAGCTGCGTCGCAGACGCCCGGCCTCATGCTGGAGAAAGGCAAGGGACACAGGCGCTGAACGTCGTGCCGAGTACGTGCTGCATCGCTGCTTC
>CAWABC010000067.1:0-22705 GCA_963780105.1 uncultured Acidobacteriaceae bacterium
AGGACGAGATACGGTGGGGTGTAAGGGGTGAAGTTCAACCCCGGATTACGCGCAGGAAAGCCCACTTCTCGAAAAGCGCGAGAACTGAGCTTCCCGTCTGATAGGAATCTCACTCGCACCGGGGACGGCTAAGGGCGGAAATTGAGTTCTATGATTTCTTTGGATTCCTGAGGAGCCGGCGCCCATTTCCATTTTTCGATGGCATCGACCGCGGCCATGGCCAACACGGGACTGCCGCCAAGCACGGTAGTGGACTTCAGTTTTCCATTGGGCGACACTACGGCTTCCACCCTGACGGTTCCACTGATTTGCATTTTGCGGGCTAGCTCGGGATAGACTGGGACCACTTTGTTCACGACCTTCCGCTTGTTTTCCGACTGTTCTTGAGCGGAAGAATCTTGAGCAAGAGCCAAGGGTGGGGAGAATGCGACCGCACCCAAAACCAGCGCCAGGAGGGCGGCTGCAGCACGACATCGCATGGTTGAACTCCTCACGCGATTAGCCTACCGCTCAATCCAGAATGGAGGAAAGGTAACCGAAGTAACGGGACGAGTTCGCTTTTGGCAGGAAGTGCGAAAACGGCGTTGAAGAAACGCAGATTCAGTCTTCCGGCAAGATTCCGCACCGTGCTACTGCAGTTGTCGGCGGAGCAGATAGTCTAACCGAGCGACAGGTGAAACGGGCGTGAAGGCGAATCGGACGCAGTTGCTAGGGATGAAAACTGAGTTCGATGAGTTCTTGAGTTTCCCGCGGGGCCGGCGCCCATTTCCATTGTCCTATGGCATCAACCGCTGATTTTGCCAACAAGGGATTGCCGCCCATCACTTGTGTCGTCTTCACTTTTCCGCTGGGCGTAATCACTACTTCCACCCTGACGGTTCCACGGATTTGCAGTTTGCGGGCCAGTTCTGGATACTCTGGGGCTACCCGGTTCACGACCTTCCGGCTTCCTTCCGGCTGTTCTTTAGCGGAAGAATCCTGAGCAGGAGCCGGGGACGGGGAGAATACGACCGCTCCCAGAAGTAGCGCCAGGAGCGCGGCTGCTGCACGGCGTCGCATGGTGAACCTCCGCATCTAGCCTACCGCGCAGTCCAAAACGAACGGAAGGTAACCGAGGTAACTGGGGCGAGTTCGCTCTTGGCACAAGGTGCGAAAACAGGACGGAAGAGAACTCGCTGCGACTGGGGAAAGCAAGTGCAACGAGATCTTACTGGTGGTCGCGGGGGACGGTCTCTTGCCACGTTTTTTGTTTCAGCATCTGGCCGTCTTGGAATAGCTGGCGGGTGTATTTGTAGTAGAAATTCTGGGCGTCGCTGGTCAGGGTCAAGTGGCCTTGCCAGGTTAGCGTTTGTTGCTTCAAGGCCATGACGATTTCGGCTTCGGCTTGGACGGAGCTGGTTTCGGGGTGGTTATCATCGGCAACATAGCTCAGGCCTTCGAAGTCGGTCTCTTTTCCCCAGGGGTAAGTTTCTTCGGACTTTCCCTTCCAAGTCACTTTTGTTTTGGCATTGACTTCGTCGCGTTCGGTTTTCCAATCGCCGGGCCAGGGGAGGCCTGCGGACTGAAAGTCGTCACGCTGTTCGGAGGGCTCGGGAGCCGCGAATTGAGGGGCGGCGTACATCGAGGGTGGGACGAGCGGCAGGGTCAGGCGGGAGCCGGTGGCGCCGCCCAGTTGAAGCGTGGTTGTCATCGCGTAGGGAGTTGGCCAGACCATGGGCCAGAGCGCGTTCGAGACGGCGAGCCGAATGCGATGGCCTTTGGGGAAAGGTCCAGGTGGCGAGGTGCATTTCGATATCGAGCGGATAGGTCTGGTCGGGCGCCAGTCTTTGGGGTCGGAGGCATTGTCGCGCTGGGCGCCGTTAAGTCCAGCACCGGTAACTTGGGTGACGGTGCCGTCGGGAGCTACGTCCGAGAGGCGGGCGAACCAGTCGGCTAGCGGAGCGGACGAACTTGCCTGGAGCAGGGCGTGGGGGCGTCCGAGGATGGTGAGGTCCGTTTTGATCGGGGCGGAATCATAGGTAAGGCTGAAGGCGTCGACGGGGCGCTGGTCGGTGAGCAACTCTCCCCACCAGAATCCGGCCTCTACGCCAACGGAAGGTACGTAGCGGAGTTCGTGGACGGCGGGCTTAGCGGGGTCGGTGTAGAGGTTGTGAGCGTCGTAGAGATAGAGTGTCGTGTTCGCCACGTTCCTGGGGGGCCAGCCGATTTCATCGCGCCATTTGCCCGGCACGGTTTTCAGGTGCGCATCGGGGGCGTGCCAGTCTTGCATGTAAATGGAGAGCGGCGGCTCTTCCATGATTCCGGTGTTGCGGTCCTTGAGCCAGTAATCCCACCAGCGGAGGGCTTGATCTCGCCATTCGATTTGGGGGCCAGGCTCGGCGTCGTGGGGAAAGGTGTGATTCCAGGGGCCGACGATGGCTTTCACCGGCGCTTTGACTTGCTCGAACATGCGCGGGATGGAATCGCGGTAACCGTCGAGCAGGCCCCCGATGGGAAGCAAGGAATTTTGATTTCGCTGAGCGGGCGGACAGGGGCGCGCCAGAACTCGCCGTCGCGCTGGTGCTTGAGATAAAGCAGGGACCAGGGCGCGGAGTCGAAGCGTGGGCCGAGGACTTTTTCGTCGAGCGAGTAGTCGGGGTCTCCGGTCATCGATGGGGCGAGGTCCATGTTGAGTTCGAACTCGTCGAAGTGCATCATGCCGTCGATGTAATGGATGTCGTCGTGGAAGAGTTGCTCGGTGGCATCGACAGCCAGGATAGCTTTGAGCGCGGGCGGATGACGCATGGCGAGCTGGAGAGAGTTGAAGCCTCCCCAGGAAATGCCGAACATTCCCACTTTGCCCGCGGACCAGGGTTGAGCGGCCAGCCAGGCGATGACTTGTTCTCCGTCGAGCTGTTCCTGCTCGGAATATTCGCGGTCGGTGGGCGCGCCCTCGCTCGACCCGAAGCCGCGGATATCGACCCGGACGCTGACGTATCCGCGGGCAGCGAACCAGGCGTGAATCGGATAGTCGCGGGCGGCAGTGGCGTCGTCTTTGCGATAGGGGAGATATTCGAGGAGGGCGGGAAATTTTTCGCCCGGCTTGGCGTCTCCCGGCATGTAGAGAGTGGCGGCGAGGTGGACACCGTCGGGCATGGGGATCGATTGCTGGACCAAGCGGACGGTGCGCAGACTGGGTTGCGCCGCTTTCGGGGCAGGGAGCGCACTGAGGCTCGAGGACATTGCGATCTGGGCTAGGATCGCCAGGGCTATAGCGAGCCGCGCAGGGACAGCCGCCCTCGGCTGTCCAGCCGAGCGTAACTCGGCAACTGCCGGTGGCCTATAACTTGGAAACATGGGTGCCGCAAATCATAACAGCAGAGAGCACGGCAGCGTACCTATCTTGACAGGGTACGGCTGCCTTCTTATTGTTAGCCGACCATGAACATTGTTAAGGCGACGAAGAAGTTTGAGGATTGGCTGGGGCTGCACATCCGAATTGTCGAGCCCGATCTGCGCTTCAAGCACGAGCAGATGGCGGCGGGTCTTTTTCCGTTCTTTCGGGCTACGTTTTATCGCTGGGTGCAGGTGTGGCCGGAGGTCTGTGCCGAACTCGACCGAGGGCCGCATATTTTGTCGGTGGGCGATCTGCACGTGGAGAACTTCGGCACCTGGCGAGACACCGACGGACGGCTGGTGTGGGGAGTTAACGATTTTGATGAAGCCTGTGTGTATCCCTAGACGATGGATCTGGTGCGGCTGGCGACGAGCGCGCTGGTGGCGGCTCGAGAAGAGCATCTGACGATGAAGGTGAAAGAATCGGCAGCGGCGATTCTGGCGGGATACGAGCGAGGGATGGAGGAGGGTGGGCGTCCGTTTGTGTTGGGCGAGAACCATGAATGGCTGCGGGCGATTGCGGAGAGCAAGCTGCGGGATCCGGTAGTGTTCTGGCGAAAGTCGGACCGTCTTCCGACAGTAAAGGGAGAAGCGCCGGAGAGCGCGCGCGAGGCGATCGAACACCTGCTGCCGGAGCCGGGACTCCGCTACCGGCTGGCGCGGCGAGTGGCGGGGTTGGGAAGCCTGGGACGGGTGCGGCTGGTAGCGATCGCGGAGTGGAGGGGCGGGCGAGTGGCGCGGGAAGCGAAGGCGCTGTTGCCCTCGGCGTTGCACTGGCTGAATCCCAAGCGAACGTCGGCGGAGATTCTGTACGGTGCGATCCTGAAGCGGGCGGTGCGCTGTCCCGATCCGTACGTGCAGATGCGGGGGCACTGGATTGTGCGGCGGTTGTCGCCGCACTGCTCGCGCATCGAACTGGAGGCGCTCGGAACCAGCCGAGGGGAGTGCCGGCTGCTGGAGGCGATGGGCCGAGAGACGGCGAACATCCACCTGGGGACGGTCGAGAAGCGGAAGGCGATCCTGAAAGACTTGCGCGGACGAAAAGGGAGTTGGCTGGTGGGAGCGGCGCAGGCAATGGCGGAGGCGATGGAGAAAGATTGGCGAGTGTGGAGGGAGCGCCGGCGGAGCTAGACTCCGCCGGCGCCTTATTGGAAGGACAATTCGTGCCGGGACTCGGGTGGATCGAAGATCTGGCACTGGAATTCCAGTGCGCGGGGTTCGTTTTTACCTCCGCTGGCAATGAGGGCGTCGAGGATGCATTCGAGGGCGGCGGGGGAGCCTGACCAGACGCTGGAAAAGGACTCGCGATGAACCGCTAATTCGCCGACCAGCCGGCCCAGCGATTGCGGGTCGAGCTCGACCTCGGGGAGGGTGGGGTCGCTCCCGATGGGCAGCGGAGGATGTTCTGCCGGCGGAAGGCGGAGGCTAGCCTGATTGAGCCAGTGGGCGATGAGGGTTTTGAGATGCTGCCTGCAGCAGACGCTTCGCACGTCTTTCTGTTTGGCCAGCGAAGGGTGCCAGGAGAGGATTTTGAGACGGTCAAGCCAGCGGTTCTCGACCACCAGGAACCATCCGAAGTGGCGGAAGGTGACGAGGCCGCAAACCGAGCAAGCAACGCGTTTTGTGATCGAATTATCCATCCCAGGTCCTTATGACGGTCAGCAACCGCTGGCCGTAGCGCGGGTGAGGAAGCGTGGCGCCGCGCGCTCGACCAGGGGCACGGTCAGCATCCCAAGAGTAGCGTCGAAGCGGAGCGTGAAATGAGCCGAGCAGGCATCGCAGAGCCAGAAATGCTCGCGCCGGCGCACCTGCCGCCGATTACCGTCGAAAGCGAGGTTAGGGTTGGAAGGATAAGTTTCCGCCAGGAACAGCCTGCCCTCGCGAAGGGAACGGAAGGGAGCCGGGCATGATGGGTTGGCGCATTTATGAAGCATGGGCTGGGTCCAGTCTTCTCTTCTGCGGAACTTCGGCCAGAGAGAGTGTCTGAAGACAATGCACGCCAAAGACCGAAGAGTCAGCGAAGATATGAGATCTTTTTTGGCCTGTAATTACGGTGAGTTAGAGGAAGGAGATGGGGCGTGGACCAGACTGCGCCGGGTTGTGCCGACGGAGCGTGGGCGTGCCTGACGAATGGTCGTCCGGCATGATCGACCAAATCGCCTGTGATGGGGATCACAAGCCAGCTGTCCATTCGCGAAAGCAAGCGAGTGCAACTGGTGTGAAAGCGCCGGCTCCTGATAATTGACAACTGACTCCTAATGCTTAAGATAATTAAGGAGAAAAACAGAACCCACATGCCTATCACCGAAGAGAAGAACCAGACCCAGGAATTCATTCAGCTCGAAGAACAATACGGAGCTCATAACTACCATCCGCTCGATGTCGTCATTGACCGCGCCCAAGGCTGCTGGGTCTATGACGTGGAAGGCAAGAAGTATCTGGATTGCCTGGCCGCTTATTCGGCCGTGAACCAGGGCCACTGCCATCCCAAAATCCTCAGTGCCCTGGTGGAACAGGCGCACAAAGTCACGCTCACTTCGCGCGCTTTCCGCAACGACCAGCTGCCGCTGCTCCTCCAGCAACTGCATGAGCTTACCGGCTTCGAGATGACGCTGCCCATGAACTCCGGCGCCGAGGCGGTGGAGACCGCAGTCAAGGCCGCCCGCAAGTGGGGGCATAAGGTCAAGGGCATTGCCGACAATAAGGCCGAGATTATAGTGTGCGCCAACAATTTTCACGGACGCACGGTGACCATTGTCGGCTTCTCGACGGACGAACAGTACCGCGACGGCTTCGGCCCGTTCACGCCTGGCTTCAAAATTATTCCGTACGGCGATGCGTCTGCGTTGCGCGCCACGATTACTCCGAACACCTGCGCGTTCCTGGTCGAGCCCATCCAGGGAGAAGCCGGCATTGTGATTCCGCCCGCCGGATTCCTGAAAGAAGCGGCGGCCATCTGCAAACAAAATCGCGTGCTCTTGATTGCCGACGAGATCCAGTCCGGTCTCGGCCGCACCGGCAAGCTGTTCGCCTACATGCATGAAGGCATCCGGCCTGACGCCGTCATCATCGGCAAAGCGCTTTCCGGCGGCTTTTATCCGGTCTCGGCGGTGCTTGCGTCCAAGGAGATTCTGGGCGTGTTCCATCCCGGCGACCACGGCAGCACCTTCGGAGGCAATCCGCTGGCGTGCGCGGTGGCGCGGGCGGCGTTACGCGTGCTCATCGAAGAAAAACTGCCCGAGCGCTCAGCGGAACTGGGCGGCTACTTTCTGGAGAAACTGCGCACCTTGCGCAGCTCCGATCTGAAAGAGGTGCGCGGTCGCGGCCTCTGGATTGGCATGGAACTGCACAGCCTGGCGCGGCCGTACTGCGAGGCGCTGAAAGAAGAGGGCCTCCTCTGCAAAGAAACGCACGACCGCGTGATCCGGATTGCGCCGCCGCTGGTCATTACCCGCGAAGAAATCGACTGGGCATTTGAGCGGATCAAGAAGGTGATCGAGAAGCGGTAGGCGAAGCTGGTCTCGAAAGCAGTGAAGGAGAAACGGGGACGGTCCCGTCTGTCCCCGAATTTCCTGAGATTTATGAGACTTGCTATCCTGCTGCTGCTCTGCCCTGCACCTTCTTGTGCCAAGCCACCTGTTCTACTGGCCCAACGAGATAGACCCAGGACAGAGTACCCATGATGGTGACGGCCAGCAAGATGGCGAAAGCCCAGTAAAAGTGGCCGGTTCGTCCTACGACGAATCCGGTGAGTGCCGGTGCCACAACCCCTGCGAGGTTGCCGATAAAGTTCTGAAAACCCGTCCATCGTCCCGCAGCTTGCGGTCCCGCGAGAGTTTGGGTAATCGCCCAGACATTGGAAGACGTGACTCCGAAAGAAATAACACCCAAGACCAGCATGACCAGACAAGTGCGCGGCCCGGTGGCGGCCGCCAGCCCGAGGAAAGTCCCCGCCAGGATCAGGCCACCGCCCGTAAACGTCTTACGCACGCGAGTCGGAGTTCCTCCCGACATGATCCAGCGGTCGGAAAGCCAACCGGAGAAGGTCGAGGAACAAGCCCCGAGGAGATAAGCGAGGCCTCCGATCCTGGCCATGGTCGACATGGTGAAATGCCGCTCGCGAACCAGGTAGAAGGGCAGCCACGTGATCAGAAAATAGCCGACGTAGTTGTCGCTGAAGAGCCCGACACAGCTTCCCCATGCGGAACGCAGCCGCAAGAACTCAGCAAGACTCGGGGCGCCGGGCGTGCCCGGTGTACTAGAAGCTCGCGCCTTGGGCATCCACTTGATCCACGGCACCAGCCAGAGCAAACTGACCAGTCCGAGCACAAGAAAGAAAGGGCGCCAGCCAAACCTTTCCATTAGAGTGCCGCCAAAAAGCATGCCCATTCCCGGTCCCAGTACCAGCCCTGCGGAGATGACCGAGTTGGCGAGGCCGCGATGCTCTTCAGGAAAGTTCAGCGCAATGATCTTCGAATATGAAGGATAAGCGACCGACTCTCCAATGCCGAGCAGCAAGCGCAACCCGAACAGCATCGAGAACGTGCGCGCCAGGCCGGTCGCGGCGGTCGCCGCAGACCAGAGGAAGAAGCCTCCGGCGATGACCCAGTTGACGTTCACTCGGTCTACCAGCCAGCCGGCTATGGGCTGCAAACACGCGTAAGTCCAGAAGAACGCCGAGAGCAGAATTCCCAGTTGCGTTGCCGAGATTCGCAGCTCGTCCTTCAGCATCGGAGCAGCGATGGAGAGATTGCCGCGATCGATGTAGTTGATGAACACGGAAATGCCCAGCAACACAAGGACCACCACCAGCTTGCCCGTGAGTTGCTTGGGCTGGTGCACCGTCGACGTTTTCATAAAGGAGAGTCGTGATTGTCTATTGCACCCGTGAATTTTGCAACCTTCTTCGTTGGAACTATGATCGGGGAAATTCGGGGACAGACAGGACGCTCCCAGTAACTAGTTCGAATCACACCCCAAAGAGAAGCGCAGGGCAGGGGGCTGGCCCACCCTTGGAAACCGAGGCTGCCCCACCCTTGCGTTTTTTGCAAGGGTGGGAATTCGTCACAAAGGGGATAGGAGTTTCGTCACAGCTTTCAGCCCCTCCGTCAACATAAAGTCTCTGCATGCCCGCCCGTCTTCGCCGCGCCTACGGTACCGGATGTCTTCACTTCATCACCTTCAGTTGTTACCAGCGCCGTCCGTTGCTAGGCGCGCCGCAGTGTCGCGACCTCTTCCTGCGCATCCTCGAAGAAACACGAATCCGCTACGGAATTGTCGTCGTCGGATATGTGATCATGCCCGAGCACGTGCATCTCCTCTTGTCCGAACCGGAAGAATCCAACCATTCTGTCGTTCTGCAGGTGCTCAAGCAGCGCTTCGCCCGCGAACTGCTGGAGAGGCTCCGAAAGAGACAGACCCGTCCTGACGGAAGTCTGTGGAACACCGTGCTGGAGCAGGGCCATGTCTGGCAGCGGCGCTTCTATGATTTTGTCGTGTGGAACCGGCACAAGCGCGCTGAGAAGCTGCGCTACATGCACGAGAATCCGGTGCGGCGCGGATTGGTGGCCTCGCCAGAAGAATGGCGCTGGAGCAGTTACCGCGCGTACGCTTATGAAGAGCATGGGCCAGTGCTGGTCAACGAACAACAGCCGGTTCGATTGACATGGACGCGTGTGTCCGTGGTGTGATGGGCTTGGGCAGAATTCCCACCCTTGCCAAGAACGCAAGGGTGGGGCAGCCTCAGTAGGGAGTCATAAAGGCAAAAGGGTGGGCCAGCCCCCCCAGGAATATCTTTGTCCTTGACAGAGCCTTCTCTCTTATCGAGGGCCACCCTCCAGCAGAGCCGACCCTATCGCGGAATCAGATACGATCCAGGAATGTTCTCGTCTAGAGTTGCGAGGACCGCACCATTCGCACTCGCAAGTTTGCCCGAAGTGACCATCGGTGATTTGTTTGGGCGTTCTTACCCAACCAGGGAGATGAGAAACATCGTGTTCGTCAGGAATGAACGTGAGACGAGAGGCACGTGCCTGCTTGAGGCGTAGCAACAGTGTACGAGCCTGAGCAACGGTAAATCCGTAGGCCGGGGCTTGAGCAAGCACGCGTACAAATCCGAGTTCAGTGATTGAGCAACTCGCCAAGTTCGGGGAATTATGAGATTGGACCCAGGAAGTAATGCGATGGTGGAGAACCTGGTGATTCATGACTCAAGAGCGCAGGAGGGCATCACATCGAGCAGGTAGTATTATGGGAAGTTTGCCAGGATTTCTTCAATTCCTTGCTGCTTAATGCTGGTGCGTTCGGGCCCGCACTTAAAGCGGGCAGTCCAGTCATGGGGTCAGTTACAAGTTTGACGCGATGGGGCCGTTTCTTGCGCGGCGTCAACACAATCCGCCCGTTCTCTATATTCGCGTCGAGGGGATCGCCGGTCCGAATATCGAGCCGGCGGCGGAGCGGTCCGGGAAGCAGACTTGCCCTTTGGTCGAAACTTTGGTTTGCATCGTAAGACAATCTTACCTCACCGCCTGCTCTTTTTGCAATCATCACTCCAGCAGGCTGCGGCTTTTCCCGTGCATCTCTCGTTCGAAATGCGATTCCCCATCGACTTTTTCCGCAAGCTGTGAAGCCGTGCCCTTCCCGTTCCAATCCACAGGCAAGATCGAGGTCAAAAGCCGCGGGCAAGAGTGCCCGCGCTACACTAGTCTTTATCCAGCAGCATGGTGAGCAGTGCCATGCGGACGTAGAGGCCATTGACTGCCTGGCGGAAGTAGAGAGCCCTGGGATCGTCGTCGACGGTCTTGTCGAGTTCGACCGTGCGCGGAAGCGGATGCAGGATGATGGCGTCCGGCTTCATGCGTTGCAGAACTGCCGAGTCAATCGCAAACCGCTTCAAGGTTTTGATGTCGGTCACCCGCTCAGGTTTGACGCGGGTCTGATAGACCACGTCGACCTCGCGGATCACCCGGTCGAGGTCGGATTCCAGTTCGTAGTGGACGTCATGTTCGTCGAGGTACTCGAGAATATCGGGCTTCTATCTGGAGCTCGGGCGGACTGACGAAAAAGATCTTCACCCGTTCGAATTTCGCCAACAGGTAGGCTAGCGAGCGGGCGGTGCGCCCCTTATCCAGTTCGCCGATAATGGCCACGCTTAAGCCATCGAGGGGACGCTCGCGGTAGATGGTGTAGAGATCGAGGAGAGCCTGGGTGGGATGCTGGCCACCGTTGCCATCACCAGCGTTGATCACGGGAACCGGGAAAACTGGGCGACGCTTGGCGCCGCCTTCTTCATTGTGACGAATGACGATGACGTCGCAATAGCTGGCAATGACGCGTATGGAATCTTCGACCTGCTCGCCTTCAATCTCCGAAGAGAACGCCCGGGCCTGCTCGGTCGAAAGCACACGGCCGCCCAGACGATACATGGCAGCTTCGAAAGAAAAGCGGGTGCGCGTCGAGGGTGAGTAGACACAGTCGCCATGATCCGGTTCTGGTAATCGAGGGAGCTCCCGGGCTGCCACTCGCTCCATGCCACGGGCGCGGGCAAAGAGATCCATGAGCAGGGGGACGGTGAATTGCTGCGATCAACGACGTGTTTCAGTTTCATCGGATTGGTTCTACTGTCCTGATTGTAAACGCTGGAGGGCAGCGGCTTTGAGGCCGCGGACAAAGCGACTCTAGCCCCGCAGCCTGCTAGAGAGTTTGCGTAAGAGTCTCAGTCGTCCCTCCGGGACTTCAATCATTCTTCCCACCTTCCCCAGCGCTGAAGCGCTGGGCTAGGTTAGTTCGCCCCTCCGGGGCTGGATTCGCCCAGAAGAGTTACTGGTGGCGGCGCCGAAGCCGGCAGGATCGGAAAGGATACGCGTGCCCGCGGAGCCGTCCACTGCGTCGCACAGATGTTCGTAGGTTGTGATGACTGCTTCTTTTCCGCCGCTGCGCAGGAAGCGTAGCACGGACTCGATCTTGGGCCCCATGTTGCCTGGCGGGAAGTGCCCGGCCTTGTAATACGCTTCCATCTCGGCAGCATTGACCAACTTGAGGGGCCGCTGGGTTGGCTTCTTGTAATCGAGGTAGACGTAATCGGTGTCGGTGGAAATGGCGAAAACGTCAGCTCCGAGCTGGGTTGCTAAAAGAGCCGAAGCGCCGTCCTTGTTGATTACCGCCTCCACCCCTTTTACACATCCGCCGGAACGCACGACGGGGATGCCGCCACCTCCGCCCGCAACCACCAGCACTCCGTCGTTTACCAGATCGCGAATCACTTCCAACTCGACGATCTCGATGGGCTCGGGGAAGGCACGACCCGGCGATAGCCGCGAGCGGCATCCTCGACGATCTGCCATCCCAACAGACGCTTGCGTTCCTCGGCATTGGCACGGGAATAAAAAGGGCCGATCGGTTTGGTCGGGTGCTGCATGGCCGGATCATCCTGGGAGACGATGACCTGCGTGACCAAGCTCACGACGGGCACCTGAAGACCAGCGGCTGAGAGTTCGTTGCTCAGTGCCTGGGACAGCAGGTAACCGATCTCGCCTTGCGTCGCAGCACCGCAGACATCTAATGTGTGGCCGGGCACCTGACTGGAAGCGGATTCCGATCGGAGCAGAGCGGCGCCGACTTGGGGACCGTTGCCGTGAGTAACGACCAGCCGATAGCCACGGCGGATGAGGCCGATGATGGCCGCGGCGGTGCGACGGGCATTGGCCAACTGCTCGTTGACCGTCCCCTTTTCGCCTGCGCGAATCAGGGAGTTGCCGCCCACGGCAATCAGCATGGTTTTCATGGTCAGTTAGTCGTCACAGGAGTCGGGAGTCAGCAGTCCTGGTGGTCAATGCTCCTCGTCCAAAAACAGCGCCGAGGGCGCACAGAACGGCACCTCGGGACAGCCGACAGGATGCCCTGCGCAAATCTTCCGGCGCCTACATCTCTGTTACACGTGCACCGATTGCGCGGTGGAAACGCCAGGAGCGGTCATGCTCCCGTGCTCCATCAATTCCAGCATAATCGCCTTCTGCGAGTGCAAGCGGTTCTCGGCCTCCTGGAAGACGACCGACCGGGGAGAATCGATCACTTCATTGGTGACCTCTTCACCGCGGTGGGCGGGCAAGCAGTGGAGAAACAAGGCGTCGGGCTTGGCACGTCCGAAAAGAGAGCCATTCACTTGGTACGGCGAAAATATCTTGCGGCGTTTCTCTGCCTCTGCTTCCTGGCCCATGCTGGTCCAGGTGTCGGTGTAGATCACGTCGGCGGCCGAGGCTGCGGCAACGGGATCGTTGGTGATGGTGCAAGTGCCGCCTGTCTCGGCGCCACGCGACTGGGCCCACTTGACGGCGTCGGCTTTAGGCGCATAGTCGACCGGAGTTGCCACCCAGACATGAGCGCCAAGTTGCGCGCCGGCGAACATGAGGGAATGGGCCACGTTGTTGCCGTCGCCGATGTAGGCGACCTTCAGGCCCGCTACCTTCCCTTTGATCTCCAGGATGGTCAAATAGTCAGCCATCGCCTGACAGGGGTGGCTGTAGTCGGTGAGCCCGTTGATAATCGGAATGCTGGCGTATTCGGCCATTCCGTCCACGATCTCGTGCGCAAAGGTACGGATCATGATGCCCTGCGCCATGCGCTCGAGAACTTTAGCCACGTCATAGACCGACTCGCGCTTGCCCAGGTTGATCTCGGCGGGCGAGAGGTAGAGGGAGAACCCTCCAAGTTGGTGGATACCGACATCGAAACTTACCCGTGTACGCAGGGAAGGCTTTTCGAAGATCATGGCCAGGGTCTTGCCTCTGAGCTTCTGCGCGTAATCTTCGGGGCGCGCCTTAATGTGGCGGGCTAGGTCTAGGAAATGGCGAATCTGCTGGGGAGAAAAATCTTTGATGGAGAGAAAATCGTTCGGGGTCATTGGTTCGTCACCTTGCTGGGCAGTGGGTTCCTTCTTGCGGTGAGGGCGGTAAGAATCTCGAACAGTTCGGGCTTGGGCGGTTCCTTTGCGTCATGGCCGGTTGAGTGGGGAGAGCGGTTGCAGTCGCCGCGTTTAGGACCCATGATTCTACATCGCGGCCGGACGCCGTGTCGACTTGCCCGATGACGGGGAAAGTCCGAGTTTGCTCTGGGACAAGATTCCCGATACATTCGACTGTCCAGAAATAACAGCCTGGCGTCGAGCCTATGACCCGTTTGTCATCTTGTAGAACCTTCTTACTTTGCTCTTATTTGGCTCTCTTCGCAGGAGCGCTCCAAGGCCAAAGCACAACAACCGCACCCTGGGAGACGGCAGCGTTCTCCGCTGAACCCAAGGATGTTGTCATGGCGGCCGCGGCAATCAAAGTGCAAAAGTTCGCCAACGTGACCGTACTTTTCGAAGAACGTCGCGTAGTTTTCGATTCTGCCGAGCGGACAACTTCGAGCATGCGCATCGTCTACCGGGTTGAAACCAAGGACGCTCTAAGCAATTGGGGCACCGCAAAAGCGACCTGGTCTCCGTGGCGGCAGAAAAGACCGCAGATTCGCGCTCGCGTCATCGCGCCCGATGGAACGGTGGCAACGCTGGATCCAAAGGTCTTGACTGAGTCTCCCGTGCACGATCAGCGTCCCGAGATCTACGAAGATCAGCGCTCTTACTCCGGACCATTGCCGGCCGTCGGCATTGGTTCGATTGTGGAGAAAGAAACGGTCTGGGAAGACACCGCGCCCATGAATAGCTACGGGATCATGCGGCGTTCTTATGTGGGTTACACCGAACCGGCATTGCACGAAGTTGTGGAGCTTCAGGCGCCTTCTTCGGTACACATTCAATACAAACTTCGCAAAGCGCCTGCCTTAACCGTGACGCGCAGCGAAAAAAGCGGCATCGTCACATTGCGGTTTGAGCAGGGAGCAACGGACGCACTCGAGAATCAAGAGAGGGACTTGCCCTCGGACCTCGAGAGTTGGCCCAGTATTGACTATTCCACAGGGGAATCCTGGAACACGGTCGCCCAAGGGTATTACAGGGACATCGAAGGTGCGATCCGCCCAGGAGAAGTCGATTCCTTGCTGGAAGGTACGGCGGGATTGAAAGGTCCGGATCTCTTGCGTCGTCTAGTTACGAATCTGCACCAGAAAGTCCGCTATACCGGGCTCGAGTTTGGATCCTCCGCACTCATACCCCATCCCGCCGGCGAGACGCTGAAGAGCGGGTACGGTGATTGTAAGGACAAGGCGACTGTGCTGGTCTCGGCACTGAAAGGCGCAGGCATTCCGGCCGAGCTCGCCTTGCTCTCTACGCGCGGTGACAGCGATGTCAGTCCCGATCTAGCCGGAATGGGTCTTTTCGACCACGCCATTGTTTACGTCCCCGGGAAACCCGAAACATGGATCGACGCGACCGCGGAGTATTTCGAACCCGGGAACTTGCCGTGGAGCGATCAAGGAAGGCTCGCGCTGCTCATCGGTCCCAGCAGCGCCCAGTTGGTGCGGACGCCGGTGAACCCTCCGGCGGGAAACGCCCAGAACATTCGCCGCGAGTTCTACCTGGCAGAATACGGTCCGGCGCGCATCGTAGAGGTCTTTCAGGCCAGCGGCGAGGAATCCGCAGTTCTCCGTTACCGGTACGGACTGGAGGAGGCGAAAGAGACACGAGAAGGCCTGGAACGCTACGTCAAAAACAACTTCCTCGGTGAAGATCTTACCAGTGAGGAACACTCGTCCGGATCCGATCTGACTAAGCCATTTGAATTGAAGCTCGAAGTCGCAAAAGGAAAACGCGGATTGTCCGATTTGACGAGCGCCGTCGCCGCCATTCGGAACGATGGTCTCTTATGGGGCTATCCCGACTACGTGTTATCGGACGACGGAACGGACAAACCTGACAATCCGGGGTGGAAACCGCGCAGGAATGATATTGAGATACAACCGTTCGCGACGGAATGGCAGTACACGATCCTGCCGCCTCCGGGCTTTGACGCTCCGGTGCTCCCGAAAGACGTTGAACAGACGCTCGGTCCAGCAAAGCTGACGCAGCATTACGAACTCGGGAACGGTGGCGCGGTCACCGCCGTCTGGCGCTTCGACTCCGGCAAGGCTCGCTACAGCCCTTCTGAGCTCAAGGCTCTGCGACAGGCGGTGCACACGCTGAACAACTCCAGCGCCGTGCTGATCACGTTTCCCCAAAAGGGCACGGCGCTGCTCGCCCAGGGCAAGGCGCGCGAGGCACTGGCGTCGCACGCCGATCTGGTCAAACTTCATCCTGACGAGGCTCTTCACCACATCCAGATCGCCAGAGCCTTACTGGATGCGGGTTTCGGTGAGGAAGCCCGCAAGGAGGCTCGGCGGGCCACGGAACTCGAGGCCAAGAACGCACTCGGCTGGAGTTCGCTGGGATGGATCGAGGAGCATGACGCCATTGGCCGTCGATTCGGCAAAGGTTTCGACTTCGGCACGGCGGTCGCGGCCTATCGCAAAGCGATCGAACTCGATCCGAAGGAATGGAGTAACTACGCCGACCTCGCGATTCTGCTGGAGCACGACTCGCTGGGTGAGCGCTACTCTCCGGAAGCGAAACTGGACGAGGCGGCGGCGGAGTACCGCGCATTGAAGGAAGTCAACAAAGAAAAAGGCGAGAGCTACGACGACAATCTGTTATTTGCCTTGTTCTACGCGCACAAGTGGGATGAAGTTCTCCAGCTTTGTAATTCCCTGGTCTCCAGCGCCACCCGCAACGGCGTCGCAGTGGCGACGATTGCCGCGCGTGACGGTTCGCAGGCTGCCATCACCGAGGCCGCACGCCGGGGGTCGAACGAGAGCGACCGAAGCAACATACTGGTATCGGCCGCCAATGTGCTCATCCGGTTGCGAATGTATCCTCGTGCCGTCGATCTCCTGAATGCCGCGGCCGAGGGGCAGGAAGACAGCTCCAAGCTGCGCGGGCGCATCGAGGTGATGAGTGCGGTACATCCGTATGAAGAAGTCCTGCTGCCAGAAACCGATCCGCGAAGAGTGGTACAGCAGTTTTACTTGTATCTGCTGAACCCGCGCGCGAAGCCTGAGGAGATGTTCCGTTACACGGAATCGTATCCGGCGGACCAGAAAGACGAAGCCGAAAAAGGGGCCAGGGGCGCGAGCTTGCTACGCAAAGGGATGGAAGGCAACGACGTCACTTTGCCGGTGGCCCGCGACGTGATTTTATCCAACATGCAAATGGCGGTCGAGGGCGACGAACAATCGGGATTTCGCATCCGCGCGCGGGGCATGGGAGACAGACCTCAAACCATGCTCGTCGCGCGGCGGCCGGACGGGTACCGGATCGTCGCGTTGGACACAGACGTGGACATGGTGGGCGAAGAAGTACTGCGGCGGCTGGCAGCCAAAGACCTCAAGGGCGCGAAGTGCTGGCTCGATTGGGCGCGCGAGGAAGTAACGTTGAACTCGGGCGACGATCCGCTGCGCGGCGCGGTCTTCCCGCGTTTCTGGACGCGCGGAGACGAGGCTGATCCCAAGAAGATGAGGATGGCGGCGCTGGCCCTGCTGGCGGATTCTTCCGCTATCGGGGAGTACATCAACGAAGTGAAATCCGCACAAGCTCAGGCTAAAGACTCCGACGCCACGCGCCTCGATTTGCTGCTCGCCCATGCCGCCGCGAAGTTGCGCGACTGGAATCTATTGCTGGAAGCGTCCTCGCGGCTTGCCGCAGCCAATCCGGCATCGGACACGGCGTTGCGGTTTGTGTCCGAGGCCAGCGTGTTCACCAAGAAGTGGAATGTGGGCGAAAAGGCTATCGCAGCGCGGTTTGCACGCATCCCCGACGATCTGACAGCGGTGCGTTCCGCCGCACAACTGGCCGAGGGCCAGGCGGATTTTGCCCAGGTACGGAGCATTCTTCGTCCCTTGATCGACAAGAACCGCGCCGAGATGAACGACTTTAACGAGTACACCTGGAATGCGCTCTTCCTGGGCAAGGTCACAGAGGAAGATGTCTCGCTGCTGCAGCGCGCAATCGCGAATAAGTCAGACAGTTCCTATGCCGAGGTTCACACGCTGGCGTGTCTCTATGCCGAAATCGGCAAGACCAAGGAAGCACGGGAACTGCTGTTGCGAGCCATGGATTCCGGGGGCTTCGAGGAACCTAATGAAGCGATCTGGTATGGTTTTGGGCGCATCGCAGAGGACTACGGCTTGCCCGCGGTTGCGCTCTCACTGTACCAACGCGTCGGCAAGACACCGGAGGCGGATCTTCCCACCTCAACCTACAACCTGGCGCGAATGCGCGAAAGGCTGCTTGCCGCAGCAAAGGTACCTTCGCCGTAGGTCCGGCGCGCGATTGGCATCTCCTCCTTACTAGCGCACGATCCAGGCGGAGGCGGATAGGACAACACCCGCAGTCGCCAGCAGCAGGCCGAGGTGCCAGAACATGCGGCGGCCCGAGAGCAGAGTGATCGAGGTGATCACCAGGGCGATCTCCAGGAAGACTTCGCTTAAATCGAAACGGTCCCCTTTGCGGCGCGCGAGATCGGCTTCCTTTTCCAGTTCGCGGGCCTTGGCGTCGAGTTCTTTCTGATCGTCTTTATAGCGGTCCGCTTCGGCCCGGTATTTTTCATGCAGTCTGGCAGCAGCTTCCGCGTCCTTGCTGGCAACGATGGTGGTCAGATCGGCGAACAATTCGTCAGTGTGGCGGCGGATATTCTTGGCCTGGTAGTAAGCCCACTGGTCGGTGACCTTGTTCTGGAAAATGATTTCTTCGGTATGCGTGCGATGGCCGAGCAGCGACACGGTGGCCACCAGGACGGCCAGTACTGCCATGGTGAGCGTGACCGGGGCGAGGTCGGGGTGCTCGCGGGCGTGTTCGGCGTGCTCGTGCAGTTCGTTGAGTTCTTCGGTCATGTTCTGGGTTCCTGCAAGCGGTCGTTAGCTTCGGGTGAGCTGCGAGCCACAATTTGGTTGCGACGAGCTATGAGGATAACGCATGTTTCCTGTTCTGGCATCACCCTATGTCTTGACGAACCACTCGCGTTATACTTGCGCCGTAGATATGGGCCGCACGCCGGGAAAGGGGCTCGACCGTGGAGTATTCTGCGCCCTCCTGCTTTGAGCCTGCCACCAACGTGAGAACGGAATGAATGAAAGAAGTCTTCCTCGGGTATTGCGCGCACTGATGCAGGCCCAGCGGGTTCTCACCGGCCGCCAGATGGCGGGCCGGGGAGCCACCATCTTTCCCGACGACGTTTACCTGGTCTCTTATCCCAGGTCGGGGAATACGTGGACTCGATTCCTGGTGGGAAACCTTTTGTTCCCGAACGACCCAGCCACTTTTTCGAACATCGAGTCACGGGTGGCGGAGATCTACTTCAACCCGGATCACGTGTTGCGGCGCTTGCCTCGTCCGCGGCTCCTCAAGAGCCATGAGGCTTTTCATCCAAGGTATCCGCGGGTAATCTGCATCGTGCGCGATCCCCGGGACGTCGCCGTCTCTTGTTACCATCACGATGTGAAGGCACGAAACATTCCGGACGACTATCCCATCGATGATTTCATTCCGCGCTTTCTGAAGGCGGAATTCGATCCCTGGTGGGGCTCGTGGGCCGACAACGTGATGAGTTGGATTTCGATGCGGCAGGGCAGGAGTTCTTTTCTGTTGTTGCGCTACGAAGATATGAAAGAAGATCCGCAGCGGGAACTCCTGAAGATCGGCCGATTTCTGAGCGGGGCGGGGTTTCACAACCTCGATCTCTCACCGCAGAGGCTGGCACAAGCGGTGGAGTTGAGCTCCCCGGAACGAATGCGCGCGCTCGAAAAAGCGGAAGCCAAACACTACGCTCAGCTTAAGGAAACTCGTCCGGATAAGCCCTTCGTTCGCAGCGCAACCGCCGGGGGATGGAAATCCGCGCTTTCGCCGAAGTCCGTGCAACGGATCGAAGAGGCATGGGGTCCGGTCATGCGGCAGTTGGGTTACTTGCTTTCGGAGCCCCGGGAGAAAGAGCAGGAGGCGAGCCTGCCCGGACGAGCCTAGAACCCAGGGGGATTTTTCTCCTGTTGCCAGACAGGTTGGTTCGTTCCGGCGGTTCCGCGACCTTCGGCTCCGTTGTCGATTATCTATGAGTTCAGAATTGGTGCCCGCGTTGGCTTCGGAGCAGGGTGCACTCGCCGAATTTTTGAGTCGGGTTTTTCCCGGCAGCGAGCAAATGAACTCGTTCGCATCCGACGTGCTTTCCTGGAAATATTTTTCTTCTCATCCCGAATGGAGTGGACCTCGCAGCTACGTGGTAAAGAAGGATGGCGCCCTGGTCGGCCACGCTGGAATCTGGCCGCTACGGCTGGTGAATTCCACACAACAACTCCAGGTCATCCATCTGATTGACTGGGCCGCGGCGCGCACGGAACCAGGCGCCGGAATTTCGCTTCTTCGAAAGCTTGCCGGCATGAGCGACCTGCTCTTGACCATCGGCGGTTCCGCGGATACGCAAGCCATTTTGCCGAAAATAGGTTATCGGCGCTGTGGCGAACTCAAGGTGCAAGCCAGGCCGGTGGGCACCTCCCGGCAGTTGCGAACGGGGAACAGTTGGAACTGGAAAACGCCGCTTCGCATTATTAGAAACGCAGCCTGGAGCCTGTTAGCGTTGCCCAGCAGTCCCAACGGCTGGGTCGCTTCCCGCACAACGCGTCTGGACGAGCCGATTGCGCCGCTTCTCGATGGCCCGGAGGCAGACAGCGCGGTGTCGCGGCGCACGGCAGGCTTACTGAATCACTTCCTGACTTGTCCAGGAGCAGAGTTTTCGGCTTTCCATCTCTCCCAGTCGGAACGGGTCCGTGGTTATTTTCTGCTCAGCCAGGTTCGAGGACAAACCCGAATTGTCGATATTGGGATCGATGCCAACGACCCGCAGGGCCGAACTGCGGCCTGCATCCTGGCGGCTCGAACCGCGGCGGAAATGCCGGGAACCTGCGAGATTGTTGCCGGATTTTCCTGCAGCCAGACGCAGGCTTGTTTTGCGGAAATGGGATTCAAGGTTCGGCGGATCGCCCCGATCTTCTGCTATGACCCGCGCAAGCTTCTTGGTCAGGCGCCTCGGCTTGGGTTGAGCATGCTTGATGGGGACCTGTGTTTTATGGCGAACCTCCAGAGGCCCTACCTTACCTGAGATTTAACTAAACCGGATTCTTGAGAGGCAGTCGGGCACCCCCCTGGCTCGTCAGCTTCCTCCGCGTCGGCCGAAGCGCGTGGCTATGCTAGCAGCGACAAAAGGCAGGAGAAGCCATCCCAGAATCATGTGCACGGTGGCGTATGAGGAATAGCGTATGGGGATACTTTGAACCAACGAGTTCTCTGAAGGCGCCAGATTCGATGCCGCTGGGATCTCCAGCCGGACCAACAAGCGAAGACTGACGCAAAAAGCGTCGAAGATTCGCACTCCGTGGACTACTTCCGGGTTCGGCTGGCCCTTTGCCTCAACGGCGCTCTGGGCCTCCGGCTTCTTGATCAAAGCCCCATCGCGGTGGAATACAAACGATCCGGCAAGAAGGAGGAGCATGGAAAAGATCAACATGGGCCACACTCTGACCCCATATCCGGCGAGCCAGCGGTAGGCAAAATTCCATAGCCATGAATGCAGCCTCTTTAAGGGAATGCTGTTGCCTTCACGGCACCTTTGCTCGTAGTACACCCTGTCCGCTTCTTCATCAAGGCCGCTGGCTCGCAGGACCTTTTCCAACTGGGTAAAGGGCTGGCGGTCGTACGCAACCATGCCGTTTAGAATTTCTTCCCACGCCCCGTAAAAACGGTCATAGGTGAATCCACGCAGATCCGTCCCCCCGTGAAACTGGACTGAGGCTGGCGGCACCTTTCTGATGAGTTCGGGTCGAAAACGAACGATGGAAAGCTTCGCGTCGCTAAAACTCGCCAAACCGTGAAAAGCAGCCCCGACAAAGCTTGCCTTACGTTCGGTCACCGCGGAAATGAAGCTAGCGGTTCGAGCAAACTGGGCGTCCCGAAAGGAGCACCCATGCTCGAAATGCGCGTTATCAAACCGGGCGTCTCCAAGGAACTGTGTCGAATTGTGAGTCGCGTGCGGTTGAGTGAAATCCCCATCCGGGTGGAAGATGGCTTCGCTGTCAATGCGGATGCGGTCAAAGTAGGCACCCTGGGCAAATAGAGCGCCGCGAAAATCGACCGGCCCTTCGATCTGAGCGTCGCACCAGTGTGTGTGGCCCGCAAAACAAACGCGATTGTCGTGTTTATCGGTGCTAAAGAAAGCCTGGCCTACGATCCGAATGCGATCAAAACTGGCAGCGCCGAGGAAGTCCGCGCCCTCAAAATTGGCATTGGCGCCGATGCGAGCGTCGTAGAAGGTCGCGTCGCCTCCGAAACGTGTTCGGCGCCCGTGATGGTAGGTACCGAAAAAAGCGCCGCCCTCAAGTTGCAAACGGTCGAAGGCGGCCTTGCCTTCGAACTGGACGCCGCGGAAATCGGCGTCGCCACCGATATGGACTCCCATGAACTCGGCGGTTTGGAAAGTGCAAGCCATGAAATTCGCCGAATGGGCGAAAGTCGCGAAGGCAAAATCAACGGCGCTTTTGAACCGCGTGCCGACGATGGAAAACCCACCTTCAAACGTGGCATTGCGCAGTTTGATCTCGCCTTCAATGATGGCATTCTTGATATCGATGGGTGCGCGGAACTTGTTTTCCGTCCCAGCGGCCAGTTCTTGAATCCAGCTCGCGTGGATAGTACGGTCCTTCTCCCCGGTATGTTCGGGGAAGTGCAATGCCTGGCCTTGTTTAAGCGCCGCGCGTTTCTCTTCTTCAGTCACTACGGATGTTCCGGATTGGGAGGAATCCGGAATCTCCTTTTTGCCTTCAAAAAAACGGCACTATTGTACGCCAGTCTCGACTGCTCGCGACGAGGGAGGTTACCACTCCCCCCTCCCCCCGGTCTTTTGGAATCATGGGTTTAGGGAAAAATTCCCGCAAAATCTTTGAGTTTAAAGGACTTACAGGTAAAGTCTTTGAAAATCAATCATTTAGGTTGTCAAAGAGCGCTGAAAATGGGTTTGGGGCAGCTTCGAGGGCCGTCTTGGTTGACGGATACACCTCGGAACTGCCCCAACCAGATCTCTATCGTTATCGTTGCGCACGACAGGTCTTAAGTCAATGGATTTCGATCACGGGTGATTTTGATGAAAGATCTCAGAGGCTCAGTAACCAACCATACAAAATCCCAAGATTGACACGACTGTGGAATCCCAGGTCTCGAAAAGCGCGAGACCTGGGGCACCCGGCCACCCCCAGTTATTTCGGCAATACTCTAAGAGACAAACCCGCGTGATACTTCCCGGTTAGAGTGGTCCACCCGGTGTTCGGGGAT
>CAWABC010000068.1:0-69805 GCA_963780105.1 uncultured Acidobacteriaceae bacterium
CAACCCAGCATGCTCGTGCACGACGGCGAGGTCATCCAGGCGCACATGGCCAAAGAGCACGTCAGCATGGATGAACTGGAACGCGCGCTCCGTGAGCACGGCGTCGGCACCTACAAACAAGCGGCTCTCGCGGTGCTGGAAGTGGATGGCTCGATCAGCGTGCTGAAGTACGACGACATCCAGCCAACGGCCACGACCCACCTCAACCGGCGCCGCTTTCTGAAGAAGCAGTAACCCAGCCGTGTGGCGCGGGCGCCCTCGCCCGCGGCCTTTGACTATGCTTTTGTTTTTCGATCACCCGATGCCGTTACGGATGCGTCATCTTCTCCGGCTTGACCAGCGAATCGAATTCTTCACCCGTGAGATGCTTCAGCTTCAGCGCCGCCTCGCGCAGGCTTGAGTGTTCCACGTGCGCCGTGTGCGCAATCTGCGCCGCCTTGTCGTATCCCACTTTTGGAGCGAGCGCTGTGACCAGCATCAGCGAATTCTTCACGTAGAAATCCACCTTGGCGCGATCGACTTCAATGCCCTTGACCATGTACTCGACATAACCGTGGCAGGCGTCGGTGACCAGCGTGACCGAGTGCAGGAAGTTATAGATGATCACCGGCTTGAACACGTTCAGCTCAAAGTTGCCCTGCGATCCGGCGAATCCCACCGCGGCCGTCGCTCCGTGCACCTGCGCGCAGACCATCGTCATCGCTTCGCATTGCGTGGGATTGACCTTGCCCGGCATGATGGACGATCCCGGCTCATTCTCTGGAATCACCAGCTCGCCGAGGCCGCACCGCGGACCGGAAGCCAGCCAGCGAATATCGTTCGAGATTTTCATCAGCGACGCGGCCAAGGTCTGCATCGCGCCTTGCGCAAACACGATCTCATCGTGAGCGGAAAGCGCGGCGAACTTGTTGGGATGGGAGCGGAAGGGAAGTGACGTTAATTCAGCGATCTTCCTGGCGGCGCGCTCGGCAAATTCCGGATGCGTGTTCAGCCCCGTGCCTACTGCGGTCCCGCCAATCGCCAGATCGTAAAGCCCGTCGAGGACCTGCTCCAGCCGCTTGATGTCACGGTCTAAGAGACTGGCCCAACCGCCAAATTCCTGTCCTATGGTCAAGGGCACGGCATCCTGCAAATGGGTGCGGCCAATCTTCACCACGGAGTCAAATTCCTTCGCCTTGGCCGCGATGGCGTCGCGCACGGTTTTGATCGCCGGAATCAGCGCGTTCTTCACCCGCTCGGCCGCCGCAATGTGCATCGCCGCCGGAAACGTGTCGTTCGACGACTGCGACATGTTGACGTGATCGTTCGGATGCACCGGCTTCTTCGATCCCTTTTCGCCGCCCGCAATTTCGATGGCGCGATTCGAGATGACCTCATTCACGTTCATGTTGGTCTGGGTGCCGCTGCCGGTCTGCCAAATACGCAGCGGGAACTGGTCATTCAGCTTGCCGGCAATGACTTCGTCGGCGGCCTGCGCAATGAGCTTCGCTTTGTCGGGCGGCAGTTTTCCCAGGTCCTGATTCACCAGCGCGCAAGCCTTCTTGAGCGTGCCGAAGGCGCGAATCAGCTCCGGAGGCATGGTGTCGCGTCCAATTGCGAAATGCAGCAGCGAGCGCTGCGTCTGCGCTCCCCAGTAAACATCCGCGGGGACTTCGATCTTTCCCATGCTGTCGGATTCGGTGCGGGTCTTGGTTTGAGTCGGGGTGGCGGGTTCAGCAAGAGTAGCCATTATGATCTCCTGTGCGTCGGACCAGAGCCGGGAGCAGCCAGGCCTTCGGCTGGTATTCGGAACTGGTTGTTCTACGGCGGGGTGAAAGGACTTTCGCTCAAAATACCAACGTCAGTAGCGGCTCGGTTTCGCCACCATCATCAAGATTTGTCATCCTGAGCGAAGGGGGCTGGCCCATCCTTCGATGGCACATCCACACCGTGGCTGCCCCATCCTTCGCGTTCTTTGCGAAGGGTGGGAGGCAGTGCAGAGTGCACCATAAGCTTTTCACGCCGCCGCCGCCGCTGCCGGTGCCGTAGTAGCGGTGCAAGCCGCGCGGCATGACGAGGATTATGCTGTCAGCGGCGTTGCGGCCCACCCTTGCAAAAAGCGCAAGGATGGGGCAACCACGTTTCGTTACGGGAAAGGAAAAACAGAGCGCGGGGAAGGGTGGGCCAGCCCCCTGCGATCAGTCGGTGGTGTCCTAAATTGAGCTCCCCTCATTTGCTTCCGATCACCACGTGGACAGCGCTGGTATCTGGCTCTTGTGGGGACATCTGCGCTTGCGCAGGGATGCCTGCCGCCTTTAAGGCTTCAACTAGGGCTAGCGTCGCGGGCCCTAAATCAGCACGACGGGATGAAGCAATCTCGACGTAGATGCCGGAGACGTAATTTATGCGGGCCTTGCCGTTTAATAAAATGCTCACCAAAGCATTGTCGGCCTTGGGCATCTGCCGAACCCATCCAGCAGAGGACAAGAGGCCATCCATCGTTTCCATGAAGGCCATCTCCACTGGATTTGCCCCCAAATCAAAGGGCGTTTTTTCATACGGCTTCATTTTCTTGATGATGCTCGCTTGCGCCGCCGCGTTCAACTTCCACCCAGCCAGTTTTTCCTCTATCCTCACGCGCGCTAGGTGCTCCTCTTCTGCCGTTTTGTTAGCTTCTGCCGCTTTCTGGTTAGCCAAAGCGATGTCACGACGGAAGCCCTCCGCCGTTGTCTGTGCCTCTGCTGCCTCTTGGTTGGCTGTCGCAATATCCCCTTCGAATTTGTCGGCTTTTGCCTTGGCCTCCGACGCCTCTTTTTGTGCCAGAGCAGTCTTCTGCTGTTCGACCTCGAATTTCAGTTTGAAATCATCCAACTCTCTGCCTTGGATTGCGTTCAGACGGTTGTTAACAATTAGTGCACCTGCCCCGAACACGAATGTCAATGCCAGTAGGATCACCCCGCCCAGCTCAAATAGCGACTTCAAACCTTCGAGAGACATAGATCCCATCCTAAGGGGGTGGGCCACTTTTAACGGGGAAGTATAACGCGGGTTTGTCTTTATAACATCGACGGAAATAACCAGGGGTGCGCCACCCGTGCTTTTCTAGAAGTGGCCTGCCGAACAGCCGACATCGTTCGACTCCGCCTTACGCAGCCGGAGGTCGGATCTAGACTTCTAATCTTTGCTTTCGGGCGCAGTACCGTCCGGGTGTAGCATGACGATCTTTGTGGCCTGCTTCTCCTCCCCAGACATCCGAAAGTACACTTTTGCTCGAGACCCCTCGGTGAGATGCCCTGAGATTTTTGTGTCGGACATGATAGTGAACTTCTCGTGGTTCATCGTCAACATTGAGTCGTTCTTGGAAAGAATTGTCCCTATTTTGAAACCGCAGCAAGGCTTGCACTCTTTCGAACACGGCAGGTGAATGCAGTCGCACTTGGTACAATCCGACGCGACTGCCAGGGAAACCATCAAGCCGAGGCTCAATAACAGACAGGTACACAGCGCGGCAACTCGTTTCATGGCTTACCTCCACAGGTTTGTTGTGTATCACGGTTGAATAGCCACCAGATTAAGTAAAGAAGGAGCCAGACCCCAAAACAATCCACGCCGTACTGAATACCAAGAATCTGACGCAGGGCATCATCATTAACGACACCCTTGAACTTCATCAGTGTCTCGCCTGTCGGATTGGCAAATAGGTACCCGAGGAAAGCCCTCTGTACGGCGACTCCGAAGTACATGCCGCGCCCAAGGAAATACCATCCAGGGACGAATGCCAAATACATCAGCCTTGCCCACCAGCGCTGTGGTCGGTGATAGGACGTTCCCACCAGAGTGACGATTGACCCGCCCGCAATGAGTAGCGCCCAGCCCGACAGACTTTGGGAAAACGCAACCGCGGCTTCAAATGCTTTAGTGTCCGGGCTGACAGTTGGCGCTCCTTCAGCAGCCACAGCCAACCGGAGCACGCAAACAACAAAGGTTGCCAGAACCGCAGCGAGACGAACCTTGTCGGTCATAATGCGCATCCCGAAGTTACACGTTCTATGCACAATCCGAACCGAATGCTTAAATCAGGTTGCCGAAACGGGGGAAGGCAATCACAATAACATGTACATGGCCGGTAGTCCACTTCGACGTTGAACTCAAACGCGGGTTTATCTTTAACCTGAAATAACTGAGGGTGTGGGGGGCTGGGCCATCCTTCGATGGCACATCCACACCGTGGCTGCCCCGTCCTTCGCGTTCTTTGCGAAGGGTGGGCCAGCCTCCCACCCGACCGTGATTCATCCAATCGGTATGGTCAGAAGTTTGGGCAGGTTCTGAGGCACTGGTTTGTCAAAGTCGTAATACGCCAATCCATTCCACCCGAGCTCCGAGTTTTCAGGATTACTTAGGAAGGAATACACAGCCACAACTCGGACGGTAGCTGGAAGAATGAACTCATTAGGGATGGTTTCGCTTTCGCCGGGCTCGATGACCACGTCCCCTTGCTTCCATTTCCTGGGGGATTCAACAAGGACGTCCCAAACCTTCGGATCATAGATCGAAGATTCCGCTCTCGCTTGGGCAGGCTTATTCTGCGAGGGGTTGAGTTTCCCGGCAACGGCGCGTGGAAGAGGCATTACTTGAATTACTCGAATCGTGCCACCGCGCAACTCAACCATCACCGGCCCGGCATTGGTGAGAATCTCATCAACGGAGAGCAACACCTGCACATCGGAAATCTTCCAATGCTGAATCCTGTATTCGATTTTGAGGCGAGGGTGACTCTGTCGCTGTTCAACAAAGAGCTGGTAGGTCCAGAATCCTCCGACAAAAATGGCGAGAATAGTGATCAGCGATTGAGCGCTATTTACCCGATCCTTGTTGCGATCTAAGAAGGCTGCAACGCGCTTGCCAAAAGCAGCCCGCGGGGGCTGCACTTCTGCCCGAACGTCTGCCTGATTAAGGGGACACCCTGTTCCCATGTTACTCACCGTCGATCGTTGGTTCTCCTCGACAACATTTTGGCCACGGGATTCAACTTAGCTCCCCACGCCAAGTCGCCGGGCGTGTCCTTCATTTCGCATATTATCGTGCGAAGCAGCCGCTCACAAGGCACACTCTATCTGTTGGGCGGCGGCGGTGGGACCGGCTCCGGAGGCGGCGTCTGATTGTTGGGCTGCGGCGACAGTTTGTGAGGTTGCTCCGACGGCCGATTGTTGGGCTGCGGCCGCGGTTTGTCGGCCGGCGGCGGCGGACCCAGATTGGGCGGCGACGGCTTGCGGCGTGGCGGCGCTGGGACCGGCTCCGGAGGCGGCGTCTGCTGTTTATTTTTGTTGCCCTTCATCATCTCATCCTTCTTCTCTTCCTTTGCATTCTTTTTCTCGTCAGCCTTCTTGTCCTTATCGTTGGCCACCGTATCCTGTGCAACCACAAACGACGACATCGAGACGCCGAGGGCAAGCGCGCACATCAACGTCAGTACCTTCTTCATTTCCCGTTGCTCCTTCCAGTGACTCCTGGGTAGACGCGAACCCCCAAAGTAAGGTTCGAGAGGGTGACGGCCGCGCATCAATCCGTGGGTCCCGGGCGTTGTCTCCGTCAGCTCCCACTTAATGAGAACGAGAACGTTCGTCAATTCCCTTCATGCCAGAGATTGATTCGGTCGACGTTCAGAGCGAAACCCGTCGGCGGGTGGCCACCATCTGCGGCGAGTATACCCCTTGTTGTGAAACGTTGGCAGAGAAGAAAGAGGGGTGCGCCCCTTCTCGCGTTTTTCGAGAAGGGGCGCACCCCCAGTTATTTCGATTCATGTCAGAAACAAACCTGGGTTACACTTCCTCGTTAAAGGGGCCCACCCGGCCTGGGAGCCGACACGGTTATCTAATCAGCCACATTATTTCTTCGGTTGGGGCTGGGGCTGCGCCGCCGGCTCGCTGGTCGGAGGGACGATGTTCTTCATGCGCATGTAGGTGACCAGGTTGCCATAGTGTTCCATGTTGTGCATGTTGTTGACCGTCAGTACGTCTAACTTCGGGGTGTCGCCTCCGAACAGCTTCACCATCTGCGCACCGGAGGCATCGGTCATGCCGTCGTAGGCCTTGCCGCAGTAGGCGAAGGCGTCCTTGAGTGCGGCAGTTAGGTCGGCCTTTGAGGTTTTGGTCTGCTCGATTTTCGGGGCGGGATTTTGCTCGCCGAGTGCTATGGAGCAGAACAGGTATTGTGCGTCGGCCAGGTGTCCGAGGATCTGGCCGTAGCTGCGGACGGCGTCCGTGGGCTTGAAGTTGTAATTCTCCTCCGGCATTTTGTCGGCTGAGCGCAGCAGGATTCCCGTCAATCTTGCGTAGGCGTGCTTATTGAATGTGCTGAACGGATTGTCCTGAGATGGGGCGGCGGTAGCTGGCTTATCCTGGGACCAGGCCGCGGCGGCTGGCAAAAGAAAGCAGACAACCAGTATTCGCAGAAGTGTTCGCATTGGTTCCTCCTCACAAGAATATGCAGCGCTGACAGAAAAAGTTTCAACAATTTGGCGCCGGGCCCCACTCATCGCGCACTTTGCGATGAGTGGGCGTTGCGCATAACCTCAACATTCAGCCCGCAACCCGTCGTCCGGTCCTCGCCCATACATTAGCAAGAGACGCGAATTAGGCTGGCACCCGGCGCTCTTCATTCCGGGGTTATCGAAGATGGTTTTTTCACAGCTTCGCTTGTCGAGCAGTGGCCCGCCGACACGGTTCGACTCCACGTTCTTCGGGACGCAGTAATTGCTGGCCGGGGCAAAAGCTTGCTGCCAAGCTCGATGCTCCCGGCCTCTAATGCCAAAGCGGAGCGTCAACTTCTATTTGCTGCAAGTCGCGCTGACCATCTTCACGCTGGATACTTGCAAATCGGCGTGTTGCCTTGCTTCCATTTCTTTTTGTTCGTGAGGTTGGCTTTTTTCTTCTTGTGCTTTCGATCTATGCGCCACAGTGCCGGTTACGGTAACGGTGTGGCCGACATGACCGGCAAGGGAGACTTCAGGGTTGCTGTAGAGCTCCCAATGCTTATTGTCCGTGCTAATAAGAAAAAATCCTCCAGGTTCAGTACCTTTCTGGAGGCAACCGGTTACGGTCTGCGTCGCCTTTTCGTTTGCCATTTGCGGCGCGGCGCACAACAACACTGAACTAACGCCCACGATCAGAACCAGCCATGCGAGTTTCTGAATCATGATCTACGTCCTCCTTACAGGGAAGCCAGTATGATCTTTGTTCGCGGAATATGGCTGTGACTGGCATCACAGCTGTTCTCCAAGTTTCAGTGCTTCGTTTGCCGTGAAGCGCAAGGAATCAGGCGCCAACCGGCGGGCGGACGGCGTTAACGGCGAAGCATAATGCGGGTTCGTCTCTTAAGCATTCACCATCACCGCGACCCGTTCTTAGATCTGGTCTAGTATGGCGGAGGCGGAGCTCATGGTCATTAAGGTGTGCGTTATTCTTGGGTCGGAGGTCCTTTTTTTCTCGGCCCTGCTCTTTGGCGCCGCCGGGACCGTCCGCTGGCCCGCCGCGTGGGCCTATCTCATTCTGTTTATCGCCGGAGCTTCCTGGCTCACGCTTTGGTTGGCGCGGCGCGACCCCGGGCTTCTGGCCGAACGCCTCAAGTCTCCACTGCAAAAGGGCCAGCCGTTCTGGGACAAAATCTTTATTCTGCTCATGATGATTGCCTGGTGCGCCTGGCTTGTCCTGATGGGCCTGGATGCTGTCCGCTTCCGCTGGTCGGTCATGCCGGTCTGGCTGCAATGCGTGGGCGCGGCCTTGATCGTCTTGTCATTCTGGATGTTCGGCCGCGTTTTTCGGGAGAACCCTTTTCTCACGGCCGTCGTACGCATCCAAACCGAGCGCGGACACAGCGTGGTTTCTACCGGACCTTACGCCATGGTCCGCCATCCGCTTTACGCCTCGGTGCTGATCTACCTGCCGGCGAATGCGCTAATGCTTGGCTCCTGGGCCGGATTGGCGGCTTCGGTGATTTTTTTAGGCGGCCTGGTTTTTCGGACGGCGATGGAAGACCGCGAACTGCAACGCGGTCTCGCCGGTTACCCGGAGTACGCCGCCCGCGTTCGCTACCGGCTGATACCGTTTATCTGGTGAGTGGGCTCTGTGCATAACGCTGACATTCGGCAGCGGTCGCGCGGCCGTGGCCCACAACATTGATTCGGTCGCCGTTCAAAGAGCAACCCGCGTTATACTCCGGATGTGACCCACCCGCCACGCGGACCCAGGAGCTTTCTTCGAAGAGGCCAATCTGATCGACTGCCGGGCTGGACGAAACTTATTTTCTGCGGGTGGGTTTGTGAGGAAGAGCTTCGCATCCTAACAGGAGTGGCTATGAATTTGAGCAATCTAAGAACGTGCGTCCGGCACAAATGGTCGATCTTGCTGGTTGTTCTCAGCGTAACCGCAGTTGCTTGGGCTGGTGGACCTCCAGAAAAGTCAGCCCCGGCGCACAAGTCCGCTCCGAGCAGGCAGGCGTCGCACGCGGCCCCACAGCACCACGCAGCCCCAGTGCACCACGCGGCTCCACAGCACCACGCAGCCCCAGCGCAGCACGCAGGCGGGCACGCGGCTGCAGCCGGACATGCGCCGTCAGGTGGGCGCGCGGCGACAGGCGGACATGCAGCGGCCGGCGGCCATGCGGCGGCCGGCGGACACGCAGCCGCGGGCGGACACGCAGCGGCAGGTGGGCATGCGGCGGCAGGCGGACATGTAGCAGCAGGCGGACACGCAGCCGCGGGCGGGCATATGGCAGCAGGCGGGCATACGCCGGCAGGAACCAGGAACGTTTCTCTGAGGGGTGGCGGCACCGCGAGCATCCGTTCCAACGGTCAGATTCGTTCGGTGGATCGCAACGGCATGCACATTGACCATGGGGTCCACGGCGGGCGCACGGTTGTTGGTATGCACAACGGAGCGCGCGTGGTAAACACCGGACGGAATGGCGGATACGTGCAGCGGTCCTACGTCAATCGCGGCGGCCATTCCTATTATTCGCGTACCTACTATGACCACGGCCACTACCGTACCGCTGTCTATCGCGGCTACAACTGGCATGGTCATGCCTACTACGGTTACCACCCGGGATTTTGGTATCACCCGGGATTTTATGCCTGGGGTTATCATCCGTGGGGCGCGCCGGTTTTCTGGGGCGTAGGGCTGTGGGGTTGGGGAGGAGCGCCGTGGTATGGCTTTTACGGCGGGTGGTTCACGCCTTATCCCTATTATGCTTCGCCGGCGTTCTGGCTGACGGACTATCTGATTTCGGAAGAGTTGCAGTCGGCGTATGCGGCCCGGGCGGAGGCCAACGCGGACGCGGCGGCGAGCTACGGAGGCGGCGGTGGAGATGCTCCAGCACCGGCTTCGAGTACGCTAACACTGACTCCCGAGGTCAAAGAGGCGATCACCGACGAAGTGAAAGCTCAGTTGGCCGCGCAGGAGTCACAAGCGGGACAGAATGGCGGATCGGGCGGCCAAGCAGCGGCGCCAACTCCGGCCAATAATAATGACGAAGTTCCGCCGGCGCTGGATCCGGCCCGACGGACCTTTGTCGTGGACAGCGATCTCACCGTAACGGCGAACGGGCAGGAATGCGGTCTGACCGCGGGTGACGTACTCACGCGGCTCACCGACAATCCGGATGCGGACAACATGGTGAACGCCAGCGTCTCGGCGAGCAAGAAGTCGGAATGCGCCGCCGGGGACACGGTCGCCGTGAAAGTGGACGATTTGCAGGAGATGCAAAACCACTTCGCGGAACAACTCAACAGCGGTCTGGGCGAACTGGCGAAGAAACAGGGCACGAACGGTATTCCAAAGGCGCCAGACACCAGCACCACGGCCTCGGATGTACCGGCCCCGGAGCCCGATACGACGGCGGAAAAAACTCTGCAAGACCAGCAACAGGCGGCCGATCAGGCCGAATCGCAGGTCAAGCAGCAAGCTGCGGCATCTGGCGGCGGCCAGTAGAACACAGCCTTGTCAGACGGCGGTCGTCACTCATCGCGGAGCGGCGATCGCCGAGTAGAGATGGTCAAACACAGGGAGCGTCGGCGACGGCGCTCCCTTCTTTTTCATAAGACCGAGAATCAAAGGACGGATCAGATTGACTTCACCGGAATCGCCATCACATCATCGACCAGTCCGACTTCCTTCTGCACGAACGGCTCGGCGTAAGTGACGCCGCCCATCATGCCATAGAAGCTGGCCATGGATTCAATCCGCGCCCGAATCTCTTTTTGCGCGGGGAAGATTCCGCTGCCGGCTTCCTGGTCGGTGAACTGAGACTTATACGCCATTAACGCAGCGAAGCGCGCTTCGAACTGGCCGGTGATGTCCACGACAAACGTAGGCCGCACATCGCGGTACAGGCTGGCGTAGATAATCTTGAAAGGACGATGAGGCGCAGCCGAATCGGTGGTGGGGTTACTGAGAGCTGACGGCTGAGAGCTGACAGCTAGCTTTGCGAGTCCCGATATAAATGCCGCTTCGTAGCCGAGGACCGAGGCGGTGTAGTGATCGGGATGGCGTCCCTCCCAGTAAGGAAGGATCAGCACGCGCGGACGCTGCTCGCGGAGCAGGCGGACGATCTTCAGGCGATTCTCCCAGGTATTTTCGACGCGGCCGTCCGGAATATCGAGCGCGTGGCGCCAGGAAACTTTCAGGATGCGCGCCGCCTCGGCCGCTTCGCGCGCGCGATCTTCGGCGCTGCCGCGCGTCCCCATTTCGCCTTGCGTGAGGTCGAGGATGCCGGTGCGGTATCCGCGCTCGGCCATCTTGAGCAGAGTTCCGCCGCAGGTTTGTTCTACGTCGTCGCGGTGCGCGGCCAGGGCGAGAATGTCTAGGGGCATCTTGTAATTTGGTAATCGGGTAATCTTGTAACCTAACTTCCTATTTTGTCATCCCGAGCGCAGCGAGCTACTCGACCGAAAATGTGTGCAGGGAATAGGGGTCCCTCGCTTCGCTCGGGATGACAGTTTTACGAAAAAACTCTCTACGCTGCCGGCTTGGTCGTGCGCCGATTCGCCAGCACGAACGCCAATCCGAACATGAAGAGCGCAAACAACACTAACGTCAAAATGGATGCGGTCAGTGAGAATGCGCTGGGGGCTTCGGGATACATGAGCGTGCGCAGCGCCTCGACTCCGTAGGTTAGCGGATTGGCATACATCAGCCAGCGAATCCATCCTGACGCGCCGGAAAGCGGGAAGAGCGCTCCCGAAAGCAGCCACAGCGGAATCAAAAACAAATTGATGATGGCGTGGAAGGCTTGCGTCGAATCCATGGGCCAGGCGATGGCGAAGCCGAGCGCGGTCAGAGCGAACGACACCAGGAACACGGTGAGCACGATGAGCCCGAACGAGGCGAGCGTCATGTGTACGCCGACCAGCGGCGCGAACACCAGAAAAATCAGTCCCTGGGCGGTGGCGAGCGTGGTGCCGCCCAAGACCTTTCCCAGAACGATGGCCGCACGCGGCACCGGCGCCACCAGCACCGAAAGCAGGAAACCTTCGTTGCGGTCTTCAATCACCGACATCATCGTAAAGATCGCGGTGAAGAGCACGATCATCACCAGCGTGCCCGGATAGAAATAGTTCAGATAATGCTGCTGGCCGGCGGCTTGTCCGGAACGAAATGACGTTCCGAAGCCGGAGCCAATGACGATCCAGAACAACAGCGGAGAAGCGATGACGCCCACCACGCGCGCCCGCTGCCGATAGAAGCGCACGACTTCGCGCCACCAAAGTGTAAAGGCCGGCAGCAGGACTCCGGCGGATGCGGGAGCGGTTGCAGGGAAGGTCGCGGTTTGGGTCGCCATTGTTCTTAGTCTAGCAGCGTCAGTGGCTCAATGTTTCTTGGCTTTCTTCTTGGCGCTTTCAGTCGCCGGTTCGGCGTCTTCGCTCCAGAAGCGGTGGCCGGTGCGATGGATGAAGACGTCTTCCAGCGTCGGCTTGCTCACGCTGAGCGACTGGATCTCTCCCGGAAAGGCTTCGACTACGTCAGGGACGAAGCGATGTCCATTTTCGATTTCCAGACGAACCTGCTTGTCCATGACCGTAGCCTCGACATGAAACTTGTTGCGAATGCGCTCGGCCAATGCCTGCGAGTCCCGCGCTTCGAGCAGAATGACGTCGCCACCGATCTCGCGAGTCAGGGCTTCGGGCGTGCCCAGCGCTACCAGGTTGCCTTCGTTCAGGATGGCTAAGCGGTCGCAGCGTTCGGCTTCTTCCATCAGGTGAGTGGTGACGATGACGGAGACGCGCTCCTGATCGCGGAGGATCTGGAGGTATTGCCAGAGGTCGCGCCTGGCGCCCGGATCGAGGCCGGTGGTGGGTTCGTCGAGCAGCAGAACTTCGGGATGATGGAGCAGGCCTTTGGCGAGTTCGATGCGGCGCTGCATGCCTCCGGAAAAAGTTTCCACGCGGTCGGCGCGAGCGGTCGAGCAGTCCAACGCGGGTGAGGATCTCGTTGATTCGTGTTTTGAGTTCGGGGCCGCGCAGGCCGTAGAGGTGTCCCTGATGCCAGAGGTTTTCGTAGGCGGTGAGCTTAGGGTCGACGCTCTGGGCCTGGAAGACGACGCCGATGTGGCGGCGCAGCGCTCCGGGCTCGCGAACGGCGTCGAGACCGGCGATCGTGGCGCTGCCGGAAGTGGGGACCATGAGCGTCGAGAGAATGCGGAAGAGCGTTGTCTTGCCGCTGCCGTTTGGGCCGAGCAGTCCGAAAAGTTCAGCGGGGCGAACGTCGAATGAGACGCCGTTCAGGGCGGTGCGGTCCTGGTAGCGGTGGACAAGGTCGCGAACGGCAATGATGGACTGGGCCGCGTGTTCAGCAGGCTGGACGGGGGCAGGGAAGTCGATCGCGAATGAGTTCGGAGTCACAGTTCATTCTACGACGGGAAAGGCCTGATTATCATCTGAGGCGATCAAGGTCAGAGGTCAGGGAATTGAAGAGGTAAACGGCTGCATACGCAGCGGCGACTCCGATTTCCATAGCTTCTACTTCTGCAATCTGACCTCTAACCTCTGACCTCAGCCTATGCGGCGACTGGATTCCGTCCGGCTACGCGCTCTTCAAATGCAACGGGCACGTGGCGCCAGACCTGAATGGCGAGAACCACGGCTGCGGCGAGAAGCAGTGCTCCGACGGCGACGTGGACGACGGTCGAGATGACCATGGGCAACTCGGGCTGCTCGGCGTCTCGTCCCCACATGACGCGG
This sequence comes from uncultured Acidobacteriaceae bacterium, assembly GCA_963780105.1. Classification (GTDB taxonomy): domain Bacteria; phylum Acidobacteriota; class Terriglobia; order Terriglobales; family Acidobacteriaceae; genus Acidiflorens. Next base: position 13,214 of record CAWABC010000068.1, read on the forward strand.
GTGATGAAGGCGAGAAAACCGAGACAGAGTTGCGCGACCATCAGGCCGAGCACGGCGATCGCCGGACGGCGCACCGCCTCCACTTGCGGGTAGACGGAGATGGCTCGAACGGCGGTCCATGCCAGCACAAAGGCCACGACGGCTGCGTTAATGACGTGCGGCCACCAGCTCATGCCGTGATGGCGAAACATGGCTCCGAGGATCAGTTGCACATAAAGCACAAAAATCGAGAACAGGGTCAGGGTGAAAAGAGCGGGACGGCGCCGGTCGAATTCAGTGCGCGGTTCCTCCTCCACCCAGCGGCGGCCGGTGAAGACCGCGATCGAGACGGCGATGCAGAAGAAAGTCTGTGCCACGGCGGCGTGCGCGCTGGATATGGGCGCTGGCAAAAAGAATAAAACCGTGATTCCGCCGAGGATGCCCTGGGCGATTACGGTCGCCAGCGCGGCCAGGCCCAGAAGGCGCAGCCAGCGGCGCTTTTCGGCTCGCCAGGTCCAGACTGCCAGGATGATGGTAAGCAGCCCGACGAATTCCGCCACCATGCGATGGCCATGTTCGTACATTATGCCGCCCACCATGCGCGGCATTTTGTAGAAGGAGCCGAAGCTGGTCGGCCAATCGGGGACGGACAATCCGGCGTCATTGCTGGTGACAAGCGCTCCGGCGACGATGAGGACCAGAGTGGCGCAGGCGGTGAAAACAGCGAAGCGGTGCAGTCCGCGATGGTACGGAATTTCGATGCCTTTCAGGATAGCCCCCAGGGAAGACCGGCGATACAGCAACGACCGGTACGTCTTCCGAAACGCAGTAGTTTAGCAGAGGAGTGACTGAGCGGGACGGGCGGATTGTCAGCGTTCATGAGTCTCGTTCCGATCAAAACGCCATCCGTCCGAATGACCACCGCCGGACAGACGATCGAATTCCTGGATCCATTGCTCGGGGTCGTCGCCGCCGCCGATTAACTTTCGTACGGAGGCGCGAACCAGCCGCTTAAGGCAATTGGCAAGAGCGACCGCCTTTTCGCGGGCGCGCGCAAAAGGTTTCTGCGTGGGCATGCTGGTCCTCATCGGCTTATCATACCTGAGCTTGAAGGCACTGAATTCCGTCTGGGACGCCGCGAGCCGCGTCTCTACGACAGCGATTGTGCCGCCGCAACACTCTGCGATTCCATCGCCTGGATAATCGCGTCGGCAAACTCCGAGGTGCCAGCGCTGCCGCCCACGTCCCGTGTTAGCTTGCTGCGGTCGCGATAAACCTCTTCGATGGCGTTGCGGATCTTCAACGCGGCGTCGTGCTCGCCGAGATGGCGCAGCATGAGCAGGGCCGATCGCAACACGGCGGTGGGATTGGCGATATTTCTTCCCGCAAGGTCGGGCGCGGAACCGTGCACGGCTTCAAAGATGGCGCACTCGTGGCCAAAATTCGCGCCCGGGACCAGGCCAAGACCGCCGACCAGTCCGGCGCATAGGTCGGAAAGAATGTCGCCGTAGAGATTTTCCATCAGCAAAATATCGTACTGGTAGGGGTTCATCACCAGCTGCATGCAGGTGTTGTCGACGATGTGCTCGCCGTAGGTAATCTCGGGATACTCCTTTGAGATGGCTCGCGAGCAGCGCAGAAACAATCCATCGGACATCTTCATGATGTTGGCTTTGTGGATGGAATGGATTTTCTTACGCTTATTCTTGCGCGCATACTCGAAGGCGAAACGTGAGACGCGAGTGCAAGCCTTCTCCGTCATGATCTTCAGGCTCTCGACCACTCCCGGGACGACTTCGTGTTCGATGCCCGAGTAAAGCCCTTCGGTGTTTTCACGGACTACGATCAAATCGATATCTGGGTAGTGCGTTGGAATATGCGGCAGGTTGTGGATCGGCCGGAAGTTGGCGAAAAGTTCGAAGCGCCTGCGGAGCTCGACGTTGATGCTGGAGAAGCCGCCGCCGATGGGCGTGGTCACAGGCCCCTTCAGCCCAACGTGGGTGCGCTCGATCGATTCGGAAAGCTCCTTGGGAATGTACTCCTTGTATTTTTCGAAGGCGTCGGCGCCGGCGGAGAAGGTCTCCCATTCGAACTTAACGCCGGTGGCTTCGAGTATGCGAACCGTAGCCTGGATCACTTCGGGGCCGATGCCGTCGCCGGGAATGAGGGTTACTGTGTGGGAAGTCACGGAATCATCACAACCAATTGAGTCATTGAATCATTGAGACATTGAATCATTTAACACCATGCTTCGAGGTGCGCAACGACGCCCCGAAGATCGCTACCACTTCGTTGGCTTCGATCAGCAGGTCCTTCGTCCTCTCCGGACGAACTACTCCTGTCTCGGCGAGAAGTTCCAGCCAAAAGACGGTTTCATCCGCCTCTTCCAGCACAATACCCATTCTTGCGATGAACTCGGCCTGGGAACGGGCACGACAGACCGCGCGATAGTTAGCGGCAACCGATGTCCCGCTGCGCAGCAGTTGCTTTCCCAGAGTTTGCGCATCAGGAGAGTGCGACAAAGAACGAAAAAGCCTTACGATGCGGATCGCAAAACTCTTCGTGCGCCGCTTCAATTCGGCCGCTTTGTCCAGGGAGTTCATGGAGCTATTGAGTCATCTAGTCATTGAAGTCTCAAGTCCTTAAAGGTCTTCAATGATTCAATGCCTCAATGATTCAATGTCTCAATCAGCCTTTCGCAGCCTTGCCCTTCACTTCGGGCGTATCTTTTGCTTTCAACAGATCTTTCAGTTCGGTCATGAATTCCTGCACGTCTTTGAAGTCGAGATAGACGGAGGCGAACCTCACATAGGCAACTTTATCGTAGCGGCGCAAGCGGTTCATGATCAGTTCGCCGATTTCGCTGGTCTTGCGCTCGCGCTCGGCCGACTCGATGACGAAGGCTTCGGCCTCGTTGACAATTTGCTCCAGCTTGCTTATCGGCACGGGACGCTTTTCGCAGGCGCGCATCAGTCCGTTGAGTACTTTTTGGCGGTCAAAACGTTCTCGGCGCCCGTCTTTCTTCACCACCATGTACGGAATTTCGTCGATGCGCTCGTAGGTGGTAAAGCGCTTTTCGCACTTCAGGCATTCGCGACGGCGCCGGATGGAATCGGCTTCCTTGCTTTCGCGCGAATCCACGACTTTGTCGTTTTCAAACCCGCAGAAGGGGCATTTCATGCGCTTGACTCGGATCTAGAAATCGAGATGATTGTAGCAGGCGATGCGGGAAGAGATGGTAGGGCCGAAACGAGTAGCGCCGGCATCTTGCCGGCTGTCCCCAGAGCCTGCCCTGCGCTTGCGGAAGGGGCGTCTCGCCCTCGGCGCGCCGGGTGACGACCTCCGCCGGGCGCGTTTACCGTACTAGTGCTTCACTAAACTCCCAACCACTCCGCTCAAGGAGTCCTGCCAGACATGGGCCATCATCCCAGGACGCACGCTTCGGCGCCAATAGGCCAGAATCCCGAACATCGCCCCGAACAGGCCGATCAGGATCACCCGCCGGAAGCCCTGGTACGCGTGCGCCACCCCGAATGCCGCGGCAGAAAGAAGAATGCCGGCGGGAGCGCTCTTAGTCAGGGCCATGAACTGCCGTTGCATGTAACCTCGAAAGATCGTTTCCTCGCATATACCGGCGCTCACCGAGAGCGCGATCCACAATGTTATTTCAAAGCCCCCATGCGGCAGCATGAATTGCAGATTGCGACCCTGCGTGTCGACGCGCAGAAGCCGCGCAAACCCCCAAAGCAGCACCAACGCAACCACCCAGAACCCAGCGGCAATTCCAATATCCCGCAGCACCTGGCGGGCGGAATGCCAACGATCCCCGAGAATGAGGAGGACAGACGCGCCGCTGCGCCGCACGCCCGCAAGCGCAAGACCGAAGAAGAACCACTCCACAAGGATGCCGACCAAATAGAAGCGCACCCGGTGCGGATTCGCCGCCACCCTCGTTTGATCTGCAAGAATCTTGGACCCGAACGTCGCACCAGCGAGCACGGCGAGCATCAAAATCGTGTGGAGCGTGCTGGCGACTTGGGGATAGCGGCCCGACTTGGGCTGAGCGGGCGCAGAAGGTTCCATGAATTTACAACGCCTCCTCAACCGCTACCACTTCTTCGGCCTGCTCCGACTCTTCGGAAAGCTTCCGCAGCGACAGCCGTTCGTGATGCGAAAGCAGCAGCCCCACTGGAACCACCGCGACAAACGTTACCAGCCACAGCATGATGCCGCAACTGGCGGCCAGTTCCGGGGGAACATCGAAGATACGTTGCAGTGTCGCGATGGTCGCTAGCTGCGATCCGCCGCCGATCCCGGGCAACTGGACCAGGGAACCGATCATACTGGCTCCCATCAGCACCAGCACTTGCGAGCGGCGAATATCCAGAATGGCCACGCCATAAGAGTGAGCCACTTCCTGGTAAGCCATGATGATCATGAACCACATGAGGAGCGAGAGCCCGATGAGCGAGAGGAGCGAGAGCGGGTCGTGGATGGTGTTTAACCCGCTGCGGAATTCGCGGACGCGGGTGGCGATCTTGTGTCCCAGATTGGCGGCGAGGTGCGAAAAGCGGCGCTCGACCCAGTTGGCAATGCCTTCGCCTTTCCAGTAAACGGCCAACGCTCCAACCGAAATGCCGGCAACCAGCGCGACCAGCAGGAATCCGCCTTCGCGGAAGCGGTCGTAGTAGGGGAGCGAGCGCGGGCCGGCCGCCACAAAGATTGCGCTCACCAGCAGCACCGTGAATGCGCCAATATCAAAGATGCGTTCGACTGCCCAGACCCCCAGTTGTGACGAGAAGCTCAGGTTCTGGCGGCGCGCAATCAAATAAGGACGGATCAGTTCTCCCGGCCGGCCCAGCAGCGCCAGTCCGGTGAAACCGATGATGGTGGGCGCAACCATGCTGGCGGAGGAGGCTTGCGGCCGCACCGGACGAAGGAAGATCTTCCAGCGGATGGCGCGCACCGCGTAGGCGAGGTAAATAATGGCGATGCCGTGAAAAATGTGGACCCACTTTTGCGGCCGGGTTTCGCGGAAACGGGCCCAGTCGAAGTTCCGCCAGGTGCGGAACTGCAAATAGACCAGCACGGCCAGCACCAGGAAGATCAGGACATAGGCTGCGTATTTCTTCTTGTTCATTCGGCGCGAAACTTGCGGAGGGGCGCAACTGTGGTGAGCACTGCCCCACTTGAAGGTAAATGAGGAACAACCAAGGGTCAACGCGGGGATTCGGCGGCGCTGGCGGCGGCTGCGGGTTTTGAAGCGCCGCCAGCGTGGCCCGGCGGGTTACTCGTTGCTTTGGCGGGGACCGGTTTCCGTTTCGCTTCCTTCTCCTGAGCAATCTTCTTCATGTTGTAGTCGTGCACGATCCTGGCCACGTAGGCACGGGTTTCGCGAAAGGGCGGCACGCCCTGATACTGCTCGACGCGCTGCGGCCCTGCGTTGTAGGCGGCTAGCGCCTTGACCAGATCGAAATGGTAGCGCTCCAGCAATTCCCGCAGATAACGGCTTCCGCCCGCGACATTGGATTGCGGATCGAAAACATCGTTAACGCCAAGCTGGTTGGCGGTGCCGGGCATAAGCTGCATCAGTCCGCGGGCGCCTTTAGGAGAAACGGCGTGCGAGTTGAACCCGCTTTCGGCGTGAATCACGCTGTTGACCAAGTCGGGATCGAGATGATAGGCGGCGCTGGCGGAGGCGACGACTTGAGGCAGAGCGGGTGCGGGTTTCGCAGCTCCAAATTTCGCAGCGTTCGACGCGGCGCTGACGGCGCGCGAATCTGCCGCGGCCGGTAAAGCCGCGCTTGGCAAAGAAAAATCTTTTTCATAGCCGGTGATTTCAGCCGCAGGCACGTCGATGAAGCTGGAGTCGTCGACCGCGAAAAAGAGGCGAGTCGTTGTCCCCATCACTAGGCGATGCTCATGGCGGATGGTAAAGCCGTTGCGGAGAATCGCCAACTCGGTGGCGGTTGCGGGGCGAGCGAGAAATGCTACGGTGACGACCCAGAACACCGCGGCGCTGACGGCTTTCGCCGTAATTCTCGTGGCCCGCTTCATCGCCAATGGTCCTGTTCGCGTCATCACAAGCTGGTCACGATCGCCGATCCTAGAATCTGGCCAGAGACTCCCGCTTCGAGCATCTTCCCGTCCAGCGCGTGCTCAATCGCGGCACTTACTCCGCTTTCCGCGTTCGAGCGAGTCAGCGTCCAGCCTCGCTGGCGCAACTCTTCCGACGCATTCCCCATGATATAAGGCCGTCCGGCGAAGACAAGCATTTCAATGTCGTTATAGTTGTCACCAACGGCCATGACCTGCTCGCGGGTAATCTGCCGGTAATTGGCCCAGCGTTCGAGCGCGTGTCCCTTGGAACAGCCGACGTTGAGCACATCGACAATCGAAAGATCGCGGCCGGGATACTCAGTGCGCAAAACCGTGATGGGCAGGCCGCAGCTCGCGAGGACTTGCAAGGCCCGCTGCATGCGCGCGACCGGGCCGCAGAACATGGCCTGCACCGGGTCCGTGGTAAGCGCCTTTTCCAGGGGAACCACGAACTGCATATACTGCTTGTTTTTCTCCAGCCAGCGCTGGATGCTGGCTTCCAGTTCGTCGAGACGCTCGATCACGATGGTGCCCTCGCCATCGCTGTCAAAAGTTAGGACGGTTTGGCCCCGAAATTCCTGCATCCCGCGCAGAAGTTCGCGGCAGGTTTCCTCCGGCAGCAGGTCGCGGTGGAAGGTTTCTCCGGCCAGCGAACGGGTGACGGCGCCGTTCGAACTGATCAGCCAGAGATCGAATCCCAGTTGTTGCGCGATGGGCAGGGCGAAGGTGTGGCGGCGTCCGGTGACCAGGATGACCTCGATGCCCTCAGCGTGTACGCGCCGGAGAGTGGCGAGATCGGTTTCGGAAACCTTAAATTCCGGGTTGAGCAGGGTCCCATCAATATCGATGGCGATGAGGCGGACGGAATCGGCGGGCACAGACAATTTTACCATTGGGGCGTGGGTGGAGGGCCGGGCGTCCCGCCCGGCTGGACGGGCGAGACGCCCGTCCCTCCACCTGCTTGCACTTATGCGACAATCATTCCCCACGGAGACCCTCCATGAAATTCAGATTTCTGCTGTTGTTCTTGACGCTGCTCCCAATCTCTCTCCCGGCCCAACCAGCGCCCGAAACGGGCAAGCCCTTCGTCATCGAGTATTACTACAAGGCCAAGTGGGGACATGCCGACGAATTTCTCCAGCTGTTCAAGAAGAACCACTACCCGCTACTGAAAAAGCAGGTGGAAATGGGCCGCCTGCTCAAGGTCTGGATGGACCAGCCGCGCTACCATACCACCGAAGACGGCCGCTGGGACTATCGCGTGACCATCGTGTTCAAGAACTCGGCGGCGGCGAATGAGCCGTTCGACGAAGACGCGCTGAAGAAGCAGCTTTGGCCCGACCAAGCCACTTATGCGAGGGAAGAGCAGCGGCGGTTTGAAATCCTCGACGGACATTGGGACCTGCCCATCAAGAACGTGGATCTGGACGGAAAGTAAAGACGTCTCGACCACCTGCGAAGGACCACCGCCCAATGCTTTGCAGAGCCATTGAAGTGCCTTTTATGGGGATTCAGGCGTGTCGCGTTTGCAAAAAACTCAGCCGAGCGAGAACATACTCGGTTTGCATACATCCCACGGTTCTTACAAGGAAGCAGCCAAAATATGGCGAAGGTGAAGGCAGTGAAGAAGGTGACCAGCGTAGAAGTCATGTCCGGCGCGGTTAAGTCCGACGAAGCGAAGTCCGCTAACGCCGGGTACGGCGGTGTGATCGATCCTGCCAAGGGCAAGCTGGGCGTGATGATCCCAGGCATGGGCGCGGTGGCAACGACATTTGTTGCGGGCGTCGAAGCAGTGCGCAAGGGAATCGCCCACCCCATCGGCTCGCTCACGCAGATGGGAACTATCCGTCTGGGCAAGCGCACCGATGGCCGCTCACCGAAGATCAAGGATTTCGTTCCTCTCGCCGGACTCAATGATCTGGTGTTCACAGGCTGGGACATTTTCGAGGACAACATGTACGCCGCCGCCCGCAATGCGGGCGTGCTGGAGCGCGACCTGCTCAACAAAGTGAAGGGACGGCTCAGCGCAATCACGCCCATGAAGGCGGTGTTCGATCACAACTACGTCAAGAAAATCGACGGACCAAACGTAAAGAAGGGGAAGAACAAGCTCGACCTGGCCGAGCAGCTACGGCAAGACATCCGCGACTTCAGGAAGTCGAGCCGAGCCAGCCGATTGATCACCATCTGGTGCGCTTCGACCGAGACCTTCATCAAGCCCACAGCTGCGCACCAAAGCGTAAAGGCCCTCGAGAAGGCGATGAAAGAAAACGACGACAATATCGCGCCCTCGATGGTGTACGCCTACGCCTCGCTCATGGAAGGCGTGCCGTTCGCCAACGGCGCTCCGAACCTCACGGTGGATGTGCCGGCCATGCACGAACTCTCGCATGAGCGCGAGGTTCCCATCTGCGGCAAGGACTTCAAGACCGGCCAGACTCTGCTGAAGACCGTGCTGGCTCCCGCGTTCAAGGCGCGCCTGCTCGGGCTGAGCGGATGGTACTCGACCAACATCCTCGGCAATCGCGACGGCGAAGTGCTGGACGATCCCGGGTCGTTCAAAACCAAGGAAGAATCGAAGCTCGGAGCCCTCGAATACATTCTGCAGCCGGCTTTATATCCCGAGCTCTACGGCAATATCTTCCACAAAGTTCGCATCAACTATTACCCCCCGCGCGGCGACAACAAAGAAGGTTGGGACAACATCGATATCTTCGGATGGCTCGGCTATCCCATGCAGATCAAGGTGGATTTCCTGTGCCGCGACTCGATTCTAGCCGCGCCCATCGTGCTCGACCTGGTGCTCTTCATGGACCTTGCGCAGCGCTCGCCGGAACTACGCCGCCTGGGAATTCAGGAATGGTTGAGCTTCTACTTCAAGTCGCCCATGACCGCGCCGGGCCTGTATCCGGAGCACGATCTTTTCATCCAGTTGATGAAAATGAAGAACACTCTACGGCACCTGAAGGGCGAAGAGCTGATTACGCACTTAGGGCTGGAATACTACGACTGAGGCGAAGTGTGGCGCGGGCGCCCTCGCCCGCGTTTCTTCGCACCGATAGTGAATTCGAGGCGTTCAATCGTCTGATAGTCGAGCACATCGGACGCCTCCGCATTCAGCCGTTCGGCTGCTCGATTGATTCGCTCCAGATCGTCCTCACGACGCCCGTCTGTCCACTTGCTATTCATCCATCTCATACGCCTTCTTCAGCCAGCGCTTCACCTCGCCGTCAATATCGGCCTTTGACTGGACCTCAATCCTCCGGGTGATGCGGTCTTTCTTTTCGTAACCGCCGGTGTCGATCAGGCGCTTGGGCGTTTTCATGTTGCCCAGCGCGAATCCGAGATCGATGCGCGTATTCGTCGACGGCTTGATTTGCGCGAACACGTGGTTGCGATAGAAAGGCACCATCGTCTTGCACGGGCAAGCCTTCACGTCTTTGCCCAGGGAGAATCCGAGCTTCAACAACTGCTCATACAGCGGACGCAGCGCGGCGCGCGGGCCGGAGTACTGCGCCTCCACCCATTCGGCGGCGGTTTTCAGGTAAGCCTCGGGCGAGTCTTCCTCCGTGCCCTTGCCGTCGGCGCGCTCCGCGATCCAGGCCGCGGCGTTTGTGCCCAGCTTGTGTTCTTGCTTCAGCCAGTCGCGGCGTTCTTGCTCGGTTGGCGGCCCGGACTTCTTCGTGAGCGCGATCCATTCCTCGAGCGACCGCCCGGTCTTCTGCGGCAGTTCCTCGATCCACTTCTGAACCTGGGCAACGCCGGGATGAACCGAGTACGGGCCGAGTGTTTTGCTAGCGGCAGACATGGAAACCCCCTTTCGGCCTGCCATGATACCCAATTTTGCTGGGTGCTCGCGATAGAATCTTCCAATGGCTGGCAAGAAATCCGAAACTGGACACAACACCCGCTTCGTACAACTGCAGAAGAACTACTGCTTCGCCTGCGGCAAGAATAACCCCGACGGCATGAGGCTGCGCTTTACCTACGACAAGGAGCGCAACTGTTTCGTCTGCCGGTTCCGGCTGGGCAGGCGCTATACGGGGCCTCCCGGACACAGCCACGGCGGCATCATCGCGACCATCCTCGACGAAGCCATGGGCAAGGTGAACAAGCTGCGTGACGTAGTGGCGGTGACGTCTGAAATTACCGTGAACTACCTGAAGCCAGTGCCCCTGAAACAGCCACTGCGGGTGGAATCGCGCGAGGTCAAGGTGAAGGGACGGAAGCACGTCAACATGGCCGAGATCATGAACGAAAAAGGCGAAGTGCTGGCGCGGGGTCAAGGCTTGTTCATCGCCATCGATCCGCACAAGATGTTCGCCCGGTTTGTGGATCGCTAGTCACTGTGACCGATGGAGCGACGGGCGTCTCGCCCGTCCGCCGGGCGCGGACGCCCCGGCTCTCCACCAGCAAACGATAGGGGTACCGCGAATCGCTCACCGGCTGTAAAATGAGCGCAGGAGCGGGAAGCGCAGAGGTTCCAGCGCATCCTTCTTGGTTGCGCTCCGGCGCGCCGGCGATTCCATCGCTATCCTTCACGATTGCAGAAAAGAGTAAACCCATGTCGCAGAATAATGGACACAACACCAGCCTCCGTCTGAAAACCGGCCTTGCCGAAATGCTCAAGGGCGGCGTCATCATGGATGTCACCACCGCGAAACAGGCGGAGATTGCCGAGCGCGCCGGAGCCGTGGCGGTCATGGCTCTGGAGCGCGTCCCGGCGCAGATTCGCGCCGAGGGTGGAGTGGCGCGCATGGCCTCGCCGAAAATGATTCGCGAGATCATGGCGGCGGTGGATATTCCCGTCATGGCGAAGTGCCGCATCGGCCATTTCGCGGAAGCACAGATCCTGCAGGAACTCGGCGTCGACTACATTGACGAGTCCGAAGTGCTGACCCCGGCCGACGAAGCGCATCACGTCGACAAACACGCCTTTACCGTCCCCTTCGTCTGCGGCGCTCGCAATCTGGGAGAAGCTCTGCGGCGCATCGCCGAAGGCGCGGCCATGATCCGCACCAAAGGCGAGGCAGGCACCGGAGACGTGGTGCATGCCGTCCGCCACATTCGCCAGATTGTGCTGGAAATGAAGATTCTAACCGTGCTCAGCGAACAAGAACTTTACGCGAAGGCCAAAGAGCACGGCGCTCCCTACGAACTGGTGAAAATGGTGGCGCGCGACGGCAAACTGCCCGTGCCCAACTTTTCGGCGGGAGGAATTGCGACTCCGGCGGATGCATCGCTCGTGATGCAACTGGGAGCAGAGGCGGTATTCGTCGGCTCCGCCATCTTCATGAAGAACTCCTCCGAATTCGCCGAGCCCGCGGAAGCCGAGAAGCGCGCCAAGGCGATTGTGCAGGCGGCAACGCACTTCAAGGACCCTAAAGTGTTACTTGAAGTCAGCGAGGATCTGGCGGGTGCCATGAAGGGGCTGGCCGTGTCTACGCTGGACGAAGCCCACCTGCTGCAGACGCGCGGCTGGTAGGGGAACTACTTTAGAATAGGCGGCGATCAATGGGGTGAAGCCAGTTCGGCCCCACCCCAAATTACAGGCAGCCTCCGGCGTAACTAGCCGTTCAGTACCTCATACTTGGCCCGCAGCACGATGTTGGCACACTGACTGCTCCACGCCCAATCCTCCGGACTCCGCCCCAGACCGCGCTTCACCGGATTTCGGTGCAGGTAGCGCGACTTCTCGACCCGCTTGGCCTCGCTCCCAACATGCAAGTCGCAATATGAAGTCGTAATATCGCGGCTGCCACAACAGACCACCCTCCGGCGCGCTGAGAAATGATTACTGCAGGAATAGAATTGTGAACGGAGGTTCTGCATGTCACGCGCCCTATTGAAATGTTCTTTCGGCGGAGTTCTCTTACTGGCGGCGATTGCGTCCTGTGTGACGCAGTCTCTCGCAGACGACAAGCCTGCGGACAAGTACAACGTGAGCGGAAGCGTGCTCTCCGCCATCTCCAAGCACGGACACTTCTATCAGGTCGCGACCGATAGCAGGGTGTATCTGTTGATGTGCACAAAGGTAAAAACCTTTCAGCTTGGCGAGCCGGAATGCAAAATCGGCGATAAGCCCCTCGCCGCTGGCGATACAGTCCATTTTCGAGTGGATGGCGACTGGGCCTATATGCCTCCCGTTTCAGAGGGGACCGAAGAGAAGCTTCGTGTTCTTACGACAGAGCTGAAGGTCAGACCGCCGTTGCCGGCCTCCACTTCCACTACCAGCGAAAAGCCCGCGAACCCAACCTCCGAACCTGGCATAGTCATTGGCACCGGCCTTCATGTGAAAGGTCAACACGGGGTCGGCTGGTCCACGGCTCCAACTTCCGCAGTCGCGTCTCCGGTAACGACGGCCAGCGCGGCAACGCCAGTCCTGGCCGTCCCAGTCACGGGTGGCGCGCCTGTCATTGTCATGCCGACCTCGCCCACCACGGGTGGCGTGGTGACGGGCGTTCCGGTTACGGGTGGCGCGCCCATAGTGGCAATTCCGGTTGCCGGCGCACCCGCCAGCGGCGGTACGGTCACGATGGGTGGAGGCGGCGCCCCGCAGTGGGTCCATATTCTTCGCATCCAAAGTGCCGGCAAGATCTACCAGCTGGAGTGCTCCCGCAAGCCTTGCATGCTGGCGAACAAAGAGATTGGACTCGGTGATACCCTTTCGCTTCGCGCCGACAAGAAACACGCTTATCTGTCTGCTGAACCGCGAAACTCCGGTACAGAGCAGGAGTTCAAAATCCTGAGCGTGACCGAAGTTGGATCAGCGCCCGATTCCGAGCGACGCTGAGAGAATGGCAGGCGGGTGGCCACCATCTGCGGCGAGTATACCCCGCGTTGTGAAACGTTGGCAGAGAAGAAACTGGGGGGTGCGCCACTTCTCGCGCTTTTTGAGAAGTGGCGTGCCGGACACTCCTCAGTTTCGAATTTCCCGCGTACGCGGATCTTCTGCGATGCCGGTAGAAAACCAAAAGCCCCGCTAGTCAGGCGGGGCTCGGCAAAATTGCCAGTAGGTACGCTACCTTTCAAGCAAAGTAATCATAGCACACCAACTCTGAGTCGAGAAGCCCGTGCGGAGGACGACGGACTCGAACCGTAATGGCTGACTTGGCCACTCGACTGCTTGAAAGGCAGCGTCCAGTACCCACTGGCAACGTCCTCCAGACGCAACCTATCTCCCGTTCAGTATTTCCGTTGTCATAGGCACGCGCAATCCCACAAAAGTAGCTAACCCAAATTGGGAATGAGTCAGTTACTTTCGCGGTTCTCGAAACGTGGGATTCCCTGCACGAAGATCACTGGGAATCGACATCGTCCCGATTTGAAACACGTCCGGAAAAATTGGGTCAACCGTCTTGCTATATCCCTCGCCATTGCAGAAACTCCGTGCAGGGCCCGTGGTGTAACGGGAACATAGCACTCTGTCCAAGTCGCAGATGCGGGTTCAAATCCCGTCGGGTCCATTCTCCCTTTTTCGGGGAGGATTCGGTTCTGTTGGGGAGACAACACAGGGATAATCTCCCCAAGTAACTTGACATTGAGCAGCATCGTGTCCAATACTGAAAGTGGACAGAGTGCTTTGCACCACGTGATTCGCGATGGCTCCGGGATTCCGGAGCCATTTGTATTTGCTGGGGCGGCCGGGGGCTGGCCCACCTTTCCCCTCATTTCAACTCCCGAGGGTGCCCCGTCCTTGTGTCTGCGTTCTTTGCAGACACAGGGCGGGGATTTTGACTTCCTATCCCCGCCATGACTCCCATCCGTTCTCTCTTCCGCGACTCCATTTCCAGCACTCCCTCAACGCCCGAAACATAGTGGCGAAAACCATAGCGGAATGGCCATGCCGGGCTGGTCCTCAGAAGATAGTCATGCCGCATTTAGGGACCTCAGACTTTCGACGAGAGCGTCCAGCGAAAACGGCTTCTGCAAGAAGGCTGTATGACGATGACCGAGAGCCGAGCGAACGGCGAATTCGTCGATACTTCCAGACATGAAGACAACTGGTAAATTTGGGAACCGCTGCCATGCCCACTGAGCCAGCGACCAGCCGCCATCCCCAGGCAAAGTTAAATCCGTGATCAATATCATCGGAGTCGATTTGTGCTCCAGCAGCAATCGCCGAGCATCCTTGGCACTGGCAGCCCCGAATGCTTCGTAACCGGCTCTATGCAAGCGTTCGCAGATTGCCTGTCGAATTACGTCTTCGTCTTCCACTACAACCACCACGACGTTTACGGGCTTTCCAGGGAGAGGATTGCCGTCCTTCGCTTCGGAAAGAAACAGGGATGGAGGATTGCCGGACGGAACGCCTCTCTTTGTTTTGAACCACCGCTTCATCGTTGTGTCACTCCTTCTCTAACATCTTGTCTAGGCGGCGCGTGCTGCAGTCAAGGGAGCGCGGGGGGTCTAGCTGTCGAAATCCTGCTCGCTCTGCCAATCTAGATAGGCGCTGGCACTCCGTATCGCATCGTCTAATGTTTTCTCCGTTTGCTGGTAGACCTCGTGTCCCTGCCGAAAAACGAGCACTTGATATTCGGTTCGGTTGGCGGCTCCATCAATGGCCATGACCGCCGCGAGATAGTGCCCCGATCTGCAACGGGTCTCCAGAGTCATCATGTTTCCTCTTTAATGTCGGAGATGAGAAAAACGACTGGGACCGGGCTTGACCTACGATGCATGGGCGGATTCACTGTTGAACATGCTCGTCGGTGGAGCGTATCGGAAAAATCTCGTTCCGTGTTCGCAGCCCACGCGAGGCCTCTCAAATTTGGTTGGTTTTGGTCATCGAGACTATATGACCTTTGAACAACGAACACTATTAGTTAATAGTAAGTGCTAGGTAACAGAAAGCAGTATGTCAATAATGCTTTAGTTTAGAGGCTTTTTCCGGAAGGAATTCGTTCAACCATTTTCACCAAGTCGGCCAGAGATCGTGCCTGCATCTTTTTCATCACACGACTACGCTGAACCTTTACCGTGTTTTCGGTGGTTCCAATACGAGCCGCGATCTGCTTGTTGAGCGTGCCCAAGACGACCATGGCGAGGACTTCGCGCTCTCGTGGTGTCAAGGATTCGAGCCGCTTTTGCAAAACCTCAATCTCCGCCTCTTTTTTGCGTCTGAGCCGATCCTTCTCCAGTGCGCTTTGAATCGCATCCAGCAAATCCTGATCGCGGAAAGGCTTGGTGAGAAACTCGACGGCTCCTGCCTTCATCGCTCGCACCGCCATAAGAACATCCGCGTGTGCCGTGAGGAAGATGATGGGGATGTGAATGCCAGCTTCGGCCAACTCGCGCTGGAAATCGAGCCCACTGATTCCCCGCAACCTGATGTCGAGCACGAGGCAACTGGGCCCATCCGGACGCTTGCTCAGCGAGAATTCCTGTACAGACTCGAACAACTTGACCGGCAAACCCACCGACTCTACGAGTCGCCGGATCGCACGTCGAACCGAGAAATCGTCATCGACTACGAAAACAGTGGGAGCGGCGCCTTTCATGCGGCACGGCTCCGATTGGCGGGCAAGGTGATCTGGAAGATCGCACCGTAGGAACCCGGTTCGGCCCACAAACGACCGCCGTGGGACTCAATAATGGAGCGGCTGAGCGACAATCCCATTCCGATGCCCTGCGGCTTGGTGGTAAAAAACGGTTCAAAGATACGGTCGATTTGATCCGCGTTGAGTCCGATTCCAGAATCCTGAACCTGAATCAGCACACCATCAGCGTATTCCGCCGATTTGATGACCAGCCCACGGGGCCGGCCAACGACGGTGCGCATGGCATCGATGCCGTTCATGGCCAAGTTGATCAAGACCTGTTGCAATTGCACTCGATCACCCAGTACGCCCGGCAGATTAATGGCGAGGTCGAGCCGCACTTGAACATCGTTTCGGGCTGCCTCATGGCTCACCAGAAGGGCGGCTTCTCGGACCACATAATTGATGTTCAGTTCCGACTGATCGGGAGCTTCCTTCTTTACCAGGGCCCGTATTCTGGAAATGATGTCACTGATTCGGGTGGCGTCCTCCGCAATCTCTGTAATTGCTTCCTGCACCGCCCTCAGATTCGGTCTCCGACCATTCAGCTCGCGCAGGGCAAACTTGCTGGTCGTGAGGACACCAGTTAACGGTTGGCTGACTTCATGGGCAATGTTGGCGACTAGTTCTCCCATCGCCAGCACACGGGTAACGTGAGCAAGGTCCGCCTGCACATCATGCAATGCATTTTCGGCACTCTGACGGTTCGCAATTTCTTTTTGCAGCTCCTCGTTGGCGGTATCAAGTTGTCTGGTCAGCTCGGTAACGCGCCGCTCCAAGTCCTGGTTGAGCCGCTGGAGTTTGTCATCGGGCAATTCGTTGATGTCTTGCGAAGGAGGGGCGATCGGCTTCTTTGAGTCCTGCTCTGTAGCTGGTTGCTCGCGGAGTTCCATGCAAGATTGTTTTGTTTCGCCAATCATGGCAACCTCCAAACTGGCAGATCATCGACTCCAACTCCACCCTAACTGCCTCCGGCCTTCAGGTTATAGGGGCGTTGGGGTGCATTTGGCAGCCTACTCCCATTGCACAGTCTTTCAGAATTCTCTCGATTGTCGCAAGAAGGGTCTTCCTTTTGTGGGGGCGTTGGCTCACGCTTTCCCTCATCTCAACTCCCGACGGGTGTCCCACGACTTGAAGCCCTTCATAAACTGTCATATTATGAAGCCATGTCCATGACCTCTCTGAACATCTCCCTCCCCGAACCACTCAAACAATACGTCGAAAGGCAGGTCGCTACGGGCGACTGGGGAACGCCGAGCGAGTATGTCCGCGAACTGATTCGGCGAGACAAGGAGAGACGCTTAAGCAATCTTGAGCAGGAACTCATCGCTGCCGCCAAGGGGCCGAGAATTGAACTCCCAGTAGCCGAAATCCGCCGCAAGGGCTTGATCCCCGCTCTCCGCGAGCGCACCCGTAAACAGTGAAGAAGAACCGTCTCGTTCTCAGCGACGCGGCTGTCGCTGACATCATCGAACAGGCCGAGTCGTATTCGGCCCAGTCCGGAAACGCTCTCGCCGGACGGGGAAAAGTCAGTCACCTCCGCCATGGTGCTCGTAGTGAGCCGTCCGGCAACAGGAGCGCTGTGCACATTTCAGTCTTCGGAACTTCGCCACGTGAGACGAACGGCCATTCGGGGATTCCCGAAGCATCTGCTTTTCTACAGGTTTGACTCGGGAGAGGTATTCGTCCTCCGCGTGGTACACGGCGCGCGAGACTTGGAACGTCTTCTATAAGTTCATCCGGCTAATCGCTGCATTTCAATTGACAGAAGCCGTCACGTGTTTGATCCTTGAATCACAGCATACTTAGAATGGTGGGTTCCTGGATGCAGAGCCTAAGTCTCATGCATTCAAGACTTTGCCCTTAAAGTATTTACAATGAATACTTTGCGAAAGGTGTCGTCCGCTAAAGTATTTATTATCAAGACTTTAGTAAAATGAAGGGGGGAGGGGGTGACCTCTGGGAAACCAACCGGTGTCCCTTCATCCTCCAACTGTCGCTTCAATGAAAATCGGCGTTCTAGCCCTCCAAGGAGATTTCGACGCCCACCGCCGCCGTCTTGAAGAACTCGGCGCGGAAGTTGTGCTCGTCAAGAAGCCCGAGCAACTGAATGAGATCGACGGCCTGGTGATTCCCGGCGGCGAGTCGGGGACATTCCTCAAACTGCTCGGCGAAGACGGCTTGGCGAAGCTGAAAGACTTCGTAGGCGCGAAGCCGGCGTTTGGCACCTGCGCGGGATGCATCCTGCTGGCCACGGAAGTGGAGAACCCGAAGCAGGCTGGACTGGGCGTGCTTGACATCACGGTGCGCCGCAACGCTTACGGCCGCCAGATCGACAGCTCCATCCGCGAAGGCCGATTTCTCAACGAGCCCATCGAAATGGTCTTCATCCGCGCTCCCAAGATCGAGCGCGTGGGCCCGGGCGTGGAAGTGATTGCGACCGAAGGCAAGAGAACGTCCGGTGCTGGTGCGCAAGGGCAAGACAATGGCAGCAACGTTCCATCCTGAATTAAGCGACGACACCCGCATCCACGAGTATTTTCTGGACTTGGTGGCGAACGGATCGACCCTTGCCGGCTGAAGCCGATTGGGCGGCGCGTCTGACCGCAGGCTGAAGCCATGCGCCTTCAAGGCTGTCCTGCAACCAACGTAATCCGGTATGCTGTGAATTCCGCTCTCACGCCCGTATGGAACCTGCTCCTGAACTGGAAGTTAGTCCGGTATCGTTCGCGTCGTACGCGCGCCTGCTCGGCGGCAACCGGAATTTCCGCCGCTTGTGGAGCGCGCAGATCGTCAGCGAACTCGGCGACTGGTTCTACACGCTGGCCATCTACAACCTGCTGCTGCAACTCACCGGACGCGCCGGATCGGTAGCACTGGCGCTGGTGCTGCAAGTTCTGCCGCAAACTCTGATCGGACCGACGGCGGGCGTAGTGAACGATCGGCTGCGGCGCAAGCAGGTCATGATCGCGGCCGATATCGGACGCATGTTGATCGTGCTCTGCATGTTGCTGGTCCGCTCGAAGGAAATGGTGTGGCTGGTGTATCCGCTGCTGGTGGCGGAGACGTTGCTGGCCGCATTTTTTGAACCGGCGCGCAATGCCATCATCCCCAACATTGTGGAGCGGGAAGACGTGGTGCTGGCGAACACGCTCTCCTCCTCCACCTGGTCGCTGAATCTGATGGTGGGCGCGACCCTGGGAGGCGTGGTCGCGGCGCTGCTCGGCCGCGATGCAGTTTTTGTGCTGAATGCGTTGTCGTTCATGGTTTCCGCAGCGCTGATTTGGCGGATGCGTTTCGCCGAGCCTCACGCCGAAGGCGGCCATCCGTTCCGGGCGCGAGAGTTGGTGGATTTTTCGCCAATTCTCGCCGGCATACGCTACGTGCGTTCGCAGGTTCGTTTGCGCTCAACCATCTTTGTGAAATTCGGAATCCTGACCATCGGCCCGGGCTGGGTGCTGTTCACGGTGATGGGACAACGTGAGTTCGCCGTCCGCTGGCACGGCATGGCGCCCGAACGCGGCGCGTTTCTCGGAATGAGCTTGCTGCTCGGCGCCCGCGGATTGGGCGCGCTGCTCGGGCCGTTCATGGCCGCTCCGTGGGCGGGCCACTGGAAACATCGCCTGGAAGTTGCGATCTTCTGGGGATACCTGGCATCGGCCGCAGGCTACGCGCTGCTGGGTGTATCGGGACACCTCTGGCAGGCCTGTTTGTGCGTGATGCTGGCGCACTTTGGAGGCTCGATCGTATGGGTATTCTCGACCACGCTGTTGCAGATGCAAAGCGACGACAAGTTTCGCGGACGCGTCTTCGCCGCCGACCTCGGCCTCTGCATGTTCACGATTGCCGCGGGAGCGTATCTTGCCGGACGCTTCGTCGATTGGGGCTTCGCCGCGCGCCACGTGGCCAGCGTCGCGGGCATGGTCATGCTGATTCCGGCGGCGTGGTGGGGGTTGACGATCGGCGAAAGGAATCGGGTGATCGGGTCATCGGGCCATCGGGTGATCTGAAATTCATGGGTTTGCAGATGGCCCGATGACCCGATTCAACGGAGTTGGTCGATCTTCGCCGCCAGAATGAAGTCCGACTCGGTCAGCCCATCCACCGCGTGCGTCCAGAGCGTGATTTCGGCCTTGCCCCATCCCAGCAGGATGTCGGGATGATGGCCCTGTTCCTCGGCCACTTCGCCAACCCGATTCACGAAAGCGAGCGCGGACTTAAAATCGGGGAACTTGAAGGCGCGCACGATGTGATGCTGGTTGACGACATTCCACTGCGCAGGCTCCGCCAACTGGCGATGAAGGTCCGCAAGTTTCTCTCCCTTTAACGACGGAACGCCGCCGTGGCAGGGAACACATTTTCGCTCTGCGAGCATAGGGTTACCCACGTCGAAACCCCTAGAACGGAATGTCTTCATCCGTGATCGGAGAACTGCCGGCTGGCGCGTGCTGCGGTTCGGGCGCGCTCTGGTCGAAGTTGTTTCCGGCCGTGGATGTCGAGACTCCGTGCGAGCCACCGGCGCGCTCACCACCGCCGCCTTCGCCGCGTCCGCCGAGCAGGACGATGTCATTGCCGATGATGTTGGTCATGTATTTTTTCTGGCCGGTTTGCTTGTCGTCCCAGGAGTCGGTTCGAATGCGGCCTTCGATGTACACCTTGCTGCCCTTCTTGAGATACTCTCCGGCGATCTCCGCCAGCCGCTCCCAGAGCACGATGTTGTGCCATTCGGTGCGGTCCTGCCATTGGCCGTCTTTGTCTTTGTAGCGCTCGTTGGTGGCCAGGGAAAATTTCGCCACCGGTTTGCCCTGCGGCGTGTACTTGATCTCGGGATCCTTGCCAAGGTTTCCAACCAGGATGACTTTGTTTACGCTTTTCATGAGTGCGGGCTCCTTCGAGATGCTCACTATAGCAGAATTGGGCGACCCGGTGGCGGTGTCGCACGTACCAAAAATATGTGATGAATCGGCGCGCTTCGGAGAAGCCGATTTACCCCGATTTCCTTGTAGAAACGCGGTAAGCCCCGTCTCTACACAAAGATCCGATACAGCATCAGGTAGACGACCACGCCCGTCACCGAGACGTAGAGCCAGATGGGAAACGTCCAGCGGGCGATGGCCCGATGCCGGTCGAATTGTTCCCGCAAGGCGCGGGTGAGCGTGATGAGCACCATCGGTACAATGACCGCAGCCAGGATGGTATGCGAGCCCAAGATGGTGAAATAGAGGGGCCGCGTCCACCCGGTGCCGCGAAAATGCACCGAACCCACGTGATAGTGGTAGTAAAGATACGACACCAGGAAAAGGGAAGAGGTCCCGAGCGCGGTCAACATCGCCGCGCGATGCGCCGCCATCTTGCCGCGCGCGATGAGCACACGTCCGGTGACCAGCAGCACCGCGCTCAATCCGTTGAGCGTCGCATTGATCTTCGGGAAGATTGAATAGTCGGTCATGGGAGAAGTCTAGTTGTACGGGGAATGGAGCGCATTGACAAGGTCAGAGGTTAGAGGTCGAGCATTGGGTATCGGGCATCGGTGATTAGGTCAAAGTCAAACCCATGGTTTTACCTCTGCAATCTGACCTCATCACCATGCCGACCTCGTCTCACCTCTCGACCTCTTCCGTATAGAATGTGAGCACGATGTCTGACGTGGGGAACCCTCAGCCGCCGACCCCGGCGGCTACAAAAGAAACCGGTATGCGGCCGATACCCATGGCGGCGGTTTGGGCACGCGATCTGTTGGTCTCGCTCGCCATCTCCGCCTTCATCATTATCTTTCTCTACCAGCCGGTGAAGGTGGAAGGCACCAGCATGATGCCCGGCCTCGAAGACCAGGAGCGGATCTTCGTCAACAAGTTCGTCTATCGCTGGGAGCCGATCCAGCGCGGCGACATCGTTGTCTTCCGCTATCCCCGCGACACTTCGAAAAGCTACATCAAGCGCGTCATCGGAGTTGCGGGCGACCGCGTCCGCATCGAGAACGGCCAGGTCTACGTGAACGGCCAGGCGCTCGACGAGGACTACGTTCCCAGCGACTATGCCGACGCCCGCTCCTATGGCGAGGTTGTGGTTCCGGCGAATAGCTTCTTCGTCCTCGGCGACCATCGCACCATGTCGAACGACAGCCGCGACTTCGGCCCCGTGAACGAACGCTACATCTACGGCAAAGCCGTCTTCGGATATTGGCCGATGGAGAAGCTGGGAAGGCTGCGGTAGGGCAGCTATCAGTCGTCAGCCCTCAGGAAAAACGCGACGTTTTCACGACGATTAGCGAAACTAGCTGACACCTATCCTGTCTGTCATCCTGCTACTGCTAGAATCTCTAAAATCCACTCCCAGGAGTTCCAATGCAAGCGATCCTTGCCCTCGAAGACGGCAGAGTCTTCCGAGGCAAAGGCTACGGCGCTAAAGGCGAGTGCGCGGGCGAAGTCGTTTTTAATACTTCCATTACCGGCTACCAGGAAATTTTCACCGACCCTTCCTACGCCGGACAGATCGTCATCCTGACCAACCCTGAAATCGGAAACTACGGCACCAACCCCGAAGACAACGAGTCCGTGCGTCCGTATATCGAGGGGCTAATCGTTCGCGAGTTCTCGAAAGTCAGTTCCAACTGGCGCTCGCAGCAGGTGACCGACGAGTTCATGGAGCAGTTTAAGATTCCGGTGCTCGCCGAGATTGACACGCGAGCGCTGGTCCGCCACCTGCGCACCTACGGCGTGATGCGTGGAGTGATTTCGACGCTGGAAGAAGACACAGACAAACTAGTAGCCAAGGCGCGTGCCATCCCGAAAATGGACGGCCAGGATCTGGCCAAGGTCGTCTCAACCAACCACACCTACGTGTGGGAGACGGGCGAGCGCTCGCACTTGCCCGACGAGATAGTCGGAGTAAAAGACGAGCCAGCCCGCTTCCACGTGGTCGCCTACGACTTCGGCATCAAGCAGAACATCCTGCGCAAACTGCGCGGAGAAGGCTGCAAGGTAACGGTAGTCCCCGCGCAAACCACGGCAGAGGACGTGCTGGCTTTGAAGCCCGACGGCGTCTTTCTGTCGAACGGCCCGGGCGATCCCGAGCCCTGCACCTACGCGGTCGATAACATTCGGCGTCTGATGGGACGCCAGCCGATCTTCGGAATTTGCCTGGGACATCAACTCACCGGCATCGCGCTCGGAGGGAAGACGTTCAAGCTGAAATTCGGCCACCACGGCGGGAATCATCCGGTGAAGCAGTTGGCCACGGGCAAGATCGAGATCACCGCGCACAACCATAACTTCGCCGTCGATCCCGATTCGCTGCCGCAAAGCGAAGTCGAATTGACGCACATGGACCTGAACGACTCGACGCTCGAAGGTATGCGGCATCGGAATTTGCCACTGTTCACGGTGCAGTACCATCCGGAAGCGGCGCCAGGGCCGCACGATTCGCACTATTTGTTCAAAGATTTCGTGAAGATGATGGAGGAGTGCAAACGGTGAGGACTTGGCCGATCCTTTTCGTGCTCTGCGGGGCGGCTTTAACTCAGGGGCAGAGGGTTGAGATACCTGTGCAGCCTCAAACCTCGATCAGGCCGACCGTCGCGATTTCACGTATCCGCGGCTATCTTGCCGATCCGACCTGGGCGAGGATCCCAAACGCAGTGATTACTCTGCAGAAAAAGAAAGCCGGTGCTTTCGTCGATGTCCAATCCGTTGAATCGAGCCCGACAGGAGAGTTCGATTTCGGCAAGAAGTCACCGGGTATCTATCAGCTCGTCACAAACGTTCGGGGATTTTGTCGAATTACTCTTCCGATTAGAGTCTCGGAGAAAGGCTGGCCGGGGCTAAGGATTGCGCTTCCAGTGAGCGTCACTGACACACCTTCGGGGTATTGCGACGACCGGTTGAAGATCGAACGGTTAGAGGAGTGATCTTTGAACATACGCGTTAATGGCGAACGACTAACAACCAACGACTGATATCAATGCCAAAACGAACTGACATCTCGAAAATCCTGATCCTCGGCTCCGGCCCCATCGTCATCGGACAATCGGCCGAGTTCGACTACTCCGGCACGCAGGCTTGCAAGGCGCTCAAGTCGGAGGGCTTTGAAGTGGTGCTGGCGAACTCGAACCCGGCCACCATCATGACCGATCCCGAGTCGGCGGACCGCACTTACATCGAACCGCTCACGCGTGAGTATCTCGAAGAGATCATTCGCGTCGAGCGCGAGATCTCGCCCAGCGCGGGCTTTGCCCTTCTGCCTACCGTTGGCGGACAGACCGCGCTCAACCTCGCCATTGAACTTGCCGACGCCGGCGTGCTCGACAAATACAACGTAAGTCTGATCGGTGCGCAGATCGGCGCCATCAAGAAGGCCGAAGACCGCCTGTTTTTTAAGGACGCGATGCAACGCATCGGCCTCGATGTACCGAAATCGGCGCTCGTCAACAACCTGAAAGACGGCATCGAGTTTGCCGGCAAGATCGGCTTCCCGGTTATCATTCGCCCCTCGTTCACGCTCGGCGGCACCGGCGGAGGCATTGCCTACAACCGCGAAGAGCTGATGGAAGTGCTCGCCCGCGGCCTCGATCTCTCGCCCGTACATGAGTGCCTGATTGAAGAATCGGTGCTCGGCTGGAAAGAGTACGAACTCGAGGTGATGCGCGACACCAAAGACAACGTCATCATCATCTGCTCGATCGAGAATTTCGACCCCATGGGCGTGCACACC
The DNA here is from genome assembly GCA_963780105.1 of uncultured Acidobacteriaceae bacterium. Taxonomy (GTDB): domain Bacteria; phylum Acidobacteriota; class Terriglobia; order Terriglobales; family Acidobacteriaceae; genus Acidiflorens. The sequence goes on from CAWABC010000068.1 coordinate 37,540, forward strand.
GGCGACTCCATCACCGTCGCCCCCGCGCAGACGCTCACCGACCGCGAGTACCAGAAGATGCGCGATGCGGCGATTGCCGTGATCCGCGAAATCGGCGTCGAGACCGGCGGATCGAATATCCAGTTTGGCGTCAATCCTTCGACCGGGCGTATGGTGGTGATCGAAATGAACCCGCGGGTCTCGCGCTCGTCGGCGCTGGCATCGAAGGCCACCGGTTTCCCGATTGCGAAAATTGCCGCCAAGCTGGCCATCGGCTACACGCTCGACGAAATTCCGAACGACATCACGCGCAAAACTCCAGCCTGCTTCGAGCCCACGCTCGACTACGTGGTCGTCAAAATTCCCAAGTGGCAATTCGAAAAGTTTCCCGGGGCTGACGAATCGCTTGGACCGCAGATGAAATCGGTCGGCGAAGTGATGGCCATCGGCCGGACCTTTAAAGAAGCATTGCAGAAGGGAATTCGCTCGCTCGATACCGGCAAGCGCGTGGGGTCGCACAAAATCGAGCCCAAGATTCTCACGCAGCGGCTGGTCACGCCGCATCCCGAGCGCCTGACCTACGTGCAGTACGCCATTCGCCAGGGGCACCCGATCAAGCAGATCGCGAAGATGACGTCGATTGATCCCTGGTTCCTCTACCAGCTCAAAGAGATTAACGACATGCAACTGGAGCTGGAAAAGCATCCGATGGAATCGATCCCCACCGACCTGCTGCGCGAAGCCAAGCGCATGGGTTTCTCCGATGGACGGCTCGCCGGAACCTGGCGTCTGGACGGCAAAGGCGATCAGGAAAAAGTTCGCCACTTCCGCAAGAAGCACGGCCTGAAACCGGTCTACAAACGCGTGGATACGTGCGCCGCGGAGTTCGAAAGTTACACGCCGTACCTCTACTCCACCTACGAAGAAGAAGACGAGGCCGCGCCCACGGCGAAGAAGAAGGTCGTGATTCTCGGCTCCGGTCCCAACCGCATCGGACAGGGAATTGAATTCGATTACTGCTGCTGCCACGCCAGCTACGCGCTGCGCGAGGATGGCTACGAAACCATCATGATCAACTGCAATCCCGAGACGGTCTCGACCGATTACGACACCAGCGACCGCCTCTACTTCGAGCCGCTCACGCTCGAAGACGTGTTTGCCGTCTGCGAGCACGAAGCTTCCGGAGGAGCGCCGGTCGGCGTAATCGTGCAGTTTGGCGGTCAGACGCCGCTGAATCTTTCGCTGCCGCTCAAGGCCGCCGGCATGAACATCATCGGCACCACGCCCGAATCGATCGATCTCGCCGAGGACCGCAAGCGCTTCGGCAAGTTGCTCGAGGAACTCGACATCCCGCAAGCGCCCGGCGCCATGGTTGCCTCGGTTGAGGAAGCGGTCGAAGCCGCGAAGAAAATCGGATTCCCGGTGCTGGTTCGTCCGTCGTATGTCCTCGGAGGGCGAGCCATGGTCATCGCCTACGACGAAGACACAATTCAGCAGTATATGAAGCAGGCCGTCGAGTATTCGCAGGACCGTCCTGTCCTGATCGATAAGTTTCTGGAGGACGCAATTGAAGTCGACGTGGACGCGCTCTCTGACGGGGAAGACGTCGTGATCGGCGGCATCATGCAGCATATCGAGGAAGCCGGCATCCACTCTGGCGATTCTTCCTGTGTGTTGCCCGCGGTCGATATTCCCGAAGCGTTGCTCCGGCGGATGCGCGAATACACATTCAAGTTGGCGCGAGCGCTCAAGGTGATCGGCCTGATGAACGTGCAATTCGCGATCCCGCGCGGCGCAAATGGAGCGACGGGCGTCCCCGCCCGTCCAGCTGGAACTAGCGACGGCCACGGCAAAGTCTACGTGCTCGAAGTGAACCCGCGTGCCTCGCGCACCGTGCCCTTCGTTTCCAAAGCTACTGGAGTGCCCATGGCGAAGATTGCTGCCCGCCTCATGACCGGCCGCAAGCTGCGCGAGTTCCTTCCAGAATATGTCGAGCGCGGCACGGACCTCGATACGGGCCGCTGCTTCCACGTGAAGTCTCCGGTTTTTCCGTGGTCGAAATTTCCCGGCGTCGACACGGTCCTCGGTCCCGAAATGCGCTCCACCGGAGAAGTCATGGGCATCGCCGACAATTTCGGCGAAGCCTTCGCCAAAGCCCAGATTGCCGCCGGCCAGAAGCTGCCCACGCAAGGCACGGTTTTCGTCAGCGTCACCGATCACGACAAGCCGCAGGTGGTAGAGGTGGCGCGTCGCTTCGTCGACATGGGATTCAAGCTGGTCGCCACCCACGGCACGGCCGACGTATTGGAAGAAGCCGGCTTGGCGGTGGAGCGCGTCTACAAGGTGAAAGAAGGCCGCCCCAATGCGGTGGACTTGATCAAGGCCGATCGGATCCAGTTGATCGTTAACACCCCGCATGGTCCCGATCCTTATTTCGATGAGAAAGCAATCCGCCGTGCCGCCGTGAGCGGCCACATTACGACCATTACCACGTTGTCCGCTGCTCGAGCCGCGGCTCAAGGTATCGCCGCCCTGCAGCGCGGAGAGGTGCGCGTGCAAGCGCTGCAGGCGCTGCACGCCGAACGTGTCGTTGCACGAAGGTGACGCGCCTTCGTACGACGCAAGAAGGAGGGGATTTATGTCCGAGCAGGACTTCACACACGCAACCCTTCGAGAACGTATCGTCGAACATGTGTTTCTAGGAGACCTGCTTAGCGCGTTGTGGAACAGGGGCGACAGAGATATCGAGGTGCTACGGCCTGAGTTCGACACGCATGGCTATGACGTCGTACTGAGCTGTCGATCGATAGAGCGTTATGTGCAACTGAAGACTTTGTCTGGAAAAAACAGAAAGTTTTCTATTGGAGATCCTCTCGCGACAAAGCCAAACGGATGCGTTGTTTGTATTAGCGTTAAGAGCGAAACGTTGGAGTTAGGTCCGTTTTTCTGGTTCGGCGGACGACCGGGCAAACCATTCCCGAAGATTTCAGACTATCCCAATGCTCGGCGGGCAACTCACAATGCCGAGGGTTATAGACCTCTGCGCAGGAATTATCGCGAGGTTCCGCTGGGTGACTTCGAGAAAGTTCTAACGATGGACGACATCATCGCACGGCTTTTCGGAACCGGCGTCGACTCACGCAGGGACGTGGATGATCAAACGCTGGACAACCACGGCACACTGTCATCCTGAGCGGAGTCAAAGGACCCCTAGACGCTCGAACCGCCGACAATGCTGTTAAGCTAAAAACTAGTAGCTAAGAGCTAGCAGCCAGTAGCTAGGAGCCGACCGTCATGCTTTTATCCGGAATCTTCCCGCCCATCGCGACGCCCTTCTATCCTGACGGCGAAGTCTTTTACAAAAAGATCGAGTCGAACGTCGAGCGCTACTCGCGCACGCCGGTCGCGGGCATCGTCGTTCAGGGCTCGACCGGCGAAGCGATCCTGCTTTCCGACCAGGAGCGCCGCGACGTCCTCAAGACCGCAATCGCCGCTGCCGCGCCCAACAAAGTCATGATCGCCGGAACCGGCATCGAGTCCGCGAAGGAAACGCTGCGGCTCACTGACTATGCCGCTGAGCTTGGCTACGACGCCGCCATGGTGCGTACTCCGCATTACTACAAAAGACAGATGTTGCCGGCGAACCTGCTCGCCTTCTATCGCACGGTCGCCGACCGGTCTGCGTTGCCGATCATCATCTACAACTTCCCGCAGGCCACCGGATACGACATTCCCGCCGAAGTCGTGATCGAACTTGCCGGCCATCCCAACATCGCCGCCATCAAGGAATCGAGCGGCAACCTCGACAAAGTGAAAACCATGGTCGAGGGCACGCGGCAGGTAAAGAGACAGGCCACGGTGACGGAAACGTTCGAGGCTGTGACTCCGCGCATGTTGAAGGCGGCCGCTGGCAAAAGCGAAAAACAGAGCAGGGAACTGGTCAGCGTAGCCGCGCTCGCGGGCTCGGCTGAAGCGATGGAGCGACGGGCGTCCCCGCCCGTCCCGGCAAACAGCGCCACAAAGCCTTCATCCTCCGCGGTGACCGTTGTTGGAAAATTGAAGACGCGGCAGAAAGAAGTCGGATTCCAAGTCATGGTCGGTGCCGCTCACCAACTCGAACCGTCGCTTGGACTGGGAGCAGTCGGCGCGATTCTAGCCTTCGCCTGTCCTGCTCCCATGGCGTGCTACGAAATCTACGCCGCGCTCAAAGACGGAGACAGCGCTCTCGCCCGCGAAAAGCAAGCACGCGTGAAACTAGCTGCCCAGCGGGTAGTCAGTGAACTCGGCGTCCCTGGCGTGAAGTACGCCATGGACCTGAACGGCTACTATGGAGGCCCGTCACGCTTGCCATTCTTGCCGCTTTCCGGCGAACAGAAGGCCGAGATCGAGAAGCTGATGGCCGGAATCCGCAGTTAGCTGCTGCGCTTTGCATTGCTCGGTTGCGCTAGCTGTGTTACAACTCACAGTCAAATGAAGAAAAGTGTGGGCGTGCTTGTCGCTATCTTGATTCTAGCCAGCACAGTTTGCCTGGCGAAGGACTCCAGCATAACTTTGCAGTGGCCGCCAGAGAAGCCTGCCATCAAACTTACGTTTGGCAAGTTTCAGCAAATCGAAGCATTCTCCGGACAGAACACTTTTGTTTGCGATGTGGTCGTCGAAAATCTGACCGACAAAGCGGTGGAGCGTCCTTCGTTTGCGGTCTATGCCAACGATAAGAACAATGTCCGGATTGGCCAAGGGTTGCTGATTGTCTCTGATCTTGGTCCGCAGCAGCGAGTCAAAGCTCGTCTCCAGGTCAATTCCGCAGGCGTACCAGCTGGCTTGTCGCTGGCAGTCAGTAGCAGAACGATTCCCCTTCGAGTGATCTCTGTCCCGCCAGGCGCAAAGCTCAAGGTCGATGGGCAGGACGCGGGCACAACGCCGGTCATGGTCAAACTTACCATCGGGGGCCATAACCTTGACCTGACCAAGGAAGGCTATGCACCTGGAACAACACCGCTAGAAGTCACTCCTGATGAACTCCCGGGCGGCAGCATCACCGTGGAGTTAGGCGGCTTGTCGCGAGATACCGTCGAGTTGCGCGACGGTACTGTGCTGCTAGGAGATGTGCTCTCGATGTCGCTCACCGCCGTGGTGGTCAGTGTCGATGGCAAGGAGCAGACGCTAGAACGCAATCAAGTGAAGAAGATGATGCTGGTGGAGCGCCAGATCACGCAGCAACCCGTCGTCATTCAACCGGCTCCAGCGCAGTCTCAGCCGAAGCACTAAGACTGCGGGGCGGCTTAATTCGCCATACCGTTCTTGAACACATCACACGGCCTTGTGATCTGCGTCACATTCCGCTATACTTCGAACGAACGTTCGAACGTATGGCTACTTTGCCCGTAACCCGCGCCTCCCGCAGCCGCATAAACACCCTTCCCCCGACTTCGGCGACTCGTTTCGACCGCCGCCTCGGGGAGATTCTCGACCATGCCACCGAAGTGTTTTGCGTCAAGGGATACGAAGGCGCCTCCATGCGCGACCTTTCCCGCGCCACCGGCATGTCGCTGGCAGGGCTCTATCATTACTTTCAATCCAAAGAGCGTTTGCTATTCCTGATTCAGAAGCACACCTTCACCACCATCGTCGAAAAACTTAAGGCGCGACTGGAAGGTGTCACGGACCCCGAGCAGCGCATTCGCATCTTCATCTTGAATCACCTCGAATATTTCGTGAGCAACCAGCAGGGATTGAAGGTGCTCTCGCATGAAGACGACTCTTTGAAGAACGGCCAGGGCTCCGAGATCGCCGGCATCAAGCGGGAATACTACCGCATCTGTCTCGGCCTGATGGAAGACCTGCGCCGGGAGCGCGGCCTCGACTTCAACACACGCACCGCGGTGATGAGCTTGTTTGGCATGATCAACTGGATCTACACCTGGTACAACCCGCGCGTCGACGGCAACGCCGAAGCGCTCGCGGAGCGGATGGGCAACATCGTCCTCAACGGAATTGTGCACGGCGGCAAGCCGCGCAAAACGCGAAGAAGTTTACGCGAAATCGATTAAGGAGCAATTTATGGCGACAATAACGACGATGCAGCCGGCCACCGGCGAAACCACTAAACAGCTTATCAACTATCGCACCGATGCCGGCGTGGCCGTGATCGAGATGAACGATCCTCCGGCGAACACCTACACCTACGAAATGAATCGCCAGCTCGACGAGGCCATCCTCCGGGCTCGCATGGATAACGGCGTGTACGTGATCGTGCTCACGGGCGTGGGCGACAAGTTTTTCTCCGCCGGCGCCAACATCAAGATGCTGGCCTCGGTCGATCCGACGTTCAAGTATTACTTCTGTCTGCACGCCAATGAAACGCTGCTGCGCTTGGAGCACACGCCGAAGCTCGTGATCGCCGCGCTCAATGGCCATTGCGTCGGTGGAGGCCTGGAGATCGCCATGGCAGCCGACCTCCGCATTGCGCGCAAGGACGCGGGCAAGATCGGCTTGCCCGAGGTCAACCTCGGCGTGCTCCCCGGCACCGGCGGAACCCAGCGCCTGTCGCGCCTGGTCGGGAAGAGCAAAGCCATCGAACTGATGATCACTGGCAATACTTTCTCGTTCGAAGAGGCGCAGGAGTACGGCATTGTGAACGACATTTTCGAGCGCGATGGCTTCATGGAAAACATCATGGAGTACGCGCGCCAGTTCACGCCGCCGAACAAAGCCGCGAAGGCCGTGGGACGCATCAAGCGCGCCGTGCAGACAGGGTGGGAGATTCCGATGGAATCGGCATTGGCCGTCGAGCGGGAGAACCAGCAGATTCTCTTCCAGAGCGATGACGCCAAAGAAGGCCTGGCCGCGTATGTGGAAAAACGGCCCGCGACATTCACCGGGAAGTGAGAGCAAAAGTTTGAACCACAGGGGACATAGAGGATCACAGAGGAGCGCCCCAGACATTGTTCTCCTCCGTGTTCCTCTGTGTACCCTGTGGTAAAGATTCGAGGACGTATGCCAGGCAAAGTAGCAAAAATAGGAAACTTCAGTGACTGGGTTGGCTTGTTCAACGAATGGCGCAAGGAAATCGGCGTCAATCAGGATGACGTCTCATCGTTCCACTTCGATACCCTCTACGGCGCGATCGAAACCGGGGAAATCCAATTCGGCGCCTACAAAGGCCGCAATAAGTGGGAGAACCTGCGCCAGGTGCCGACGCAGCAGATGCGCGATGCGCTCATGAACATGATCGTCTACCAGGGCGACACCGAATTTGCCAGCGTGGAGCAGCAGCGCAACCTGTTTGTAACGGCGCCGTCGGAATGGGATCGCCGCGCGCTCACCCGCGTCATGATCGAAGAGATGCGCCACGGCTGGCAGATGTGCGCGCTGCTCATCGACTTCTTCGGGTCGTCCGGCAAGGTGGAAGCGCAGAAAATGCTGGAGCGCCGCGCGTTCGAAAATAAGCGCCTGCTCGGCACTTTTAACGTCGACGTCGATAACTGGATGGACTTCTTCACCTACACCGACTTCGTGGACCGGGACGGCAAATTCCAGCTCCAGATGCTGAAGTATTCTTCGTTTGCGCCGCTGGGACGTTCGACTTCTTACATGCTGCGCGAAGAAGCCTTCCACATGGGAACCGGCAACGATGGCCTGCGCCGCGTCGTCGAAGCGGGTGTCATCCCGCGGTGGCTCATGCAGAAATATCTGAACAAGTGGATCTCGAGTTCTTTCGACCTTTTCGGCACTGATCATTCTTCGTCGGCGCACTGGGCCTACGTCTGGGGAATCAAAGGCCGGTACGACGAGTTGCAGAATGATAAGGCCGCCGACCTCGACGACCTGAACGACTACAGCCGTCACCTCTATCGTCAGGAAGTTGCGGGCTTAGTTGAGCGGCTGAACTCGTTCCTGCAGCCAGGGGAGAAGAAGTTCTACACGCCCGACATCCACTTCAACCGCAACATCGGAAAATGGGCAGGGGAGAAATACCACTGCGAAACCGGCGAACCGCTGGACGACCGCAGCTACGAACAGCACTGTGAAGAGAATCTGCCCTGCGCGAAGGACAAAGAGTTGCTGCTCGACATCATCCGCAACGAAAAGAAGTGGATTAAAGAGAAAGAGGGCGCGCGCGATCCGCTGTCCACGATCGGCGAGCCGCGGAAGTCGGCGATCAATCTATAGCTCGTGTAGGGCGGGCACTCTTGCCCGCCCGAACTGAAGCTACCACGGAGGCACGGAGCCACGGAGAAGAGCAGAAATGTGTCCTCCGCGATCCTGATGTGCCGTTGTACGCGGACGCGCGCAAGGGTATCATTGCCTTCCTCGATAGACGGCCATCGAAATGGATCAGCGAATCGAAGACGCGGAGGCTAAGGCCGGAGCGAATGTCGGAACGAAGATCGTGGCAAAGGAGCCCCATCGTTCCGGTCACCTGATGTGCCGTGCGCCGTTGTGGGGAGTGGCGGGCTTCCTCGGCTGCTCCTACTTCGCGTGGATTTCGTTCAGCCACGTCACCCACAATGAGTATGAATGGCCGCATGACCTTTGGACCGCTGCGACCTACCTCGTCTGGATTCGTTTTGTTAGCCGGTCTGGCGGTCGACACGCGCTGCCTGCGCGAGCGCATGTTTTTTGGCCTGCTGGTTATCAATTTTGTGATCGGCTGCGGATTGACGCTGTGGCGCAGCGTTCCACCCCCCGATGTGCGCATGGCTCGGATCGGAACCGGCGCTCTCTGGGCGCTGGCTGCGCTCGTGAGTCTGACCACGCTAGGAAGTGCGCCATCGGGCGATGGCGCGGCGAAATGAAGGTGACAGCGGCTTCAAGGGCTATTGCTAACTGCTAATTGCTGATTCTATGGACTTCGAAATCTCTCCCACTCAGGTCAAGGCGCTGCAGCAGCGCGGAGAAACATTTACTCTCCTCGATGTTCGCGCGCCCTGGGAATACGCAACCTCCAGCATCGAAGGGGCAAAGCAAATGCCGATGGGAGACGTTCCGTCGCGCGCTCACCAGGAACTCGATCCCGACGATCACATCGTGGTCGTGTGCCATCACGGCATGAGCTCGTTGATGGTCGCCAACTGGCTTCGCCAGCAGGGATACGAAAACGTTCAATCCATGCGTGGCGGGATCGACGGCTGGGCGCGGACGGTGGATCCGAAAGTGCCGTTGTACTGAAGGCAGCTCTTAGCACTTAGCCTTTAGCACTTAGCTAAACCAAGAGCTTTGCGGCGGCACGCAATGACTGGCAACTCGCTACTGGCAACTGACCATGATCACCGACTGCCACATCCACATCCAGCCGCTCGAACTCTTCAAGCCACATGCGCTGGAACTGATGAAGCGCAAGCGCGCCAATTTCGAGGAGATCGCGGAATATTGCCGCTCGCCCAAGGCCTTCCTGAACTATCTAGATGGTTGCGGCGTTGACCGTGCAGCGCTGATCAACTATGTTGCGCCGGTAGTGATCGGCTTTACCCCCGAGGTCAATCAGTTCGTCGCCGACTACACGAAGTACAATCCGAAGCGACTGATCTCCTGTGGCAGCCTGCATCCGCGGCACACTACCAACATCCTGGCGGATGTCGAGCACATCTTGCGTCTCGGACTGCGCATGATCAAGATTCACCCGCCGCATCAGTTGCTGTTTCCGAACGATTACTTGAACGGAGTGACGGAACTGGAAATCATTTACCGGGCGGCCGAGGCCAATGGGATCCCGGTCATGTTCCACACCGGAACATCGATTTTCCCGGGCGCGCGCAATAAATATGGAGACCCCATCTACATTGACGATGTTGCGGTCGATTTCCCCAAGCTCAAGATTCTGCTGGCGCACGGTGGCCGGCCGCTCTGGATGCACACTGCGTTCTTTCTCATCCGGCGTCACCCGAACGTCTATCTCGACATCAGCGGCATTCCGCCGAAAACGCTGCTGAAGTATTTTCCGCGACTCGATGAGATTGCCCACAAAACACTGTTTGGCACGGACTGGCCCGGTCCGGGTGTTCCAGACGTCAAGCAGAATCTCGATGAGTTCAAATCTCTGCCTATGGACGCAGAAATGCGTGAGCAGATTTTGAGCAAGACGGCGGCCTCGATCTGGCCGGAATAGCACGGGGCTAGCTCGTGTGGTGGCGGGGCTTCGCCCCGCCAAGACGGGGCAGGGACCCGTCACCACACAACGTTAAGTTTCTATTCGCCTGCCGCCTTGGCCGCCGCTTTCGCGCCGGTCAGTTCGTTGGCCAGAGCATCGGCGCCGTAAATGTTGCGCAGCGCTTCGATGATGCCGCGCGAATCGACGGACACAGCCCGCGCCTGGCGGTCGTCGTAGTAGAAGTCCAAAACCAGCGACTGGATATTTCCGTCGAAAATAATTCCAACCACTTCACCAGCCTTGTTGACCGTCGGGCTGCCCGAGTTGCCGCCGATGATGTCCGCGGTGGACACATAATTCAGTGGCGTATCGAGCTTCAGTTTCGACTTCATCTTCGGCCAACTGATGCCCAGATTGTACGGGGGCTTGTTGCCGTGCTCCTCGGAATGATGAAAGGCGCCGGCAAAGGTAGTGAAGTACGGAATCTTTTTTCCGTTCTCTTCATACCCCTTCACCGTGCCGTAACTGAGGCGCAGGGTGAAGGTCGCGTCCGGAGGCTGGGTGAATCCGGTCTGGGCAAACCGCGCCCGGGCGATGGTTGCGCCGTCGCGACGTACCACCGCATCCACCTCGTCGTCGAAGCGCTTGCGGACCGTCCGTGCCTCGGAATCCACGTTGCGCATCAGGACGATCAGCGGATCCGTGCTGGCATCCACTGCCGCCTTCCCGCCCGCGTACAGTTGTTTGCGCACAGCGACATCCTCCAACTTCGTACCGCCGATTAGCGCCTTGGCGGCTTCATCCGGCGACTTGCCGTTTAGCGACGCCTTCACCGCTGGATCTTCCGGTCCCAAAGCTTCCCGCATCTGGGCCAGGGCGAGGGCCAACGTCGCGGTCTCAAAGTTTTTGTAAATCGGAGCTGTGCTGAACAGTTGCTGCTCCAGCGAGGGCAGGGCGGAATCGCGATACTCCCGCAGACGGTCGCCGTTCGGTTTCGGCTTCTCCTCCGCGGCACGGACGAGTTGCTGGGCGTACATCGTCAGGTCTGTGGGGAAGCCGCGCATACGCTCGACGTAAGTCAGTGGGTCGTAAATTTCGCGATTCGTCTTCATGGCGTTGGAAATCTCTTGCCACGGATTGGGTTCACCCGGATGCTTATCCATGTATGCCTTTTCCCGCTCGCGCTCGGCCGTGTCCATTTGCGACATCACGGCCATATCTTGCAGCCCTTCATATTCGCCCTGAATCGCTTTCTGCGAATTCTGGTACAAGAAGATGTCTTCCTGGGCGATGCGCGCATTCTCCGCCGACTCCGCGCTGAACTTCTGGAACATGGCGATCCGCCGCTTGTAGCTGGCGAGGCGGGATGGGTAATCCACGTTCTTCAGAAACTGCAATTGCGCCACGGTCTTCAGGCGATCGGTGCCTCCGGGGTGTCCGGAAACGAAAATCAGATCGCCATCTTTCACGCCGACCTTCGACCATTGCAGGTAGTGGTCGAGATAGACCGGCTTGTTGTTCTCGTAGATACGGAAGAAAGTGATGTCCAGGTCATAGCGCGGGAAGGTGAAGTTGTCGGGATCGCCGCCGAAAAATGCCGCGTCAAATTCCGGCGCGAACACCAGGCGCACATCGGTGTACTTCTTGTATTTGTAGAGGTTGTAGACTTCGCCCGAATACAGGGTGACCACGTCGCAGCGCAGTCCGGTCGAAGTGGCGCAGTCTTTTTCGATGGCACTCATGGCGGAGCGCTGTGCCTGGCCAGCATCGGCGGCCGACATGGTTGCCGGGGCAGCGGCCTTCACCTTCGCAGTGACGTCGTCGATTCCGACCAGTACGTTCAGTTCAAGATCGGGACACTTGGCTTCGTCCGCCTGGGTCTTGGCGTAAAAACCGGTCTTCATATAATCCGTGCCGGAACTGCCGAGTTTCCCGATGCAGTCGGCGCCCACGTGATGATTAGTAAACGCCAGGCCGTCGGCCGACACGAACGAACCCGAGCCTCCATTGTTAAAGCGCACCGACGACAGCCGGAGATGGTCCAGCCATTCCTGCGTCGCGACGAAGCCGTATTGCTTCTGGACCCGATCTTTCGGGAACGCGTTATATAACCACATGCCCTCGTCCGCGAACGCCAGGGGCGTTGCCAGCGCAAGGACCAGGCTGAAAATGAGCAGTCTTATCTTCATGATTTTCTCCGCGTAGTTCTGGGAATTCTGCCGGAGGGCCACACTTCTTCCGGAGATAATGAGCAAACTCGTAATTTTACGCTGCTGGGGCGCCCCACGTCTCACGGTTTTCGAGACGTGGGTGGTGGGCAGTCCCTAACGCGCTCAAGTCGAGGATCCGACTCTATTCCATCGGTACAATAGAAGCAGCATGATGCGGCGGGTCTATTTCGACAACAACGCAACGACTCCGGTGCTCCCCGAGGTTCTTGAGGCGATGCGGCCGTATTTTGGCGAGCGCTTTGGCAACGCGTCCTCGATCCACCATCATGGACAAGAGACGCGGGCCGCCGTCGAGCGCGCGCGTGAGTCCGTGGCCGCGCTACTTGGCTGCCGCGCCGGGGAAGTTGTATTTACCAGCGGCGGTACCGAGGCCGACAACCTCGCAATATTTGGGCTAGCGCGGGCGGGCGATCATGTCATCACCTCGACCATCGAACATCACGCCGTCCTCAACGCCTGCAAGCATCTCGCAATGGAAATGTCGGGATGCGAAGTCACCTGCGTTCCCGTGGACGGCCGCGGCCTGGTGGATCCGGCGGATGTGCAGCGTGCGATTCGTCCAAATACGAAGCTGATCAGCATCATGTTCGCCAACAACGAAACCGGCGTCGTGCAACCGGTCGCGGAGATTGCGAATATTGCCGCCGAAGCGGACATTTACTTCCACACCGACGCGGTGCAAGCGGCAGGGAAAATCACGATTGACGTCAACCAGATCGGGTGCGATCTGCTGACCATCTCCGTCCACAAGATGCACGGGCCGCAGGGTGTGGGCGCGCTCTATGTCCGCAAGGGAACTCAGCTTGTGCCGATGCTCTATGGCGGAAGTCACGAGCGCTCACGCCGCGCCGGGACGGAGAACGTTCCGGGCATCGTCGGATTAGGCAAGGCAGCCGAACTGGCCCGCGCTGGCCTGGAACGCGGCGACGATTTGAAAATGGCGGCTGCACGGGACCACCTGGAAAAGAAACTGCTCGAGATCGAAGCGACGGGTTTGAACGGCGAAGCCGCGCCCCGCGTGCCGAATACGACTAACATTTATTTCGACGGCATTGAAGGCGAGGCGCTGGTCATCGCGCTGGACTTGAAGGGACTGGCGGTCTCGACCGGCGCCGCGTGCTCTTCCGGAGCGATCGAACCGTCGCACGTCCTGACTGCGATGGGGCTGCGTCCCGACCGCGCCAAGGCCAGCATCCGCTTCAGCCTCGGAAAACAAAATGTTGCCGAGGATATAAACTTCGCACTGGGACTGGTCCCGAAAACGGTGGCGCGCTTGCGAGAGCTGTCGCCTTTGTGGGCGAAGAGCGCAGTTAGCCGTTAGCACTTAGCATTTAGCCAAACCAGAAACGAGAAGAGCTAAATGCTAAATGCTAAATGCTGAATTCCGAAACCATCGCCGTCGCCATGTCGGGAGGAGTCGACTCCTCAACCGTCGCGGCCATGCTGCGTGCCGAAGGCCGCAACGTCATCGGCCTGACCATGCAACTCTGGAACCAGCGCCGTCTCGCCGGACACGAAGGCATGCCCGAATCCGTCCAGGGACGCTGCTGTTCGATCGACGACGTGTACGATGCCCGCCGCGTGGCCGAAACCCTTGGCATTCCTTACTACGTGGTCAATCATGAGGAGCGCTTTGAGCGCGATGTGGTGCGGCCATTCGTCGAGGAGTACCTGGCCGGGCGCACGCCGATCCCTTGCAGTCTCTGCAACAATCACTTGAAGTTTGATCAGCTTCTTATTGTGGCACAGCAGATTGGCGCTGGTAAGATTGCCACCGGCCACTATGCCCAGGTCGCCTTCGACGAGGAGACCAACCGCTGGCTGCTGATGCGACCCGCCGACAAATCCAAAGACCAGACTTACTTCCTCTTCGGCCTGACGCAGGAGCAACTGAGCCGCACATTGTTTCCCCTCGGCGGCATGACCAAGCCGGAAGTGCGCGCACTAGCCCGCCAGCACGGCTTGGTGATCGCCGAGAAGCCCGACTCGCAGGAAATCTGCTTCGTCCCTGGCGGCGATTACAAGCGTTTTCTTGAAGCGTATCTTACGGAGCAAGGAAACAGCCCTACGAAAATTGCGGGCGAGATGGTCACCACCGACGGCAAGGTCATCGGCGAGCACTCCGGGGTTCACAACTTCACCGTCGGACAGCGCAAGGGACTCGGCGTGGCCACGGGATCGCCCCTCTATGTTATTCAAATCAAGAATGACACGCGGCAGGTGGTGGTCGGCAAGGGCGACGAGCTATACTCGCGCACTTTGCACGCCCGCCGGGTAAACCTGATTTCGACGGCCGAACTGCGCCAGCCCATGCGGGTTGCCGTGAAGATCCGCCACAAGCATCAACCCGCACCGGCCAGGATCGAGTCCGCCGGACCGGACGAAGTTCGAGTTGTGTTCGACGAGCCGCAGCGCGCGATTACCCCCGGACAGGCCGCCGTCTTCTACGAAGGTGACACGGTCGTCGGCGGCGGTTGGATCGAGGCCTCTTCCCTGTAGAGACGCGGCTTGCCGCGTCTAGCCGCTGCTGCGCTGCCGGAGACGGGGCAAGCCCCGTCTCTACACGAGTTTTTCTTATTCCGCCTGGTTACCGACGGTTACTCTTGCGCAAAATCATAGCACCTTCGTGGCCTAGACCTGCCGATAGAGCAGAGTTAGCGTTAATTCACGACGGGACCTTCGTAGTCTCTCCCCTGTAAAAGGGTCCGGCGTGGGGAGCGGTTCTATGAAAATCTGGCATCTGTGTTATGCGGCATTGGGAATTGCGGTGGCGCGCTGGGTTTTTAAGCGTCAATCCATGCAGGTAACCGATCCGATCGCCCGTCTTCGTACCTCTGGCCTGCTGTAGTTGTCAATGGGAGAACGGGCATGGGCGCACCCCGTTGCGCCTCGCTCCGATCTTGTGTGGTCCATGCCCCTTTCCCGTCCTGATTTCCCCCGTCCCTGGAAGTGCTAGCACCACCGTGTCCCTTCGGTAACTTCTTTTCCACTCCATCTCGCCTAAACTTTCCTTGTGGACCCGTTGCGCGCTGGCCGCTCAACGAGCGAAATCATGAGACTCGGACTCCCCAGCTTGCGGTTGCTTGCGTCAGTTGTGCTGCTCACCGGACTGCTCTGGCCATTACCGGCTTTGGCGCAAGACGATGCCCCTTCGCTCGGCGACCTGGCTCGCGACCTGCGTAAGAACAAAGCGCAGCAGCAGCCTCAACCAGCGCCGGACCCCGCCCGCACCGTCATCGATAACGACAATCTCGCTCAGGTCATGGAGGACGCCAAGAACGCAAGGCCGCTCAAACCAGACAAGACCGTCTTCTCGATTGACCCCTCCGGCAATACGCTGAAAGTATCGTCTCCCGACGTAACCTGCAGTCTCTCGTTCAATGCCCGGGCCAGTTCGCTGCTGATCAAGCCGGTTCTGATCGAGGACTTGCCACTGACCGAACTGCTCAAGATCGACGGCCCCGGTTCCATTCAGGATGAAGCGCTGCAACTGGAAGTATTCAACGGAACCGACTGGGATCTGCGAGAAATCACGATTGGCCTGACGCTCGAACGCCGGCCGGGAGAAAACGCCGAATTGGCTGCGCGGGCACGGGTAATTCCCGCCGCTGAAGGTATTGTGCCCATCGCCGTCGAGCGGCGTTCCGACGTAACTCTCCTCTATCACCTCAAGGCTGAGGCCAAGCCCTTTAGTACGACCGCGTTTCACGAAAATATCGGAATCACTCCCGGCCCCGATGAAGATTGGCGATGGTCGATCGTGGAAGCCAAGGGAATCCGACCCGCGCAAGAGCCGTCGGCGCCCGATTCGCTGCCCGACCCGCTGTTCGCTACTCCGTCATCGTTACTGCCGGGATCGAACCAGCCGCCGCTTTCACCAATTGAGCCCGTCGTTCCAGACAAGGCGCCACAGGACAAGCCAAGTCTCGACAAATCCCCAATGTCCGGGCCAACTCCGCAACGATAGCGCACGACTTGCCCAGCCAGTGAAGCGGGTGATGGGCCACGCGTCCACCCGAATCCCTACTCGCTCTACCCGTACACCTCGGGGATGAAGTTCTGTTCCTGGATGGGTGGCCTTACGTACTTGGTTTTATCGAGCGGCGGCAGCTTCAAACGCTCCGGCGTCAGATCCTGATATGGAATCAGTGACAGCAAGTGGCTGATCACGTTCAGCCGGGCGCATTTCTTGTTCTCTGCGTTTACGACGCACCAAGGCGCCTGCTTGATATCGGTCACGGCGAACATCTCATCTTTGGCCCGGGAATATTCGGCCCAGCGGCGCCGCGACTCCAGATCCATGGGACTCAGCTTCCAGCGCTTGGTGACGTCATTCATACGATCCTGAAAGCGGCGTTCTTGCTCCTCATCACTCACCGAGAACCAATACTTGATCAGCATGAT
The DNA here is from genome assembly GCA_963780105.1 of uncultured Acidobacteriaceae bacterium. GTDB lineage: Bacteria > Acidobacteriota > Terriglobia > Terriglobales > Acidobacteriaceae > Acidiflorens. Next base: position 54,244 of record CAWABC010000068.1, read on the forward strand.
GCCCGCGCGCACCAGCATCCGCTCGAACTCCGGGCAGCTGTGCAGGAATTCCATATACTCGGCCTCGGTGCAGAAGCCCATCACATGCTCGACGCCGGCCCGGTTATACCAGCTCCGGTCGAACAGCACGATCTCGCCAGCGGCCGGCAGGTGGGCCACGTAGCGCTGGAAGTACCATTGAGTTTTTTCCCGCTCTGTCGGCGTGCCCAGCGCCACCACGCGGCAGATGCGGGGATTTAAGGTCTGGGTAATTCGCTTGATGGCGCCTCCCTTGCCTGCGGCATCACGGCCCTCGAACAGAATCACCACTTTTAGACCCTGGCGCCGGATCCACTCCTGCAGCTTCACCAGTTCGATTTGCAGCCGCCCAAGTTCCTGGTTGTAGTCACAGTCCTTATCCAAGCGCCGGGGTTTTAAACTTCTGGCGGGGACCGAAGTTGGATCGGGTTTCTTCGACGACGGCGCGGCACCGGTTTGGACTTTCTCGTGAGTTGGAGTGCCCTTCTCAACCATTTTCACCGGAATTTCCTTTTTTACCTCGAAGTCGGTAGAGATTATATGCCCATCTCGCTTGCTCCGATGCAGTTGATAGGACTTCACACGGAGAACCCCAACGAATGAAACAAGAGTTTTGGAAGTAGAATAACTGGGGTTGCCAATCTCCGATGCATCTTCCATCGACCTCACAAGAATCGAACGCTTACCCGATCCACCTGGGCACGCGAGAGCAATTTCATTCCCTGCGGGAGGAGCTTCCACGGCTCGGATTTGTTCAGGAGAACATGGAGGGCCACTTCCACCTCCGTCATATCGCCGAGGCGGAATTCGAAGTCCAGGCCAAGGGAGGCGAGGCGCCCTCGGCATTTGGCACGCTGGCGGCGTTGTTTCTGCAGGGCAAGAGTGTCGAAACCGACAGGGTGCGGCAGGCGGTCGGGGATCGACCTTTCGAATTGCTGAACTCCCTGGGGCTGATCGAACCCCATGGGTCAAGCGGAAGATGCATAGCCACCGTCGCCATGTACGCGACACACGGCCTTTATATCGTCTCGGACCGCTGGTGTGGAGTTGACGGGCAGCCGTTTCAACCGCCCGTAGACGTGGTTTATCCCGCGATCTTGGGGACGACGCGCGGCTTCCTGACCATGATTCCGGCTTCGCCTTGCGAGCGATTCCTGGAACTATGCTGCGGCACCGGGATCGCCGCTTTCCTGGCGGCGCGCAACGGCGCCAAGCAGGCGTACGCTTTTGACATCGCCGCCCGGAGTGCGCACTTCGCGGAATTCAACCGGCGATTGAACGAACTCGACAACGTCGCTGTCGGCGAAGGAGATCTCTATTCACCAGCCTCCGGAAAGACGTTTGACCGGATCGTGGCGCATCCACCCTATGTTCCCGTTCTGGAGCCGAAATATGTTTTCTATGACGGGGGACAAGACGGAGAACACATTACGCGGCGGATCATCCAGGAACTTGCGGCGTATCTCGACGACTGCGGCTTGCTCGTCTGCGTGAGCCTGGGCTCGGACCGCGTGGACGATCCATTCGAACAGCGGATCCGTTCGTTTCTCGGGGATCGCCACGAGGAGTTTGACGTAGCTCTGTTTGTCCGAAGCGAGATGGAGCCGGCTACACAAGCGCTCAATGACGTGGTCCGAGGGCGGGGAAGTGTCGAGCAAGTGCAGAAATGGAGAGAAGTCCTCCAGAAACTGAAGATTGTCAGCTTTGTGTTTGGCGGCATCTTCATTTACCGTCACGGGGAGAAGCGGAAGGGATACACCATCCGCCGCACCATGGCAGAAAAGGCGGGTTTGCCGGAGATCGAGAAACTGATGGAGTGGGAGCGCCAGGTCGCCCGCGGCGAGGACACGGCGATGCTGCAGCGCAATCGCTTGAAAGCTTCCGAGGAATGTCGGCTCACTGCGAATTACACGCTCAAGGAAGGGAACTGGACGCCGGAATCGCAAAAGCTCTTCACCGACGCACCCTTCAAAATGCAGTTGGAGGCGCCCGAGTGGACCCTTCAGTTACTCTCCGAATGCGACGGCGCGCGGACCGGAGAACAGCTGTTCGAGTCGATGAAGGCGCAAGGAATCATTCAGCCGGAGACGCCATTCCGAGAGTTCGCGGACGTGCTCACGGTGATGGTGTCCGGCGGGTATTTGAGTATTTCAAGCGAACCGTGATGATTTAGCGAAAAAGAAGGGCGCTCGTTCAAAACAATCGCGCGCCCTCTACGACAAAAACACTTCTTACTTCTGTTTCGCGATGATCTGGTCTTTAATCTTGTCGTAAGTGGCTTGGGGAACAATTTTCTTCTGCACCAGGTCGGTCTTCTTCTTATAGGGACGGCCGTCGATGATTTTCTGTGAGTACGCCGCCCCGATGCCCGGCAGAGCTTGCAGTTGGTCCTTGGTCGCCGAGTTGATGTCGAGCAGATCGGCCTTGGCAGCCGCGGCGGTGGGGGCTTTGGCAGTTTTGGCGCCGGCCTGCGCCACAGCCGTTCCGCTGATCAGGCTTAACGCGAAAAGTAAGACAAGAAGTTTGGTCGTAAACTTCGCGGTCATCGTCGTTTCTCCTTAGTCCGGAATTTCCTTCTTTACATTCACCACAACTTCCGTTGCAGGGACCAACAGCCCCGCACTATACACCCCTCGTAGGATTGCAACGCACTATTTTACGTTTAGCGGGCTGCGGAAGAGCTGAAGTTAAAGCAGATGAGCCCGGAAGGTTACCCCCAGGTAACTACCGGGGGTTCCTAGTCGAGTTGCCCAACTGACATTAGTGACTTTGGCCCTTCGTAATTAGCCCGCGGAAGCGAGCCGAAGTAGCCTTCCAAGTAGGAGGGCTGCCTCTGTGAAAAGGGAAACGAGCCTGTTCTTGGCGTTGTTCGCTGGTGTGATCTTGGTGGGTTCTTGCGTCGCCGAAGATGGAAGCAAGGCGCCGAGCACGGTTACTAACCCCGATCCGGGCGCTCAGGGCCGTATCTTCCAGAGCACCGGGAATTCCCAGAAACTCCAGACCGCCGTTGCCAAAGACGTGCGCAGCGCACAAGTCAGCAATGCAAGCATTCGTGCTGCGTCCAGCGAAGAGATCGGGGGGATGGAGTTGACGCTGCAGAAGTACCGTACGGCTTTCGACAATCTCAGCCTCCCGCAAATGCGCCAGGTATGGCCGGGCCTGGACCATCGGCGCGAGTCCGCCCTCAAGGATGTGTTCCAGTTCCTGAAAGCATCGTCGGCAACGCCCAAGCTGGGGCTGGAATGCGCTCCTCCAACGGTAATCGGAGATTCCGCCAAAGTCGAGTGCCGGGAAACCCTCGCCTACAGCGATGCCAAAGGCAAGGCCAAAGCGGCCAAGCCGGCGATGGTCTCGATCTCACTGAGGAAGCAGTCCGACAACTGGGTGGTGGAGACGATGAAGGGGCTGGGGTCGGCGGACTAACGATTCTGCTTTCGTAACAAAGACACTCACCACGACACTTCGTCTGCGCCTTTGCGGGACGACGACTCTTCATTGTCCGCGTGTCTTTCTATGAAGCCTCCCTGAACTGCACCTGCTCAACGTCGTGGGCTTGTGAAGGGCTCTACCCTAACGCCCAGGTACCGTCCATTGCACGCCTCCGTAGCGGTAGGTGATAGAGAAGCCTAGAAACCACAGAATCTCGTCAGTCTCGGCATCGAACTCATCGCCGGCATGTGGATCGAAGATATCCACCTGCATGTAGAACGCCGGCTTGAGATGGCCATGTTTATCTATGTTAGCTCCGGCTGGTATTCCGAGTCGCAGGCGTGCCCTTTCGGTCTCAATCTCATCGGCCATAGTCTTTGGCAGAGGAGCTTCCGCAGCTGGCGAGTTCTGGGTAGCCATGACCACGAACCCTGCAACTACGGCCAGTTTCCCAACACCCTTCATCACTTTTCCGGCAGCGTTGAAGCCCTTGCTGCCCTTCGCAGCGCCTTCAATGATCGTGATATCGATCTCCTGTGGGGGAACTTTCTTCATAAGCTCCGCCACGCGCTGCTCGTATGAAGGGCCTACCTCGTTCCCATACTTAATTTTGTTTCGCCATTCAGCGATTTCGCGGAACAACGCATTCCCTTGGTTGCGGATGACAACCTTCAGGTCGTTCCTCTCTTTCACAATCCAGCGGGCTACCTCTTCCTCGCCTTGCCCGCTTTTTAGCATTGCTCTTCCCTTAGCGACTAATTCCTCGTTGCCTTTGTTATATATCGCTCGGAGTGTGTTTGCTTCGTCGCCCAGGTCATCCACTCTAAGGCCGCTGATCTGCAGAACTCTGGCTTGGGGCGTTTCATCTCCCCTTTTGTTCGATCTCACGCTTGGGTCTGTGGGATCGTTTCTACCGCGAGACCCCGGAGTTGTGGGCGGCAAGGACGGGTCGAGAGGATCGCGACGGGTCGGATCTCGCGTGCTCAAAATGTCATGCCTCCTGGGCGCCTGACTGTACAAGTCTCAGCCCTTACTCCGGGAATACGCGAACTAGCCATTGATCCCCTCCCTCGTCAACTCGGGCAAGTATCGGCCAGTTCGAGACAAAAAAGCAACGGATTCCTATCGCGGGTACTTGAACCCACCTTGGCATTTCTTCAGCGGAGTCGTTTTCAACCCGCGCGGCTTGAAGGTGCACGGTTCGATGGTGCGATCAGACCTCCGCCCACCCTTCGCGAAAAGCCGCGAAGGATGGGGCACCCACTTTGTGGATTGTGTCGGGGGAAGGCTGGGCCATCCGCCAACTGAGCGACGGGCGCTTGCGGAGCAGCCGGTTGGTGAACTTGGCTTCCGTGGAGCGCCTGAAGGTGGATCAATTGGTGTAAACGCCGATTTCGACAATTGAAATGAAAAAGCAGTTGACCGTGTTCAATTTGACGGTGGTGTCGTCGGCATCCGGGGTGTCCAGAGCAGCAGCAAGAATAGGCCAGCCGCGTAAAATAGCGAGGCTTGCCAAAGAGCACCACCAAGGACCATGCGCACCACTACTCCATATAAAACGATAGCTTCGGCGAATGCCATCCCGACGATTTGACCCGCCTGCCACTGTCTAGGAGCCTTCGGATTAGAAGCGTCCTTCGCTAACGCCTCCTCGGCGCGACTTATCATTCGACGGCGAATGCGAAACCCTCCCAATGCTGCCCAGAGAGCAAGGCCCGTCATCACCCAATGCCACAAAGTCCAACCGCTGCTGCCGCGACCACTGGTGCTCTCGGCAATCCATCCAAAGAGCGGTATTGTCGCTACATATGCTGACTGAATCAGCCGTAGTTTCCCCAACTTTGATTTCATTTCATTCACGTTCAAGGCTCACGGCGGATTTTACATCTTAGGTTACGGCAAGAGCTACGCGGTTGTTGTTGAAACATCGCGCTCATTGACAGGTTGTGAAGACTTTTCCCGGCGTCGAATCACCGAGCTGTGCTAGTTCGCCCTCTAAAGCGGATCCTGGTTCCGGAGTCGGCGACGGAATCCGTTCGTCCCTTCGCGGACGGGCGTGGACGCCCGTCGCTCCACATTTGCTTTAGCCTTACTTTCTTCCCCGGGAAATGGCCTCGCGGGCTTCTTTGTCGGCGGTGCGGCGGCGCTCGGTTTCCCGCTTGTCCCACAACTGCTTGCCTTTGGCCAGCGCGAGTTCCACTTTGATTCGGCCATTCTTGAAATACATGCGGGTGGGGATCAGGGTGAGTCCCTTTTGCTGGGTTTTGCCGATGAGCTTGCGAATTTCTTCCTTGTGAACCAGAAGTTTGCGGGTGCGCAGGGCGGCATGATTGGCGGAGTTGCCGTGGTCGTAGGGGCCAATGTGGCAGTTGAGAAGCCAGAGTTCGCCGTCTTTGATCAGGCCGTAGGCGTCCTTGAGATTGGACGTGCCTCCGCGCACCGATTTCACTTCGGTTCCGGTGAGCACGACTCCAGCCTCGAATTTTTCTAGCAAGAAATAGTTGTGGCTGGCGTTCCTGTTGACAGAGGCGTCTTTCTCGCCGGAAGCGGTGGGCTGGCGGCGCGGATTCTTCTCCCGATTGGGCTGGGTCTGGTGAGTGGTCTGCTTGGCCATGGTGCTGAAAAGAAAGTATCACGGCAGGTCTCAGGTGTCAGGTCTCAGGAAAAGCCAAACCGCAGTTGCCTTTCGAGATCGGAGTTTGTCCTAAGGAAACTCGGATTAAGTAGCATCGAAAACCTTGAACCACAGGGTACACAGGGGTGCACGGAGGCCCCCAGAGACTTAATCAGGCTTCCCCTAAGACCTGACACCTGCGACCTGAGACCTGCAGTACAGGTACTAATGAGTGTAAACACTGTCATGGCAATCACTTCGGATGCTAGTTGAGGCGATGTTATAATCCGATTTTCCGGTACTTTTGCGCATGACGGCTTTTGAGACGCCCGGCCCGCTTGCTATTTCGGGTGGTTGGATGAATCTTGGCCGACTTGATGGAACCCGGAATGGTTGTGGGCACAGGCAGATGCCGAGCTTACGCTCGGATTGGACGGCCAAACACCCCAGCCCGCGAAAAGCGCGCGGCCCGGGGACCCCGGCGAGGGCGGCCGTCCCCACACGGGCAGTGTAGGCCGGTGCCGAGAGAGATTTTTATGAGGACTGCTTGATGAGACGCCTGATCCGTCCGGCTCCGTTGGTTCTGCTACTGCTCTGCTTGAGCCTTCCTGCTTTTGCCAAGAAGGTTGATTCTGCCAAGGCGCTCTACGAGAAGGGTCAAGATGCCGAGGCGCGGCAGAACTATGAGCAGGCCTTCGACTATTTCAAGCAAGCCTACAACTTAAAACCGAAAGAGCTGAGATATCGGACGGCGTTCGAACGCAACCGTTTTCTTGCGGCGTCGTCGGAGGTGCATCGCGGGCAGATTCTGCGGGATGCCGGCAAGCTGGACGAGGCGCTGGCGCAATTCCAGAAGGCGCTGGAGACCGACTCCTCTTCGTTCATCGCGCAGCAGGAACTGAAGCGCACCGAGCAGATGATTCGGGAAGCGCAGAATCCGCCACCGCAGGCTGCGGCAGCGGGCGAAAGCGCATTGCGCAAACGGCTGAAGTCGGCGCAGGGGCCGGTGGAACTGGCTCCGCTCGCCAACGTGCCCATTACCCTCAAGCTCACGGAAAAAACCAATGTGATCTACGAGACGGTGGGCAAGCTGGCCGGCATCAACGTGCTCTTCGATCCCGATTACACGCCGAAACAGACGCGCATCGAACTGAATGGCGTGACGCTGGAAGACGCGCTGCAAATCATTTCGTTTGAGACCAAAACCTTTTGGCGTCCGGTGACGCCGAACACGATTTTTGTCGCGCAAGACAATCCTGCAAAGCGGAAAGAGCTGGAACAAAACGTCATCAAAACTTTTTATCTTTCCAACCTTTCCCAGCCTACCGAATTGCAGGACGTGGTGAACGCGATGCGCACCATCCTGGAGGTGAGCCGAATTCAGCAGTTGCCCTCGCAGGGGGCGATCGTGGTGCGGGGAACGCCGGACCAGATGGCGCTGGCGCAGAAACTGGTGGACGATCTCGACAAGGCGAGGCCCGAGGTGCTGATCGAAGTGGCGATCATGCAGGTGAGCCGCGACCAGTCGCGCACGCTTGGAATCGACCCGCCAACTCACCGACCAATCCCCTCTCGGTCGCACTGCAGCCCAACGTCAACACGTCCAGTTCGACTACGACCACTACAGCGGCACGACCACTCCGACATCGTCGAACGGAATCAACCTGAATACGCTGGCCAACCTGAACGCCACCGATTTCCAGGTGACGATTCCGGCGGCTACGGCGTCGGCGTTGATGAGCGATAGCGATACCAAGCTCATTCAGAATCCGCAGATCCGCGCCCTGGACGGGCAGAAGGCGACATTGAAGATCGGCGAGCGCGTGCCGGTGGCGACCGGATCGTTCCAGCCGGGTATTGGCGGAGTCGGCATCAACCCGCTGGTGAATACCCAGTTTCAATACCTTGATGTGGGCGTGAACATCGACATTACGCCGCGGGTTCATGCGGGACGGGAAATTTCCTTGAAGTTGGCGATGGACGTCTCGGCAGTGGATCGGTATCAGGACATTGGCGGTGTCAGCCAGCCGGTGATCGGCCAGCGCAAGATCGAGCACGATATTCGGCTGAAGGATGGCGAAGTCAGTCTGCTGGGCGGCATGATGGAGGACACGCGGACGCAGTCCCTGAGCGGGATTCCGGGTCTGGCCTCGATTCCGATCCTCAAATACTTCTTTGCGCAGAGCAGCAAAGACCACTCGCGAGAGCGAACTTGTGTTCGTGCTCATCCCGCACATTATTCGTGGGCCTGACGTCCCACATGGCGATGCCGACATGATTGACGTGGGTACGGCCAATGCGCTGGAGCTGAGACGATCGAACAGCAAGCCAACACCAGCGGCGAGTGCGCCGGCCGCGGCTTCGCCGGGAGCAGCGGCAGTCGCTCCCGCGCCGCCGACGCCAACGGCTCCGGGCCAGGTTGCTCAGAGCTCCATTCCTCAGAATCAGAATTCGCAGAATCAGATCCCGCCGAATCCGGTTGCACAGAGTCAGCCGGGCAGCGGCACGGGAACGTTCCTGTTCGATCCGGCCACCTTGAACCAGACCAAGGGTTCGACCTTCACGGTGAATGTACTGGTTTCAGGCGGGCAGAACGTGTACTCGGTGCCGGTGCAACTCAGCTACGATCCGAATCAGTTGCAAGTGGTCAACGTTTCCAACGGCGGATTCCTGTCGCAGGATGGGCAAGCGGTGGCGCTGGTGCATCGCGACGATCCCACGACCGGCACGCTGCAGGTCACGGCCACGCGGCCTCCGGGGGCCGGGGGCGTTTCGGGACAGGGGGCGGTGGTGACGCTCACCTTCATGGCGAAGGGGCCGGGCCAATCGGCGCTGACCATCACTCGGGGCGGAGCGCGCGATCCGGCGATGCAACCGATTGCGATGAGCGGAGCGCAGGCGGCGATTACGATTCAGTAAGGAGTTCTCGGTTCTCGAGAACCAGGGTGATTTGAATGAGAACTGAAACATGAATTATGAGAGAGTCGACAAACGAGCGAAAGGCGAGGTCCGGCTTCATGAATGCCGTTCGGTTCGGACCGCACGTCCCTCAGGGGCCAAAGCCCGCATTCCTCGAGGCTCTCAACGGCACGGCTGAAGCCGTGCCCTACCCAAAACCGATTTATCGACCCGGCTCGAGGTTTGCGGTTTCCCGGCGCCAACGCGGGTTCACGCTGATCGAGTTGATCGTTGCGACTGGGATTCTGGCCATTCTGGTGGGAGCGGCGTTTCCGCTGGTGAAAATCACGATTTATCGGGAACGCGAGCACGAACTGCGCGAAGACCTCTGGATGATCCGCGACGCCATCGACCGTTACAAAGACGCCGCCGACCGGGGCGCGTTCCAGACCAAGGTGGGAAGCGAAAACTATCCTCCGGATCTGGACACGCTGGTCAACGGTGTGGATGTTGCCGGTAAGAAGCTAAAATTCCTCCGCCGCATCCCCGTCGATCCCATGACCAAGAAGGACGAATGGGGAATGCGTTCGATGCAGGACGATAAAGACTCGGACTCCTGGGATGGGCAGAACGTGTTCGATGTTTACAGCAAGTCGGACCAAGAGGCGTTGGACGGCACGAAGTATAAGGATTGGTAGATGAAATTCAGGTCCCATGCCGGCAGTGCCAAAGTCCGAAACCGGGGTTTCACGCTGATCGAGATGCTGATCGTCATCAGCATGGTCCTGATCCTGCTGTCGATTGCGCTGCCGATGTACAACCAGAGCATCATGCGGGCGCGCGAAACTACGCTGAAGCAGAATCTGGCGACCATCAACAAACTCATCGATCAGTACACGCTCGACAAGCAGAAAGCGCCGCAGGCGCTGGAAGATCTGGTTTCGGCGGGATATCTGAAGGAAATCCCAAAAGACATTACCGGCGCCCGGGATACCTGGCAGTGCGATCAGGAAGACTCACTCAAGTCCATCGACCAGACGCAGCCTGGCATTGTCGGTTGCCGCAGCGGCTCCGACCAGGTGAGCAGCGAGGGCACTGCGTATTCGAGCTGGTAGCAGTTGTCAGTACCCAGTTCATCCAGTACCCAGTAGCAGTTGCCGGTTCTCAGTCCCTTCTTCTGGGTACTAGGTACTGGCAACTGGGTACTGAGTTCGGAGGTGAGCGTGAATTTTCTTAATCGGTTGCAGCCTTTGGCGCTGCTCGTGATGCGGCTCGTGTTGGGAGCGATCATGATCGCGCATGGTTATCACAAAGTGTTTGGCGGATTCCATCACCACATGGAGTACGTGGCTTCGCTCGGGCTTCCGAGCTGGATGGCCTATCTTTCCACTGGGACGGAATTCTTCGGTGGAATTGCTATCGTGCTGGGATTGTTCGCGCGATTTTTCTCGCTCGCATTCTTGATCGAGATGGGGGTGGCCATCTGGAAGGTGCACTTTAAAAACGGGCTGATGGGCAATGGCGGATTTGAATTTCCGCTGGCGGTGGCGGCGATCGCGTTTGCGCTGGTTTGTTTTGTTATCACAAAGTTTTTGGCGGATTCCATTCACCCACATGGAGTTCGTGGGCTCGCTCGGGCTTCCCGGCCGGATGGCGTATCTTTCCGGCAACGAATTCTAGGTGGAATCGGAATCGTATGGATTGTTGCGCGCTTCTCTCGCTCGCCTTCTTGATCGAGATGGGCGTAGCCATTTGGAAGGTGCACTTTAAGAACGGGCTGATGGGCAATGGCGGGTACAACGCCGATGGCGTTGGCGGCGATCGCGTTTGCGCTCGTTTGTTCGACGGTGGGCCGTGGGGAGCGACGGTGGGCGGGAGGGGCGGGCGGAAAACCAAAGCGGCCTCCTAAAGATGGAACTACCCATTCAGCCATAAATATGGTAGAAGAATGTATGCTGACCACGGTGCATTACGGACTCCCTTGATCGCGACCCAAGAGCAAGGCCGCGGGGAAGCGCGGGCGTAAAGGGCCAATCCTCCATGGCGAGGAAACGAGCTTCCGTCGAGGCCTCGGCGCGTCCTCGCTTTGGCATCCCCGCTGGTACGCTCCAAGCGGCCGGGGACACTCGTGCTCGACAATGCGAAGTGTTCGAGATCATTTCTCTTCCTGATGTGAACGTCTGGAGGATCGCGCTCACTCTGGAGAGCCACGTTCACAACGCCATTGCCGCACGATGGCTGGCCGGGCTAGGCGGCGATTCCCGCCTGGGCTTCTGCCCCAGTACCCAGTTAAGCCTTCTCCGATAACAACCCAAGCCTTGATGGGTTCTGAGGTCCTGAGCCGGGCGGAACGTGGCGGGTGTATGCCGCTGGCTGCAGGCACGCCAGCGTGTTTCTGAACGAGCCGCCGGCTGGAGCCACATTGCGCCCCTTCGCGGCGCAGAGACCCGTCCCTGAAGATTTGCCCGTTGTTACCTGGTGGCTTCGCCTCCGAGTTGGGACTCACGCTGCCAGTCTCGACAGGGGCTACAGGCCAAGACCAAAAAGCTACAGCTCCTCTCAACGTGACACAATCCGCCACTGTTACCCAGATGTTAGAATTCCGCGAGTTCCTTCATGGCGCGGAACAGGTCGCTCGCTGCGGCAGGATGGCATTCTCGAGGATGCGGCTGATAGCCGACGAACGTATCGGTGGCGGCGACTCGCTTCACCGGGGCATCGAGATGATGGAAGAGCTGGTCGGCGATGCGGGCGGCAATTTCGGCGCCGTATCCCCAGCTCAGCGAGTCTTCGTAGGCAATCAACGCGCGGTTGGTTTTCTTACTGACGCGGCAATCGCATCCCAGTCAAACGGATTCAGAGGTGCGCAGGTCGATCAGTTCGACGCTGACGTGATGCTCACGTTCCAGCTTTTGCGCGGCTTGCAGCGCGCGCGGAACCACGCGCCGTAAGTAATGACGGTGAGGTTGGTTCCGGGCTGCACGACTTTCGCTTTTCCGAACGGGATCATGTAGTCGGGACCGGGATAGGGCGCGCGTCCGTAGGTTTCGCGGTAGAGGCGCTTGTGCTCGAGGAACAGGACCGGGTCGTCGCACCGGATCGCGGTGCGCAGCAGGCCCGCGGCATCGAGGGCGTTGGACGGGAACACGACGCGCAATCCGGGAGTGTGGGTGAAGATGCTCTCGCCGCACTGCGAGTGATAAATTGCGCCGCCCGTCAGATAGCCGCCAATCGCCACCCGGATCACCACCGGCGACGAGAAAGCGTTGTTCGAGCGCCAGCGGATGATGGGAAGTTCGTCGCGCAACTGCATCATTGCCGGCCAGATGTAATCGAAAAACTGGATCTCAACCACGGGCTTCAATCCGCGAGTGGCCATGCCGGTGGCGCGGCCGATGATGTTGGCTTCGGCTAGCGGAGAATTGAAGACGCGGTCGGAGCCGAATTCCATCTGCAAGCCCGAGGTTAGCTTGAAGACTCCGCCCTTGCCCTTGATCACCTTCTGCTTGAGATATTCTTCGCGGCTGGCGTCGGCGACATCTTCTCCGAATATGACGATGCGCTCATCGCGGCGCATCTCGTCGCGCAGGGTGGCGTTGATGAGGTCCGCCATGGTCTTGTTTAGAGACGCCTTGTTCTGCGACGTCTTGTTCGGCGAGGCGGCTGCGGGCTTGCCCTCGGCAGCGGCCTCGGGCGCGGCCAATGCGGGATGCGTATCGAACGCCGCCGACGTGGGATCGAGATCGGGCGAGTACACGTAGTTGTAAATCGTCTCCGGCTGCGGCAGGGCGGCGTCGAGCGCACGGTCGGCGTCGGCCTGGATTTGCTCTTCGATTTCGTGCTCGATCTGGTTGATCCCTTGTTCGTCGAGGATTCCTTCCCGCAGCAGGAACATTTGCAGGCGCGGAACCGGGTCGCGCGCGGCATCGGCCTGGCGCTCGGAGTCGGGGCGGTACAGGCGCTCGTCGTCGGAGAGAGAGTGGGAATACGGACGAATCACGTGGGCGTGGACAAACGCCGGACCATGACCAGCGCGGCAATAATCGGCGGCGCGCCGGAAGGCCGCGTAGGCGACGACTGGGTCGGTGCCGTCAATTTCTTCAAAATGGAAGTTGGGGAAGCCGGAGACCAGGCGCGAAATGTTGCCGCCGGAGGTCTGCACCTCGACGGGCACGGAAATCGCGTATTGGTTGTCCTCGACGCAAAAAAGTACCGGCAGGCGGCGGTTGGAGGCGGTGTTCATCGCCTCCCAGAATTCGCCTTCGCTGGTGGTGCCGTCGCCGAGCGAGACGTAAGTGATTTCGTCGCCCTGGAACTGAACGTCTTTGAATTGGCGGTAATCGCCGGCGGCTTTTGGCGCGGACTTTGGGTGCTTCGAGAAATAGCGGCCGGCTTCGGCACATCCGACGGCCTGCAAAATCTGGGTGCCGGTGCAGGACGATTGGGTGACGACGTTGAGCCGCTTGTAGGCCCAGTGCGAGGGCATCTGGCGGCCGCCGGAACTGGGGTCGTCGGCCGCGCCCACGGCGCCCAGCAGCATTTCGAGCGGAGTCGCGCCCAGGGCGAGACACAGCGCGCGGTCGCGATAGTAAGGATAGAACCAGTCGTAGCCGGGTTTCAGAGCCAAGAGCCGCGGCGGCGCCCAGAGCTTCGTGGCCGGCGCCTGAGATTTGGAAGAAGACCTTCTGCTGGCGCTTGAGCAGGATTTCGCGGTCGTCCACGCGGCGCGAAGTAAACATGATGCGATACGCGTCGATGAGTTGCTGACTCGTCAGGCCGTCATACGTCTTGGCCTTTTTCGCGATGTTGGTTTCGTTCAGCTTGGGATCGACTTTGGTCGTGGCCATGCTGCGGTTCTCACCCCACGGAGTTTCAGCCCCGCATCATTGTAAATCAGTTCACAGTTGTCAGTTCTCAGTTCTCAGTAAAGGATCGCCTCTGCGCGGATGACGAGATTATCCTGAGAACTGAAAACTGACAACTGAAAACTGAGACCTGACAACTGGTTTATTCTGGAGAGGCATGATTCGCTTCCTGCGCCCGTTCGATCCGCATCGCGTCCGCCTGCTGGTGTTTGACCTGGATGGCACGCTGATTGACTCCCGGCTGGATTTGATTCACTCCGTGAATGCGATGTTGCGGCATGTGGGGCGTCCGGAGTTGGACGGCGACGTCATTGCCAGCTACGTGGGAGATGGAGCCCCGGCGCTGGTGCGGCGCGCGCTGGCGGACACGGATGACGAGGCCTTCTTTCAGGGCGCAATGGAGTATTTTCTGAGCTACTACCGGCTGCACAAGCTCGACCACACCACGGTTTATGAGGGGATTCCGGAGACACTGGCGAACTTGGCCAAGGGCTCGTGTAGGGCGGACACTCCTGTCCGCCAATGTTTGCAGCGGCAGATGGCCGTGCTATCAAATAAACCGGTCAATCCTTCGCGCCAAATTGTGCAGGCGCTGGGGTTGGGAGATTTCTTCGTGAGTGTGTACGGTGGCAACAGCTTTACCACAAAGAAGCCCGATCCGCTGGGGGTGCTGACCATCTTGCACGAAACGGGCGTGGCGGCGGATGACGCGCTGATCATTGGAGATTCGTCGGTTGACGTCTTGACCGGGCGCAATGCCGGGTTGTGGACATGCGGCGTGACCTATGGGTTCGCTCCGCATTCGCTGGAAGAGGTGGCTCCGGACGTGGTGGTGGAGACGCCGAGGGAGCTGGGGGAGTTGCTGCGGTAAGGGGCGAGGCACTAATCGCCCGTGCGCGAACTGCTACGGCGTGTACCCACGTATACAATCCATTCGACTGCAACCATAGTGGGTTGGAGGTTTCGGATTGGCGAAGCCTGTGTGCTCCTGCCACGAGTGTAGGATATGGGACGAACTCCAGGCGAACCCGGTCCAACGGTGACCGTCAGTTCGGCTTCCGCGACGAAGTGGTGGGCGGGCGTCGGTGTTGCGGAGGCTCAGTTTCACCTTCGCAACGTACAGTGGATGCACGGGTCGGGCGTGTGGAGGATCTATGACGAAGAGATTAAAGTGGTGATTCCGGCGGGTTGGAGGGTGCCCCTCAAGGCAAATACTAGTCATGTGGCTCTGCCAATGCCCACATTGAAGTGGTTGGAGGTGGCCCGCTCCCGCAGGGCACGGTGATCTGGAGCTCGGGAGACCTCCCCGGATGTCGTACGACCAAGATCATGCCGGCGGTGCCGGTTGCGAACGGCCCTGATGTCTTTGAGCAGAGCGAGTGCGCCGATGGCACTTACATCAGAGCCTTCACCTCCGATGGAATCCTGATGTGGCGGCGCAAGATTGCTTCGCACGGGCACCGCAGGCCAACTCGGGGGAGAATTCAACGCTTGCGTCGCCGCCGAATCCGTTCAATACCCGCGCTGGATCTATCTGCGATTCGGTTTCTGTCGGCATGAAGGAAGAGGCCGTGACAGAACTGCTGAAAGCACGCAATCTTGCGCAGCCTGCGACCGGACAGAAGACTTGGGTCGTCGAAGAAGACAACGCGCAGTGGAAGCTATGGTTTGATGCCGCTTCGGGTATGGCGAAGAAGCGCAAGACGCTAACTACTGAGTAGACATCGCCTTCTATTTG